>NZ_JBIAFT010000012.1:0-239482 GCF_042869455.1 Streptomyces sp. NPDC007025 | reverse complement strand
CGGGGGGGGTGCGGGGGTTCTGGGGGGCCGGGCCCCGGGCGCCCCGGGGGGCCCCCGGCCCCCCGCCCCCCCCCGGGGGGGGCCCCGGGGGGGGTGGGGGGGGGGGGCCCCCCCCGGGGGGGGGGGGCCCCGACCCGATTCCTGTGCCGGACCTTCCTGTGCCGGACCTTCCTGTGCCGGACCCGGCCCGGCGCTCAGTGGAAGAAGTGCCGCGTCCCGGTGACGTACATGGTCACGCCCGCCTCGGCCGCCGCCTCGACCACCTGCTCGTCGCGGACCGAGCCGCCCGGCTGGACGACGGCGCGCACGCCCGCCGCGGTCAGCACCTCCAGCCCGTCGGGGAAGGGGAAGAACGCGTCCGAGGCCGCGTAGGCGCCGAGCGCCCGCTCCGCACCGGCGCGCTGGACGGCGAGCCGGGCCGAGTCGACGCGGTTGACCTGGCCCATTCCGACGCCCACAGTGGCGCGGTCCTTGGCGAGCAGGATCGCGTTGGACTTCACGGCCCGGCAGGCCCGCCAGGCGAAGGCGAGTTCGGCCAGCTCGTCGGCGCCGAGCGCCTCCCCCGCGGCCAGGGTCCAGTGCGCCGGATCGTCGCCCGTCGCCTGGAACACGTCCTTGGCCTGCGCCAGGACGCCGCCGTCGACGGGACGGAACTCGACCGGCGCCGCCGGCGCCTCCGGGCAGCGCAGCACGCGGATGTTCTTCTTGCGGGAGAGCGCCTCGAGCGCCCCGTCCTCGTAGCCGGGGGCGACGACGACCTCGGTGAAGATCTCCGCGACCTGCTCGGCCATCTCCCGCGACACCGGCCGGTTCACGGCGATCACACCGCCGTACGCGGACAGCGGGTCGCAGGCGTGCGCCTTGCGGTGCGCCTCGGCGACGTCCGCGCCCACCGCGATGCCGCAGGGGTTGGTGTGCTTGATGACGGCGACGCACGGGTCGGTGTGGTCGTAGGCGGCGCGGCGCGCGGCGTCGGTGTCGACGTAGTTGTTGTACGACATCTCCTTGCCGTGCAGCTGCTCCGCCTCGGCCAGTCCGCCGTCGCCCGAGGTGTAGAGCGCGGCGGGCTGGTGCGGATTCTCGCCGTACCGCAGCACGTTCTTGCGCTGGTAGGTGACGCCGTGGAAGGACGGGAACGGGTCGTGCTCCCGGCCGCCCCCGCCCGCCGTCCCGGCACCGGACCCGGCGTCGGTGGACTCGGCGGCGTCGGCGTACCCGGAGAACCAGCCGGCCACCGCGACGTCGTAGGCCGCGGTGTGCTGGAACGCCTCGCCCGCCAGCCGCTTCCGTGCCGCCAGGTCGAAGCCGCCCTCTTCGGCGGCCGCGAGGACCTCGCCGTAGCGGTCCGGATTGACCACGACCGCCACGGACGGGTGGTTCTTGGCCGCGGCGCGGACCATCGAGGGTCCGCCGATGTCGATCTGCTCCACGCAGGCGTCGTCGGAGGCGCCCGAGGCGACGGTGTCCGCGAACGGGTAGAGGTTGACGACCACCAGTTCGAACGGCTCGACGCCCAGCTCGCCCAACTGCTCACGGTGCGCCGCCAGCCGCTGGTCGGCGAGGATGCCCGCGTGCACGCGCGGGTGCAGCGTCTTGACCCGCCCGTCCAGGCACTCGGGGAAGCCGGTCAGCTCCTCGACGGGGGTGACCGGAACCCCGGCGTCCGCGATCCGCTTCGCTGTCGAACCGGTCGAGACGAGCTGCACCCCGGCGGCGTGCAGCCCCCGCGCCAACTCCTCCAGCCCGGTCTTGTCGTACACACTGACCAGCGCGCGGCGGATCGGCCGCTTGGCGCCCAGCGCAGCATTCTCACTCATGACCCAGTCGTACCCTTCTCATGTTCGGCCCCTCGAGGGTGTAGCCGTGGCGGGCGATGCGCCCCACCACCTCGACGAGCAGCCGTCGCTCGACTTCCTTGATCCGCTCGTGCAGGGCGGCACCCTCGTCGGTGTGGTCCTCGTCCCGGATCTCGACCGCGCGCTGCGCGATGACGGGACCGGTGTCGACGCCGTCGTCGACGAAGTGGACAGTGCATCCGGTCACCTTCGCGCCGTACGCGAGCGCGTCGCGTACGCCGTGGGCACCGGGAAAACTGGGGAGCAGCGCGGGGTGCGTGTTGAGGACCCGCCCGCCGAACCGCGCCAGAAAGCGGCTGCCGACCACCTTCATGAAGCCCGCCGAGACCACCAGGTCCGGGGCGTGCGCCTCGGTCGCCCCGGTCAGGGCGGCGTCCCACTCGGCGCGGTCGGCGAAGTCCTTGACCCGGCACACGAAGGTGGGGATCCCGGCCCGCTCGGCCCGCGCCAGCCCCTCGACACCGCTCCGGTCGGCCCCGACGGCGACGATCTCGTACAGGGCGTCGACCGCGGGGTCGGCCGCGGCGTCGAGCAGCGCCTGGAGGTTCGTGCCGGACCCGGACACCAGGACGACGAGGCGCACGGGGGCGACGGGACGGAAGGACTGCGCGTCCACGACAGGGCTCTCTCTCGCGGGGAGACGGAATTGTGCGGTCGTACAAACACGTGGACCCGAGGATTCCGGGGAACTCTACGAAGCGTCCGACCGTCGGCAACGATACCGGCACTCGGAACGGCCCCCACGGGACGGGGGCGCATGCGGAAGGTAGCGTCAGGGACACGGTCTCCTTGGGTTCCCGCGGGGGCTCAGGGCCCAGGGCCATGGAAGCGACGCGGAAGCGATGAGGAAGACACACACCAGATGACCGACCGACGCCGCCGTGCGGCCGCATCCGACAGCACCTCCCGCGAGGACAACCCCTTCGCGCCGCCGCCGGAGGGGCAGCCGGAGCGGCCGTGGGAGCCGCGGGTGCCGCGCGAGCGCGGCACCGGCGGGTCGCCGGGGGCCGGCGGAACAGGTTCGGGGCCCTCGGGACCCTCCGGCCAGGGGTCGGGCACCGCCGCGGGCTCGTCGGACGGCGGCCCGACGGAGGGCCGGGCTGACGGCTCGGCCGACGGCGGCTCGCAGGGCGGGGATCGCGAAGACGCCGGGGGCTCGGACGGTGAACGGCAGGCGTCGGGCTGGGGCAGCCAGTGGAGCGCCCGGCAGCCCGGGCGGCAGAGCGGCGGATTCGGCGGCGGCCCCGGCAAGGCGGGCAGCGGCAGCGGGGACGGCCGGAACAACGGCGACCAGGGCCCTTCCGGACCGGGCGGTCCCGGCGGCCCGGACGGCCCCGGCGGCACCCGCGGGATGCGCTGGGACCCCACTGACCCCCTGCAGCGCCATGCCCGCTACTCCCTGCACGCCGGAATCTGGGGCCTGTTCTTCGCGCTGCTGAGCGTGCCGCAGGTCGCGCTGCTGCTCGGGGCGCTCTCGCTCTACTGGGGCAGCAACGCGCTGCGCGGCAAGCTGCCCGCTTCCGCGACGAAGTCGGGAGGCAAGCCCGCGACGAAAGCCGGAAAGGCCGGAAAGGCCGGAAAGAAGGACAAGGACGGCAGGGGCAAGGGTGCCGCGGCCACCGCGGAGGACGTGGCCGGCACGGCGCGCGGCGCGGAGCAGGAGGGCGCCGGCGGCGACGCGGACGGCAAGCCCCGGGTACCGCTGGCCGTCACGCCCGCCCAGGCGGCCAAGGCCAAGCGAACAGCGGCCATCAGCGGCCTGGTCACCGCGAGTCTGACGCTCATGATCGTCGGGGCCACCTTCGCGTTCCAGTTCGTGTACAGCGACTTCTACGCCTGCCAGAACGACGCGCTCACCCAGTCCTCCCGGGACGACTGCACCCGGCACCTGCCCGAGGAGCTGCGGCCCTTCCTGGAGGACCGCTGACCCGCCGACACCACGCCACCGGGCGCCACCGGCCTCACCACTGTGCGGACGGGCGGACCCCGGTACTCGACGGATCACTTCGCGGGGGCCGCCGGAACCGTCTCGTCCGGGCGGGCCGGGACGTCGGCGGGGGGCGCGGCGCCTGCGGAGGGCCGGGCGTCGGCAGGGGACGGTACATCGCCACAGGGCGGGGTGTCGCCACAGGGCGACGTGCCACCACGGGGCGCGCCGGGGGCCACGGCGTCGCGGCCGGGTAGCGGGCGCTCCGGCGCGGGTGCGGGCCGGTCGGCGTCGGTACGCGGTGCGGACGGCGGCGTGCTCCGCCGTTCTCGCTCCGCCTCGCCCGCTGCGGACCGTTCGAGGCCGCGGTGCCCGTCGAAGTCGTCGGGCGCGAAGTCGGGCATCAGGCCGCCGGAGGCGGATTTCATCACGGACCAGCGTGCGCGGCGCACCTCGTCGGTGTGCCATGCGGGGTCGGGGCCGTAGCCGCGGGCGGCGAGCACGGCGGCCCGCACGGCCTGCGCCGCGGCGGCCGTCGCCCTGCGCGTGCGGTACCGCGTCCACCAGCCGACCCACAGCGCGGTGGGCAGTCCCACAGCGGCCATCCACGCGCACGCCGCACCTCCGGCCTGCCACCAGCGGGGACCCACATGAGCGAGCGCCCCGTCGCCGAGGGGGCCGCTCGCACTCGCGGTGAGCAGCGCCATGACGGCCCCGCAGAACACGGCGGCGAGCAGGACGGTCACGACGGTGGCGCGCCGGACCGGTCCACCGCGCGGCGCCCTCCCGGGACCGGGTCGGGGTCCGGGGCCGGAACCGGGTCCGGGACTTGATTCGGGCCCGACAGCCACCTCGGAACGCCCCACCCACCAGCCGCACAGCAGCCCTCCCAGCAGGGGCACCAGACCGGTCAGACACCACTCCGGAACGCTGCCGGAGCCCTCTTCCGGCACGGCGGCCAGCAGCGGGAACGGCGGGAGCGGCGGGGCCGCCGTCGTGGCGAGCGGGCCCGCGACACTACCGGCGCCCAGCGTGAAGCCGGGGCCCAGAACGTAGGACGCCGCCCACAGCGCCGCGTTGGGCAGCAGCGCGACCGTGAGCAGCAGCAGCCCGAGATACCCGGATGCGCTTCCCGCGAACTGCGGGAACGACCCGAACACCGCGCGCGCGTTCCAGACGAGGGCAGCCGCCAGAAGTGCCGCGCCGCCGGCGCACAGCACCACGGTGGCCGTACCGGCCGCCTGTACGGCCACGATCACCCGCTCCCGGGTGACAGGGCGCAGGGCGGCACGCAACCGGGTGCGGGCCGGATCCGGCAGCCTCGCGAGAAGGCCGGCCCGGCTCCTCGCGAGCGCGTGGGGCGGCAGGCAGCGGACCGCACACAGCCCCGTCACCAGCAGGGCGAACAGCGGCAGGTGACAGGCCGCGCTGACGGGTTCCGCCTCGAGCGGACCGCCGGCTGCGGAGGCCAGCACGGCGGCGGTGACCAGGAGATAGCCGCCCGACACCCATACCGCCACCTCCGACGGCCCGTAGTCGTCGTCCGCGGTCGGCCGCGCGTCCAGCGCCTCCCGCGTGGCGCGCCACAGCAGCCACACGGGTACCGCCGTCAGCAGCAGAGGCGTCACTCCCACGGGTGCCACCGAGCCGGTCAGTGCTTCCTGCCGCACGAGCTGCGCGCCGTGCGCCAGCAACCACAGGTCCGCCGCCGTGCGCAGGGCTTCGTCCGCTCCTCCGACGGGATACGGCGAGACGGTCCACAGCAGCAGGACGACGACGGCGGACAGGCCGAGCCCGAGTCCGGCGGCCACCGCACCGCCCAGCAGCCATCCGCTGGTGAGGGGCAGGAGACGAGGGCGGCGGCGGCCCGGGGAGAGCGACGGACCGCGGTGCGTCAGGGGGCTCACAGCGCCATGCTGCCAAGAACACCCGTTTTGCCCTAGTAGCAGGCATTTTGTCGCTGTGTCGCACAAGCTAAGCGGTATGCCTCTCTCTTCCTCCTCCGACGACGCCCGGAACACGGCCCGGCCCCGTTCCCCGGAAGCTTCCGACGCGCCCTCACCCGGAGCGGCTCCGGCCGCGCGGACTCCGGCGAAAGCCCGGACGAAGACCCAGGCGAAAGCCCGGACGGGGAAGAGGCCGACGACGAGCGCGGAGAAGGCGGCGCACGGGACGAGGAATCGGAAGAGGGGGAAGAGCACCGGCGGCCGGGCGGCAGCCCAGGGCCCGAAGGCCGCCGCGCGGGCCTCGGGAGCCGCCGCGCAGGCCCCGGAGACGGCACAGGCCCGATCCGCGTCCGACCCCACGGGCGAACCCGGACCCGCACCCGGGCCCGGCTCCGAGTCCGGGTGCGGGCCCGGCACGGAGCCCACACCCACGCTCGCACCCGAGCCCGCACCCGGATCCGACACCGCTCCACGCCCCGAAGCCGGTCACACCTCCGCGACAGAGCAGACGCCGTCCGAGCAGGAGCCCTCGGAGCAGGAGCCGTCCGAGCAGACACAGACGCAGACACACACGCAGCCACGGCCGCAGGCACAGCCGCTGCGGCAGACGCAGACATCGGCACAGACACCAGCGCAGACGCCGACGCGGGGCGGGGAGGAAGCAGAGCCCGTCACACCGATCCCGCGGAGCGAAGCACAGCCGCAGACCGGCTCGCCGCGGGTTCCGGCGCCGACGCCGCGGAGCGAGCCGGAGCCGTGGGTCGAGGTGGTGGCGGATGTGCCCGGCCCGGTCGAGGATTTCGTCCGGTCGGCCCGGCGGACGACAGCGCTGCCGGACGATCCGGTCGCCGCGTTCGACGAGCTGTACCTGTGGCAGGCGCGGGCACTGACCCGCCAGGCACTGCTGCTGTGCGGGCACCGCAAGGTGGCGGAACGGGCCGTGCGCTGGGCGTTCCACCAGGCGTGGCAGCACTGGCCGAAGGTGCTGGCAGGGGGCGATCCGACCCGGACGGTGCGGGCGACGGTGTACGACTACGCGCTCTCGCCCTGGCATCAGTTCCATCCGAGACACCGCAGACCTGAGGTCTGCGGGGGTTCGTCGGCCGACAGCGCGGTGCTGGAGTCGTTCCTGGAGCTGCCACGCAGCTACCGGGCCGCGCTGCTGCTGCACTACGGGCTGGGACTGGCCCTGACCGAGACGGCCGCCGAGGCGGAGTGCAGCACCGAGGCGGCGGCCGGACGGATCGCGCACGGGCGGGCGGCGCTGGAGGAGAGCTGGCCACCGCTGGCACGGTCGCCGCGTCGTCGGCGGGGTGCCGTGCTGGCCCGTACGCTGCGCGAGCTGGCCGCAGCGCAGCCGGTGCGCCCGGTCCCCGCCCCACTGGTGCGGGGCGGCAGCGCGCGGACGACGCGGCTGTGGACGCGCGCTTCGGTCGGCCTGACGGCGGCGGTGGCCGCTGCGACCGCGTTCACGCTGCTGACGCCACAGACCGGCGGCAGCGCCCCGGCGCAGGAGCGGGAGCGGGCACCACGGGTGACATTCGCCCCGGCGATGTTCCCGGGCGGCCCGGAAGCGGGGCCGGGGACTGGAACGGGGACCGGCACCGGGACGAACACGCGCTCCTCCCCCACGACCGAGCGGGACAGCGCGGGCTCCTCGGTCCGGGCACCGGCCGGAGGAACCGGGCAGGCATATCTCCCCCAGCTGCGGTCCACCAACACCCGGGGGCATCTGCGCGACCTCCCGTAGCCGGGACCTGCCTCCCCTCCGCTCCATCCGGACGCGGCCGGACACGCCGACGGGCCCGCACCCCGGAGGGTGCGGGCCCGTCGGGCGGCTGAAGCCGGGTGCCCAGGCGTCAGGCGCTCAGGCGTCAGGCGCTCAGGCGTCAGGCGCTCAGGCGTCAGGCGCTCAGGCGTCAGGCGCTCAGGCGCTCCCGCGCGAGCCGCGCGGTCTCGGACGGGGTCTTGCCGACCTTCACGCCCGCGGCCTCCAGGGCCTCCTTCTTCGCCTGCGCGGTACCGGAGGAGCCGGAGACGATGGCGCCCGCGTGGCCCATCGTCTTGCCCTCCGGCGCGGTGAAGCCCGCGACGTAGCCGACGACCGGCTTGGTCACGTTCTCCTTGATGAAGTCGGCCGCACGCTCCTCGGCGTCGCCGCCGATCTCGCCGATCATCACGATCAGGTCGGTGTCCGGGTCGGCCTCGAACGCCTTGAGGGCGTCGATGTGGGTGGTGCCGATGACCGGGTCACCGCCGATGCCCACGCAGGTCGAGAAGCCGATGTCGCGCAGCTCGTACATCATCTGGTACGTCAGCGTGCCGGACTTGGAGACCAGGCCGATGCGGCCCGGCTTGGTGATGTCGGACGGGATGATGCCCGCGTTCGACTGGCCGGGGGTGATCAGGCCGGGGCAGTTCGGGCCGACGATCCGCGTCTTGTTGCCCTTCTGGGCCGCGTAGTCCCAGAAGTAGGCGGTGTCGTGGACGGCGATGCCCTCGGTGATCACGACGGCGAGGCCGATGCCCGCGTCGACGGCCTCGATGACCGCGTCCTTGCTGAACTTCGGCGGGACGAAGATCACGGTGACGTCGGCGCCGGTGGCCTCCATGGCCTCCTTGACGCCGCCGAAGACGGGCACCTCGGTGCCGTCGAAGTCAACGGTGGTGCCCGCCTTGCGGGGGTTCACACCGCCGACGATGTTGGTGCCGGAGGCCAGCATCCGCTTGGTGTGCTTCTGGCCCTCCGAGCCGGTCATCCCCTGGACGATGACCTTGCTCTCCTTGGTGAGGAAGATAGCCATGGTGTGTCGGTGTCCTCGTTCGGTCTCGTCCGGGCTTACTTGGCGGCCAGCTCGGCGGCCTTGTCGGCCGCGCCGTCCATGGTGTCCACCTGCTGCACGAGCGGGTGCGCTGCGTCGGTCAGGATCTTGCGACCCAGCTCGGCGTTGTTGCCGTCGAGGCGGACGACCAGCGGCTTGCTGACGTCCTCGCCCTTGGACTTGAGCAGCTCCAGCGCCTGCACGATGCCGTTGGCGACGGCGTCGCAGGCGGTGATGCCACCGAAGACGTTCACGAAGACGGACTTGACGTCCGGGTCACCGAGGATGATCTCCAGGCCGTTGGCCATCACCTCGGCGGAGGCGCCGCCACCGATGTCGAGGAAGTTGGCGGGCTTGACGTTGCTGTGCGCCTCGCCCGCGTAGGCGACGACGTCGAGGGTGGACATGACCAGTCCCGCGCCGTTGCCGATGATCCCCACCTGGCCGTCGAGCTTGACGTAGTTGAGGTTCTTGGCCTTGGCCGCGGCCTCCAGCGGGTTGGCCGCCGCCTTGTCCTCCAGGGCCTCGTGCTCGGGCTGGCGGAAGTCGGCGTTGGCGTCCAGCGACACCTTGCCGTCCAGCGCGATGACCTTGCCCTCGGCGGTCTTGACCAGCGGGTTGACCTCGACCAGGAGGGCGTCCTCCTTGACGAAGACGTCCCACAGCTTGACCAGCACGTTGCTGATCTGGTCGACCAGCTCGGCCGGGAACTTCGCGGCCTCGGCGATCTCGCGGGCCTTGGCCTCGGTCACGCCCTCGATGGCGTCCACCGGAATCCTGGCCAGCGCCTCCGGCTTGGTGGCCGCGACCTCCTCGATCTCCACGCCGCCCTCGACGGAGGCCATGGCCAGGAAGGTGCGGTTGGTGCGGTCGAGCAGGAAGGAGACGTAGTACTCCTCCTGGATGTCCGCGGTCTGGGCGAGCATCACCTTGTGGACCGTGTGGCCCTTGATGTCCATGCCCAGGATCTGACCGGCCTTCTCGACCGCGTCCGCCGGGTCGGAGGCCAGCTTGACGCCGCCGGCCTTGCCGCGGCCGCCGGTCTTGACCTGCGCCTTGACGACCGCCCGGCCGCCGAGCCGCTCGGTCACCTCGCGCGCCGCCTCGGATGTCTCGATGACTTCACCGGCCAGCACCGGTACGTCATGCTTGGCGAAGAGGTCCCTCGCCTGGTACTCGAACAGGTCCACGCGCGTCCGTCCCCTTAATCAGTGGTCTCGCGGTCGATGTCAGCGTGGGCGTGCCGCAGGGCCGCGGCGTCCACGGGTCGCGCGGCATGTCCGCCTTGCAGGTTAGCCCTGCGTGCGTGCGGTGCCTAAATCGCACCTCACACATACGCGGTGACAACGGTCACAGCGCACACCCGGAAGGTGTGCGGGGCACCGACCGGCACCCGTCCCGCACACCCGGGGACTCCCGGGGACTCCCGGGGACTCCCGGGGACTCCCGGGCCGGCCGGGCTACTCCGGCACGGGCAGCGGACGCTTCTCGATCGCCGCCGCCATCACCTCCGGGAAGTGGTCGGGCGTACAGGCGAAGGCGGGCGCACCCAGCGCCGCGAGCGCGGCCGCATGGTCCCGGTCGTAGGAGGGCGCGCCCTCGTCGGAGAGGGCGAGGAGGGTGACGAACCGAACACCGGACGCCTGCATCGCGGCGACCCGTTTCAGCATCTCCTGCCGTATCCCTCCCTCGTACAGGTCACTGATCAGTACGACGACGGTCTCCGCCGGGCGGCTGATCCGGGACTGGCAGTAGGCCAGCGCCCGGTTGATGTCGGTGCCCCCGCCCAGCTGGGTGCCGAAGAGCACGTCGACGGGGTCGTCGAGGTCCTCGGTCAGATCCACCACGCTGGTGTCGAAGACGACGAGCCGGGTGTCGAGCGTCCGCATCGACGCCAGCACCGCACCGAACACGGACGCGTAGACGACGGAGGACGCCATCGACCCGGACTGGTCGATGCAGAGGATGACCTCCTTCTTGACGGACTGCGCCGCCCGCCCGTACCCGATCAGCCGCTCGGGGACGACCGTCCCGTACTCGGGCAGGTAGTTCTTGAGATTGGCGCGGATGGTGCGGTTCCAGTCGATGTCCCGGTGCCGGGGGCGGTTGATCTTCGCGGAGCGGTCGAGCGCGCCGGTCAGGGTCGAGCGGGTGCGTGCGGCGAGCCGCTTCTCCAGCTCGGCGACCACCTTGCGGACCACCGCGCGCGCGGTCTCCCGGCTGGTCTCCGGCATTGCCTTGTTCAGCGACAGCAGGGTGCCCACCAGGTGCACGTCCGGTTCGATCGCCTCCAGCATCTCCGGCTCCAGCAGCAGCGCGGAGAGCCCCAGCCGGTCGATCGCGTCGCGCTGCATCACCTGGACGACGGAGCTGGGGAAATAGGTGCGGATGTCGCCCAGCCAGCGCGAGATCCGCGGCGCCGAGGCGCCGAGCCCGCCCGAGGTCCCGGTACCGCTGCCGCCGCCGGCCGGACCGCTGCCGCCGGCCCCGCCGTAGACCGCCTCCAGGGCCCCGTCCATCCCGCTGTCGGCGGCGCCCAGCGCACAGCCGGTGCCGTCCGCCGCGCCGCCGCCCAGCACCAGCCGCCAGCGCCGCAGCCGCTCGTCCGCCGCGGCTCCGGTGGGCTGCGCCCCGCCGGACTCCGCCGGCTCTTCTCGGACCGTCATGCCCGTGCCCCCTCCCGTTCGTGACTCCTGTCCGCCGCATCGCCGCCGTCCCCGGCGGACGCCGTGCCGAGCAGCAGCCGCACCGTCTCCAGCACGGCGTCGGCCCGCCGCGCCTCCAGCCCGGCACCGAACCCGGGCAGCCCCGCGCGCTCGCCGCTCCCCCGGCGGCCGCCCTCCCCCGCGGGACCGCGGCGCACCAGTTCGCCGAGCGTGCGCCGCACCCCCGTCTCGTACTCGGCGAACGTCCGCCGCAGCAGCGGCAGCACATCCGTGAACGCGTCCGCCGGCACGCCCGCCAGCCAGCGGTCCACGAGTGCCAGCAGCCGCTCGTCGTGGACCAGCAGCATCCCGCCGCCCGCGAGGAACCCCTCGATCCACGCCGCGGCCTCAGCCGGAGGCGTTCCCGGCGACAGCGCCAGGCTCACCAGCCGTTCCGCCTCGGCGTCCGGCAACCGGCCGTCGTCCAGCAACAACCGCGCACAGCGGCCCCGCAGCAGGCCGGGTACCCGGTCCCGGCCCGCGAGGGTGCGCAGTACCGTCCGCCATCGGTCCAGCAGATCTCCGGCCGACCCGCCCTCGGTGTCCGGCGGCGCACCGTTCTCGGTGTCCGGCGGCGCACCGTTCTCGGTGTCCGGCGGCGCCGCCGCACCGTCCGCTGCCGACCGGTCGCGGGCGAGCAGGTTCACCGCCTGGTGCGCGGCGTCGAGATGGCCGCGCATCTCGCGGGCACCCTCGCTGTCCAGCCCCGCACAGGCGGGCGGCAGGCCGACCCGGACGCGCTCGGCCATTCCACCGGCGACCTCCGCCAGCGCTCCCGCGTCGGTACCCCGCACATCGCCGTAGCGCAGCGTGCGCACCAGCGCCGGGAGGGCCCGCGCCAGGTGGCCGACGTCGGACTCCAGCGCGGCCCGGTCGGCCAGCACCCGCATCACCACCGGAAGCGCGTCCGGCAGCCGGGCCAGCAGGCACAGTTCGGCGAGCGCGGTGACGTCGGCCAGCGCGGTGCCGGGTTCGACGGCCCGGGACCGCGCCTTGGCGGTGGCCGCCTCGTGCACGGTCGTGCCCCAGATCCCCGCCTCGGCCACCCGCACGGACAGCTCCGGCTCCCAGCGCAGCCGCCAGCTCTCCCGGAAGGTGCCGGTACTGCCGCTCCGGGAGCGGACGGGCTCGCCCCAGTCGATGCCGAGCAGCCGGAGCCGGTGCAGCAGCCGGCTGCGTGCCGCGTCGGTCTCTTTGCGCAGATCCAGGTCGAGCTCGCGTTCTGCGGCGGACGGCTTGAGCCGCACCGCGCGCTGACAGCGTGCGAGGTCGCGCTGGAGGGGGACGGCCGGGCCTCCCTCGGGCACCTCTCCCAGTACGTCACCCACCACGAGCCGGTCCCGGATCAGCTCCAGCGGCACGTCGGAGCCCTCGCACAGCACGGACCGCACCGCGTCCGTCGTCTCCGTCAGCCCGGCCAGCGGGCGCCCGCGCAGCGTGGCCAGCGTCCCGGCGAGCCGTACGGCCTCGATGAGGTGCGCGGAGGAGACCTGGTGGTCCTGCTCCCGCAGCAGCCCGGCCACTCGGGTCATCCAGCGCTCCACCGGCCGGTCCGGGGCGGTGAAGAGGTGGCGATACCACCCGGGCGAGGCGATGCCCGCGCCGTATCCGGACCGGCGTGCCAGTCGCCGGTGCGTCCAGGGCACCCAGGTGACCTCGGCCTTCACCTTGGGGAGCCCCTTGAGGGCACGCCGGTCCGCGGTGACCGTGGCGGCCTCGGTGAGCGCCGGTACATGCCAGGCGCCACAGACCACGGCGGTGCCGGCGTCCCCGAACTCCTTGCGGGCCTCGCGCAGGCGCAGCCGCATGTGCGCCTCCCGGACGAGGTCCCGCTGGTGGCCGCCCGCGCCGTGCACCGCGCGAAGTTCGGCCATCGCCTCGCCGAGCGCCGCGAACGGCTCGTAGGGGTCGGCGCCGGGAGCCGCGCCGCGCCGGTGCTCGACGGCGTCCTCCCACCAGCGCTCCGGGTCGTCGTACCCAGCCGCCTCGGCGAGCGCCGCCAGCGGGTCGAGCCGGACGCCGCTGCCGCCCTCGGGCGCGGCGTCCGGGTCGGCACCAGGATCGGCGTCCCCGGCGGCACCACCCCCGTCGGTGCCGCCGGGGACCGTCTCCTGCTCGCCCTCGCTCATGGCGAGCGTGTGGGCGGCGGGCAGGTCGATGAAGCGGACCGGGACCCCGCGTCGCACGGCCCAGCGGATCGCCACCCATTCCGGTGAGAACTGGGCCAGCGGCCAGAAGGCGGCCCGGCCCGGCTCGTCCACGGCGTGGGCCAGCAGCGCCACCGGCGGGACCATGCCCTCGTCCCCCGCCGCGGCGGCCACCGCGTCGGCCTCGGGAGGGCCCTCGATCAGGACGACGCCCGGTTCGTACGCCTCCAGCACGGCACCGACCGCCCGGGCCGAACCCGGGCCGTGGTGCCGGACCCCCAGCAGCAGCGGACCTGCCGCGCCCCCTGCGCCAGCCGTCATGCGGACACCTCTCGGCAGGCCCGGTAGAAGTCCTTCCAGCCGTCCCGCTCTCGGACGACGGCCTCGAGGTACTCCTGCCACACCACCTGGTCGGCGGACGGGTCGCGGACCACGGCGCCGAGGATGCCGGCGGCCACGTCCCCCGACCGCAGCACTCCGTCCCCGAAGTGCGCCGCCAGCGCGAGCCCGCCGGTCACGACCGAGATGGCCTCGGCCGTGGAGAGCGTCCCGGAAGGGGACTTGAGCTTCGTACGGCCGTCGCCGGTGACTCCCTCCCGCAGCTCGCGGAAGACGGTGACCACCCGGCGGATCTCGTCGAACCCCTCGGGCGCGGGCGGCAGGTCGAGGGAACGGCCGAGCTGGCCGACCCGGCGCGCCACGATGTCCACCTCCGCCTCGGCGGTCTCCGGCAGCGGCAGCACCACCGTGTTGAAGCGGCGGCGCAGCGCGCTGGACAGCTCGTTGACGCCCCGGTCCCGGTCGTTGGCCGTCGCGATCAGATTGAATCCGGCGACCGCCTGCACCTCTTCGCCCAGTTCGGGGATGGGCAGGGTCTTCTCCGAGAGCACGGTGATCAGCGTGTCCTGCACATCGGCCGGGATCCGGGTCAGCTCCTCGACCCGCGCCGTCATGCCCTCGGCCATGGCACGCATCACCGGACTCGGCACCAGAGCCTCCCGGCTGGGGCCCTGGGCGAGCAGTTGCGCGTAGTTCCACCCGTAGCGGATCGCCTCCTCCGCGGTGCCCGCCGTGCCCTGGACGAGCAGCGTCGAGTCGCCGCTGACGGCCGCCGCCAGATGCTCGGACACCCACGTCTTGGCGGTGCCGGGCACGCCGAGCAGGAGCAGCGCGCGGTCCGTGGCCAGGGTGCTGACCGCGACCTCGACGATGCGGCGCGGCCCGATGTACTTGGGGGTGATGACGGTGCCGCCGGGGAGCTCGCCGCCGAGCAGGTAGGTGGCCACGGCCCATGGGGACAGCCGCCAGCGGGCGGGCCGCGGACGGTCGTCGGCCGCGGCGAGGGCCGCCAGCTCCTCGGCGAAGGCTGTCTCGGCGTGCGGCCGCAGCGCGGCAGCGGGAGCGGCCGGGCCGGCGGCCGGCTCTCCCACGGACTCGGCAGCCGGATCCGCGACATGGCTCTCGGTCACAATTCCCCCTCGGAGCAGACCGGTTCTGGAAAAAGACAAGGGAATGGCCAAGGAAGGGAACCCCCCGCGCCGCAGCGCCTCGGCCGATCCGCGAACCACTCTGCACCCCGGCACTGACAATCGCTCTGACCTGCACTTCCGCCCGGTCGACGGGGAGTTGTCAGTGGCGCCGCCTACCGTCTTCGACATGGGTGGACAGGCGGTCCGCTGGACGGCGGAGCAGGTAAGGGCGCTGGCGCCGGACGATGCGTCACGTCGCGCGGGGAACAAACTCTCGGCTCCCGGGCCGTGGACGGAGGCCGGGTGGGGCAACGGCGCGGTCTGGGGACAGTGCAAGGGCAGTGGAAGCAAGCCGTACCAGACGGTGGTGGATCTCGACGGCGGCCAGGGGCCCGGATACCGGTGCTCCTGCCCCAGCAGGAAGTTCCCGTGCAAGCACGCGCTCGGCCTGCTCCTGCTGTGGGCAGGCGGCGAGACGACGGTCGTGGCGGGGGGCGAGCCGCCGGAGTGGGCCGACGGTTGGCTCGGCGACCGCAGGCGGCGTGCGGAACAGAAGGCGGGACGCGCGCCGGACGGGGCGGCAGCCGAACAGGCCGCGGCAGGCACCGGGCACGGCGCGGACGACGACGTACGGGCCGAGGCCGCGCACCGCCGTGCGGCGCAGCGCGCCGAGCGGATCACGGCCGGTACCCAGGAGCTGGAGCAGCGGCTGGCGGACCTGCTGCGCGGCGGGCTGGCGGGCGCGGAGCAGCGGGGGTACGCGCCGTGGGAAGAGATGGCGGCCCGCATGGTCGACGCCCAGGCTCCGGGCCTGGCGGCCCGGATACGCGAGCTGGGTGCGATACCCGGCTCCGGCGAGGGGTGGCCCGGTCGGCTGCTGGCCGAGTGCGCCCTGCTCCACCTGCTGGTCGGCGGCTGGCGGCGGGCCGCGGAGTTGCCCGCGCCGTTGGCCGACACCGTCCGTACCCGGGTGGGTCTGACTCTGGAGGCGGCCGACCTGTTGGCGGAGCAGGAGGCGCTGGTCCGGGACGAGTGGCTGGTCCTGGCCCAGCGGGACACCGACGAGGGGCGCCTGACGGTCCGCCGCGTGTGGCTGTACGGCCGGACAGCGGGACGGCACGCCCTGCTGCTGTCCTACGGCGCGGGCGGCCGCGCTCCGGAGCTGGCGCTGCCGGTGGGCGCGGCGTTGGACGCGGAGCTGGCCTACTACCCGGGCTCCGGTTCGCTGCGGGCTGCTCTCGGCCGGCGGCATGGCGCACTGCTGCCGGGCTTCCAGCCCTCCGGCGCAGGCGTCCAGGAGGCACTGGAGGGCTATGCGCGGATGCTCCGGGAGGATCCGTGGGCGGAGAGCCGTCCGTGTGTGCTGGAGCGTGTGCTGCCCGTGCCGCCCTCCGACGCCGACACGGCGGGCGGCGCCGTGAGGGCGGGCCGCGGCGGCCGGTCCGGTCAGGGTGCCGCCGGTTGGCAACTGGCGGCGGCGGACGAGGAGTCCGCGCTGCCGGTGGCGCCGGGCACCGGTGCGGCGGCCCTGTGGAGACTGCTGGCGCTCTCCTCGGAGGGTCCGGTCACCGTCTTCGGCGAGTGCGGCCACCGCGGCTTCGCCCCGCACACGGCCTGGCACGAGGGCCGGGCCGTCCCGCTGTGAGAGGGAGGGCGTCAGGCAGTCAGGCATCGGCCGGGACGACGCAGGGGCCGCCGGCCCGATCGGGGGGGGGCGGGAGCAGGGCCTGCCCGGTCGGGGCGGAACGGGGGCACCGGTGAGAGCGGAGCAGGACCGCGGGGTCGGAGGGGAGTAGAAGACTCCGATCGAGGTGGGCGGCGGACAGGCAGACGGACGGGCGGAAGGTGCCACGAATGGCAGGCGTGACGGGAGGGGCGGACATGGCGGTCGGCACGGAGACGGGACGGCACCCCCGCGAGGCGCAGCCGTCGCATGACGGCACCGGCGGGCAGCAGGAGGACCTGGGGCACGAGGAGCCCCGAGGGCACGGGGAGGAGCGGGCGGGCCAGGAGGAACGGGGGAACCAGGAGGAGCTAGAGGAGTGGGGGGAGTTGGTGACCGCGGCACTGCTGGGGGCCGAGCGGCGGCGGCCGCCCGGCGGGAGCGTGACGGCCCTCCTGGGCGCCGCGGCCACCGAGACGGTCCGCCGGCGGGCCGGTGTACGTCCCGCGGTCCCCGGGCAGCGGCCCGGGCCCGCACCGGCCGACGAGCGGCCACCGCTGCCGGGCGCGGCCGAGCGCCGGCTGGCGGCGCTGCTGGCCGACCGGGCACCGGGCGGAGCCTCGGCGTCCGGGCGGCGCGGCGCGGGTCCGGATCTGGGTGAGCTGTTGCCGCAATGGCTGACGGAGGCGAACGCCCACGGCTACCGGGCGCCGACCGCCCTGTTGCCCGCTCTGTTGGACGCGGCACGAGCCCGTACCGACCTGCGTGCCGAAACACTGGCGTTCGCCGGCCCGCGGGCACTGTGGCTGGCCCGGTACAACGCGGACTGGAAGTTCGCGCTGCGCGACGGCGTCCGCCGCCGGGCGCCGGACGGCGGACCGGACGAGACCGAGCGGGTCTGGCAGGAGGGCCTGTTCGCCGAGCGGGTCGCGCTGCTCACGGCGGTGCGCCGACGCGATCCGGACGCCGCGACGGCACTGCTCGCCTCCACCTGGCAGACCGAGCGGGCCGAGGACCGGCTGATGTTCCTGGACTCGCTGCGCGAGGGCCTGCACTCCTCCGACGAGCCGTTTCTGGAGCGCGCGTTGGCCGACCGCAGCCGCACAGTGCGGGCGACGGCGGCCGAGTTGCTGGCGGCGCTGCCCGGCTCTGCGCTCGCCGGCCGGATGGCGGACCGCGCCCGGGGCTGCGTGGCCCCGGACCCGACCGGCGGCAACGGCATCGCGGTGACGGCACCGAACACGTGCGATGCGGACATGCAGCGCGACGGGATCGTGCCCAAGCCACCGTCGGGCCGGGGCGAACGGGCCTGGTGGCTGTGCCAACTGGTGGAGTCGGCCCCGCTGGAGGTGTGGGGCGAGCAGTTGGGCGGGGCGACCCCGGCGGAGATCGTCGCGCTGCCGGTCGCCGACGGGTGGCGGGACGATCTGCACGCGGCCTGGTGCGGTGCCGCCGTACGGCAACGCAACGCCCAGTGGGCCCGTGCACTCATCGGTGAGCCGACCGAGCCGTTCACCGAAGGGCCCGGCGACCCGGCCAAGCTGCTGTCGGTGCTGCCCGAGGAGGAGCGAGGTGCGTGGGCCGCGCGGTTCGTGGCGGCGCACGGGCTGTCGGAAGCGTTCCGGGTACTGGGGATGTGCGGGGTGCCGTGGCCGCTGCCGCTGGGGCGGGCGGTGGTGGACGCGCTGGAGATCGCCCGGGACGCGGGCAGCTATCCGTGGAGCTTCAGCGGGGTGATGGGGCTGGCCGAGCGCTGTCTGGACCCGTCGGACACCGAGCGGCTGGCGCCGCTCGCCGCGGTGCCCGACGAGAAGGAAGGCGAGTCCCCGGGTGCGGGTGCGTACTGGGCGGAGTCATTCCAGCGGCTCCTGGCCACCCTGCGGTTGCGCGCCATGATGCTCGCGGAACTCCGGAACGAGGTGCCGGACAACGAGGTGCCGGACAGGGAGCCGGACCGAGAGCCGGAAGTCTCCGGGCCGACCGGCTGACGGACGGCGCGCGGCGGTCCGTCGGCTCCCGGGATCCGCCGCCGCAGCTCCCGGGGCCCGGCGGTTCCGGGGCCGGACAGCCTCGGGGACCGGCGGTCCAGCGGCGGGCGGCTTCGGGCGCGGCTCGTGAGGTGAGATGCCGAAGAGTCGGCCGCCGGGCAGCGGGGCCGCCCCTCGGGGCGGCTGGGCGAACGGAGACCGGCGGCCGACAGCCGCCCGTGGTCTCAGGCCGCGACCGGGCCCACGTGGGTGCGGATCCAGTCGACGACCTCGGTGGTGGTGGCACCCGGGGTGAAGATCTCGGCGACGCCCTGCTCCTTGAGCAGCGGGATGTCGTCCTCGGGGATGATGCCGCCGCCGAACACCTTGATGTCGGTGGCGTCCCGCTCGCGCAGCAACTCCAGTACGCGGGCGAAGAGCGTGTTGTGCGCGCCGGAGAGGATGGAGAGGCCGATGGCGTTCGCGTCCTCCTGGATGGCGGTGTCCACGACCTGCTCCGGTGTCTGGTGCAGCCCGGTGTAGATGACCTCCATACCGGCGTCGCGCAGGGCCCGGGCGATGACCTTGGCACCGCGGTCATGGCCGTCGAGCCCCGGCTTGGCGACCACCACGCGGATCGGACCCGTCACATCCATCACTGCCTCCCTCAAGGACGACCTCCAGGCCGGAACGGGCCCCGGGGTGTGAACGCACGTTATCTCCAGCATCCCGCACCCGTCCCGCTCCGCGCTCGCAAGGGAGGGGGAAATCACACACGGGCCCCGGATTCCCGCGCCCCCCGACCATCCTCTGACCCCTTGCCCCGATCCCGATCCCGATCCCGGCCCCGATCCCGGCCGGGGCCGGGGCCGGGGCCTTCTCGCCCTCCCTCAAGGAGGACCTCCCGGGCTCCCGGCCGCCCCGGCTTCCCGCCGTCGCCGCGGTCCCGCGGGCCGCGCAGCGGGGCGTGCTCGCCGCTCGGGGACGGCTGTGCGTGGGCGCAGCCCCATCACGCGGGACGCTCCGGTTTCGGCGCGCGGCCTCGACAGCTCCGCACGCCCGACCGAACGGTCTGCCCGCACCGCCCGGAGGCCTCGACCGACAGCCGGAAACGGCCGGTGCGGCTCGTCGGTCAAGGGTGTGAGAGGGCGACGCCGGCGGTGTCGGCCATGTGGTGCTGCCGGTGGGTTGCGACGCGTCCGCCCTATTCCGGGGTGAGTTGGAAGCGGGGGGCGTACCGGTGGCGATGATCGTCAGATCGGGCACCGGGACGACGGACTGGTCCGTCCGAGCGGCTCACTCTTTCGAACGAATTTCGAACTCAGCCGCTGCGGCCGGTCCGTAGTCCGCCGAAAGGCGGCCGATTGCCCTTTTCCTGCGTCGCCAAAACCTGCCGAAGATTGTGGCCGTCGCATACCCCCGGGTACAGTCGCCCGCATTGCTCCGCCCCTGTCGCCTAGGCGAAAGAGAAGTTGGTGGTGAACGACCGTCATCCGTCGGGAGTCCCGAATCCCGACGACGACCCCGGTTCCGGCTTCTCGTACGGCACCTACGGCGTGGACCACGGACAGTCCGCGTACGGCGCCTATCCCCAGGAGAGCTACCAGGCCGGTCCGCACGACGCGTACTCGGCCGATACCTACACACCTTCCGGTGACTCCTACCCCGCGGGCGGCTCTTACCCCTCCTACGGCGACGATCCGCTCTTCGGCGCTCTCCCGGGCAGTGACGGCGGCAACGCCGCCACCAGCGCCTGGGACGCCACCACCGCCTGGGGCACCGGCAGTTACCAGCCCGACGCGATGGCGGGCCCGGACGGTTCCGCAGGCGCCGCGGCCGCCCCCGGTTTCGGCCAAGGGCACCCCGTACCGGGCGACGGCACCGGCCAGTGGACCTTCGGTACGCAGGAGACGGGCAACTGGGACACGACATCCTGGGGCACCGGCGGCTGGCAGACCGCAGTTCCGCAACCCGGCGACTGGGCGACCGACGGCCACGGCACGGCGTTCGGCCACGACGGCCGGCCCGGATACGACGGCCGGCCCGGATACGACGGCCGGCCCGGATACGACGGCCGGCCCGGGTACGAGGGCCGGCTCGGATACGACGGCCGGCCCGGGTACGAGGGCGGCGCGTACGAGGGCGGCGCGTACGAGGGCGCCGCATACGGCGGTTTCGAGCACGCCGCGTACGACGCGCCCCCGGCCTACGACGCGCAGGCCGCGTTCAGCGGGTACGAACGGCCGCAGGACGACCAGGGGGGCTACGGCGTTCCCGGCGGCCACTCCGCGCAGGAAGGCTGTCACCCCCAGGGCGGCTACGGGGACCATGACGCTTTCGGCGGTGCGGAGACCGGTTACGGGGATGGGACCGCGCAGTTCGGCTTCGACCCCGGCTATACCGCCTCCGGACACCACCCCGAGCAGGAGCAGGAAGCCACAGCCCAGTGGAACTTCTCCGTGCTGGCGCAGGGCGAGCACGGAGCGGACGAGCACGAGCAGGCCGACGCCTTCGGCCACGAACCGCCGCATGAGCACGGGTTCGACTCCGCCGAGTCCGACTTTCTCGTGACGTCGGAGTCGGAGTCGGAGGAGGTCCGGGAGGGGCACCTCGGCGCACCCGCCGCACTCGGCGGCGGCGGGTCGCACGGGCGCGGACGGCGACGCTCCCTCAAGCCCCGCCGCCGGGCGCTGATGACCGTGGCGGTTCCGTCCGTCGCCGTCATGGGGGTCGCGGGCGCGGCGGCGGCGAGTGTGATGGGCGACGACGGCAAGGACAAGGACAGCACCACTGTCGCGGCGCCGGACGCCTCTCCCGTGAAGCCTTCGAACGTCAACAGCAAGCTGGACACCCAACTTCAGGGACTCTCCGCGGACGCCGACGACTTCGCCGACCGCGCCAGCCGCACCCAGGAGCGCATCGACCTCAAGCAGCGCCAGGAAGCGGAGAAGGAGCGCAAGGCGAAGGAGGCGGCGCGCAAGGAGGCACTGCGCCCCAAGTTCGTCATTCCCGTCAAGAACCACACGCTCAGCGCGCGCTACGGCCAGGCAGGCGTCAACTGGATGTCGATCCACACCGGGATCGACTTCCCCGTCAGCTACGGCACGCCCGTGATGGCCGCGACCGACGGCACCGTCTCCACGAAGCACAGTGTGGCGTACGGGAACATGGCCATCGTGACCGCGAAGGACGGCACCCAGACCTGGTACTGCCATCTGAGCAGCAACAAGCTCCGCTCCGGCTCGGTCAAGGCGGGCGATGTGATCGCCTACTCCGGCAACTCCGGCAACTCCACCGGCCCGCATCTGCACTTCGAGGTCCGTCCCGGTGGCGGTTCGGCGGTGGACCCGATCCCGTGGCTGCAGAGCAAGGGCCTCAGCATCAGCTGAGAACCGGACCCCGGATCAGCTGAGAACCGGCCCCGGCCTCCGGGGCGTGGCTCCCGGACGTGACCCGGCGCCCGGACCGTGCGGTCCGGGCGCGACGCGTCGGCGCCCTCGCCCTACAGCTTCTCCACGGGCGCGTAGCGCAGCAGCAGCCGTTTGGGCTTCTCGCCGCCGAAGTCGATCGTCGCCTCGGCGTTGTCCCCGCTGCCCTTGACCGACTGCACCGTGCCGAGTCCGAAGCTGTCGTGGGTGACGCGGTCGCCGATCTGGAGGGAGACCACCGGACGGTCGCCGGCCCGCCGGGTCGCGAACCCCGAGGGACCGCCCCGCCGGGCGGCGGCTCCCCTGCTGGAGGAGAGGGTCACCCCGATCCCGGCACCCGTCGCCGCACCCGTCCCGCCGACGCCCAGGCCGCCGCCCCCGCTGCCGGTGCGCTTCCAGTCGAGGAACTCGGCGGGGATCTCCTCCAGGAAGCGGGAGGGCGGGTTGTAGGAGGGCTGGCCCCAGGCGCTGCGCATTCCGGCGCGGGTGAGGTACAGCCGTTCCTGGGCGCGGGTGATGCCGACGTAGGCGAGCCGGCGCTCCTCCTCCAGTTCCTTGGCCTGGCCGAGTGCCCGCATGTGCGGGAAGACGCCGTCCTCCATGCCGGTCAGGAAGACCACGGGGAACTCGAGGCCCTTGGCCGTGTGCAGGGTCATGAGCGTCACGACGCCGTCGTCCTCGCCCTCCTCCGGGATCTGGTCGGAGTCGGCGACCAGGGCGACCCGCTCCAGGAAGTCGGCGAGGGTGCCCGGCGACTCGTCCTCACCCCGCTCCTGTTCGAACTCCAGCGCGACGGCGGCCAGTTCCTGGAGGTTCTCGATGCGGGTCTCGTCCTGCGGGTCGGTGGAGGCCTGGAGCTCCGCGAGGTACCCCGTCTGCTCCAGCACGGCCTCCAGCACCGTGGCCGGACCGGCGCCGGACTCCACGATGGTGCGCAGCTCCTCCATCAGCGTGTTGAACCGCTTGACGGCGTTGAGGGAGCGCGCGGCCATGCCGTACGCCTCCTCGACACGGGCGAGCGCCTGCGGAAATGTGATCTTCTCGCGCAGGGCCAGCGCCTCGATCATGGCCTCGGCGCGCTCGCCGATGCCGCGCTTGGGCACGTTGAGGATGCGGCGCAGCGGCACCGCGTCCTCCGGGTTGGCCAGCACCCGCAGATACGCCAGTATGTCGCGGACCTCGCGGCGCTCGTAGAAGCGGACTCCACCGACGACCTTGTAGGGCAGGCCCACGCGGATGAAGACTTCTTCGAAGACGCGGGACTGGGCGTTGGTGCGGTAGAAGACGGCGATGTCGCCGGGGCGGACGCGGGCCGCGCCGTCGTCACCACCGCTCTCGGTGCGGCCTCCGCTGCCCGTGCCGGAGCTCCCCGCCGTTCCGGGGCCGTCGGCCTCCCCGTCGCTGAGCCGGTCGATCTCCTCGGCGACGAACTGGGCCTCGTCGTGTTCGGTGTCGGCGACGTAGCCGGTGATGCGCGGGCCGGAGCCCGCCCGGGTCCAGAGGTTCTTGGGGCGGCGGTCCGCGTTCCGCTCGATGACCGCGTTGGCGGCGCTGAGGATCGTCTGCGTGGAGCGGTAGTTCTGCTCCAGCAGGATCGTGGTCGCGTCCGGATAGTCCTCCTCGAACTGGAGGATGTTGCGGATGGTGGCCCCGCGGAAGGCATAGATGGACTGGTCGGCGTCGCCCACGACGCACAGCTCGGCCTGCTCCTCGGCCGGGCCTACCAGCTCGCGCACCAGTTGGTACTGGGCATGGTTGGTGTCCTGGTACTCGTCGACCAGGACGTGCCGGAAGCGGCGCCGGTAGTGCTCGGCCACGTCGGGGAAGGCCTGGAGCAGATGGACCGTGGTCATGATCAGGTCGTCGAAGTCCAGCGCGTTGGCCTCGCGCAGCCGGGCCTGGTACATCGTGTACGCCTCGGCGAGGGTCTTCTCGAATCCGTCGGCGGCCCGGCCCGCGAAGTCCTCCTCGTCGACCAGCTCGTTCTTGAGGTTGGAGACCTTGGCGCTGAACGCCTTGGGCGGGAAGCGCTTGGGGTCCAGATCCAGGTCGCGGCAGACCAGGGCCATCAGGCGCTTGGAGTCGGCCGCGTCGTAGATCGAGAACGAGGAGGTGAAGCCCAGCTTCTTGCTCTCGCGGCGCAGGATGCGCACGCACGCGCTGTGGAAGGTGGAGACCCACATGGACTGCGCGCGCGGCCCCACCAGCTCGGCGACGCGTTCCTTCATCTCGCCGGCCGCCTTGTTGGTGAAGGTGATGGCGAGGATCTGCCCGGGGTGCACGTTGCGGGCACCCAGCAGGTGGGCGATGCGGTGGGTGAGCACCCGCGTCTTGCCCGAACCCGCTCCGGCGACGATGAGCAGCGGGGAGCCCGCGTGCAGCACGGCGTCCCGCTGCTGTTCGTTCATCCCCTCCAGCAGCGCGGCGGGGTCGATGACCGACCGGGGGGCGCCGTCGCGGTGGTGGGCGTCACGCGCGGCGGTTCCGCGGGCGCCGCCCGCGAAGGTGCCCGCGAAGAGATCGTCCGGGATCTCCTCGGCGGGGGCCGGGCCCCCGTCCTCCTCGGGGTCGGGCGGCGGCGCCGCGCCCGCCTCGGGTGCCGCGCCGTCGAGGTCCGCCAGGAAGCTGTCGTCGAAAAGGCTGCTCATCGTCGTCCGAGTCTAGGCCGCCGTGCCGACACTCCGGAGCCCTGTGGAAAACCGGGGTCACCCGCACCTTCAGCTGACCCTTTTGCGTATTTTCTGCGACTCGTTCCGTGCGGCCGATGCGGCGCCGCAGGCAGCCTGGCAGCCCTCATGCCGCCGTACCGCCGGATGCGCCGTACCGCCGAGGAGTGCACGCTCAGACCCAGAGCACGGCGATGAAGATGTTCGCCGTCGTCAGCAGGCCGACCGAGCCGAAGAGCGGGGCGCTCAGCCGCTCCTCGTCGCGCTTGACGTAGGTGACTCCGAGAATCACCACGAGCAGCGCCAGCTTGAGTCCGACCTTGACGTTGTTCACCGTGCCGCCGTCCGCCTGGTGGAGTCCGACCAGTGCCACGCCGGTGATCAGCATGGTCAGCGCCCCGTGCAGCATGCTGGGGCTGATCCGGGCCTCGCCGCTGCCGATCGCCTTCAGCTGGGCGAGGAAGCCGCCCAGCAGCGCGGCTATGCCGATGATGTGCAGGCCGACGAAGATATTGATCAGTACGTCCATGGCCGCGAGCGTATCCGGGTGTTTTCGGGGCCTTTAGCACGCCCCCGGCTTCCCCGCAGGCACTCGCCCCCGGCCGGTCAGGACCGCGCATGGACCCCCGGCTTCGAGTCGACGGGTGACGCGGTCCGGACGGCAAATGGACGAAACGGCTCACTTGCGGTCATCCCCGTGCCTCTTCGGTTCCCTTCCGCATAGCGTCCTCGTCACGTGGCCGCGCCCCGCCGGTCGGCGCGGCCACCCCCGCGGCAGGAGCAGGTGCGATGCGCCCGGCGCCGCCGCGGGAACGTGCCCGGCACCGTCGCACCGCACCGTGGACGTGCGCAGCCGCGCCCGTAGGACCCGTCAGCACCAGTGAGGAAGTGACGGCCGCCATGGCCTCGCACCGCAAGCCCACCCCCCGCCCCTTCGCCGCGTTCACCGCGCCCGCGGTCCGCACCGCTCTCACCCTCGTCCTCGCGGGCGCCGCGGGAGCCACCTCCCTCCAGGGGTCCGCCTCGGCGCAGCCACGGACCCCGCAGCCGGGCACGGCCCGCGTCAAGGCGAAAGTCGACCGGCTGCACCGGGAGGCCGAGCGGGCGACCGAGGCGTACAACGGTGCCCGGGAGAAGGCGCGGAACGCGCGGACCAGGCTGGAGGCACTGGGGGACGAGGCGGCCCGCCGGCAGCGGAAGTTGAACGCTTCCCGGCGGACGCTCGGCTCCTACGCGGCGGCGCAGTACCGCGACGGCAGCGGCGTCGACCCCGCCCTGCGCCTCGTGCTCACCGCCGCCCCCGAGGACTACCTTGAGCGCGCGGCGACCACCGAGCGCGCCGGGGACCGGCAGGCGGCGGCCGTGCAGCGCGCCGCGCACCGCGGGCGTCAGGTCGCCCAGGTGCGGGAGGAGGCGGCGGGGGTCTCCGCGGAGCTGGCGGAGGCGGCCGAGCGCACCCGCCGCCACAAACGCACCGTCCGCACCAAGCTCCAGCAGGCGCAGCGGCTGCTCGGCGAGCTCACCGCCGAACAGCGCGCAGCCGTGCTCGAGGAGAAGCCCCGCACAGCCCGCACTCGGCCGCACCGGCCGTCGCGGAAGGCGGATGCGGCCCGCGGCGGCGGCCCGGCAGTCCACCCGGCGCCGGAGGAGTCGCCCGGACCCGCGCCGGTCGGCCGCGCCGCGCGGGCGGTCGCGTTCGCCCGCGGCGCCCTGGGCACACCGTATGTGTGGGGCGGCACGGGCCCGTCCGGGTACGACTGCTCCGGTCTGACACAGGCCGCCTGGCGGGCCGCCGGCGTCTCGCTGCCGCGCACCACATACAGCCAGATCCACGCCGGCAGGCGGGTGCCGCGGGGCGACCTCGCCCCCGGTGACCTGGTGTTCTTCTACGACAGCGTCAGCCACGTCGGGCTGTATGTCGGCGGCGGCCGCATGATCCACGCCCCCCGGCCCGGTACCGCGGTGCGCGTGGCTCCGATCGATCAGATGCCGTACGCCGGAGCGGTGCGCCCCGCGTGACCGCCCCGGCAACCCGTGGCCCCGCTCGGGCCCGCCGCGATCCCGGCCGCCGCGGAAGCAGCCCTGGCGGGCGACGCCGTCCCAGTGGTCACCGGCCCCAGGGCGTCCGGGCCGCCGATACCAGCCGACACCGAGCGACACCGACCGGCCGGCACCAACACACCGACACCGGCCCACCCACACCGACCGGCTCAGCGTTCACGATCCGCGTTCAGCTACCGGGTGGCAGCAGGTCGCTGGTCAGCGCGAAGGCCGAACGCGCGGAGCCGAGCAGGGCGTTGATCCGGGCGAGGACCCGATCCGTCCGCTGTGGATTCTCGGTCTGGACCGCCTCCGCCAGGTCGTCGGCATACTCCTGTGCCCGTACGGCCTCCTCGGGCTCCGCGCTGCGTGCGTCCTCCCTCAGCGCGTCGATCAACTGCCGGTGTGAGACGTCGTGCACGCCGGCGGTGTTGCCGTGACCGCCTTGAGCCACAGCATGCGGGCTGCTGACGTTCGCCACGACGAAACCACCGGAATTGGCCGAGATATGCACCGCTTCGCTTCCCCCTGCCCACATGAAATTCTTCCGGTACTCGTCCCATCCCGCCTGCGTCGGACCATAGCTACCGGGCTTCCACCCGTATGTCTTGATCAGACGATGCTTGAGCGGTTCCGCGAGGACGAGCATGACATCGGCGCGGTTCCATCCCTGATCCGTGGAGTAGTCCGCCATGCGTATTCCCCGTCGGCCGGGCCCGGTGGATCTTCTGCAGATCTCCCGGAAGACCTGGTTCTGGTACGCCGCGGCCTGCGCGGGGGTGATGGACGGCGGAGGGAGCCGTCTCCTGTGCCGCCTGTCGCGCACCACCACGAACAGCTCGCGCAGCACGATGCAGAGGGTGGCGAGGACGATCAAGATGAACAGGAACAACGCCCGCCGCCTCCTTCCGCAAAGTGCTCTCATCCTAGGCAAGTTGGCGCACCGGGGACGGACGCGGGACCGCGTACCCGCCGGACCGGTCAGGCGAGGATGCCGACCGAAGCCACCAGTGCGGGAGGGGAGCCGCCACGTCAATCAGGCAGCGTGCGCGGTTCACTCTCACGTGCATTGCGCGCGACTCGATGTGGTGACCGTCGCCCACTGCCATACGACGTACGGGCGGGTCTTCGCGGCGCTCGGGGAACCGCTGGAACCGCTCACCCAGGAGGCGTGCGCCTGCTACGAGGACCACGCGCCTCCGGACCGGCGGACAGGCGTGACCGTGGACGACGGGGACGGCGCGCGGACTGCTGCCGTCCTCAACCCGCACAAGGCCGTCATCCTGCGCAATCACGGCTTGCCGGCGGTCGGGGACTCGGTGGACGCGGCAGCCCGGTGGTTCCTCCAGCCGGAGCGCGCCTGCGGGACACAGCTCCCCGCGAAGGCGGCAGGAAGGCCGTTGCCCGTCGAGCACCGGAATGTCGTGACAGCCCGCGAACCGCTCGGCGGCGATCTTGCCGTATGGCGCAGCTATCAACCTCTCTACACGAGGATCACCCGGCACGAACCGGACCGGCTGAGCTGACATCGGCTCATGTAAGGCACAATCCCCTTCCAACCCACGGAAGTTGAGAGGCGGGGTTGCACAGTGGCCGTGGACACGGCGCAGGACGGCCCGGAGGGCCCGGGCGACGACGACGGGCACGACCGCGGCGCACCGGACTCGAGTGCCGCCCGCGGCACGGGTCGGCCCTCCGATACGGGCTCCACCTCGGGCGCCACCGGCTCCGCCGCGAGTACCGCTCCCGCGGCGGGCGCCGCCCCGGCCGCGGGCACCGGCCGGAGCGGGGGCACCGGCCCGAACGCGGGCACCAGCCCAGCCGCGGGGAAGAGCTCCGCCGCGGCACGGGACTCCGCCGCGGGCAGGGGCAGCGCCGCCAGGGGCAGCGCAGCGGCACGGGGAACCGGCCCGAACAGGGGCGCCGCGACCGACCCGGGCGCTGCCACCGGCAAAGGCTCTGCCACCACGCCCGGCCCCGCGACAAGCTCAGGCGCCGCACCCGGAGCATCCGGTGCCACAGGAACAACCGGGAAGGCCGGGTCTACGGGGAAGGCCGAAACGACCGGGACCGCAAAGACGTCCAGGACCACAGGAACGGCCGGGACCACCGGGACCACAGGTACGGCCGGAACCGCAAGAACGACCGGAACCGCAAGAACGGCCGGGGCAACCGGCGCGGCCCGAGAGGCCTCCGCCCCCGGCGCGGGCCGCGTACCCGGCGCACGCTCCGCCACGTCCCCCTCCCACCGCGCCCCGCGCACCCCGCGCCCCCCGGAGGGAACGACCGCAAGGGTTCCACCGATGCCGACCCCATCACCCACCTCGCCCGCGTCACCCGCGTCACCCGCTTCGGCTCCCTCGGCTCCGCCGCGCCCCTCGACCCCGCCGTTCATCCCCTCCCGCCCCTCCGACGGCGACAGCGGTAGCACCGGCGGCGGCAGCAGCAGCGGAAGCAGCGGCGAGAACAGCGGCCGGGCGACCTGCCAGTGCGACGACTGTCCGCACGGCGCCCGCCAGAGCTACCGCAAGGCGCTGGCTGCCTTCGTGCAGCGCCGGGACGAGCTGGCGGCGGGCCTGGGTGTCCCGGTCGGGCTGGCGCACTCGGCGGGGGCCTCCCGCCAGTGGGTGTCCGACGAACTGACCGGAGCGGCGCGGGCGCTCGCCGACCGGAGCCGCGAGGAGGGCGAGGCGTGGGTGGCGCGGCTGTGGCGGCGCACCGTGGGCACCGTCTGGGCCGCGGCCGGGTTGCTGCTGCTGGTGCAGTTGCTGACCGCGCTGGCGGGCGGCTGGTCCACGGGCCGTACCGCGGGGCTGGTGGCGGCCGGTGTCTCGGCGGTGGGGCTGTCCGTCGCCGCCTGGCTGCACCGTTCGCGGGGCGGGGTGCTGGCGCCGGTCATCGGTGAGGACAACCGGCTGTCCACCTCCCGGACGGTGGCCGCCGGGTGGGTGCTGCTGTCCGTCTTCGCCGTGCTGGTGCTGGCCGTCGAGCTGGCAGCGGCACCCACCCCGGGGGATCGCCGGGCGCTGCTGACCGGGCTGGATCTCTCCCGCGGCGCCGGCGTGGTCACCGTACTGGCGCTCACCTGCGCGGTCGCGGTCGTGGTGCGCCGCACGGTGGCGGTTCGGGTGCAGGGCAGGCGGCTGCAGAAGGTGCGTGCCGACCGGCCGCACGCCGCCGATCTGCTGACCGACGACGCGGGCCGGGGCGCGTTCTCGGACGTGCAGTACGTGCTCATCAACGGAGTCGCGGTGGTCTTCGCCGCGGTCCGGCTGTCCCGCCAGCCCGAGCGGCTGCCCGACCTGCCCTGGGGGCTGGCCCTGCTGGTCGTCGTCTCGGCGGCGACGTATCTGGCCGGGAAGTACGCGGAGGGCGGCCGCCCCGTGGTGCTCTCGGTGGTGCGGGCCCGGGAGATGGGGGACCTGCACTCGCCCATCCGCACCGGCGACGACATCGAGATCCGGGGGGCGGGCTTCGTCCCGCCGGGCGCCACCGCACCCGATCGGCTGGCCCGGGTGGTGGTCCGGGTCGGCACCGTCCACGTGCACGCTCCGCTGATCCCGGTGACCGGCGGTTTCGCGGGCCCGGCGGACACCGTGCTGAACGTCCCCGTACCGGCCGAGGTCGAGCCGGGGCGGGTGGAGGTCCAGGTGGTCACGGCGGCGGGCGCGGAGACCAACCGCTATCCGATCGACGTGGTCGAGTGACCGTTCCTGCGGCGCTGCGCGGCAGGTCTCCCGGAGAGGTCGCGGGGCACTTGCCAGCCGGGTAGGCCGTGGGTGAAGAATCGCCTCCGCACGCGAACACGGCTGCGAGAGGCGGGAGCGACGCATGTCTGTGACAGGGCCGACGGGTGGCCAGGGGCCAACGGGTGGCCGTGGGCCGGCAGGCGGCCGTGGACCGGGACCGGCAGGCGGCCGGGCGGACGAGGGACCCAGGGCCGTCAGCGGCTACCCGGGGCCGGTCGCGGGAGGGCCGTTGGGCGCGCGCGGTCTCGCCGCCCGCCACGCGCTGCTGCCGCTGCGGCTCTTCCTCGGCGTCACGTTCCTCTACGCGGGCATCGACAAGCTGACCGACCCCGACTTCCTCACCGGTTCCGGTCCCGGTTCGTTCGCGGCGACGCTGACGGCCGTGCACGACTCCGCGGCAGCCGGCTGGATGGTCGAGTTGGCGCAGCAGAGCCCGCAGGGGTTCGGTACGGCCATCGGCGTCGGGGAAGTGGCCATCGGCCTGGGCACCCTGTGCGGCCTGTGGGCCCGTGTGGCGGCCGCGGGCGGGGCGCTGCTCTCCTTCTGCCTGTGGATGACGGTGAGCTGGGCCAGCGAGCCGTACTACTACGGCAACGACCTGCCCTATCTGATGGCATGGCTGCCGCTGCTGATGGCGGGGGCGCCGATGTTCTCGCTCGACTCGCTGCTGGCGGTGCGCAAGCGCCGCAAGGGTCAGCAGATCTTCGGCTGACGGTTCCTCGCCGACAACGGGCTGACAGTTCCTCGGCGGACAACTCTTCCGCTGACGGCAGCGGGCCGCCTCGGCCCGCGGTGGCCAGGACGCGGCGGCCGGAACTGGCCGGGACGCAGTGGCAGGAACGGAGCCCGAAGAGGCGGCGCGGCGGGTGCGGGTGCCTCGTCGTCCCCCGTCGGTCCGCCCGTCATGCCCCCCGCGCGCCGTGTCCGCCGCGCTCGCGTCCGCCGCTCTCGGGCCCGCCGGGCTCGCGCTGCTCCCGGCGGCGGGCGACCGAGCGGCGGGCCAGGAACGTCGCCAGCGCGGTGAGTCCCGCCAGCACCAGTGCGCCGGGCACGACCACCAGCAGCAGCCAGAAGGGGATGTTCACCTCTCCCGCGGCGTCCAGCAGGTAGAGCACCGCGACAGCGATCATGGCCAGCCCGAGCAGCAGCCGGGACGGTTCGAAGCGGTGCCTCATCGGGTCCCTCCCACCGTGGATGCGTCCGCGCCGCGGAACTGCCGTGCCCCGCCGGAATCCGCGCCGGGGCCGCCCCGGTTATCGGACGCGGCCTCCTCGGCGTGGGAGCGGAGACCGGGCTCGGCGGCGAGTGCGGCGCTCTGCCGGGTTCCGCCGCCGGACGATGTCCCGGTGTCGGTCCGTTCGCCCGAGGGCAGCGCCCGGACGATCTCGACGCGGCCCGCGCCGGCGCTCAGGTTCACCACGATCGTGCCCTCCGGCTTCGCGTCGTCGAACGGGCGCAGGGTCAGCTTCCGGTTCGTCCCCAGGCCGCTGGCCCGGTCGTGGACGACCTCTCCGTCGGCGTCCAGTGCGCGAGGGAAGCTCAGCTCACCCATACCGACGTCCGCGCGCACCTCGACCACCGCGTTCGCCGGTACCACGACCTTGATCTCGCCCGCGCCGACCCGCGCCCCGGTCCGCAGCGTCTGGCCCGCCTTCAGGCCCGTGCCGCTCAGATCCAGTTCCCCGGTGCCGGAGCCGAGCTCGTAGCGTGGCCGGACCTCGGCGGCGGAGGTGGGCATCCAGTGCGTCTCGCGGACGTGTGTGGCGATGTCGTCCGGCAGCGCGGAGGCGCCCGCCAGCAGCCCCGCCGTCAGCACGACGCAGACGAGGGTGCCCGGCCCGGTGCGGCCGACGAACGCGCTGAGCGCCAGGCCGAGGCCGAAGACCGCCAGCGCGCAGCTCAGACCGACGACGAGGGTCGTGCCGAGCGGATGGGTCTCCCACGCGGCTGCGGTGCCGATCCCGCCCGCCAGCAGCGCGAGGAGCAGGGTGAACCCGCCCAGTGATCCGCGGCCGCCCCGGCGGGCGGGGGGCATCCCGCCGGTACCGGCACCTCGGGCCGGCACCCTGGGCGGTCCCCAGGGGCTCCCGTAGGAGGCGGGCGGGGTCGCGGCGGGAAGGGCGTCCTCGGGGCCCCACAGGTAGCCGGTCGCCCCGCCCGGCTGCCACGGCGCGGGACCGGCGCCCTTGGTGGCACCGGCCTCCTTGGTGAGCGGCTCCCGCCACCAGGAGGCGGGTACCGCGACCGGCGGTGCCTGCGCCTCCGGCGGCGCGTCGGCAACGGCGTGCGCCGTCGCCGGATCGACCTGCGCCCCCTCGGCTCCGGCGGCCTCGGCCTGCCTGCGGTGCTGCGACCAGTACGCCGCACCCGCCACCGCGCCCACCAGCAGCAGCGAGAAGGGCACGCTGCGGTTGCCGATCGAGGCGAGGAAGAGGCCGCAGCCGACGAGCGCGACCAGGATCGCCGAGAGCGAGCTGCCCTCCACCCGGCCGGACAGCAGCCGCCGCCCCTCGTTCTGGGTCTCCCCCTCCGCGGGGATCAGCAGCCAGGCGAACCCGTAGAAGACGAATCCCAGTCCCCCGACGACGGACAGCACCACCAGCGGCACCCGGAAGATCACCGGATCGAGGTCGAAGTACCGGCCGAGCCCGCCGCACACGCCGCCCGCGACCTTGTGCGTACGGCTGCGCCGCAGCCTGCCCGAGCGCGGCTCGAGCACCGGATTGTGCGCCCCCCAGGAAGCGGTGCCCGCCTCCGCGGCCCCGTGACCCGCGCCCTTCCCCGTGCTCCCGTGGCCCGCGTTCGTCTCCGCGGTTCCGTGAGCCGGGTCCGTCTCCGCGCTCCCATGGCCCGCGCCGGTCCCCGCGGTCTCGTGGCCCGCACCGGTCCGCGCGCCTTCCCCCGTCACAGGACCCTCCCGGTCCGTACCGGAAGCGGACGCACGCCCCTCCCGGTCCGGACCGGACCCGGGCTCGCGGCCCTCCCGGCCGGCACCGGCGGCGGGCTCCGCCGGGTGCTGCTCCTCCTCGCTCATGGCCCTATGGTCGCGCCCCGCGCACCGGCGGGCATCGGGGGCCTACCCGGACACCTCCCTGAGATCCGGAACCGGAACCGGGGACGGTGTCCGGGACGGCTCAGGGCGAAACCCTGATGTCCCCCCGCGCGGCCCGTGTGACGATCGGTGCATGACAGCGCCCGCCTCGCCCGCCTCCGAGGCGGCCCCGCAGGGACCCCGACCCGCGTCCTCGGAGCCGCCGGCCGAAGAACCGCCGCTGCGCAAGCTCTACCGCAGCGCGGAGGGCCGGATGCTGGGCGGGGTGGCCCGCGGTCTCGCGGGGCACTTGGGGCTGCCCGTCTCGTGGGTGCGCATCGTCTTCATAGCGCTCAGCGTGGCCAACGGCCTCGGGGTGCTGCTGTACGCGGCGTTCTGGTTCGTGGTGCCGCTCGGTACCGGCGGGGTCGGCAGCGGGCACCGCCTCGGCGCGGGCGGGCTGTCGGAGGTCGTCACGGACCGCGACGGGTTGCGCCGCCGCTTCCTCCGCAAGCCGGAGAAGGGGCAGATCTTCGCCGTGCTGGCGCTGATCACCACTGTGGTGGTGATGGCGGACAACCTCCAGTTCGGCGCCGCCAACACCTATCTGTGGCCGGTCGTGCTGATCGGTGCGGGTGTCGCGCTGGTGTGGCGGCAGGCCGACAACTCCCGCCGGGCGCACTGGGCGGAGGTCGGCCGCCGCACCAGGCTGCTGCCGATCGCCCGCAGCGCGGCCGGGGTCGCGCTGGTGGCCGTCGGCGTGACCGGCATCGTCGTCGTACAGGGCTCGGTCAGCCATCTGGGGGCCGTGCTCCAGGCCGCGCTCGCGGTACTGGTCGGCATCGCCTTGATGGCGGGCCCCTACCTGGTACGGATGATGCAGGACCTGTCCGAGGAACGGCTGATGCGCATCCGGGCGCAGGAGCGGGCCGAGGTGGCCGCGCACGTCCACGACTCGGTCCTGCACACCCTGACCCTGATCCAGCGCAACGCCGAGAAGCCGCGCGAGGTGGCCCGGCTCGCCCGCGCCCAGGAGCGGGAGCTGCGCGCGTGGCTGTACCGGTCCGCCGACGGGTCGGGCGCCGCCGCCGAGGAGGAGGACGAGCCGAAGACGCTCGCCGAGGGGGTCAAGGCCGCGGCCGCCGAGGTCGAGGACCACCACGGGGTGCCCGTGGAGGTGGTCTGCGTCGGCGACTGCCCGCTGGACGAGGCGCTGAGCGCCCAGCTCCAAGCCGCGCGCGAGGCGATGGTCAACGCCGCCAAGTACGGTGGCGAGGGCGGCGCCGTGCAGGTCTTCGCCGAGGTGGAGGGCCGTACCGTCTTCATCTCCGTGCGGGACCGCGGGCCGGGCTTCGACCCGGACGCCGTGCCGGAGGACAGGATGGGCGTACGCGAGTCCATCGTCGGCCGGATGCGGCGCAACGGCGGCACGGCGCGGCTGCGCACCGCACCGGGCGAGGGGACAGAGGTCGAGCTGGAGATGGAGAGGGCGGCGGAGTCGTGACCAACGAGGCGACGGGCAGCGGGTCGACGGGCAGCGAAGGGACGGGCGACGAGGCGACGGCCGGCCCGGTGGCGGGCGGCCCGGTGGCGGGCGGCGCGCAGCAGGGCGTCGGCGGCACCGGCCCCGGTGGCGGGAACGGCGGGGACGGGGGCCGCCGGGTGCGGGTCGTCCTGGTGGACGACCACCGGATGTTCCGCGCGGGCGTGCAGGCGGAGATCGGCCGCACCGACGAGACGGGGGTGGACGTGGTCGGCGAGGCGGGCGACGTCGACCAGGCGATGACCGTCATCGAGGCGACCCGCCCCGACGTCGTCCTCCTCGACGTCCACCTCCCGGGCGGCGGCGGGGTCGAGGTGCTGCGCCGCAGTGCCCCGCTGATGGGCGACACCGAGCAGCCGGTGCGTTTCCTGGCACTGTCGGTCTCGGACGCCGCCGAGGACGTCATCGGCGTCATCCGCGGCGGGGCGCGCGGCTACGTCACCAAGACGATCACCGGCGACGACCTGGTCGGCGCGATCTTCCGCGTCTCGGACGGCGACGCGGTCTTCTCCCCGCGCCTGGCCGGCTTCGTCCTGGACGCCTTCGCCTCCACCGACGCGCCGCCGGTCGACGAGGACATGGACCGGCTCACCCAGCGCGAACGCGAGGTCCTGCGCCTCATCGCGCGCGGCTACGCCTACAAGGAGGTCGCCAAGCAGCTGTTCATCTCCGTCAAGACGGTCGAGTCCCACGTCTCGACGGTGCTGCGCAAGCTCCAGCTCTCCAACCGCCACGAGCTGACCCGCTGGGCGACGGCACGACGGCTGGTGTGAGCCCGGGGCGGAGTCCCGCGTACAGGCTGCGATCAGTTTCCGGAGGCGTTTCAGGAGGGGAGACCGCCGTGCCCGAGGCAGTGGGACAGCCGCACGACGAACCGTCGCCCCTCGCACGGAAGTGCGTCTGACGGAGTTCAAGACGTTCCGAGACACCGTCCTGCCCCTGGAGCCGCCGACTCTCATCATCGGACGCAACCGCGGCGGCGAGTCCAACGCGCTGGACGGGCTCGACGTGCTCTCCCGGCTCGCCGAAGGTGAGGAGATCCGGGACGCGCTCGACGGCCGCCGACGGGACACCGGGGCGGTACGCGGCGGGCTGGAGGGCTGCCCGTCGCACGGCTCGCACACGTTCACGGCCCGGGACTCCCAGCCCGGACACCAGCCGCAAAGCAGCGGTCAGGGCTTGGTGACCGTGGTCTTCTTCGGCTGTCGGGGGACGGTCTTGGTCTTGCCGAGGTGTCCGTACACCGTCGGCCTCGGTACGCCGAACATGTCGGCGATCTGCTGGACGGTCTTCTCCCGCTCGTCGTAGAGGCGCTGGGCGAGGGCGGCCTGGTCCGCGGTGAGCTTCGGCCGGCGACCGCCGACCCGGCTGCGGGCCAGAGCGGAGGCGAGCCCGTCGTCGGTGTTGGCCACGATCAGTTCGCGCTGCAGCCCGGCGAGCACGGACAGCATCCCGAACATGGCCCGGCCCTCCATCGTGGAGGTGTCGATGCCCTGCTCGACGACGTGCAGCCCGATCCCTCGCTCGCGAAGCTCGGCACCGAGGGTGACCAGGTGCAGCACGGAACGGGAGAGCCGGTCGAGGCGGGTGACCTTCAAGGTGTCGCCCTCCCGCAGCAGCTGCAGCACGAGATCGAGCTTCGGCCGTGATGCCTTCGCGCCGCTGGCGGTGTCGATGTGGATGTTCTCGCGGTCGACGCCGGCCCGGATGAGGGCGTCGATCTGATGATCCGGGTTCTGGCCGGCGAGGGAGACCCGCGCGTAGCCGATGAGCATGTGTCGGAATCCACCGGCCGGACCGTTCATCGGACGTTGTTTTCCGGCGCGAGTTGTCGAGACTCCTCAGCTGCGGGTTCGCGCTCACGGGTGTGAGTGTCGACAGACGTTCGTTTGCCGTCACTTGCCAGCGGCGCACTTGGAAGAGGCAACCCCAGTAACCCCCTTGCGATCAAGCAGAGGGGATTGCGGGCGCGCACGGGAAGGCGCCCGCAGGGTGCGGGCGCCTTCCCATGGTAGGGGTGGGTGGTGGTCAGGCACCGTGGGTGCCGGGGGCGGCGCTTCCGAGGTACTCCGGGAGGTCGGAGACGAGGTCGGCCACGTCGGGGATCTCGTCGTAGCGGCGCCGGTGCAGGTCGGCGATCTTCGTGCCGATCTCCGGGTCGGCGTCGTCGGTGATGTCGAACGAGGCGAATTTGTCGACGAGCGGCAGCCCGATCCGGTCGGTGTGGAGGTGGGCGGGATGGATGAGGTAGTCCCAGTAGCCGTCGATGTCCTTGATGACGTAGGTGGCTCCCCACGCGTACTCGCCGCCGAAGTCGCGGCCGACGACGAAAGACTCCACGGACGGGATGACCCGGCCCTGGTTGCGCAAGCTCTCGAGGGCCTCCTCGAGCTGCTCGGGGGCGACGCCGGGCTTGGTGGTGAAGCGGATGCCGTGGTGGATCATCGGTCTTTCCTTTCCCTGTTGGGTGTTTGTTGATCTGTCAGTGGTCAGTGGTCAGCGCACTGTTCGCATCCGCCAGGTCCCGAGGGCGGCGAGAGCGGCGCCCGCCGCCATCGCGATCCCGGTCCAGGTGAAGGCGCCAGCGATGCCGGAGATCTCGACGAGGGGCTGGGCGGCCAGGGGCGAGAGGAACTGCCCGAGGAAGATCCCCGTGACCAGTCCGCTGAGGACGCGGCCGCGCTGGTCGGGGTGGGCGAGCTCGCTGAGCCGCAGGTTGAGGTTGGGTACGGCGAGTCCGACGCCGGTGCCGCCGACGAGCAGCCCCGCCGCGATCTGGGCGACGGTGCCCGCGGTGCCGACCAGCAGCCAGCCCGCGCCCAGCAGCGCGACGCTGACCGTGCTGATCGCGGCGGGGCTCAGGCGTCGGCGCACGGCGGGGAAGGCCAGCGCGCCGACCGCGCTGGACAGCGTGCTCCCGGCGATCACCGCGCCGGTAGCGGTGGGGCCGCTGCCGTGGCTGCTGAGGAGGAAGGGCAGTTGGGTGGGTGCCATGTAGAACGCCAGCGTCGCGATGAGCGCCAGCACGTACAGACCGGTGACTCGGCCGGTGATGCGTTCGGCACTGCGGCCCGTGGTGTGGCCGGTCACCGGCTGTGGTGGGCCGCCGGGACGGGCTGCCGCCGCGGCGCGCTCGCCTCGCGGCTCCGCGCGCAGGGCGCGGATCGCGAACACGGCGACGACGGCCGAGGCGGAGTAGATCCAGAAGGGTGCCCGCCAGCTGACCGCGGCCAGCAGCCCGGCCAGCGGCAGGAAGACGACGCCGCCCAGGCTCGCGAAGACCTGCTGCAGCCCGAGGAAGGTCGCGCGCCGTGGCCCGTCGAACCAGTCGGTGATCGTGGCGCTGACCGCCGTCATGATGCCGCCGACCGCTACCCCGAGCAGTGCCCTGGTAGCCAGCAGCAGATACAGGTCGGTGGCGAAGAACCCGGCGGTGCCGCTGACGGCGTACAGCACGAGGCTGAGCACCAGCAACGAGCGCCGCCCGATGCGGTCGGCGACCACCCCGGAGACCGGAGCGCTGACAGCGATCGCCAACGAGGTGACGGTCAGCGAGAAGCGGACCAGAAGGCCGGCGCCGGGGGTGCCGGCGAATGCCTCCCTCATGGCGGGCAGGCTGGGTGCGATGATCGCCGCCGCCATGATGGTCAGCGTCGCCGCGGCCAGGACCGCGGCGCGTGCCGGGCGCGGGGGCACCGGCTGCGAACGGGTCGGCTGGGTCTGCTGAGCCAATGCGGTTGCCATGGGAATCCCTCCTCTTCGGGGGGTCGGCCGGGTGGTCAGTCCCAGAGCGTGACCATGAAGGCCAGCGCCAGGATCGAGGTGATGAGCGCGGCCCGCCAGGCGAAGCGCTCGATGCGGGAGCTCTGGGTGATCGGGGTGGTCATGGTGGTTTCCCTCACGTCGTCTGTGTGTGGTTAATTACTCACTCTTGAGGCCGAAAAAACGGCCACCGCGACCGGTGCCGCCCGGCGCTCAGCGCCACAGCAGGAACAGCACCACGTCCAGGGTGGCCAGCGGCGCGAGAGCGGCCCAGCGAACGGCGACGTTGCGGGTCATGTCATCACCTCCTCGTCTGCGGTTGTTCTGTGGATCAGTAGTGGCGCAGTCCGGCACTCAGCGTCCTGGCCCACGGAGTGTCGAGCTGGTGGGCGTCAACGCTGACCACCAGGTGGCACAGCATGCCCACGGAGAAGAACCGCTGGATGTCGGCTTCCGTCCCGCCGGAGACGCCGCGCACGTACTCGACCAGCCGGGCGTAACCGGCCTGCACCACCTCACGGATCGCCGGCTCCGAGGCCGCCGCGCACTGCGCGTGCATCTGCAGCAGGAGCAGGTCCCGGTCGGCGATGAGCCGGGCGTAGGCATCGCCCATCGCGTCCAGCACCGCCTCTGCCGAGCTGCCCTTGGCCGCGGCCGCACCGTCGCTGAAGCTGTCGCGGACGAGGGCGAAGCAGTGCTCCACCACCGCCGTGAACAGCGCCTTCTTGTCCGGGAACAGCCGGTACACGTAAGCCTGCGAGATACCCGCCCGCTGGGCCACGTCGGTGGTTGTGGTGCCGAAGTAACCTCGGTCGGCGAACGTGCGGACCGCCGTGTCGAGGACGGTCTTCCTTCGCTGGTCGGCGGTCGAGAGCTGTCGGCGGTTGACTGAAGTCATGTGAGTAATAAACCACTCACACCTCTGATCGTCAAGCACCCCTGACCACGCCAGGCGGCTGGGGCTCCTGGAGCCCGTCATCCGCGGAGCGGGTTCCGGACGTACACCGGGAAGCGGCTGAAGTCGCGGTCCGCGGACCAGAGTTCGCGTACGCCCTGCTGGTGGACTACCAGCTGCTACGGACCGCCCCGCTGGGACTGATCCCGCGGGACGCGCGGGTGGCCCGGAGCCATTGCAGCCGGCTCCGGACCACTGCTGACTCCACGGCCCTCAGCCGGCGTGGCTCGCGTGGCTCAGGGCATGAGGCGCTTGAGGTCGTCGCTGAAGATCTGCCCGTAGCGGTCGGCATCGCGGCGTCTTCCACCTGGATCCGGTCCCGCACCTCATGCGGCAGTACGTGCCTGCCCGCGACGCCGAGCTCCGGCGCAGTGCGGAGAAACTGTCGGCGTCCGTCCGGCGCATCGCCGAGCAGTCGCCCGCGGAGTTCGACCGCCTCGTCACGGGCCTGCGCCGGGTGGCCGAGCACCCCATCTCGGAGGTCCGCACGACACGCTCCGACCTGGGTGACGTCATGCTCGTCGTGGACGAGGGCCGACTGGGCGACGTGGTGACGCGCGGACTCCTCCCCACCCGCCGCGAAGAGCGCGACTGCACCGGGTTCGACCGCCTGCTGGGAATCGGCTGACAGCCATGCCACACCCCGTCACGTTCGTCGACACCTCGGTGCTCTGCAATCTCCTACAGGTCCCGCACATGGACCAGGACCGGGAAGCAGTGAGCGCGGAGCTGGTCCGCCGCCGTAAGGAAGTCAGGGACGGTCAGATGGCTCGTGCGACGGCGATGCTCAGTTCGCGGGCGCCGCTGCTGCGAGGGTGGTGCTGGGCCAGGTCGTGGACGATGCTGCGGATCGCCGGCCGGTCGCGGACTTCTCCGGGGCTGGCGCGGTAGGCGTCCAGCAGGGCCCGGATGGTCTGCTCAGGCCGATTCCAGGCCCACCAGGCGCGTGCCAAGTCGGTGCTCAGCCGCGCCTTCCGTTCCACGGTCGGGAACTGCCCGGTGCGCAGGTTCTTTCCGGCCTCCAGGGCGGCGCCCGCGTCACCGAGGGCCACATCGCCGGGTAGTCGGGTAGTCGGGTATGCGCCCTGTCCCACCCATGGCCGGCGCTCCCGTCGCGGCAATCGTCGGCGCCGGTACGGCTTCGGCTCGGCATGGGAAGGTCGAAGCCTTTGCCCCGACCTGAAGCGGGAAAGTCAATGCGTCAGGCGTTCCTGCGCCGCTGTTCGTCGACGAACTTGAGCACTTCGTAGGCCATGGTCAATCGCCTGCCCAATAGGGTGTCCGGTATCTGGTCACGCAGGTCGCGAGCGAAAGTATTGTAGGGGTTGATCTCAAGGGCGCGGTTCAAATCCCTGGAGGCTTCCTCATAGCGCCAGGTCGCCAGATACACGGCGCCTCGCTCGGCGAGAGCAAAGGCGTTGTCCGGGTCGACTTCGAGCACACGGTGGAGATCGTTGAGCGCCTGCCCATGACGGCCCGTGACGCGATTCACGGCACCGAGTTCCGCCAATGCCCACGTATTGTTGCGGTCGACCTGGAGTGCACCGTTCAAATCCCTGAGCGCCTGTTCGTAGTTTCCGGTGAGCCGGTTCAGGGATCCCCGCTGAGCCAGAGCCCAGGCGTCGTGGGGATTCACATCGATCATACGGTCCAGAGACCGCAATGCCTGCTCGTAGCGCCGTGCAGACACGTCCTGCTCAATTGCCGCTCTCTCGGCGGCCTGCTGATACGGGTTGGACGCGTACCCGGCTCCATAGATGCCCTGGACGGCGGGCTGCAACTCCCGCCGATCCGGGAGGTCGGGGAGATCGGGGAGGACGGGAAGATAGTATCCGGCGGCGCCCATGATGCGATAACGGTTCCGGGCGAGCCACAGACCTTCCGAAGCGTGCGGGTCGTTGTCGTAATCGGCCCGCCCGACAGCCTGTCCACTGATCCTCTCGCGTAGCGCCTCGCACAGTGTCTGGTCCACGTAGATGGCGCTGCCGGCCGAGGAGATTCCTTCCCGCAGTACTTCTGTGAGGGCAGTGGTCAGCCGCATGCCGCGAGCTTCCTGATCGGCTGCCGCAGCAGTGAGCACGGCCAACCGTGCCCGGCCCGAACGAACCCCACCGGCGAGGCGACTGGCGCTCGGTACGGCACCCCCCGCGTGGCAGGTGTCGATGAGGGCTATCACTCCGTCCACGCCGACCTCATCCGCCGCATCGGCCAGCAGTGATCCGACATGGACAGCGGACAGCGTGCTCTGGGTCGTCGAGGAACCGACCATGTAATAGAGGTCGGTCTGTTGAGGGGTGGTGAATCCGTGCCCGAGCAGGGCCACCACCATCGCAGCGCCGTCCGCAGTGGCCCTGCGCGTGACCTCGTGCACCGCCCTGCGTACGTCCTCCGGCTCCAGCTCCTCCCCCACCAGCAGGGAGGGATGGTGCCCATAGCGGGCTCGACACCCTCCGACCTCCGGATCCGTAAGGACAGCGTGCAGGTCCCTCGCGGCCTCCTCCAGCCGGGACAGCCTCCCCATCGACCGGCACTGCGCCCCGATGACCAGGACATGCCGCACCCCGCCGCCCGTCACCGCTTCAGCACCTCGGCGACGGGCCCGGCCACGGCCGGTTGCCGCAGATACTTCGTGGCCGTGTGCACCCATATGCCGTCAGAGTCCACCCGGTCCGTGGTCGGCACGACTCCGGATGTGTTCGGCAACATCCACTGCTGCAACCGGGGGCGGGCCACGACGATGTCGTCGCGGTCCCAGAAGTTCAGCCAACGGGCGACCAGTTCGGGAGTTCGCGCGGGAACCGGGCGTATGCGCTGCCTCACGGCCGCCCCCGTCGCCAGCGGCGAGCCCAGCGTCACCAGCAGTTCCACAGACCCCGTGTACTCGTGCAGCGCTTCGAATGACACCACGGTTCCCAGCGAATGCGCCACGACCACCAGCGGCCGCCCCGGATCTGTTTGCCGCAACAGCCGTTCCCGAATTCTCGCATCCAGTGTCCGACCGCGGCTGTCGCACTCAGCACGATTCAGATAGCGGCTGACCTGCGCCAGATGTCCCAGTAGGGACCAGCCGTTCGCCCATTGGGCAGCCCGGCGCAGTCCCGGAGCCTGCAGAATTGTCGTCAGCGCATTGGCCAGAACCCTTACCGGCCCCAACAGTCCCTGTGACTGGCCACCCGTCCGCTGCAACTGGTCCCGTGCATCGTCGGCGACTCTCAGAGTCTGCCGGTCCCCTTCGCGCTCCGCCTCTCGGGCGATCTCATCGACCGCATCCCGGACCAACGCTTCCAGGAATTCTACCTGTTCGCCAGGGATGTCATTTTCCGCACCCCCCTGCGCCTCACGGTCCGAGAACAGATCGCTGTAGTCCACAAACCGGGCTTCACTCAGCCATCCCTGCGTCAAACCGGAAACAGCATCCGCATGTCCGGCCTTACGCGCACCATCCGCCAGAGCCTCCAGCCAGGTGCGGCACTCCCGCTCCGCATCCCGTAAGCCGCCGATACCATGAACAAAAAGCAGTTGGGTTCTTCCTGAGCTGCTCACCAGGCGCCCTTCGCCGCTTCCCTCTACCCGAAACCACGAATCCCGGCGCTCGCCGGAAGGCAACGGCTGCACCCCCGTGCCGCGTTAGGACACCCCCACGGTACTGCCGTACCCGCCGGTAGGCGGGGGCTTTGCAGTGAACCCCGCCCTTCCCCTGCATGGGTGGGTCAAGCCGCGCATTGACAGGTCAAGAAAGTGCGTACGGCCGCGAGGGTCCGGGGCGCTCCGGTGTTCCGCCGGGGTCAGTGACGGGTGCGGGCGAGGAAGGCCGACCAGGCGGCGGGCGGGACGGCGAGTTGGGGGCCGACGGGGTTCTTGGAGTCCCGGACGTGGACGGTGTGCGGGCAGGCGGCCACCTCGACGCAGTTGCCGCCATCGTCGTTGCTGTAGCTCGACTTGCGCCAGGAGACGGCGACCTCGACGCAGGCACCGCCTTCACTGTTGCTGTAGCTGGACTTGAACCATGCCAGTTCAGTGCTCATAGCTCCTCCGCCAACTTGCTGATGAACCGTGCCGACTCCTCCGGGCTGAGAGCCTGCCGGAGGATCATGTCATGGCGCTGCCGGAGGATGCTGACCTTGCCCGGATCCGAGTAGAGCACCCCGGTGGTCTGCCCCTCCTCGTAGCCAAGGTACTCATGTTCGGACGTTTCCAGTAGGACGAACGGACCGAGCAGGCCAGGGTGGTAGCCCGCCGCCTCCAACATCACCTGGATCGTCACATTCCGCCGCTTCGCGTCCTCCAGCACGTGGAGAAGCTGCCTCTGGCGCGCTTGATTGCCCACCACAGGGTTGCGCAGTGCCGCCTCGGCAATGACGAAGCTGAACGCCTTGGTCTGCTTGTCGAGCAGGGCCTGTCGCTCCAGTCGCCCTCCCACTCGTTCTTCGATGGTCTCGTCGTCCAACGGCGGGCAATGCTCGGTGAGTAGCGACCGAGCAACGTCCCCTGTCTGCAACAGTCCCGGGATGAACTCAGCCTCATACCAACTGACGGCCACCGCCTCACTCTCCGCATGCATATAGTCGTGCGAGTACGACGGGAACGGCTCGGGTCGGAGGAACTCCACCGCAGCGGCCAACTTCCCCTGTGCCCCGGACATCTCGTCGGCGATCCGCAGCACATGGGCTTGGGCCTTGCGTACGCCGCGTTCCATGCCCTTGATGGCGTCGTAGCCGTAGCCGGCCTCGTCCGCGAGGGCCTGCCGGGAGATGCCGGCTGCCTCGCGCCAGCGTTTCATCTGGTCCCCGGCGTAGCGCCACGCCATGGGGCGGTCGTCGCCGTTGCCGTTCCTGTTGCCGCCGTTGCCCGCCAACCGGCTCACCTCCTGAGCCAGTACGCCCGATGGCCGAGGGGACACCCCGGGCACACTCACCGTCCGTACCTGTTCCGTTACTTCGCACCGTAGCCCGTGACCAGCAGGCTTTGCGCCATGGAGAGCGAGATTCCCCCGGCAGGGGCCTTCGCGGTCGATGTGCGGACGGGCCGGGTCGGCCAAGTGATGGGCCGCGAGGGACCGTACGTGCAGTTGCGGCCGCCCGGCGGCGGTTGCGAGTGGGACGTGCCGCCGGACGCGGTGCGCCCGGCGCGGGTCAGTGAGGAGCTGCGCGCCCGGGTGACCGATCTCAACTGGCAGAGCAGGCTGCCGTGAGCGGCGGTCACCGGCCCCGGTCCGTCATCCGGTACGAGAACTGGGTGTTCGTGCCCGATCAGGAGCCGGACGCCGAGCCGATCATGTACGCGATGCAGTGTGCGGTCTGCGACGAGCAGTCCGCCGCGAGCATCGACTACACCGAAGGGCACGCATGGGCGCTGCGCCACTCCGGGCGCAACCCTTCCCATCACACCTATCGGGAACTGGTCACCCGGCCCTGGCGGTGCTGGATGCGCGGCTGGTGAGTCGGGCGGCCGAAGCGGCCCAACGGACAGCCCAGGGCTGGGACTTACACTCCGCAACCGTCCGTCGCCAACTGCCCACAGTCCGTGTACGCTGCCGCCTGTCAGCTTGCCCCATGTGCCACACATGAGGCGGCCCCCGACGGTGTTGGAGCACCGGACGAGGGCCTTCACCGCCAAGGTCTCGGAGGGACCCTGGGATGCACAGGCATGTTAGCGCGCCCGCGCGCTTCTTCTCCCAGTTGCCGAACGACATCATCCGCCACCCCCGCCTTTCCGCGCATGCGGTACGGCTCCTGGCCTGGCAGCTCTCGCTCCCCGAGGGTGCCGACGAACCGCTGTGGCGGACGGCCGAGCGCGCCGGGATCGGGAAGGTCGCCTTCCAGCACGCCAAGCGTCAACTGCGCGCGGAGCAGTACCTGTTCGAGTGGCGTCGGCAGAACGCGGACGGCCGCTGGCAGACCGTGCAGCTCCTCACCAACGTGCCGCTCTCCCCGGACGAGGCGCGGGAGCACGCCGCGAGTGCGAGGGGCGTTCCTGCCGTCGCCCGACCAGCCTCCCGCCCTGCCGTCCGACCGGCAGTCACCGCACCGGCCGCCGGTGGGCCGACCCGTCGGTCCGCTGCCCCTCAAACCCTTGAAACACCCGTGGGGAACACCTCCCACCCACCGGCACCCACCTCATCTCACGCCGAGCACCAACTCGGCGCCGCGTCCTACCACCACGCGGCCGAAGCGCTGCTGCTGTCCCTCGCCCGCTCGGGGCCGCACCTCGCGCTGCCGCCGCGCAAGGCGCGACAGTGGGCGCCCCTCGCGGCGCGCTGGCTGGAGCGCGGGCTCGGCGCGGACGACATCCGTACCGTCCTGACAGCGGGACTGGAACGGGCCCGCTCCCCGCTCGGCGCGCTCCGCTGGCGGCTGGAGCACGCGCTCCCCGAACCGGTCGCACCCGTCGCGGCAGGGCGCCCGGACCCGGGTTCGACGCCGCTCCCCCGCGTGTCCGGTATGCGGGAGTGCGCGGGCCCGCACACCCAGCCGCTGCTGTTCGTCCCGGTCGGCGACGAGGAGCGGTGCCCCGCCTGCCGAACCGACGCAGCGGCGGCGGCAGCGACGGCAACTCCGTCCGGGCCCGGCCTGACGGCCTTCCGCGCCGCCCGCAGGGCCCTCGCCGTACCGCCGACGGGCACCTGAAGGCGACCGGCCGCCTGACCGGACCTCACACCTCGGGCCGTACACATGTGTAGCCGCGTTCCTGGAGGACGGGCAGGTAGCGGTCGACGGCGGCGACGGTCTGCTGTCGGGGGCCGCCTCCGTCGTGCTGGAGGACGATGACGCCGGGGGCCGCGTCCCGGGTGACGGCGCGGACGATGTGCGCCACGCCCGGCCGGGCCCAGTCCTGGGTGTCCACGGACCAGCCCATCGGCTCCATGCCCAGATCGGAGCAGACGCGCAGTGAGGGAGGGTGCCAGTCCCCGTAGGGGGCGCGGCACCAGCGGGGCGGGGCGCCCAGGACGCGGTCGATCAGGTCGCTGGTGCGGCCCAGTTCGTCGCGGACATGGCCGGTGTCCAGCCGGGTGAGCTGCTTGTGGTTCCAGGAGTGGTTGCCCACCACGTGGCCGTCGGCGGTGATGGCGTGCAACAGGTCGGGGAAGGCGGCGGCGTTCTCGCCGACGACGAAGAAGGTGGCCTGCACCCCGTGCCGCCGCAGCACCTCCAGCAGTGCCGGGGTGTGGACGGGGTGCGGGCCGTCGTCGAACGTCAGCGCGATGACGCGCCGTCCCTGCCCGGCGGGCAGGAACATCTCGGCGTGGGTGCGGACGGGGGCGTGGGCCTTCGGTTCGCCCATCGAGGTCTCACCGGCCAGGGGACGCAGCCGGTAGCTGTCGTGCGCCGCGGGACTCGGGTGCGCGCCCGCACCGCCTGGTGCGGGAGGAGCCGGACCGCCGGGATCGGGAGCGGAACCCTTCGGGGATCCGGCTCCCGACTTCGCGTGCCCGCCTCCGGTGTCCTCGTGGGTGAGCACACCCGCACCGACACCCGCGAGCGCCGCGGTACCGACACCGACGCCGACGCAGAGCAGAGTCCTGCGCGAAACAATATGACTATCGGATCGCATGATATTTGGTTAGCAGCGTCGGACGGCGCCGCGCGGGAGCCGCGCGCGTGCGGCCCCGGAGTCCACGCGAACAGCGCACCGCTCCCGCGATACGGGCTCCGCATTCCGCCCAGCGGAGCACGGCCGGGCGCTGGTGCGGCCGTGCGGCCGGACCGGCGAAGTCAGGCCGGCGCCGGCCATTCCTCGTCGTCGTCCTGCGGCTCGTCCCGCACCCGCAGCGCGGCGATCCACAGCGGCAGCAGCCGGTGCACCGCGTAGGCGACCAGCCCGGTGGCGGCGAGCGGACCCGCGAGGTCGGCCATCGAGGCCCCCGCGACCCACAGGACGTAGAAGCCCAGCAAGGCGGCCGTCAGCAGCCAGGAGTTGATCCGGTACGCCCACAGGTGCGCCGTACCGCGCTCGGCCACCTGCCGCTCGTCCAGGAACCGGACGCGCAACTCCAGCAGCCCGCGCGTCATGGAGTTCAGCAGGCCGGTGAGCGGAACCCAGACCAGCAGCGCCACCAGCAGCGCCACCACCGGCCACCGGGCCGCCGACGCGAAGCAGCCCACCATCCCCGTCAGCCCCAGGGCCGTCGTGGCCAGATGCCCCGCCACGATGCGGCGCCTCGCCCCTCGGGAGGCGTGGAAGCGCTTGGTGCGCGCGTCGTTCATCGTCCGCAGCAGCCACCTGTCGTAGCGCGTGCCGTGTGTGCCGGTGGTCATCCGGTGCTCCTCCCCGTGTGTGCGGTCGCGTCGGCCCCGCCCCGGCCGCCGCCCGCGCCGTACACCTCGTCCGTGAGCGGACGGAACGGCTCCAGGGAGAACAGGGCCTCCACCGGCAGCCGGAAGTACGCCGCGATGCGCAGCGCCAGATCGAGACTGGGGTTGTACTGGCCCCGCTCGATGTAGCCGATCGTCTGGTAGTGCGCGCCCACTGCTTCGGCCAGCGCCTGCCGGGACACCTTCCGTTCCGCCCGCACGACCGCCAGCCTGTTGTGCACGTGCTCGCTCATGTATAAGAAGTACTACATCTGACAGCAGGAGCACAACACCGCGGAGGCACGGACGACTGCTTCGCGGCCGCGATGCTCTGCCCGCGCGCACCCCACCCGCCCGCCGCGCCGCCCGGGTACGCTCGCCCGATGTCCTTCCTCGGCCGAATACGCGGCGCCGCATCCCGGCGCACGGTGCTGCTCGCCGGCGCGGGCGTGCTCACGCTGGCGCTGCTCGCCGTCCTCGTCCCCGCGCTGCTGCCCGGCGAGGACGGTTCGGACGAGTGCCGCCAGGCACCGGACTCCGCCCGTGCACAGGCCCGCGACCCAGAACGGGCCGCGAAGGAGCTGGACCCGGGTGAGGGCGTCAACCGCACCGGACCGCTCAAGCGGCTGCTGCGCGCCACCGGTTCCCCGCTGTGCGAGGGCGCGGACGGCGCCCAGCTCGCCGGACGCGCGCTCGTCGCGGCGACCACCGGCCGCACCACCGCCGACCAGCACGAGCCCGCCCGCCCGCACTCCGAGCGGGCGGCCCGCGTCGCCCACGCCGCCGTACTGCTGCTGAGCAGGGGGAACGAGACCTACCAGCCGGACTTCCCGCTCGGGCTCAACCCCTACCTGGCCCGGATGTTCGCCTCCTACATCCAGGACACCAGCAGGTCACTGGTGCGCGGGGCACCGCTGGACTGGAAGGCGCCCACCGCCACCGACAGGGAAGCCGAGTACTCCGACGGCAGCGGAAACTGGGCCACGCCCTTCCCCTCGGGGCACGACGTCCACGTCGTCTTCCCGGAGTTCGAGAGGGCGCAGAAGATCGTGCGGCGGGCGGCCACCTCACCGCGTGCGTTCGCCACGCTGTACGACGCCGAACGCGCCCGCTTCGCCTGGTATTTGGAGCGGCTGACCGACACAGCGCGGGAACCCGGCGGCAAACCGGAGTCGGGAGCGCTCTCCGCGGAGATGGAGCTGGAGCAGAGCGCCAGCTTCGTCGCCGAGCTGATGGGATCCCGTACGGTCGCCGTCCGGGACGGACTCGCGCCCTCCCTCGCGCAGTTCGACCGTGCGGTGCTGCGGCACACCCGCGGCCTCTACCACCCCGCCGACCACCGGGTACGCACCCGCTCCTCGGCCGCCGCCCTGGCGCAGCGCAGCCCCGACGCCTCCGCGGGCAAGGGCAAGCAGGCCGCCGAGCGGCTGATGGACGGCAGGGTCCAGCTCTTCGCGGTGTTCGACGCGTGGGCGCGCGAGCGCGGCATACCGGAGGGGCTGGCGGAGCGGATCAGGATCCGGATGGACACCCGGTACGCCAGTTCCCTGAACCTTCTGTAGGCCTGGGGCAGGCCGGGACTGGGGCTCAGTGCGCGGACGGAAGCCGCAGCCCGGTGCAACCGCGCGCGGCGCTCTCCTTCTCGGCGAACGAGACGAGCATGGCGCGCATCGTCTCCCGGCCCAACTGGCGGCGGCTCAGCACCTGCTCGTCCGGCTTGTCGGAGCCCTCGTCCTCCCGGCTGACGCGGAGCTTGAAGCCCGCCGGACGCCCCTCACACCGCGCGATGGCCCACGCGGTGACATCGTTCAGCCACGGCCGCATCCGTGTCTTGTCCGTACGCACGCCGCTGTGGCCCGCCTCGGCGGACATCACCCGCTTCACCTCCGGACCGTACAGACCGTAGAGCCTGGCCACCGGCGGGTACGGGTCACCGTCCTCGTCCTTGCCGGAGTGCCGCACCTTGCAGCTCGTCAGCGGAGCCGGGCCCTCGGGGATCCGGAGATCCACGGTCCACCCCCCGCCGCTGAAGGGGCCGCGGGCGAGCGCGGCGCACGTCGTGCCCGCCGCGCGTGCGGACGGCACCCCTTCGGGCTCGGTCTCTTCGATGTCCTTCGCCGGAACGGTGAGCGGGTCGCGGTCGCAGCCGAGCTTCCCGGCAGCCTTGTTGGCGACTGCTGCTCCCGCACGGACCAGCTGATGGGGCTCGGCACCCTGTCCGCCCAGCACGTCCACGAAGAGCCGCCGGGGCAGCCCGGCGGCGTCCTTGCCCAGCCCCGGGCAGTCGGGCACCAGCGCCACTCCGCCGAACCGGGCCTCGAACCCCGGCAGTCCGCCCGTCAGCGCGGAGGCGGGATGCGCCCCGTTGCTCTGGAAGTCCCGTACCAGGTTGCGGTCGACGTCGTCACGGCGGCTGTAGACACGGACTTCCAGGACCCGGCCGCCCTCGTCGTTGGTCACCTCGCAGGTGTAGCGGCCCAAGCCGGTGTCGGTCTCGGCGTCGGACTCGGTCAGATGCGCCTCCGGATCACCTGTGGTGCCGCGCAGCGTGTCCAGGCTGCCGTCCGGCAGTGCGCCGTCGCAGGCGTCCGAGGTGATCAGCCGGTCCTGGACGAACGGCTCGGCGATCCACCCCGCACCGCCGAGGAGCAGCACGCCCACGCCGCACCACGCCGCGATCCTGGTGCGGCGGCGCCGCCGGTCGTCAGCCTCCCGGGCCAGGCGCCACCGTTCACGCCGCTCGTCCTCGGTCTCGGGCTCAGCCTTGGGCTCGGCTTTGGACTCGGACGCGGCGGACTCGGATTCGGACCCGGTCGCGGACTCGGTCCCGGATGCAGCCTCGCCACGGGACTCCGGCGCGCGTTCGGGCTCCGGTGTCGCCTCGGACTGCTCCGGTATCGCCCCCGGCTCGCGCTCGCCCCGCCGCTGCTCCTCCTCCGACATCCCGGCACCGTATCCCACCCCGCACCCCGCAGCCCGAACACACGTGTGCCCCGGGCTCCGCGAGGGAGCACGGGGCACAGCGCGGGGCGCCCGCGGGGGAGTTCAGCCGGGGCTCACTCCCACTCGATGGTCCCCGGGGGCTTGCTGGTGACGTCCAGCGTGACCCGGTTGACCTCGGAGACCTCGTTGGTGATCCGCGTCGAGATACGACCCAGCACGTCGTAGGGCAGCCGGGACCAGTCCGCGGTCATGGCGTCCTCCGAGGAGACCGGGCGCAGCACCACCGGGTGGCCGTAGGTGCGCGCGTCGCCCTGCACTCCGACGCTGCGGACATCCGCGAGCAGCACCACCGGGCACTGCCAGATGTCGCGGTCCAGCCCCGCGGCGGTCAGCTCCTCGCGGGCGATGGCGTCCGCCTCGCGCAACAGGTCGAGCCGCTCGCGGGTGACCTCGCCGACGATCCGGATGCCCAGCCCGGGTCCCGGGAACGGCTGGCGCTGGACGATCTCGTCCGGCAGCCCGAGCTCCTGCCCGACCATCCGCACCTCGTCCTTGAACAGCTTGCGCAGCGGCTCCACCAGTTCGAACTCGAGGTCCTCGGGGAGGCCGCCCACGTTGTGGTGCGACTTGATGTTGGCCGCGCCGGTGCCGCCGCCGGACTCCACCACGTCCGGGTAGAGGGTGCCCTGCACCAGGAACGCCACCGGCTCGTCGCTCGGTGCCTCGGCGACGATCTCCGCCTGCGCCTGCTCGAAGACCCGGATGAACTCCCGGCCGATGATCTTGCGCTTCTGCTCCGGGTCGGAGACGCCCGCCAGCGCGTCGATGAAGCGGTCGGCCGCGTCCACGACCTTGAGCTGGACCCCGGTCGCCGCCACGAAGTCCTTCTCGACCTGCTCCGTCTCGCCCTTGCGCATCAGGCCGTGGTCGACGTACACGCAGGTGAGCTGGTCGCCCACGGCACGCTGCACGAGCGCCGCGGCCACCGCCGAGTCGACCCCGCCGGACAGCCCGCAGATGGCGCGCTTGCCGCCGACCTGCTCCTGGATCGCGGCGACCTGCTCGTCGACGATGCTCTCCGTCGTCCAGGACGGGGACAGGCCCGCGCCCCGGTAGAGGAAGTGCTCCAGTTCCTGCTGCCCGAACGTGGAGTGCATCACCTCGGGGTGGTGCTGGAGGCCGTACAGCTTCCGCTCGTCGTCCTCGAACGCCGCCACCGGCACCAGGTCCGTGGACGCCGTGACGGTGAAGCCCTCCGGCGCCGCCGAGCAGGCGTCACCGTGCGACATCCACACCTGCTGCTCTTCCGGGGTGCCCTCGAACAGCGTCGAGGATGCCTTGGCGACGGAGAGCTGGGTGCGGCCGTACTCGCGGCTGCCGGTGTTGTCGACCGTGCCGCCCAGCGTCGTCGCCATCAGCTGGAAGCCGTAGCAGATCCCCAGGACCGGGACGCCCGCCTCGAACAGCGCACGGTCGATGGCGGGCGCGCCCTCCGCGTACACGGACGACGGGCCGCCGGACAGGATGATCGCCTTCGGGTTCTTGGCGAGCATCTCGGCGGCCGGCATGGTCGACGGCACGATCTCGCTGTAGACCCGCGCCTCGCGCACCCGGCGCGCGATGAGCTGGGCGTACTGCGCGCCGAAGTCGACGACGAGGACGGTGTCCGGAGTGCTCTCGGACGGGTTGGAAGCCACGAAGCTGATGCCTTTCGGCGTGAAGCGGGGGTTCGGTTTTCGATGATAGCGGTGCCCCCGGGTGCCCGGCCCCGCCGCCGGGTGTCCCGGAACCGGTGGCATACTGACCGTATGCAGAACGCGCAGTGGTTTACCTATGGCACCGGCCCGGCCGGCTGCCATGGCCGTTCTGTGTGAGAGAAGCGACACACGAACTTCCCCAGGCGCCCCGGGCCGGTCAGGCCCGGGGCGCCGGTGTGTGTGCCCGCTTCCCCCGGGCCGCCGTCCGCGGGCTCCGCGACCCGAGGAGCGAACCGCACATGAGCGCCACCACCAGCAGCAGCACCAGCAGCACCACCCGCACCAGCACGCAGGCCGATCCGGCGCCGGAAGCGGTCATCGATGCCGAGCGGGCCCGCATCGACGCACTCGACGCCCGCATCGTGGCACTCGTCCGCGACCGTATGGAGGTCTCCGAGAACATCCAGCGGGTGCGGATCGATTCGGGCGGCCGCCGCGTGCATCTGACTCGCGAGATGCAGATCCTCGACCACTACAGCACCGAGCTCGGGGCACCCGGCCGGGAGCTGGCCCGGACCTTGCTGCGGCTGTGCCGGGGGCACTGACGACGCAGAGCGCGTCCGGCGCCATGGCGCGCGCCCGCCGGGCACGCGCGTCCCGTCCCGGTGCGCGTGCCGTCTCACTGCGCTTCCGGCCCTCACCCGTACGGCGCGTGACCGCCCCGGGGGGCCTTCGTTGGACCCGGTGTCCCTGATCTCCGCCGGGCGCCCGGCGGCGAGCGGGGCGGCGTCACCGGAGCGATGAGACGCCCGTCCTCCCCGCGAGGGGAGACGCCGGGTGTCGTGGGACCTCGCTCCGGTGCTGTGACCGGACGGCAGGGGACAGCAGCCCGGTCACGACAGCGGCCGGTCCCGGGGACGCTCTGGACCGGCCGCTCCGCGGCTTTCCCCCGGACCCCGCGGGCCGGCCGCCGGGGCGCCGGTCCGTGCGGGCCGCCCCGCACGGAATCTTCGCGGGCCCCCTGGAATCCCGCACCGTCGCAACGGTTGCGCAGGGTGCGACGGATCCAGCACGATGCAGACGTCCGGTGAGCAGAGCCACCTGACCACACGGCCGTTTGGTGAGCCATGACGGGATTCCGCCATTGGTTCGACCAACAAGGCGGCGCCCTCCCCCCGGCGCCGCTCTCAGCACGGGCGCTGCCCTGACGCCGGTGCTGACCCGAGGGCCCCGCGGCTGCCGCCACCCACCCGGCCGGCGCCCGGGGCCCTCAGCCGTGCTACCCGAGCCGCGTCCGTCCCACCGGGGCCGCGTCGCCGTGCCACCCGATGCCGCGGACGGAACGGCGACGCGACCGGCACGGCGGGCAGCCGCCTCAGTCGTGTTCCGTACCGGTGGCGGAACCGTCCCGCGCGGGGACCGGAGGCACCGGGAGCACCGGCAGCCGCAGCGCCCCGAACGCGGTCTCCGGTACCGCGGGTCGGGCCGGGGCCACGGGCGCCAGCCGCCGGTATCCGGCGTCCTGCGCGGGGCGCGGGTCCTCCTCGCCGCTGTTGGGCCAGAACGACATGGCGCGCTCGGCCTGCGCGGTGATGGTCAGGGACGGATTGACCCCGAGATTGGCGGAGACGGCGGAGCCGTCCACGACCGAGATGCCCGGATGCCCGTACAGCCGGTGGTAGGGGTCGATGACGCCGTGCTCGGCACTGTCGCCGATGGGGCAGCCGCCCAGGAAGTGCGCGGTCAGCGGGGTGCCCATCAGCTCACCGACGTTGGTCCCGGCGAAGCCGTTGATCTCCTCGGCGAGCGCGGTCGCCGCCTCGGCGCCCTCCGGTATGTGCACGGGGTTGGGCGCTCCGTGCCCCTGCCGCGCGGTGAGCATGCCTTTGCCCAGGCCCTTGTCCTTGCGGTAGGTGGTCAGCGAGTTGTCGAGCGTCTGCATGACGAGCCCGATGATGATCCGCTCGGACCACTTGCGCGCGGAGAGCGAGCGCAGGAAGAGCGCCGGGTGCCGCAGGCAGGTCAGCACGTGCGCGAGCACGCCCGGCAGCACCGTGTTCTGCCGCATCTGGAGGGTGGTCAGGGCGCTCATGGAGTTGGAGCCCTTGCCGTAGCGCACCGGCTCGATGTGGGTGTGGGCGTCCGGGTGCACGGAGGAGGTGATGGCGACGCCCTTGGTGAAGTCGGGCGCTGCGTCCCGGCCCCACTTCCTGCGGTACCGGCGGGGCACCGTCTGCGCGCCCACCAGCGCCTCGGAGTTGGTGCGCGTCAGCTCGCCCAGCCTGGGTGAGAGCCGGGGCAGGGTTCCGGTGTCCTTCACCTGGTGCAGCAGTTTCTGGGTGCCGTACGTGCCGGCGGCCAGCACCACCCGCCGGGCGCGGAGGATGCGCGGCTTGCCGCCGCGCCGCTTGTCGGTGCGGACGGTCAGTACCTCGTAGCCGTCCGTGTCGGTGCCCGGGGTGCGCTCGCGCAGGCCGACGACGGTGGTCAGCGGGCGGATCTCGGCTCCGGCGCGCTCGGCGAGGTGGAGGTAGTTCTCGTTGAGGGTGTTCTTGGCGCCGCGGCGGCAGCCGGTCATGCACTCCCCGCACTCCACGCAGGCCTTGCGGTCCGGGCCGGCGCCGCCGAAGTAGGGGTCGGGGACGGTCCCGCCGGCTGTGGTGCGGGCCGTGCCGTCGGCGTCCTGGCCGTCGCCGAAGAAGACGCCGACGGGGGCGAGGTGGAAGGTGTCGCCGTAGCCGAGGCGGTCCGCGGCGGCTTTCAGATGGACGTCGGAGGGGGTGGTGGTCGGGTTGAGCCGGACGCCGAGCATCCGCTTGGCCTGGTCGTAGAAGGGCGCCAGCTCGTCCTGCCAGTCGGTGATGTGGCCCCACTGGCGGTCCTCGAAGAACGGGGCGGGCGGCACGTAGAGGGTGTTGGCATAGTTCAGCGAACCGCCGCCCACCCCGGCACCTGCCAGGATCATGACATTGGCGAGCAGGTGGATGCGCTGGATGCCGTAGAGGCCGAGCGAGGGCGCCCACAGGAAGTTCTTCAGGTCCCAGGAGTTCTTCGGCAGCTCGTCGCGGGTGAAGCGCCGACCGGCCTCCAGGACGCCGACCCGGTAGCCCTTCTCGGTAAGCCGCAGCGCGGAGACCGCGCCGCCGAAGCCGGAGCCGACGACCAGGACGTCGTAGTCGAACGGGTCTGTGCCCGCCCGCTGCTGGGCACGTGGGGGCAGGGACACGGGTACCTCCGGTTCTGCGGTGGCGGTGCGGACGGAGCGGACGGACGGACAGAAGGTGCGGACACCGGCGACGGGCGGAGCCCGGCCGACGGCGGGCGGCCCCCGCCCGCACGGGCCGACGGTGCGGAGGCCGCGGGGCCTCAGCGGAAACGGAGCGTCTTGAGCGCCTTGAGGGAGCGGGACATGAACGCGGCGTACGCCTCGTCGCTCATGCCGAGGGACGGCGCCATGGGCAGCACCCGCTGGTGCGCCACCGTCTGCGACTCGGTGTACTTCAGGATGCCCTCCGAGCCGTGCCGGCGGCCGAGCCCGGAATCGCCCATGCCGCCCATGGGGGCCTGGGCGCTGCCGTAGGCCGAGGCATAGCCCTCGTTGACGTTGACGGTGCCGGTGCGCAGCCGGGCCGCGACCTCCCGTCCCCGGCGCCCGCTGCCCGACCACACGCTGGAGTTGAGGCCGTAAGGCGTGGCGTTGGCCAGGCCGACCGCCTCGTCGGTGTCGGAGAAGCGGTAGACGGAGACGACCGGGCCGAAGGTCTCCTCGCCGCAGACCGTCATCTGCGGCTCGACGCCGTCCAGCACGGTGGGCTCGTAGAACAGCGGGCCGATGTCCGGGCGCGCCCGGCCCCCCGCCAGTACCGCGGCGCCCTTCTCGACGGCGTCCGCCACGTGCTGCTGCACGTTCTGCAACTGCCGTTCGGAGACGAGCGAGCCCATGTCGGCGCCGTAGGCCAGCGAAGCGCCCAGCCGCATGGCGCGGACGCGGGCCACGAAGCGCTCCAGGAAGGCGTCGGCCACCGACTCGTGGACGTAGAGGCGCTCGATGGAGATGCACAGCTGCCCGGCCGAGGAGAAGGCGCCGCGCACCGCGCCCTCGGCGGCCTTGTCCAGGTCGGCGTCCTCCAGGACCAGCATCGCGTTCTTGCCGCCCAGCTCCAGCGAGCAGCCCACCAGGCGCGCTGCGGCCCGCCCGGCCACCTCGCGCCCGGTGCGGGTGGAGCCGGTGAAGGAGACGTAGTCGCCGCGGTCGACGACCTCGGGCCCGACGACCGGGCCCTCGCCCAGGACGATCTGCCAGACGTCGGCGGGCAGCCCGGCCTCGACCAGCAGGTCGCGTGCCCACAGCGCGGTCAGCGCGGTCTGGGTGTCCGGCTTGGTCACCACCGCGTTGCCCGCCGCGAAGGCCGGGAGCACGTCGCCGACGGAGAGTTCGAAGGGGTAGTTCCACGGGGCGATCTGGCCGACCACCCCGCGGGGGTGGCGCAGCTCGGTGACCTTGGTCAGCGCGGGGATCGCACCGGTGTGCCGCTTGGCCCGCAGGTAGGCGGGGGCCTTGCGGCCGTAGTGTCGGGCCGCGACGGCGACGGCCTGGACCTCCTCGTGGGCGTGCAGCCGCGCCTTGCCGGTCTCCAGCTGGACGAGGTCCAGCACCTCCGACTGGCGGGCCAGTACGAGGTCGTGGAAGCGCAGCAGCACCGCGGCGCGCTGCCGCACCGGGGTGGCCGCCCAGGCGCGCTGCGCCGCACGGGCCGTCTCGAAGGCGGCCGCGACGTCCTCGGGGGTGGACTCGGGCAGCTCGGCCAGCACCTCGCCGGTGAAGGGGGAGCGGCTGCGGGTCGTGCCGCTGCCCACCACACCGCGGGCCAGCGCCGCGACGAGGTCGGGGGTGACGACGTCGGCGGCCGTCCGGGCCCGGGCGGGTGCGGGAGCCACCGGGTTGCCGGCGGCGTGCTCGGTGCGGGTGCTGTCCTGCGAGTCCGTCATGCGAGTGAGCGTACGACCACGGGCGCGGCCACGTATACCCAGCGGTAACCCCTTTTCACGGAATCTGCCAGCGATTGCTGGCAGAACCAGTGGGAGGGGCCGGGAAAGGCCCGCTCCGGGCCGGGGCGGACTCGGCTCGCGGCCGGGGCGGGCCCCCTCGGCGCCGGGGGTGGCCCGGTACCGACCCGGAACGGGCCCGAACCGGGAAAGACCCCCCGGACAGCCGTCCGCCGTGCAAGAGTCCACCGGGGCGGCGCACGGAACGGACCGCGCGCCATCGAGCCCCTGGCCACCGGGGCTCCGCACGCCCCGGTCCGGAGCAGCCACACGGGGAGTACGGCATGAGCACGGTACAAGGGGTCGAGGCCCGCGGTACGCAGCACTGCGAGACGACAGCACTGGGCGTGCTGCTGCGGCACCAGGGGATCGACCTGTCCGAACCCATGCTCTTCGGGCTCGGCTCCGGGCTGTCCTTCATCTACTGGGACAGCAAGAACATGGACTTCCCCTTCCTCGGCGGACGGGTCAAGCCGTTCGAACTCACCCGGAACCTGGCCGCCACGCTCGACCTGGAACTGCTGGTCCGTGAGACCACCTCACCCCGCAAGGCATGGGCGGACGCGGCGGCCGGCATCGACGCCGGGCACCCCGTCGGACTGCAGCTCGACAGCTACCACCTGGAATACTTCACCTCGAAGGTGCACTTCGGCGGGCATGTCGTCGCCCTGTACGGCTACGACGAGCAGAACGCCCACCTGGTGGACACCGACCAGCAGGGCGGCGCGGTGTCCAGCAGCCTCACCAGTCTCGCCGAGGCCCGCGCCGCCCGCGGCCCGATGGCCGCCAAGCACCGCTCCTTCACCCTCACCGCCGCGCAGGACCCGCCCTCCCCGCGCAGCCGGATCGTGCCCGCCGTCACCGCCTGCGCCGACGCCTTCCTCGAACCGCCCATCGCCAACCTGGGGCACCGCGGCATCGAGAAGGCCGGGAAGCTGATCGGCAGCTGGCTGCGGCGCACCGACGACCCGCAGCGCGACCTGCCGCTGGCCGCCCGCCTGATGGAGCGGGCCGGCACCGGCGGCGCCCTGTTCCGCAACCTCTACCGGGACTTCCTCGCCGAATGCGACGAACTCCTCGACAGCGAGCACCTGCGCACCGGGCACCGGCTGTACGCCGAGGCGGCCACCGGATGGACGGAGGCCGCGGAGCTGATCACCAAGGCCGGTACGTCAGGCGACGAACAGCACCTGCTCCGGGCAGGTGCACTCCTGCACGAACTCGCCCGCGTCGAGCGCGAGGCCATGGAGGCGCTGCGCCGGCTGCGGGAGTGACGCGAGCGACCGTGGACGTGCTGCGGCGCCTCACAGGTCGTTGATCTTGAGGGACTTCTTCGCCTCCTGGAAGACGGCCTCGCCGTCCTTGCGCGACTTGCCCTCGGCGGGCATGTCCACGGTCAGCAGCCAGCGCACGCCCTTGTCGTTGACGAAGACCAGCTCGTGCCGGAACTTCTTCGCCTCCTTGGGCTCCCCGATGTCGGGTTTCGGCCGGAAGGTGGTGGAGACCTCGGCCGCGTCCTGCCCCTGCTGCTTCGCCTCGGTGACCCGGGAGCGCACCTCCACCATCGTGTCCGAGTAGTCTTCCTCGGCGCCGTCCTCGTAGAAGCTCTTCCGGGAGTTGGCCTCCTTGAGGGAGTTCTCCTCGATGTCCTTGCCGCTGCGGGTCAGCTCCATGGAGACGACGTCGCCGGGGTCGGTGTAGGCCACGGCGCCGTCGTCCGCACTGCGCTCGTACTCCTCGGGCACCGCAAGCCGGGCGCTCACCCGCGCATCCTCGTTCCGCGTCGTCCAGCCGTCCGGCGCCTGGTCGGCAGTGAGGACGAAGAACAGGGTGAGCGCGGCGGCAGCCGCGACGACCACACCGGCGGTGCCGAACTGCCAGGGCCGGCTGGTGCGCAGCTTGCCGCCGAACCCGCGCAGCGCCCGGCCGGCGCCGCTGCCGCCGCCGGGGGCACCGGTCTGCGGCCCCAGGTCCTGCTGGGGCGGACGGGCCACCTCCGCGAGGGTCTGCCGGATCTCCCCGGCGTCCGGGCGCAGCCCAGGCTCCCGGCTCAGCAGCCGGGTGAGCAGCATTCCGAAGGCCCCGGAATCGCTCAACGCACGTGCCGGGCGCTGCGGTTCGGCGGAGAGCACGGCTTGCAGGGTCGCCGGGCTGTTCGAGCGGCGGAAGGGCGAGACCCCCTCGACCGCCGCGTACAGCACGACCCCGAGCGACCACAGGTCCGACTCCGGTCCCGGCCGCTGCCCCAGCACCCGCTCGGGCGCCACGAACTCCGGCGAGCCGACGAAGGCGCCGGTCTCGGTGAGCCCCTGCTCCCCCTGGACCGCGGCAATCCCGAAGTCGGTCAGCACGACCCGGTCGTACCGGCCCAGCAGCACGTTGTCCGGCTTCACGTCGCGGTGCAGCACACCCGTCGCGTGCGCCGCCTCCAGCGCCCCGGCGACGGCGAGCCCGATCCGAGCGGCCTCCCGCACCCCGATGGTGCCCTCGTTCAGCACGTCGGCCAGCGAGCGCCCCTGGACCAGTTCCATGACGATCCACGGCTGCTCGTTCTCCACCGCGACGTCGTGGATCGTCACCACGGAAGGGTGGTCGATCCGCGCGGCCGTCCGCGCCTCCCGGCGCATCCGGGCGTACATCGTCTCGCGCTCCTGCGCGGAGAGGTGGTCGGGCAGCCGCGGCTCCTTGACCGCCACGTCCCGGTCCACCACCTCGTCGTGCGCCCGCCACACCGTGCCCATGCCGCCGTGCCCCAGCCGGGCCGTCAGCCGGTACCGGCCGCCGATCAGCCGCCCGGTCCCCGGCTCCGCACCGGGCTCGGCCGACGGGGCCGCGGCGACCTCCGTGGGCTCGTAGGCACCACCGGGCGCGGGGCGGCGCTGTCCGGACTGCTGCCCCGCCTGCGGGACGCCCGAGGGCGAGGCGGGCGCGGACGCCGCACCGGACGGCGCACCGGGTGCCGGGGACGGCGGGGGCGGGGCGGACGACGCCGACTGTGCGGGCATCCCCGGGTGCTGCCCCGCAGGTGTCCCCGCGGGCGGCTGCAACCCGTAACTGGTCGACTCGTCCACCCCGTCCCCCTCGTTCGTCATGCCCCACCATTACCCTGCTGGGCAGCGCAATCGCCACTTTGTTCACAGACCTGTGACGGGGGCCTCCGAAGGACCGAGGAGCCGAGGACCAGCGGGCTCAGCGCACGGCGGTCGGGCGGTAGGTGTCGGCGACGGCCTCGAAGTGCCGGTCGATCTCCGCCTTGTGTCCCTTGGAACCGAGCACGAGCAGCAAGTGGTAGCGGCCGTCCACGATCATCGCACGGTTGCGCGCGTACACCTGGCGCCCGCCGGGCTCCCGCCAGGAGAAGGTGCCCTCGGCCATCGCCCGGTCCCCGACGTCGATGCGCCGCAACCCGCCGGTGCTCGCCCAGTCCGCGGCCCGGTACGCGGACAGCTCCGGCTCGTCCTCGCTCTGGTAGGCCATCGGATCCTTGCCGAACTTCCCGGTGGTGTCCCGGCCGTTGACGACGACCATCTCGACCTCGCCGCCGTTGTAGCGCACCTGACCGCGCCCGTTCGCGGACCGGCGGTCCCACTCCTGCGGCACGGCGATCCGGAACCCGGCCGGATCGCGGCTGATCCGGTACCCGTCAGGCGCCTCGGGGCCGGCGGCGGGCGCGGAACTCCCGGCGCCCCCGTCGCCCTTGCGGTCCTTGTCGTTCTCACGGTCCTTGTCGTTCTCGTCGCTCCGGTCGCCCTTGCCGGCTCCCTCGTCGGACCCGCCGTCCCGCTTCCCCTCCGGTGAGGGGCCCGGGTCGCGCTCCTCCGGCACCACGACCGAGCCCCGCTGATTGTCCTCCCCCTGCTCGCCACCGGGCAGGAACCACGCGACGAACGCCACCGCCGCCGCCATGCCGACCAGTATCAGCGTCAGGACGAGCACCCCGAGCCGCCGCGGGCCGCTGCCGCGCCCCCGGTCCGGATCCGGGGCCCGCTCCGGGCTCCGGCCCGGGTCGCTTTCCAGGCTGCGGTCCGGGGTCCGCCCGCCCCGCGGCCGCCGCCGGTGCCCCACCGGCTCCGCCCGCTCGGCATGCAGCGGTGCCTCCTCGTGGTGCGGCGCCTCCTCGTGGTGCGGCGCCTGCTCGTGGTGCGGTGCCGGGTGCTGCTCGCGGGGCGCCAGCGGTTGCGGCTCGCGCCCGCGCCGCGGCGCTCCCGTGGCCCGCTTCCGCCACCGCCTGCGCACCAGTTCGCCGCGGCGCCGCACGATCGGCAGCCGGTGCGGATCGGCGGGCGCCCCCGGATCCAGGGTGAGCGGCGCCGTGACGGTCCGCAGGCCCACATCCGGCTCGGGCGCCGACCGGATGATGGAGCGCAACCAGCCCCGCAGCTCCTCGAAGTCCGGCCGCTCGGTCGGGTCCTGGCGCATCAGCGACTCGACCACCGGACGCAGCGGTCCGCAGTCCTCCGCGAACGCGGGCGGCTCCGCGCACACCATCTGCACCAGCTCGGCCGCACTGTCCTCCGGGTACGGCGCATGGCCCTGCACACAGCGGAAGAGCAGCACACCCAGCGCCCACAGGTCGGCGGCCGGGCCCACCGGCGGCGCCAGCCGCCAGTTCTCGTACACCGGCCCCGCCTGCTCCGGGGCCCAGCGCTCCGTGACCGGCCCGACCACCGTCGTACGGGCGTGCCGGGCGCGCTCCGCCGCCAGCGCGGTCGCCGGTCCGCGGTAGCGGCCGTCGACCGCCTCCGCACCGCCCCACGGCGCCTCGTCCGGAGCCGGGTATCCCGCGCCGCCGTCCCAGGGCACCTCTTCCGGGTCCGGGTGGTATCCCTCCCCGCTCCCCCAGGGGATCTCGTCCGCAGCGGCGGGCCGCTCCCCCACCGGGCCGGGCCCGGCCTCGTCGGCTCCGTATCCGCCGGGGGCAGCACCCTGGTCCCGCGCCGACGGCCCCGCGGTCCACGGCGCCGGAACACTGCGGGTACCGGCAGGCCGGGGACCGGGCAGGGCCGTGGGGCCCGTGCCGCCCCCGGTCCCGCGACCGCGGCGCGGGCCGGTGCCGGGCCGGCCGGTGGTGGAGTCACCGTACGGGCCGGTGCCGGGACGGCCGTGGGGAACGCTGCCAGGGCGGCCGTCGGGATCGGTGCCGTTGCCGGGGAATGTGCCATTGCCGGGAACGGTGCCGTTGCCGGGTTCCGCGTACGGGGCGGAAGCGGCCTCCGGCGCCGGACCCTGCCCACCGGGGGCGGGGCGGCCGAACGGCGGAGGCACGCCATAGGGGCCCGACGCGTGCGGGCCGTAGATCTCGTCGCGCTCGACCTGGCGCACCCCGCCACCGGTCAGTTCGTCGGGGTGCACCTCGTCCTCGGCGGACGGCAGCCAGCGCACGTCGTCGTCGAGCGTGTGCCCGGGGCCGTGGTCCGCCGGGCCGCCGTCCGGGCGGGCGGACCACCAGTCGGTGCCGGGCATCGGCCGGTCCGCCTCGGCCTCGCCGCGGGCACGCAGCGCCGCGTCCCGGGTGTCGGCCACCGCGCGCTGCGCTCCCTCGCGGTAGGCGGCGATCGCGCCGCGCCGCGCCGCCCGCGTGGAGACCCCGTCGGCGGGACCCTCCCGGTCCGGCAGCCCCTCGCCATGCGGACCGCGCTCGTCCCGCGGGCCGCGTACGTCCTCCTCCGGCCCGATCCTCTCCAAGCCGAAGATGCCGCGGCGCCGCTCCTCGGCGTGGGGCGCGTCCGCCGCGGGACCGCCGTCCCGTGCGGTGAATCCCTCGGGCAGCCGCTCCCCGGTCCAGGTCGCGGGCTGCGGCGCGGGGGCCGGGCCCGGGGCGGGGGCCGGGCCCGGGGCGGGTTCCCGCCGGGTGCCGGGCGCCGGCGGACCACCGGGTCCACCGTGCGGGTCGTGCTCGTCACGCCCGCCGCGTGCCGGGGCGAACGCGGAGCTTCCGGCTTCCGCCCCGGCATCGTCCGGCGGGGGCGGAGGCAGCGGGTCGTAGCCGCACAGCGCTTCCTCGGCGGCCCCCAGCGCGAGCCCGGTGAGCACAGCGCGCCCGTCCTCGCAGACGAGCACCGTGCGCGCCGTGATGTTGCGGTGCACCCAGCCGTGCGCGTGCACGATCCGCAGCGCGGCCAGCAGGTCGGCGGCGATCTCGGCGGCACGGTGCGCCCCCAGCGGGCGCTCGGCGAGCAGAGCCGCCAGGGACCGGGCGGGTACCGACTCGCTCACTATCCACAGCCCGTCGTCCTCGACGAAGACGTCGAAGATCTGGTCGAGCCTGGGATGGTCCGGAAGCTGCGCAGCGGCGACGGCGGCCTCCATCGCCCTGCGGACCGCGGGGTCCGCGGGGCTCGGGGACAGCTGCGGGCCGCTGGCGCGCGGTCCGCCGTCCGGCCCCCGGCCCGGGACACCGTGGGCCCCGTCCACCACCTCGGCCTCGACGACCTCGGGCAACGGGACCTGGCGGACGAGGACTTCCTGACCGCTGGCGACGTCCCAGGCGGGGGACTCGGCGAGTTCGTAGGCGTCGGCGGGCGGCAGGGGCAGCCGGTAGCGGTCGGCGAGCAGCCGACCGGTGTACTCCGCGTGCTCCTCCACGACGCCCTCCCCACCGCGCGCGAGACCGCCGACTGCGTTCGGTTCCGGCCTTCTTGCGGATAGCTACGGTCCGCGTCCTTCACAATACGTCCGGGAACCGGCTACGTCACCGCGCGACGGCGGTCCGGTCCGCCGTCCGGCCGGTTCCCCGGGCCGTTCCGGTGCGGCGTCCGCGCCACCCGCGCACAGCGGGCGCGTGCCATGGATTCGTGCGCCGGGCAGATGCTCCGGGCGCAGCACACATGCGTGCGGCAGCTGGTCGGACGTCAGATCCGAGGCGCCGGACGGTCGTCAGGTACCCGGCCCGGAACAGCGTGCGACCTGAGAAAGCGTGCGGACCGAGACAGCGTGCGGGCCGTCAGGCGCTCGGCTCGAAGGTCTCGAACGCGGCCTTCCGGAGCGTCGTGCACGCCTTGTCCTCCCAGGCATCGGCCTCGCAGGTGATGAGGATCGCGTAGCCGTTCTTGCCGTCGACCTTGAAGCCGCGGTCGAGCGCGTGCACCTTCTTGCCGTTCTCCTTGCGCAGGAACTGCCAGTCGGCCACGGTCGGGTAGTCACGCCACTCGACCTTCTTGATGCCGAGCGACTTGTAACCGGCGCTGGACCCCTTGACCGCGGACTCCAGATCGCGCCAGGCCCCGACGGCGTCGCCGCCGGGGCTGCTCGTGTGGTCGATCTGGATCCGCGGATAACCGCCGCCGGACGGAGCGTACTTGCGGCCCGAGTTCTTGCCCGCTATCCCGGCGGGCTTCCAGCCGTCGGGCAGGGCGACGGAGAAGTGGAACCTGCTGTCCTTGACCACGGCGTACCCGTCGGGCAGCCCGGAGCCGTCCTCCTCGCCCTTCTTGTCGTCCTTCTCGCCCTCGCCCTTGTCGTCGCCGGCGCCCTGCCCGCCGTCACCGCCGGAGGCGTCCCCCTCCTCGCCCGCCTTCCCGGCGGTGGCCTGCTCGCCCTCGCGGGTGCCGCCCGCGCCGTTCCCGGCGCTGCTGCCGGCCGAGCCGGACGCCTTGCCGCCGCCGTCGCCACCGCTGTTCACCACGATCAGCACGATGACCAGAACGACGGCCAGCACCGCAGCCGCCGCGATCGCCAGCGTCCGGGGCGAGAGGCCCTTGCGCAGCTCGGGCAGCTCCCGCAGATCACGCAGCGAGGTGATCGCACCGCTGCCCCCGCTCTCCGGCGGGAGCGCCCTGCTGCCACTGCCCGGACCCGGCAGCGGACCACCACCGGAGCCGGAGCCGGAGGAGCCCGTGGCGGGGGAGCCGGAGCCGGTGGCGGAGGAGTCCGCCGCGGCATCGGACGTCCCGGAGATCTCTCCGTCGCCCGCGCCGCCGCCGGCCGCCGGCGCGTCGCCGCTCTTCCGGCCCCGGGTCCCGCCCGGCGCCGAGGGCGGCGGTGCCGAGGAGCGGGGCGGTGCCGCGGGCGGCGAAGACGCCGCGGAGGCCGCGCCGGAAGAGGTGCCGCGCGGGGAGTCCGTACGGGCGGGAGGGGCGGACGAGCTCTCCGGGCCGCCGCCCCGGGGCGGAGTGCCCGAGCCGGTGCGCTCCGGGGCTCCAGTGGCGCCCGCGGCGGCCGAGCCGACGCCGACGGCACCCGCCGCGTTGCGGACCGACTTCAGCGCGCCCCGCAGCCGTTCGCCCGAACCGGTGCTCTCCGAGCGGCGCTTGCGCCTGCCGCCGGTCGTCCCGGCGCTGTAGGCGGGGCCGTCCGCGCCGGGATCGGCGGCCGCGGCGGAACCCTTGGCGCCCGGTGCGGCCGCGGGCGGCACCGGGGGCAGGACGGAGGTGCGCTCGGCGCGGCTCTCGGCGTCCCGCCCGGACGAACCCAGCGGGTTGCGGTGCCCGGAGGCGACCGGTTCCAGCAGCAGCCGTGCCCCGCTCACGTCGAGCCGCTTCTCCGGCTCCTTGACCAGCAGCCCGGCGATGACCTCGCTCAACTCGCCCGCATGTTCGGGATACGGCACGGGTTCGGTCATCACGGCCGTCAGGGTGGAGATGGCCGAGCCCTTGTCGTACGGGGGGTGGCCCTCGACGGCGGCGAACAGCAGGCCGCCCAGCGACCACAGGTCGGCGGGCGGGCCCGGGGGCTTGCCGCGCGCCCGCTCGGGAGAGATGTAGGAAGGGGCGCCGACGAGCATGCCGGTCGAGGTGACGGACGGGTCGCCCTCGACCTTGGCGATGCCGAAGTCGGTGAGGACCACGCGGCCGGTGCCGTCCTCCAGCAGCACGTTGGAGGGCTTCACGTCGCGGTGCAGGATGCCCTCGCGGTGGGCCGCGCGGAGCACGTCGAGGATGGCGAGGCCGACCTCTGCCGCGCGCTGCGGATCCAGCGGACCGTCGTTCTTGATCTTGTCGGCCAGGGAGCGGCCCTCGACCAGTTCCATCACGATCCACGGCCGGCTGTCCTCGTTGACGACGTCGAAGACGGTGACGGCACTGCCGCTGCGGATCCTCGCGATGGCCTTCGCCTCACGCAAGGTGCGCGTGATGAGCCGCTGCTTCTCCTCCTCGTCGACGCTGGAGGGAAAGCGGAGCTCCTTCACGGCGACCCGGCGGCCCAGGACTTCGTCCTCGCCGCGCCAGACAGTGCCCATACCGCCGCGCCCGAGGACCTCCCCGAGCCGATAGCGCCCGCCTACCAGCCGTCCCGCGTCCTCGCTCATGAATCCCCTTGTGTCCCCTCTGCGTGAGAGCCCGCCCCCGGCAGAGCCTTCATTGTGAACCATCACCCCGACAAGACGTGTACGGGGGCAGCACAGTTACACCACAGCCCCACCACTCCTCACCGGGGTTCACACGCCCAACAGCCGCCGCGGCCACGACCAGTCCGACGGGGGACCCGCGACCGGGTCCCCCTGGCACCAGCACTCCCGCGAAACCCCCGCGCTACACGGGCGCGATGTCGGGCGCCCCCAACCGCGCGGCGTCCGCCGTCTGGTCGTCCGGCTGCAACTGCGACTCGCGCTCCGCCTCGACCCGCTTCCGGTAGTGCTCGACCTCCCGGTCCACCTGGCCGGAGTCCCAACCCAGCACCGGCGCCATCAACTCGGCGCACTCCCGTGCGCTCCGTGCGCCCCGGTCGAAGGTCTCGATGGAGATGCGCGTGCGGCGGGTCAGCACATCGTCCAGATGACGGGCACCCTCGTGCGTGCAGGCGTAGACGACCTCCGCCTTGAGGTAGTCGTCGGCCGCGGGCAGCGGCTCGCGCAGCGCGGGCTCCTTCGCGATCAGGTCGAGCACCTCCTCCGTCATCGAGCCGTAGCGGCCCAGCAGATGTTCCACCCGGGCCACATGCAGTCCGGCGCGCTGCGCCAGGCGAGCGCGCCCGTTCCACAGCGCGGCGTACCCCTCGGCCCCGGCCAGCCGCACCTCCTCCGTGACGCACTCGGCGACCCGGTGGTCGAGCCCGTGCACCGCCTCGTCCACCGCGTCCTTGGCCATCACCCGGTAGGTCGTGTACTTGCCGCCCGCGACGACGACGAGCCCCGGCACCGGATGGGCCACCGTGTGCTCGCGGGACAGCTTGCTCGTCGCCTCCGACTCGCCCGCCAGCAGCGGCCGCAGACCCGCGTAGACGCCCTCCACGTCGTCCCGGGTCAGCGGGACCGCCAGCACCTCGTTGACATGGTCGAGCAGGTAGTCGATGTCGGCGCTGGACGCGGCCGGGTGCGCCTTGTCCAGGTCCCAGCCGGTGTCCGTGGTGCCGATGATCCAGTGCCGGCCCCACGGAATGACGAACAGCACGCTCTTCTCCGTACGGAGGATGAGCCCGGTCGTGGAGTTGATGCGGTCCTTGGGGACGACGAGATGGATGCCCTTGGAGGCGCGGACGTGGAACTGGCCCCGCTCGGCGATCAGCCCCTGGGTGTCGTCCGTCCACACACCGGTGGCGTTGACGACCTGCCGGGCCCGCACCTCGTACTCGCCGCCCTGCTCCAGATCCTCGATCCGGGCACCGACGACGCGTTCACCCTCCCGCAGGAAGCCGACCACCCGCGCACGGTTGGCCGCGCGCGCCCCGTACTCCGCCGCCGTGCGCACCAGCGTGGCGACGAAGCGGGCATCGTCCACCTGCGCGTCGTAGTACTGCAACGCACCCACCAGCGCACCCTTCTTCAACGCGGGAGCGACTCGCAGCGCATGACGGCGCGAGAGATGACGGTGCCTCGGCAGTCCGCGGCCGTGCCCGGAGGAGACCGACATGACGTCGTACATCGCCACCCCGCTGCCCGCGTACAGCCGCTCCCAGCCGCGGTGCTGCAAGGGATAGAGGAATGGAACCGGCTTGACCAGGTGCGGCGCCAGCCGTTCCAGCAGCAGGCCGCGTTCCTTGAGCGCCTCGCGCACCAGTGCGAAATCCAGCATCTCCAGATACCGCAGCCCGCCGTGGATGAGCTTGCTGGAGCGGCTGGAGGTACCCGAAGCCCAGTCACGGGCCTCCACGATCCCGGTGGACAGGCCGCGGGTGACCGCGTCCAGCGCCGTACCCGCGCCGACGATGCCGCCACCGACCACCAGCACATCGAGTTCGGTCTCGGCCATCCTCGCCAGCGCGTCCGCGCGCTGCTCCGGTCCCAATGCCGCTGTCCTCACTGCTGCCTCCCAAGCTGCTCGACTGGTGCTCGTCAGTACTCGGACACCGCCCCGTGGTCCCCCTGACGATGGTCCCCCATTCCCGCGACTTTGGCCGAGCGTCGGCCCTGCTGAGTGCGCAATCCGACTTGTCTGTCATATGGGCTCTTAACCTTAATTTGCGCCGCTCGCCACTCCCGGTGCTGCCCGGGGACAGAACCGGGACGATAAGGGGAAGGGAAGACCGCTGTCATGCCCGCAGATCTCGCCGTGCTGGGACTCGCCCATTCGGGGCTGCCGCTCGCCCAGGCAGCGACAGCGAACGGAATCAGCACCATCGGGTACGACCCCGACCGCGGCGTCGTCGCCGACATCGGCGCCGGCCGCCCGCCCGGAGACGCGCCGCTCGCCGCCGCCGAGGTACGGCGGATGCTCGCCAAAGGCTTCACCGCCAGCAGCGACCCGGCCGTCCTCGGACGCGTCCGCACCGCCGTCATCTGCGCGGCCACCGCACTCGGCCCCAACCGCGCCCCCGACCTGAGCGCCGTCCGCACCACCGCCCGCACCCTGGCCGCCCGGCTGCGCCCGCGCACCCTCGTCGTCGTCGAATCCAGCGTCCACCCCGGCTGCACGGAGGACGTCGTACAGCCCCTGCTGGAAGAAGGCTCCGGGCTGCGGGCCGGGCGCGACTTCCACCTCGCCTGCTCACCCTCCCGGGTCGACCCCGGCAACCGCACCCACGACTACACCGCCATCCCCAAAGTCATCGGCGGGCTCACCCCCGCCTGCACCGAGGCCGCCGCCGCGTTCTACGGGCGGCTCACCAAAGTCGTCCGCGCCCGCGGGCCGCGCGAAGCCGAGACCGCCAAACTCCTGGAGACCAACTACCGGCACGTCAACATCGCCCTCATGAACGAGATGGCCGTCTTCTGCCACGACCTCGGCATCGACCTGTGGGACGTCGTGCGGTGCGCCGAGACCAAACCCTTCGGCTTCCAGTCCTTCCGGCCCGGCCCCGGCGTCGGCGGCCCCAGCGTGCCCGTCGACCCCAACTACCTCTCATACCACAGCCGCTCGCTGGGCTACCCACTGCGCATGGTGGAACTCGCCCAGGAAGTCAACGACCGCATGCCCCGCTACGTCGCCCAACGCGCCGCCGTCCTGCTCAACGAACACGGAAAATCCGCCCGCGGCGCACGCATCCTGCTGCTCGGCGTCACCTACAAACCCGACCTCGCCAGCCAGGAAGGCGCCCCCGCGCGCGAAGTCGCCGGCCGCCTCAAAGAACTCGGCGCCCAGCTGAGCTATCACGACCCCTACGTGCCGCAATGGCGCGTCGCGGGCCAACCCGTACCCCGCGCCGACGCGCTGTACGAGGCCGCGGCGGAGGCGGACCTCACCCTGCTGTTGCAGCACCATCGCCGGTACGACCTGCAGGGGCTCGCCGCGAAGGCGCAGCTCCTCCTCGACACTCGCGGAGCGAGTCCCACCGGTGCGGCCCACCGGCTCTGACGCTTTCGCCGGCGCCGTCTCTCCCCTTCGCGGGGTGCGGTTCCCTTCGCGGGGTGCGGTCCCCCGTCTGTTGTTCGCCTCCGTGCGGCGGCGTTGTCGGAGGCTTCGCCCCCGAACCCCCTTGTCCTCGCCGGACGGGCGTCGGGGCGGCTCCTCCCCCAGACTTCGTCCGGGGGCCCCACCCGACGGCCCCCCGCTAGGAGGCTCCGCCCCCTAGAACCCCCAGCCGCACCGAAGTGAGCCCTTGCGGACCCTGCTCCGGGTCTCTTCTTCGGCCCCTCGGGTGCGGGAGGAGTCCTGATGCCGTCCGGCACAGCCCAACAGCGCCCCCCGACACCACCGCTCGGCGGCAGCCGAAGGACAACGGGGGGGGTGTGCCCCCATGGAGCCAGGCCACCCGCGGAGGGGAACCGGCTCGGCGAAGGGGTTAGCGGGAGCGGGCTACGGTCACCTCTACGCGCTGGAACTCCTTGAGGTCGGAGTAGCCCGTGGTGGCCATGGCGCGCCGGAGTGCGCCGAAGAAGTTCATCGAACCGTCGGGGATGTGCGAGGGGCCGAGCAGGACCTCTTCCATGGTGCCGACCGCACCCAGGTCGACGCGGCGGCCGCGGGGGACGTCCTCGTGCACGGCCTCCATGCCCCAGTGGTGACCCTTGCCGGGCGCGTCGGAGGCGCGGGCCAGCGGGGAGCCCATCATCACGGCGTCGGCGCCGCAGGCGACCGCCTTGGGCAGGTCGCCGGACCAGCCGACGCCACCGTCCGCGATGACATGCACATAGCGCCCGCCGGACTCGTCGAGGTAGTCGCGCCGGGCCGCGGCGACGTCGGCGACGGCGCTCGCCATCGGCACCTGGATGCCCAGCACGTTCCGCGTGGTGTGCGCGGCACCTCCGCCGAAGCCGACGAGGACGCCGGCGGCGCCGGTGCGCATCAGATGGAGCGCTGCGGTGTAGGTGGCGCAGCCGCCGACGATGACCGGCACGTCCAGCTCGTAGATGAACTGCTTGAGGTTCAGCGGCTCGGCGGCGCCGGAGACGTGCTCGGCGGAGACCGTGGTGCCGCGGATGACGAACAGGTCCACGCCCGCGTCCACCACGGCCTTGGAGAACTGCGCCGTGCGCTGCGGCGACAGCGCGGCGGCGGTCACCACGCCCGAGTCGCGGACCTCCTTGATCCGCTGCCCGATCAGCTCCTCCTTGATCGGCTCGGCGTAGATCTGCTGCATCCGCCGGTTGGCTGTCGCCTCGTCGAGTTCCCCGATCTCCTGCAGCAGCGGCTCGGGGTCCTCGTACCGGGTCCACAGGCCCTCGAGGTTGAGCACGCCGAGGCCGCCGAGCTCTCCGATGCGGATGGCGGTACGCGGGGAGACGACCGAGTCCATGGGCGCGGCGAGGAACGGCAGCTCGAAGCGGTAAGCGTCGATCTGCCAGGCGATGGAGACCTCCTTCGGGTCGCGGGTGCGCCTGCTGGGCACCACCGCGATGTCGTCGAAGGCGTACGCCTGCCGCCCGCGCTTGCCGCGCCCGATCTCGATCTCAGTCACGTCTGCTGCCTCTCACTCTGGTGTGCCGCGGTCCAGTATCGCCGACACGCCGGAGCCCGCGGCTCCGGGAGGACCGCGGGCTCGGGGACGGGGTCAGCTCCGGGAGTAGTTCGGAGCCTCGGTCGTCATCTGCACGTCGTGCGGGTGGCTCTCCTTGAGCCCGGCCGCGGTGATGCGCACGAAGCGCCCGCGGTCCTGCAACTCGGGGACGGTACGGCCGCCGACGTAGAACATGGACTGCTTCAGACCGCCGACCAGCTGGTGCACCACGGCGCCGAGCGGGCCGCGGTAGGCGACCTGGCCCTCGACGCCTTCGGGGATCAGCTTGTCGTCGCCGCTGACGCCCTCCTGGAAGTAGCGGTCCTTGGAGTAGGACTTGCTGTCGCCGCGGGTCTGCATCGCGCCGAGCGAGCCCATGCCGCGGTAGGACTTGAACTGCTTGCCGTTGATGAACAGCAGCTCGCCGGGGGACTCCTCGCAGCCCGCGAGCAGGCTGCCGAGCATCACCGTGTCGGCACCGGCGACCAGGGCCTTGGCGATGTCGCCGCTGTACTGCAGGCCGCCGTCGCCGATCACCGGGACACCGGCCTCCCGCGCGGCCAGCGACGCCTCGTAGATGGCGGTGACCTGCGGGACGCCGATCCCGGCGACGACGCGGGTGGTGCAGATGGAGCCGGGGCCCACACCGACCTTCACGCCGTCGGCACCGGCGTCGATCAGTGCCTTGGCGCCGTCGCGGGTGGCGATGTTGCCACCGACGACGTCGACACGCGGATGGTTCGACTTGATCTTGGCGATCATGTCGGCGACGAGCCGCGAGTGGCCGTGCGCGGTGTCGACGACGACGAAGTCGACACCCGCCTCGATGAGCGCCTGGGCCCGGTCGTAGGCGTCGCCCGCGACACCGACGGCGGCGCCGACGACCAGCCGGCCCTCGGCGTCCTTGGCGGCGTTCGGGTACTGCTCCGCCTTGACGAAGTCCTTGACGGTGATCAGGCCCTTGAGCGTGCCCCCGCCGTCCACCAGCGGCAGCTTCTCGATCTTGTGGCGGCGCAGCAGCTCCATCGCGGCGTCCCGCGAGATCCCGACCTCGCCGGTGACCAGCGGCATCGGCGTCATGACATCCCGGACCTGGCGGCTGCGGTCCAGCTCGAAGGCCATATCGCGGTTGGTGACGATGCCCAGGAGCTTGCCCGCGGCGTCGGTGACCGGGACGCCGCTGATGCGGAACCGGCCGCAGAGCGCGTCGGCCTCCTGGAGGGTGGCGTCGGGCCGGATGGTGATGGGGTCGGTGACCATCCCGGACTCGGACCGCTTGACCTGGTCGACCTGGTTGGCCTGGTCCTCGATCGAGAGGTTGCGGTGCAGCACGCCCACGCCACCCTGCCGGGCCATCGCGATGGCCATCCGGCCCTCGGTGACCTTGTCCATGGCGGCGGACAGCAGCGGCACGTTGACCCGCACGTTGCGCGAGACGTACGACGCGGTGTCGATGTCCTGCGGTGCCATGTCCGACTCGCCTGGCAGCAGCAGTACGTCGTCGTATGTCAGGCCCAGAGTGGCGAATTTTGCAGGCACTCCGTCGACGTTCTCAGTCATGACACCTTTCCCATGCTTGCCCCGGCCGGATGTCCATGCTAGCGGGCCCGGACGGGTGACCGGACCGCCTGTGGACGAGCTCCGGTTCTCGGGCGTCCGTGTGCGCGAGAGCCCCCGCGCACCTCGCTCCCGTGCGGCGGAACTACTGCTCTGCCAGCGCCCGCAGCCGGCTGAGCGCCCGGTGCTGGGCGACGCGGACGGCTCCGGGTGACATTCCCAGCAGTTGCCCGGTCTCCTCGGCCGTGAGACCCACGGCGACCCGCAGCAGCACCAGCTCACGCTGGTGTTCGGGCAGGTTCGCCAGCAGCTTCTTGGCCCATTCCGCGTCGCTGCTGAGCAGCGCCCGCTCCTCGGGGCCGAGGGAGTCGTCGGGCCGCTCGGGCATCTCGTCCGAGGGCACGGCGGTGGAGCCGGGCCCGCGCATCGCGGCCCGCTGGAGGTCGGCGACCTTGTGCTGGGCGATGGCCACGACGAACGCCTCGAACGGCTTGCCGGTGTCCCGGTAGCGCGGCAGCGCGCAGAGCACCGCGATGCAGACCTCCTGGGCGAGGTCGTCGACGAAGTGACGCGCGTCACCGGGCAGTCGCGTCAACCGCGTACGGCAGTACCGCACGGCCAGCGGATGCACATGGGCGAGCAGATCGTGCGTGGCTTGGCTGTCGCCCTCGACAGCGCGCTGAACGAGTTTGCCGACCTTGGCGACCTCGGCCGCGTCCGCGGCCCCGGCCGGCGGCGGCCCGCTCTCGTCGTCGCGCATCGGTCCATGGTGCACCGACGCCGCGCGGTTCGCCGCACCGCGCTCGTAGAAGTGAGCCGAAGCGTTATGAGCAGGCGCACTGGCCCTCATGTCCACGCCCTCCCCTCACGCCTGACCGACAGGTCCCCGAGGAACTCCATACAACAAGCATGCGGCACGCGCGAGATTTCTCGGCAGCCGCGGGGAAAATCCGCGGGAACACCGGCCCGGCCGGGGCCGCCGTCCCACTCGCCGGCGACCGGTTCCGGGCGCGGACGAGCGGGCGGACGGGCGGTTGCCGTGCGAGGCGGGACGTGCTCGGCCTGCGGCCGGGAGGTGCCCCCGGGCGGACACCCGGCACCGGGTCAGCGGACGAGACCCCAGCGGAACCCGAGCGCCACCGCGTGCGCGCGGTCCGAGGCGCCGAGCTTCTTGAAGAGCCGCCTGGCGTGCGTCTTGACGGTGTCCTCCGAGAGGAAGAGCTCCCGCCCGATCTCCGCGTTGGAGCGGCCGTGGCTCATGCCCTCCAGCACCTGGATCTCCCGCGCGGTGAGGGTCGGCGCGGCGCCCATCTCGGCCGACCGCAGCCGCCGGGGGGCGAGCCGCCAGGTGGGGTCGGCCAGCGCCTGGGTGACGGTCGCGCGCAGCTCGGCGCGGGAGGCGTCCTTGTGCAGGTACCCGCGGGCGCCGGCCGCCACGGCCAGCGCGACGCCGTCCAGGTCCTCGGCCACCGTCAGCATGATGATGCGGGCGCCGGGGTCGGCGGAGAGCAGCCGCCGCACGGTCTCCACTCCGCCCAGGCCGGGCATCCGGACGTCCATCAGGATCAGGTCGGACCGGTCGGCGCCCCAGCGGCGGAGGACTTCCTCGCCGTTGGCCGCCGTCGTCACACGCTCGACGCCGGGCACGGTCGCGACCGCGCGGCGCAGGGCCTCTCGGGCGAGCGGGGAGTCGTCGCATACGAGGACGGATGTCATGGCCGCCCTCCGCTGCTGATGCGCATCACCTTGAGCCTCCAGGCTGCTTGAGAATCGTCACCTGCGCGATTGACGGCCGCGGAGGCCTGCCGCCCCGGACCGGTTCCGAACCAATCGCTTTCGCTCTCTCAACGACGGTCACCCGAAAGAGTTACGGCTTCCAGCCGCCGTTCTCAGCACTCTACGTGAGCGTCCGTACACAGAGCAGCAACATCCCGGCTTTGCAGCGACCGACGCACCATTGATCCTGAAGTGCCCTATTCAGATGCATTACTTCCGTTTTGCGAGTTTGATCGCTAGATTCGCGAAAGAGTCATATTTACGCACGAGTGTCAGATCACCTCCAGCAGCACTCAGGAGAGACGCGATGGCAGACTTCTCCCGCCTTCCTGGACCCAACGCGGATCTGTGGGACTGGCAGCTTCTGGCCGCCTGCCGGGGGGTGGACAGTTCGCTGTTCTTCCACCCCGAGGGGGAGCGCGGCGCCGCCCGCAGTGCGCGGGAGGCGTCCGCCAAGGAGGTGTGCATGCGCTGCCCCGTGCGCGCCGAGTGCGCGGCACACGCTCTCCAGGTGCGCGAGCCCTACGGGGTGTGGGGCGGGCTCACCGAGGACGAGCGCGAGGAGCTGCTGGGCCGGGCCCGGAACCGGCTGGTGACCACACACGGCCCCGCGCAGGACCAGCGGCCGTCGGCTCCGGGCGGGGCGGCTCCGGGGGGAGCGGCTGCGGGCGGCGCGGGGGCTGCGGACGACGGGCCCGCGCACGGAGGTGCGGCCGGGCACACCGCGGAACCGGTCGGCGAGATGTGAGCGGATCCCGCCCGGCCGACCGCGCGCCGGGCACCGCGCGGCACCGACGAATCCCCGGACGCCGCGCAGAATCGTTCCCTCACGCGGCTGACCGCCGCCCGGGCCGACCGCCCACCGCGCCCGGCCGGGCGGCGGTCAGCCGCGGGCCGCCGCGAGCCGGTCCAGCATCGCGGCGACGGCGGGCACCCGCGCCAGGTCGGGCAGCGTCAGCGCGACCACCTCGCGCTGCACGGCCGGCGCCACCCGGACCGCACGCGTCCCCCGCGGGCGCACCGACTCCACGGCCAGCTCCGGCAGCACCGCGACCCCCAACCCCGCGCCGACCAGGCCCACCACCGCCGGATAGTCGTCGGTCGCGAAGTCGATCCGCGGCGTGAACCCCGCCGCCTCGCACACCTGGACGAGGTGCCGGCGGCAGCGGGGGCAGCCCGCGATCCAGGGCTCCTCGGCGAGGGTGCCGATGCCGACCTCCGCGGCGTCCGCGAAGGGGTGCCCCTCCGGCACCAGCCCCACCAGCCGGTCGGTCAGCAGCGGCCGGACCACCAGGTCGTCCGCCTCCCAGTCCTCGGCCGGGACGTGCTCCCCCGGCACGGGGTCGTAGCGGAAGGCCAGCGCGATCTCGCAGTCCCCCGCCCGCAGCATCTCCACCGAGCGCGGCGGCTCCGCCTCCACCAGCGAGACCCGGGTGCCCGGGTGAGCGGCCCGCATCGCCGCGACGGCGGTGGGCACCAGCGTGGAGCTGCCGCTGGGGAAGGAGACCAGCCGCACCCGCCCGGCCCGCAGCCCGGCCAGCGCCGCCACCTCCTCCTCGGCGGCCGTCAGCCCCGCCAGGATCCCGGTGGCGTGCCGTACCAGCGCCTCGCCCGCCTCGGTCGGGCGCGTCTCACGTCCCGTCCGCACCAGCAGCGGGGTGCCCGCGGCGGCCTCCAGCGCCTTCATCTGCTGGCTGACGGCGGGCTGCGTACAGCCCAGCTCGCGTGCCGCCGCGGAGAAGGATCCGGTTCGGGTGACCGCACGCAGGACGCGCAGATGACGGGCCTCGATCATGCGCCCGAGCATAGGCGAGCATAAGGCTGCCTTGGGTAGCACTGCCGGAATCGGCTCGCGGCTTGGGGTGCTCCTCGGTAGCCTCGGCGCATGGAGCTGCTTTCCGTGAACCTCGCCGAGCCCCACCGCTCGGAGCACACCGCCGCCGAAGGCGGTCTGACCGGCATCGACAAGCGGCCCGTCGAAGGCGCCGTCACCGTCACCGCCCCCGGCCCGCGCGGCACCGGGGGCAGCGGACTGGCCGGCGACACCATCGGCGATCTGCGCCACCACGGCGGCGAGGAGCAGGCGGTCTACGCCTTCGCCCGCGAAGAGCTGGACTTCTGGGAGGGCGAGCTGGGCCGGACGCTGCCCAACGGCGTCTTCGGCGAGAACCTCACCACCCGCGGCGTCCCGGTCGACGACGCACGCATCGGGGAGCGCTGGCAGCTCGGCACAGCCGGCACCGGACCGCTGCTGGAGGTGTGCTCCATGCGGGTGCCCTGCCGCACCTTCGCCGGCTGGCTGAGCGAACAGGGCTGGGTCAAGCGGTTCACGAACCGCCGGATGCCCGGCGCCTATCTGCGCGTCGTCGAGCCGGGCGAGGTGCGCGCGGGCGATCCCGTCGCCGTCGTCCACCGCCCCGACCACGAGGTCTCGGTCAGCTTCGTGTTCCGCGCCCTGACCCGGGAACCCGAACTGCTGCCGCGCGTGCTGGCGGCGGGCGAGGCACTGGACCCGCAGGCGCGGGAGCACGCGCTGCGCCGCATCCCCGGCCGACAGCCCGCCACACCCGACTGACGGCCCGCCACGACGCGGCGGCCGAGCGGCAGTCCGCCCCGCGGCGGGACGGCGGGTTCGTACGGGTGCCCTACCGTCGCCGAGGCGGCCGGACGGCGAATCAGCAGCGGTGCGGGGCCGATAGCGTGGCCGCATGACGACTGCACTGATTACGGGAGCCACCGCCGGTATCGGCGCCGCCTTCGCCCGGCGGCTGGCCGGCCGCGGCTACCACCTCGTGCTCGCCGCGCGGAACACCGACCGGCTCTGGCGGGAGGCGACCGAACTGCACGACCGGCACGGGGTGGAGGCCGACGTCGTCACCGCCGACCTGGCGACGGAGGAGGGCATCGCCGCGGTCGAGGACCGGCTCAACTCCCGGGAGCACCCCGTCGACCTGCTGGTCAACAACGCGGGATTCGGCAACAAGGGCCGCTACCTGGAGGTGTCCGTCGCCGACGAGCTGACGATGCTCAAGGTGCACTGCGAAGCCGTGCTGCGGCTGACGTCGGCGGCGACCGCCTCCATGTGCGAGCGGGGGCGCGGCGGGGTGATCAACGTCGCCTCCGTGGCCGCCTTCTTCCCCCGCGGCACCTACGGCGCCTCCAAGGCCTGGGTCACCCAGTTCACCCAGGGCGCCGCCAAGGACCTGGCCGGTCAGGGCGTGCGGCTGATGGCCCTGTGCCCCGGATTCGTCCGCACGGAGTTCCACGACCGGGCCGGGATGGACTCCGCCGACATTCCGCGGTGGATGTGGCTGGACGCGGACCAGGTGGTCGACGCGGCGCTGCGGGACCTCGCGCGCGGCAAGGTGCTGTCGGTCCCCGACCCCCGGTACAAGGCCCTGCTGGGCGCCTCCCGGCTCATCCCGCGCGGCGTGCTGGCCAAGGCCTCCTCGAGCACGGGACGCAAGTACGGCCCGAAGTAGGGCCTGGGCGGACCGGAGTGACGCCTCGGCGCCCCGGAACAGGCCGCCGAGGAGGGCCGCGAAAGGCATCCGGCCTCGGCGGAGAGCAGCGAGGGCGCACCCCGCGACGGGGTGCGCCCTCACCGGACGGCTGGGTGCCTCAGTGGGCGTGCCCGTGGCCGTGGCCCGCGCCCGCGGACTCGTCCTCCTCGGCCGGCTTCTCGACGACCAGCGTCTCGGTCGTCAGCAGCAGCGAGGCGATCGAGGCGGCGTTCTCCAGCGCGGAGCGCGTCACCTTCACCGGGTCGATGACACCGGCCTTGACGAGGTCGCCGTACTCGCTGGTGGCGGCGTTGAAGCCCTGGCCGGCCTCCAGCTCCGCGACCTTGGCGGTGATGACGTAGCCCTCCAGGCCCGCGTTCTCGGCGATCCAGCGCAGCGGCTCGACCGCGGCGCGGCGGACGGTGGCGACACCGGTGGCCTCGTCGCCCTCCTTGCCGAGGTTGCCCTCCAGCACCTTGACCGCGTGCACGAGCGAGGAGCCGCCGCCGGAGACGATGCCCTCCTCGACCGCCGCACGGGTCGCGGAGATCGCGTCCTCCAGGCGGTGCTTCTTCTCCTTCAGCTCGACCTCGGTGGCCGCGCCGACGCGGATCACGCACACACCGCCGGCCAGCTTGGCGAGGCGCTCCTGGAGCTTCTCGCGGTCCCAGTCGGAGTCGGTCGCCTCGATCTCACCCTTGATCTGGGCGACGCGGCCCTGCACGTCCTCGGCCTTGCCCGCGCCGTCGACGATCGTGGTGTCGTCCTTGGTGACGGTGACGCGGCGCGCGGAACCGAGCACGTCGAGACCGGCCTGGTCGAGCTTGAGGCCGACCTCCTCGGCGATGACGGTGGCGCCGGTGAGCGTCGCCATGTCGCCGAGCATCGCCTTGCGGCGGTCGCCGAAGCCGGGCGCCTTGACGGCGACGGCGTTGAAGGTGCCGCGGATCTTGTTGACGACGAGGGTGGAGAGGGCCTCGCCCTCCACGTCCTCGGCGATGATCAGCAGCGGCTTGCTGGAGCCGGCCTGCATGACCTTCTCCAGCAGCGGCAGCAGGTCCTGGATGGAGCTGATCTTGCCCTGGTGGATCAGGATGTACGGGTCGTCGAGGACGGCCTCCATACGCTCCTGGTCGGTGACGAAGTACGGCGAGAGGTAACCCTTGTCGAAGGCCATGCCCTCGGTGAAGTCCAGCTCCAGGCCGAAGGTCTGGGACTCCTCGACGGTGATGACCCCGTCCTTGCCGACCTTGTCCATCGCCTCGGCGATCAGTTCGCCGACCTGCTTGTCCTGCGCGGACAGGGCGGCGACGGAGGCGATGTCCTCCTTGGAGTCGATCGGGCGCGCGGTCTTGACCAGCTCGTCCGAGACGGCGGCGACCGCGGCGTCGATGCCCTTCTTCAGGGCGGCCGGGGAGGCACCGGCGGCGACGTTGCGCAGGCCCTCGCGGACCAGCGCCTGGGCCAGCACGGTGGCGGTGGTGGTGCCGTCACCCGCGATGTCGTTGGTCTTGGTCGCCACCTCCTTGAGGAGCTGGGCGCCCAGGTTCTCGTACGGGTCCTCGACCTCGACCTCGCGGGCGATGGTGACGCCGTCGTTGGTGATGGTGGGGGCGCCGAACTTCTTGTCGATGACGACGTTGCGGCCACGGGGGCCGATGGTCACCTTCACGGTGTCGGCGAGGTTGTTGACGCCCCGCTCAAGGGCGCGACGGGCGTCCTCGTCGAACTTCAGGATCTTCGCCATGGAAGCTGTTGTGTCCTCTCACACGTCTCGCACGTCTCGTACGCGCCCGTGTCGGCCCGTACGAGCCGCGCCCTGGTCCCTGCTACCTCGCGCGAGGAGCGGGCACCAGGGCGCGTATCGACTGCACGCTGCGGCTTCGGGAAGCTGCCGCGTCCGTAGTCCGTACTGCTTCTCGCCGTACTACTTCTCGACGATCGCGAGAACGTCGCGGGCCGAGAGGACGAGGTAGTCCTCGCCGCTGTACTTCACCTCGGTGCCGCCGTACTTGCTGTAGAGCACGATGTCGCCGACGGACACGTCGAGCGGCAGGCGGTTGCCGTCCTCGAAGCGGCCCGGACCGACGGCCAGGACGGTGCCCTCCTGGGGCTTCTCCTTGGCGGTGTCCGGGATGACCAGGCCCGAGGCCGTGGTCTCTTCGGCGTCGAGCGGCTGGACCACGATGCGGTCCTCGAGCGGCTTGATGGCAACCTTGGAGCTGGCGGTCGTCACGATCCGACCTCCCCCTTCGGAGATCTCAATACGTCAAACTGAGGGCTTATGTCTGGAGTGGCGACCTGGTAGATCCGTCGTCGCGGGTGCCGGATCTGCCCGTCGCGTACTGCTGGCACTCACACGGGGAGAGTGCCAAGGTCGAGATTATGCCTGGCTTAGCACTCGGTCAAGCGGAGTGCTAGCCGCACCGACTCGTGCCGAACCGGACGGGCGCCCCCTCCCGGTCCCGCACGGCGGCCCCCGCCCCTTCCGCGCCCCCCTTCGCGCCCCGCCGACCCACGGCCTCCAGCAGCGCCCCGGCCCACTCGACGGCCGGGACGAGAGCCGCCGGCTCCGGCCCCAGCCCGCCGATCAACGCGTCGAAGCAGCGGAGTCCGGCCAGGGTGAGCAGCCGCTTCTCGTCGGTGATCCACTCGCCATGCGCGGCGAGCACGGCGTGGCCCGCCTGCGCCGCCGCGGTTCCGAGCGCGCCGGAGACCTCGGTGACCTGGCCGCGCGGCGCATCGGCCGCCTCGGCGCACCGCAGGGTCGGAGCGCGGTGCGCTCCCGCCACGCCGTGCACCGCGGGCCCGGCGCACGGGACGCGGGAGCCGCACGGGACAATGGGCGGGTGGATCGTGAGGTGTTCGCGGAGCTGCTCTCCGACGAGGGGCAGGCACTGCTGCGGGAGGTACGAGGGGTCGAGCCCGCGCAGGAGCTCGCCGTGGCGACGCGGCTGCGACAGCGGCACGAACCCGCGCTGGTGTCCGCGGCCCTGGCCCAGAGCCGGCTGCGCGCCCGCGCCGAGGCGAAGTTCGGCCCCGCCGACGCGCAGGCCCTCTACTTCACCGCGGACGGACTGGAACAGGCCACCCGCACCCCGGTGGCCGGGCACCGCGCCCGGCGGATGCGCCGCCTCGGAGTACGCAGCGCCGTGGACCTGTGCTGCGGCATCGGCGCCGACGCGCTGGCGCTGGCCCGGGAGGGCATCCGGGTGCTGGCCGTGGACCGCTCGCCGCTCACCTGCGCGGTGGCCCGAGCCAACACCGCGGCGCTCGGGCTCGCGGAGCTGGTCGAGGTGCGGTGCGCCGACGTCACCGAGGTGGACACCGGCGGCTGGGACGCGCTCTTCGCCGACCCGGCCCGCCGCACCGGACGGGGCCGGGTCTTCGATCCCGAGGGCTACTCGCCGCCGCTGAGCTGGGCCGTGCGGACGGCCCGTACCGCGCCGCTGGCCGCGCTGAAGGTGGCGCCCGGCATCCCGCACGAGGCGGTGCCGGCGGAGGCGGAGGCGGAGTGGGTCTCCTGCGGCGGCGACGTCAAGGAGGCGGTGCTGTGGTTCGGCGGCGGCCGCACGGGCACCGGCGGGGTGCGCGCCACGCTGCTGCCCGCCGGGGAGACCCTGGCCGGTGAGGGGCTGCCCGACCCGGAAGCGGGTCCGGTCGGCCGGTATCTCTACGAGCCGGACGGCGCGGTGGTCCGCGCCCACCTGGTCGCCGAGCTGGCCGAGCGGGTGGCGGGGCGGCTGATCGACCCGACGATCGCGTACGTGACCACCGACGCGGTGCACCCCACGCCGTTCGCCACCGGGTACGAGATCACCGACGCGCTGCCGTTCAACGTCAAGAAGCTGCGCGCCCTGCTGCGGGAGCGCGGCGTGGGTGTCGTCACCGTCAAGAAGCGCGGCTCGGCCGTCGAACCGGAGGAGCTGCGCCGGAAGCTGAAGCTGGACCCGAAGGCGGCGCCCGGCTCCTGCACCGTCTTCCTCACCCGGATCGCGGGCGCGCCCAGCATGCTGCTCGGGCATCCGCTGGCCTGACCCGCGCGGACCTCAGCGCCCGCGGCGGGTGCGGGTGGTGCGGGTACGGGAGGTGCGGGTGCGGGTGAAATCGCCGCGCAGGACCCGCCCGGTGAGCGTCTCCTCGGTCAGCGAGCCGTAGCCGGTGGCGGCCCACAGGCTGTGCTCGGGCGGGACCTCGAAGTACGGGACCCGGCGGCCGTCGTGCCTGTGGGTGAGGACCTCCGGCGCGCGGCGCGCGGAGACCGCCGCGGAGCACTCCCGGCACGCGGCGACACGCAGGGCCTCGCGGCGGCCCAGCGGGCGCCAGCGGATCCGCTCGGCGGCGGCGCCGTGCAGCGGGTCGAAGAAGCACAGCGGCAGCGTCGGCGCCGCGGCACGGGCCTTGCGGCGGCTGCGGGGAGCCGGTTCGGACCGCTCCAGCGCGTCCGCGCCCTCGTGCAGGAGCACGAGGACGCCCGCGAGGTCGGGGGTGTCGCGGGCCTCGTCCAGCACGGTGCACGCAGCGGCGTAGGCGTCCAGGGAGAGCTGGAGCAGGTCGCTGTCGGCGTGCTCGTCCGGCTCGTGGGCGAGCAGCTTCTCGTTGTACGCGAGGAGTTCACGCTGGGCGCGCTTGCGCAGGTCGCGCACGCCCGCCGTGCGCGCGGTGGCGAAGACGGAACGCGGCGAGGTGAACGGCGCCCGCGCCGAGCTCCGCGCACGCCGCCGCACGGTGCGGAGGACCAGCGCCGCGGCGGCGAGCACCGCCACCAACGACCCGGCCAGCACCCCGAGCAGCAGCGGGGAGGGACCGGCGTCCGCACCGCCGCCGTCCGCGCCACCGCGATGGTGCGCACCTCCGTCGCGCTCCGCCGGATCGTCGTCGTGCAGGTCAGCGGTGGCCTTCTCGTACTGCTCCCTGCCGTCGCCGGACCGCACGATCTCCAGCGCGCGGGAGAACTTGGCGTAGAGGCTCCGGTCCTTCATGTCGTCCTGGTGGCCGACCGCGGCGACGCCCCAGAACGCCTCGTACCGGCCGTCGCGAGGGAACTCGTAGCCGTCCAGGAAGCCCTCGTTGGTGCTGAGGGTCATGTAGACGGCCTTCTTCCGCGCGCCCTCCGCCATCCGGTAGCGCACCACGTCGACCATCTTCTCCGGGTCGCCGCCCCACGCGTCGCCGGAGATGAGCGGGACGACGACGACCCGGACGGGCAGACCCGACTTTTTGATCCTCGCGGCCAGCCGGCGCTGCTCGTCGGGCGGGAACGCCGACCGGTAGGCGGGGTCGACGTACACGGGTGAGGTGCGCAGCGCGTCGGCTATCCGCTGCCCCGCGGAACCGGCGTCGGAGGCCGCGGCCGGATCGTCGTCGGCCCGGGCCGGCACCCCGGCGGCGAGCGCCAGCGCCAGTGCGGCGAGGACGGACACCAGGGCGGCGGCGAGGAACCGGGCCGGGCCCGCCGCGGACGCGGACCGTGCGCCGCGCCCGGCGCGTCGTTCAGTGGACACCCAGTTGCTCCCGGACTCGGCGGACGATCAGGTCGGCGGTCAGCTCCGTGCTGCCGCCGGTGCCCTGGGCAGCGAGCGGCCCGGGGAGGCGGTGATAGGGCTCGTACGGTGCGGAGCGTCCCGCGCCGGGTACGGGTAGGCAGAGCAGCCGCGCCGCCACGGTCTCGGCGGCCGGTGCGGGCCGCGAGCCGCCCGTCGGCAGCGCGGCACGGCACTCGGCGCAGAGCGGGCGGGGCCGTGCGGCGCCGGTCTCACCGGGGAGTTTCAGCCGCCCGGTCGCGGACGCGGGTCCGTGCAGCGGGTCGAGGATGCACAGCCGGAGCTTCCCGGTGCCGCGGGCCGCAGGGCCGGCGCCGCGCTCCAGCAGGGCGCGGCCGGCCCGGACCAGCGCGAGACCGGCGGCGAGGGTCGGCGCGTCGGCGTCGGCGTCCACCCGGTTGTCGCCCTCCTGGTCGAGGAGGAGGGTCGCGGCGTCGAGGCAGTCCCAGACCCGGGCGCGCACCGCGTCGGGCAGCCTGTCCGGCGCCGCTTCGAACGCGGCGTTCAGCTCGTCGAGTTCCTGCCGCGCCGTCCGGCGCAGTCGCCCGGCCGGAAGGCGCGCCGGGAGCTGCGACGGGGTACCGCCCGCGCCGCTCCCGCGGACGGCCGGTGCGGGCCGGATCGCGGTACGTATCCGGCCGGCGGCGGCGAGACCGGCGGCCGTCACCCCGAAGGCCGCGGCGGCACCCACCACCCCCATCAGCAGTCCGGGCGCGAAGTCCCCCGCGTAGAGGGAGGGCAGCACGTCCTCGGTCACCGCGTCGTCCGCGGCCGACGGTTCCAGGTAGGGGCGCCCGGGCGGGGCGTGCGGGGCGCGGCCGACGGCCCGGAGCGCGCCGTCCAGCCGCCGGTAGAGCCCCCCGTCCTCGGAGTCCTCGGCGTCCTCCGTGCCGCCCCCGCCGAAGCGCAGGTCCTCCGTGGCCTCCCGGAGCGCCGCGCTGTCCAGTCGGGCGCCGTAGTTGACGAGTTCCAGCTCGCCGCGCTCGGAGGCGTCCGCGATCACGTAGAGGCCGTCGCCGTCCTTCCCCAGCCGGTCGTGCAGCCGATCGTGCAGCCGCTTGGCGAGACGGGCGCCGTCCCCGGCCGACTCGTCCGCGGTGACGAGGGGGACGACGGCGACCCGGACCGGAACGTCCAGGCGCGCCACCCGCTCCCGCAGCCGCTCCAGCTGAGCCGGGCTCAGCAGTCCGGCCCCGAGCGGGTCGATGTAGACGGGGTCGGCGCGCAGCCCCTCGGCGACCCGCACGGTCCTGGCCCGCAGGTCGGCGGCGGTGGGCGGCGGGTCGGCGTCGGAGCGGGTGTCGTCGAAGACGAGCGGCGCACCGGCGCCGATCGCCAGGGCCGCTCCGGCGGCGACGGGCACCAGCAGCCGGAGCCGCAGCCCCTTCCCGCCCCGCCGGCGCCGGATGTACCAGCCGGTGACGACCAGGAACACCGGTACCCCGGTGAGCAGGATGCCGGTGAGGAAGCTCTGGTCCTCGCGGTCGGTGCGGCCGGTGTGCAGCTTGTCCGGCTCCTCACCGGCCCGGCTCACCTCCAGTCCGCGCTCGGCGCGCCGCGCCGCCTCGCCGGACCGCAGCACCCCCACGAAGTGCCGGAACACCTCCAGGGTGCCCGCGTCGTAGGGCAGTTCAAAAAGGGTCGCCGTGGCCGCGTCCCGGGCCGGTACGTCCACTCCGAACGTCTCGGTGCGCGGGCTCCCGCCGTCCTCGCCGAGCAGGACGTAGAGCCCGTCCTTGCCGAGCCGGTCGTGCACGGCCGCCAGCAGTCCCTTGCCGCGCGCGGCCCCGGACCCGGGGAGCACCAGCACATACGTGGGCACGCCGGTGCGCTTCGCCGCCTCGGCGAAGGCGGATCGTGCGGAGAGCGGATTGGTTCGCGGAAGCTGGTCGGAGAGGTGGACGGGGTTCTCGCGCAACTGCTCGGCCAGGTAGGCGGCGGGCGTCGCCGGTCCGTCCGCGGCCGCCGCCGTCCCGGTGGCCGCCCCGAGCCCGGTCGTGGCCGTCAGCAGCACGGCCGCGCTCAGGGCCCGCCACCGCGCGCGGTGTCCCGCCCCCCTGGCCATCCGCGTCCCCCGCTTCCGACATCGATCCCGGCCCGCACCATCCTGCCGGGTGACACACCGTGAGCACATCCGCCCCACGCGTACATCAGTTCGCACCCGACGCAAGGGGGCGCGCCCCGCGCAGGGCTCCGCGGGTCAGCCGTACGGCGCTCCGGCACGAGGCACGGCGACGGTCCGGAGCACCGTCACACGCGCTCGAACCGCCACCGGTGCACCGGGCGGGCGGACAGCTCCGGCGGGGGGTCGGGCAGCTCGGGGACGTCCGCGTCGTATCCGCCCGCCCAGCAGGTGATGACCAGGACCCGGTCGCCCGGAGCTGTGAAGTGTTCGCGGCGTTCGCAGCGGGCGTCCGGGGGCAGTCCCCGGCTGCGGGCCCAGGAGAGCAGTTCGGCCCCGCGGCCGGGGGCGGCCTTGGCCTCCCACATGAGGGCGACGGTCGGCATCAGGCGTAGAGGTTCTTCCTGCTCAGCTCGTGCACGTGGTCGTGGCCATGGCCGTGGTCGTGGTCCGGGACCGCCGACGGGTCCGGCACATGCGGTTCCGTCACCGGGAGCGAGGAGTCCGCGGGCAGGTCCCAGGCGGACGCGGCGCGGTTGCGTGCCACCATCTCGGCGCCGAGCGCCGCCACCATGGCGCCGTTGTCGGTGCACAGCTTGGGCCGGGGGACCCGGAGGGTGATGCCCGCGTCGGCGCACCGCTCCTGGGCCATGGCCCGCAGCCGGGAATTGGCCGCGACCCCGCCGCCGATCATCAGATGGTCCACGCCCTCGTCCCGGCAGGCGCGCAGGGCCTTGCGGGTCAGCACATCGGTGACGGCCTCCTGGAAGGAGGCGGCGACATGGGCGACGGACACCTCCTCGCCCGCGTTCCGCTTCGCCTCGATCCAGCGGGCGACGGCCGTCTTGAGGCCGGAGAAGGAGAAGTCGTAGGGCGCGTCGCGCGGTCCGGTCAGCCCGCGCGGGAAGGCGATGGCCGCCGGGTCGCCCTCCTTCGCGTACTTGTCGATCACCGGCCCGCCGGGGAAGCCGAGGTTGAGCACCCGGGCGACCTTGTCGAACGCCTCGCCCGCCGCGTCGTCGATGGTGGAGCCGAGCGGCCGGACGTCCGAAGTGATGTCGGGCGCCAGCAGCAGCGACGAGTGGCCGCCGGAGACCAGCAGCGCCATCGTGGGCTCGGGCAGCGCGCCGTGTTCGAGCTGATCGACGCAGATGTGCGAGGCCAGGTGGTTGACGCCGTAGAGCGGCTTGCCCAGCGCGTACGCGTACGCCTTCGCCGCCGAGACACCGACCAGCAGCGCCCCCGCGAGCCCCGGGCCCGCCGTCACCGCGACGCCGTCCAGGTCGGTGGCGGCGACCCCCGCCTGCTCCAGCGCGCGGTCGATCGTCGGCACCATCGCCTCCAGGTGCGCCCGGCTGGCGATCTCGGGGACGACGCCGCCGAACCGGGCGTGCGTGTCCACGCTGGAGGCGACGGCGTCGGCCAGCAGCGTGTGGCCGCGCACGATTCCGACGCCGGTCTCGTCGCAGGAGGTCTCGATGCCGAGAACGAGCGGTTCGTCAGCCATGGCTCTTCGTTCCTTGGTGCGGGTGCGGAAGGGTGTTCGCGGGGGCGTCCCCCGAGGTGTCGGCGGCCGCCGCGTACACCGCGGGGTCGGCCAGCCGCATCACCAGCGCGTCGGTACCGGTGGGCTGGTAGTAGCCGCGCCGGATGCCGATGGGGACGAAACCGAAGCGCTCGTACAGGCGCTGCGCGGGCGCGTTGTCCACCCGCACCTCAAGCAGCACCTCAGCGCACTCGAAGTCCGTGGCGGCCTGCAGCAGCGCCCGCAGCAGCCGCGCGCCGAGGCCGGTGCCCCGATGGCCGGGCAGCACGCCGATGGTCTGGATGTCCCCCGTGCCGCCGACGGCCGCAAGGCCGCCGTAACCGACGAGTCGGCCCGCCGGCCCCGCTGCCGCGGCCGGGGCCGCGTCCTCGGCGACCAGATAGCGCCGAGTGGCGTCCGCTCCCCGTGCGTACGCCAGCTCGGACCAGAACATCCCGGCCGACCAGGCGTCCTCGGGGAAGAGCCGTTGCTCCAGCGCGAGCACGGGCTCGATGTCCCACCAGCGCATCTCGCGCAGTCCGACGCGGCTCTCCCCGCCCTCCGCGCCGCCCGCCCGCGCGGGGCCGGAACCGCGGCCTGCGGCGGTCACGTGGTCCGGGGCGTGGTCGGCGGCTCGGTCGGCGGCGCTCACCGCGGGGTGACCACCTTGTAGTTGGCGGGCACCTGCGCGTCGGGCCGCCGCAGATACAGCGGACGCGGCGGCAGCAGCTCCTCGCCCCGCGCCAACCGCTCGGCCGCGAGCCGGGCGAGGGCCGCGGCCGACTGGTCGGCGGGCAGGTCGTGGCGCACGCCCCGGAAGACCGACTCGTACAGCACCGCGCCCGCGCCGACCGCGGGCAGTGCGCCGATCTCCTCCTCGCGGGCCTCGATCTCCGCGGGCCGGTCCACCGCCGGGTCGGTGCTGCGGGTGCGCGCGTCGGCGTACCGGGCCCAGTAGACCTCCTTGCGGCGCGCGTCGGTGGCGACGACGAACGGCTCCGCCAGGCCCGAGGCGTACGCGATGCCGTCGAGCGTGCACACGCCGTGCACCCGCTGGCCCAGCGCCGCCGCGAACGCCTCCGCGGTCGCCAGACCGACCCGCAGTCCGGTGTAGGGGCCCGGTCCGACGCCGACCACCACGTCGGTGACCTCGGCCAGCTTCCGGCCCGCCTCCGCGAGCACCGCGTCCACGCAGGGCAGCAGCAGTTCGCCATGGCGGCGGGCGTCGACCTGGTGGGCGGCGGCGAGCGTGCGGTCGCCGTCCGCGTCGTGGAGTGCGACGGTGACGGCGGGTGTGGCGGTATCCAGCGCGAGCATCAACACCCGACCAGCGTACGGCGCCCGCACGGCCCGCTCTCACCCGCGCGGGCCCGCCGCCCCCTGCCGGGCGGCCGGGCCGTGCCGTACACCGGAGAGCTCCACCCGGTGCGTCGGCGATGCGGGCAGCGGTACGTCAGCGGTGCGGCACCAGGTGCTTCACCGGGTGCATCGCCGCGTTCCCGCGCTCGTCGGCGCCGTTCCCGCGCCCGTCGGTGCCCTCGTGCGCCCCGGCCTCCTGCCGGTGGCCGGGGGCTTCCCGCCGCGCGTTCTCCCGCGCGTTCTCCCGCTCGTTCGTGCCCTCGTCGCCGCCGTCGTCTCCCCCGTTTCCCTCGGTGTGTCGCTCGTTCGTGGCTCCCTCGCCGAACGGGACATCAGCGCCGGTCAGCTCGGCGCGGATGCCCTCCTCGGCCACCGAGACGCCGCGCAGCCGCACGTCACCGGGGAGGTCGGGCAGCGTGACGCGGAGGGCGAGCTTGTCCGCGAGCTTCGGCTCCTCGATCTTCTCCAGGGCCGCCACCAGGGCCGGGTCGATCCCCGCCTTCTCCAGCAGCTTCGGATGCCGCACGGCGACATCGAGCAGATTGAGCCGCATCACCTTGTCCACGAAGTCCGGTGTCCCCGTCACCCGGCTCAGCTCCCGGTCGCTGTGCCGGGCCTGCCGGGCCTGCTCGGGCGTCATGCCGAACCGCCGCGCGATGGACCGCGCCCCGAACAGGGCACGGGCCTTGTCCCGGTCGTGCCGGATGCGCTCGGCCAGCGGACGGGAGAGCCGCAGCCCGGCCTCCTCGCCGGTGCCCGGGGTGAAGCTGAACAGCTTGGGCACGACCAGCCGCATGTCGTCCACCGTGGTGCCCACGCCGTGATCACCGGTACGGGCGAGGTGGGCGCGGGCCCGCACCTTGACCTCGGTGTCCGCGACGGGCAGTTCGCCCGCCGCCAGCACGGTGTGCGTACCGCCCGGGGTGAACGTCACCTGCGAGGTGCCCAGTTCGCGGTCGAGGTCGTCGAAGTCGAGCAGCACGTCGCCCTTCATCCGGCCGAGCACCGCGCCGCGGACGGAGGAGGGCGCGTCGCCGATGATCCGCACATCCTTGACCCGGCCGCTGACCTGGGCCACCGAGACCCGGCCCGCGGGCACATCGGGAATCGTCACCTCCACATCGTCCAGCCGGTTCCGCGCCACCTGGGTGAGGAAGGGGAAGCCGTTGATGTGCACTTCGGGGCGGGCGTGCAGCTTCAGCGCGCTCTGGACCTGGTCGGCGGCCTTGCCCTCGGCGTAGAGCGCGGCCCACCGGTCGGCGACGCCGAGGAACGCCAGCAGTGCGCAGCAGACCACGCCGAGCTTGACGGTGCGGGACAGCCGGGAGCGGCGGCGCCTGCGGACGGCCCGCAGATACGGCATCCGGTCCTCGTAGGCGGGCTCGTCGTAGTCGGAGCGCAGACCGAGGCCCCGCAGTCCGCCCTCGTACGGCTCCTCGGCCCCGGAGGCAGCGCCGGACCCCGCCACGCCGTACCCGGTGTACCCGCCGTCCGCGCTCGCCGCGCCGTCCCCGAGCGCCTCGTACGGGTTGGGGACGGGGGTGCCGGACGGAGCCGTGTCCGCCGGGGCCAGCGACGCCAGTTCGTCGTAGGGGTTGGCCGGAGCGTGGGGGTGCTCCGGCCCGCCGCCCCCGCCCTGGGAGCCGTCCACGCGTCGGCCGGCCGGGGACCGCTCCCGGTGTACCCGGAACCGGCCCTGCTGGTCCTGGGGTTCGGGAACTTTCGGTATGGGGGTTGTGGAGTTTGTCGATGAACCGTGGGGGGTCATCGGCTTATGCGAACACAAGCGCGGACGTTACTCCAAGTTCCTCCCCTCCGCCGCCTGCGGTCCTCCCAGCACTGCACACCGGCCCTGTGCTCCGCCCCGAACCGTGCGCGGCGCGCCTGCTGCTACCGTCGACCCGAGGTCGGCTCCCGGACGGGACGGACGGCAGCAGTCCGCCGCAGGAGCCCGCGGGCAGGAGAGGTGGCAGCGCACGGTGGCACGCAGCAGCGGCAGCAGCGCCGGGGTGATCGTGGCCGGGCTGACGGCGGCGGCGCTCGCCGTGGTCGGCTTCTTCGCATACCAGGCGTCAGCCGCCCAGGACCGCTCCGAGAAACCGTCAGCGGCCAAGTCGGCCAAGCCCTCTCCCGGCGCCTCGGACGGGAAGAACCGCACCCCCGCCGAGCGGGACACCGCGCTGCCCGGCGACTCCGGCCGGGGCCATCGCGTCGTCTACGCGCTGAAGCGGCAGCGGGTGTGGCTGGTCGGCAAGAACGGCAAGGCCAGCATGACCTTCGAGGTCTTCCCCAGCACCGTCGACCCCGAACCGGGCGCCTACCAGGTCACCTCGCGCGCCTCCCATGTGACCGGCTCGGACGGTGTTCCGGTCGAGAACGTGGTGCGGTTCGCCGATGTGGACGGTGTCACGGTCGGCTTCAGCGCGGCACTCGACGGCTCGACGCCGGAGCCGGACGCCTCCCGCAGGACGGGCGGCATCCGCGAGAAGCGCGCCGACGGTGAGGCGCTGTGGCTGCACGCGCCCATCGGGACCCGCGTCGTGGTGGTGCGCTAGCACCCCCGTTCACCCCGTTGCGGGCTCCCGGGATGCGCGGGCCGCACCACCCGCGGCGTGCGGCTGCCGGTCGCGTACGGGCACGGCGGCCGCTTACGGGCACAGCCCTCAGCGGCGTGTGGAAGGTGCCCGCCCAGCCGGGGTGGTCTCCTCGTCGGGAGTCCCGGTGTCCGAGGGCGGGCTGGAGACGGCGGCCGCGGCGGCGCAGGACGCGAGCAGTTCACTCATGGGCGGCGTGCCGTGCGGGGTGTGTCCACCGGCGGACGCCGACTCGTCCCGCGCGGGCGCGTGCGGCGCCCGCTGCTGAGACTGCTGTGCGGTCATGGCTCCTCCAGGGGCGTCGGCACGGTGGCACCTGGACATACACTTAGGCATACCTAACCGTGCTCTCACCTCCCATGGGACCACGGTCCGCGCCGACCGCGCAACATCTTGCCGACACCATGTCGGCACGCCGGGGCGCCCGGACCGGGCGCCGGGCGGCTATCCGAGGGCTCCGAAGTCCTCCGCGGCCCAGCGCGGTCCGACCCCCACGAGAGTGACCGTCCGCACGTCCTCGGCCGCCTCCGGCCCGGAGTCGCCGACGCCGTCGCCGGAGGGCCCAGCACCCTCGCCGGGCGAGGCGTCCTGGCCCGTCGCACGGGTGAGGACGACGTGCAGACGCTGCTCGGTGAGCTCCTCTACCTTGCCCTCGCCCCACTCCACGACGACCACCGAATCCGGCAGCGAGACGTCCAGATCCAGGTCCTCCATCTCCTCCAGTCCGCCGCCCAGCCGGTAGGCGTCCACATGCACCAGCGGCGGGCCGTCCGCCAGCGGCGGGTGCACGCGGGCGATGACGAAGGTGGGCGAGGTCACGGCGCCGCGCACACCCAGGCCCTCGCCCAGGCCGCGCGTCAAGGTGGTCTTCCCGGCGCCGAGTTCACCCGTCAGGAGGACGAGGTCACCGGCGCGCAACAGTCCGGCCAGCCGCAGGCCGAGCGCCCGCATGGCGTCGGCGGTGGGCACGGTGAGGGTGGCCTCGTTGCGCGGGCCGCCCCCCGTACCGTCAGGGGCGCCGGTACTGCCGGTGCTGCCGGTGCCGTCAGCGCCGGTGCGGTCGCCGGGAGGAGCCTGCGGAGGCGGAGCGGGATGCTGGTCGTGCGGTGCTTCCATGGGTCCGGATGGTACGCGCCAGCAACTCGGCCAGCTGCTCGTTCACCGGCTCCGGACGCTCCAGCATGGCCAGGTGACCGGTCGCCTCCAGGAGCACGTACGCGGCGCCCGGCAGCGCCACCACGATCCGCTCGCTGTGCTCGCTCGGCGTCATCAGGTCCCGGTCCCCGGCCAGCACCAGCGCCGGGCGGTCGGCGAAGGCGGACAGCGCGGCGGTCTTCTCGTGCTCGGCGAAGGCGGGATAGAACTCCGCGACGACATCCACCGGCACGGACTCGATCAGCCGCTCCGCGAACCGCGCCACCCCCGGGTCCACCTCGCGGGGGCTGCCGAACGAGTACCGCTTGACCACCCCGGCGAACAGGTCGGCGGTGACCCGGCGGCCGCGCTCGACCAGCTCGGACTGGGCCGCCAGCGCGCGGAGCACCCCCGGCACCACCCGGCGCACGGTGCGCACCCCGGCGGCCGGCAGCCCGTAGGTCACCTCGCCGAGCCCGCCCGCGCTGGTGCCCAGCAGCGCCACACCCGCGACGCGCTCTTCGACATACTCCGGGTACTGCTCGGCCAGCGCCATCAGCGTCATCCCGCCCATCGAATGACCCACCAGCACCACCGGCCCCTCGGGTGCGGCGGCGTCGAGGACGGCCTTCAGATCGCGTCCCAGCAGGTCGATGGAGACCGGCTCGCCGGCCGCGGCCCGCGCCGAGCGGCCGTGGCTGCGCTGGTCCCAGTAGACGCACCGGACGGCGCCGCGCAGCGCGGCCCGCTGGAAGTGCCACACGTCCTGGCTGAGGCAGTAGCCGTGCGAGAACACCACGGTCAGCGGCGCGCTGCCGGTGCCGCCCCGGCCCCGCACCAGCTCCACCAGCCGCGACCAGTACCCGGCCACCGGCCCGGCAGCACCCTCGGCCGCGTCCCGGCCGCGCCGCGATGCCGACTGCGCCCCGGGCAGCGGGACCGGGCTGACCTCGGGACCGCCCAGCCCGTCGCCGGACCCGGGGGCGGGCACCGCGGGGCCGGTGCGCGGGAGCGGAAAGTCGGCGGGCTCTTCGACCTCGTAGTACAGCTCCGTACCGTCCGCGGCCCGGACCCGGCCGGGGGTCCCCCGCAGCGTGCCGTACGGCCCCGCGGCGTCCAGCGCGAGCCGCGCCTTGCGGCGTACGGAACGGTGCACGGTGAGGCGTTCGAGCGCGACCCCGGCCGCGACGGCGCCGAGGGCGGCGCCCGCGACACCCGCCCGGCGGGTCCAGCCCGCCCCGCCGGAGGCGCCGGACGCGCTGCCGGCGACCGCCCCGACCGCGTCCCGTGTGCTGCTGCCGTCGCTCATGACCGCCCCCGTCCGTCCCGTACGCGCGGATCCGTCCCGTCCGTCACCGGTGTCCGCGGCCGACCGCCGTGCCGCTGCCCGGCTCAGGCCTCGGCCTGCTCATTGGCGTATACCCGGGGTACCCGCGCGCTGATCCGGGTGACGATCTCGTAGGAGATGGTGCCCGCGGCGCGGGCCCAGTCCTCGGCGGTCGGCTCGCCGCCGTCGCCAGGGCCGAAGAGGACGGCGCGGTCGCCCGCCGCCGCCTCGTCGCCGCCCAGGTCGACGACGAACTGGTCCATGGCCACCGTGCCGGCGACCGTGCGCCACTTCCCGGCGACCAGCACCGGACCGGCGCCGGACGCGTGCCGCGGCAGGCCGTCGCCGTAGCCGAGCGGAACCAGCCCCAGGGTCGTCTCGCCCGGGGTGGTGTAGGCGTGCCCGTAGCCGACCCCGTGGCCGCCGGGCACCTGCTTGACCAGCGCCAGCGAGGCGCTGAGCGTCATCGCCGGGCGCAGCCCGAGGCTGTCGGCCGTACCGACCTCCGGCGACGGGGAGAGCCCGTAGACGGAGACACCGGTACGGACGAGGTCGAAGTGTGACTCGGGCAGCGTGAGGGTCGCGGGGGAGTTCGCGTGGTGCCGCACCTCGGGGTCGAGCCCGGCGCGCTCCGCGACCGCGACGGCCTCCCGGAAGGCGTCGAGCTGCGCGGCGTTGGCGGGGTGGCCCGGTTCGTCGGCGCAGGCGAAGTGCGCCCACACCCCGGTCACCCGCAGCGCGCCCTCCGCCTCGGCCGCCCGCGCCGCCGCCACCAGCCGCGGCCAGTCGGCGGGCTGGCAGCCGTTGCGCCCGAGCCCGGTGTCCACCTTCAGATGCACCCGCGCGGTGCGCCCGGTCGCGCGGGCCGCCGCCACGATCTCCTCCAGCGCCCAGTGGCTGCTCGCCGAGACGTCGATGTCCCGTTCGACGGCCTCCTGCCACGGCCCGCCCGGCGTCCACAGCCAGCACATCAGCCGGCCGGTGTCCCCGGCGTCCCGCAGCGCGAAGGCCTCCTGCGGGGTGGCGGCCCCCAGCCAGCCGGCCCCGGCCTGCCGTGCGGCCCGGGCACAGCGCACCGCACCGTGCCCGTAGCCGTCCGACTTGACCACGGCCATCAGCTCGGCCCGCGGCGCGTAGCCGCGCAGAGTCCGCACGTTGTCCCGCACCGCGCCGAGATCGATCTCGGCGCACGCCCGGCCGGGTTCGGCGGGGGCCCCGCCGGGACGCGGGGCGGAGGCCGACACACGCCGACCGGACGAGGGTCCGCTCCCGCCGCACTCGGCAGCCGCCCGTCCGGCGTCGGCGTCGTCCGCGCCGGGGACGGGCAGGTGGGTGGGGCGGGACACCTGTGGCACGTCGTTCACGGGTTCAGTGTCGCAGGTGCCCGGATCGGCGCGGCCCTCAGTAGCCGGTCGCGCCGTCGAGGCGTTCGCGCAGCAGGTCGGCGTGGCCGCAGTGGCGCGCGTACTCACCGATCTGGTGGAGGAGCACCCGGCGGACCGAGACGGGTTCGCCCGTGCGCGCGTGCGTACCGGTCGCGTCCAGGTCCCTGGCCGCGACGATCTCGCGGGAGCGCGCGCACTCCGCACGCCACACCGCCAGTGCCTCGGCCGGGTCGCCCGCCAGGGAGTCGAAGTCCTGGTCGGGGTCGTCGTCCGAGTAGTACAGCAGCGGCACCTCCTCCCCGGCGAGCTGGATGCGGAACCACCAGCGCTCCACCCCGGCCAGGTGCCGCAGCAGTCCGTGCAGGGTCAGCCCCGAGGGCGGTACCGCGCGCTCCGACAGCGCCTCGGCCGGCACACCCGTGCACTTCAGCAGCAGCGTCTCCCGGTAGTGGTCGAGATAGCGGGTCAGCAGCTCCCGCTCGTCCCCCACCAGCGGCAGCGGATCCCGGTTGTCGTCCCCCCACGGCACGGAGAACGCGGTCGGCATCGCGCCCGCGGCGCTCTGTTCGCTCATGTACGGAGTGTGGCACCGCCCACCGACAGCGCGGGTCGGCGTCCCCGGCGGGGCCTGCCGGGGACCGGCGGAACCGCCTCGCCGGAGCGCCGGCGCAAGCACCCCCGGGGACAGCGAAAAGGCGTTGCCGGGCTCTGCAGGGGTTCGGACAATGACCCCGTGACGTGGACCATTGAACCCGAACCTGTGCAGAGCCCGGCCGCGGTCGCCACAGTGCGCACCTACATCGGCGAGATCGCGGGCCGCTACTACGGCCGCCCCGCGACCGAGCAGGAGATCGACGCGGCGCTGGTCGCGGAGCCGGACGACGCGCTCACCCCGCCCGCGGGAGCCTTCCTGCTGGCCCGCGGGCACGCCGACGGAGCCGTCGCCGGCTGTGCGGCCGTCCTGATGATGACGCCCACGACGGCCGAACTGCGCCGCGTCTGGGTCGCCCCGCACGCCCGCAAGGGGGGCCTGGGCAAGCTGCTGGTCGACGCCGCCGAGCGCACCGCGCTGCGGATGGGTGCCGCGACGGTGCGGCTGGACACCCGGCACGACCTGGTGGAGGCCAGGCGGCTGTACGCGCGGCTCGGGTACGAGGAGATCGCCCCGTTCAACGACTCGCCCTACGCGGACCACTGGTTCGGCAAACAGCTCACCCCGGCGCCCGTCCCGCCGCAGGAGCAGACGGCCGCCCCGGAGTAGGCCACCGGCCCCGGCGGCCCCGGAACGGGCCGCGGTGCCGGGCCCAGCGCACGACACCGCGGCGCGGCAGGCGGCTCACGCCCCCCGCAGGACGTCCTGCCACGCGGGGGCCAGCGCCTCGGCGAGGTCCGTCGCGGCGGGCGGGTCGGTGGCCAGCCGACCGGCGAGGCCGTGCAGATAGGCGGCGGCGGAGGCGGCGTCGAGGGCTGAGAGTCCGGCCGCCAGCAGTCCCCCGGCCAGCCCGGTGAGCACGTCACCGCTGCCCGCCGTCGCCAGCCACCCCGTACCGGTCGCATTCACCCGCACGGGGGCCATCGGGGCGTCGCCGGTGCCGGGCGGTTCGGCGACCAGCGTCGTGGAGCCCTTGAGCAGCACGGTGGACCCGGTGCGCCGGGCCAGCTCGCGCACCGCGGCCAGCCGGCCCGCCTCGACGTCCTCGCGGGCCGTGCCGAGCAGCGCCGCGGCCTCCCCGGCATGCGGCGTCAGCAGAGTGGGGGCGGTACGGGCACGCACCACGTCCGGGTCCATCAGCCGCAGCCCGTCCGCGTCCACGAGCACGGGGACGTCCCCGGCCAGCACCTCCTCGACGGCCTGCCGGGCGGCCGGTTCGTCGCCCAGCCCGGGGCCGACGGCCCACGCCTGCACCCGCCCGGCGTGCCCGGGCGGGCCCTCGGAGACCAGGGTCTCCGGATAGCGGGAGACCACCGCCTCCGTTCCCGGCCCCACGTACCGCACCGCGCCCGCGCCGCTGCGCAGCGCCCCGGAGACGGCCAGCACGGCGGCCCCCGGATAGCGGCCGGAGCCGGCGACGACGCCGACGACGCCGCGCCGGTACTTGTCACTCTCCGCCTGCGGCCTCGGCAGCAGGCGGGCCACGTCGGCGTGCTGCAGGGCCGCCACGTCCGGGACGGCGGGCAGGTGGGGCTCCAGACCGATGTCGATCAGCCGGACGGCGCCGGCCAGCTCCCGGGCGGGGTCGACCAGCAGGCCGGGCTTGTACGCGCCGAAGGTGACCGTCGCCTCGGCGGGCAGCACCGGGCCCGGCACCTCGCCGGTGTCGGCGGCCACCCCGCTGGGCAGGTCGACGGCGACGACCGGCACCCCCGCCTGCCGCACCAGGTCGGCCAGTTCGACGGCGGCGGGCCGCAGCCCGCCCGTGCCGCCGATCCCGACGATCCCGTCCAGCACCAGATCGGCGCGGGCCAGCACGGGAGCCACCGGCGGGGCGACGCCCTCCACCACCGCACCGGGCGCGGGCAGCGCCCGTCCCCCGGCGGCCCGCAGCGCGGCCAGTCCACCCTCGTGCGCGCGTTCGGGCGCCAGCAGCACCGCCGTCACCCCCGCGCCGCGCCGGGCGAGCCGGGCACCCGCATAGAGGGCGTCCCCGCCGTTGTCGCCGCTGCCGACGAGGAGCACCACCCGGGCTCCGTAGGTCCGCCCCAGCAGGCCGCTGCACGCCGCCGCCAGTCCGGCGGCGGCACGCTGCATCAGCGCGCCCTCCGGCAGTCGGGCCATGAGCGCCGCCTCGGCGGCACGCACGGTCTGCACCCCGTAACCAGTCCTCATGCCCCCAGTGTGGCGTCCGTCGCATCCGGTCGCGCCCCGGGGGGCCGGGCTCAGCCCTCCGCGACGACGACGGCCGAGGCGACCCCGGCGTCGTGCGAGAGGGAGACGTGCCAGCCCCGCACTCCCAACTCGGCGGCGCAGGCCGCGACCGTGCCCCGGACCCGCAGATAGGGCCGCCCCGAGTCGGCGGTGCACACCTCGGCGTCGGTCCAGCGCAGTCCGCCGGGCGCGCCCAGCGCCTTGGCCAGCGCCTCCTTCGCCGCGAACCGGGCGGCCAGCGAGGCGGTGCCGCGGCGTTCGCCGCTGGGCAGCCACAGCTCGCGGTCGACGAAGATCCGGTCCGCCATGCCGGGGGTCCGCGCCAGCGAGGCGGCGAAGCGGTCGATCTCCGCGACGTCGATCCCCACTCCGATGATCATTGCTGTCCCACTTCCGCACACCCCGTCCCGGCCCTGCCGTCCTGCCGCGGCCGCGCCGCGGATCACCGACGGGGCGAGGGTACGCGCCGCGAGGGCGCGGAACGGGCTCTCCCCCGCCGGGTCACTCGCCGCGTGCCATGCGCTCTATGGCGTCCTCCATCAGTTCCAGGTACTCCGACTCCTCGCAGCGCGGCTTGCTGCCCATCACGTACAGCTCCAGCGAGTCCGTCAGGTCCTCGGTCAGGTCCTCGTCGGGGAGTCCGTCGGCCAGGTCGCTGTAGACGTGCCCGGCGTGGCCGGTCAGCGCGGCGGCATCGGAGGTGCGGCGGAGGCGGGGGCGACGTATGCGGCTCAAGGGGTGCGACATGGGCGGAACATAGCCCCCATCGGCACACCACGTACACCGTTTGTCCGCAGATTGTCCGACCGATATGACCGGCGGCCGCCCGTACAGCAGGCCGACCGCCCGCGACGACCCGCCCACCGCACCGCCCGCAGACGGCGGCCAACGGCGTACCGGGGTCACCGGAGGTCCGAACCCCCGGCCGCCGGCACCCCGCACCGCCCGCGCAGAATGGCACCGTGCCCACGAAGCCCTACGTCGACCTCGGCCGCTCGGAGTGGAGCGCCCTGCACGAGCGCACCCCGCTCCCGCTGACCGCCACCGAGGTCGAGGCCCTGCGCGGACTCGGCGACGTCATCGACCTGGACGAGGTGCGGGACATCTACCTGCCGCTGTCCCGGCTGATCAACCTGTACGTCGCGGCCACCCACGAGCTGCGCAGGTCCCTCAACGCCTTCCTCGACGACCCGCGCCGCCCCGAGCGGCCCGCTCCACAGCGCGGCACACCGTTCGTGATCGGCGTGGCGGGCAGTGTCGCGGTCGGCAAGTCCACCGTCTCCCGGCTGCTGCAGGCGCTGCTCTCCCGGCCCCGGCCGCCGGGCGAGGAGTCCCCGCTGCCGACGCACCCCCGCGTCGAGCGGGTCACCACGGACGGCTTCCTGCTGCCCACCGCCGAACTGGAACGGCGGGGGCTGATGTCCCGCAAGGGCTTCCCCGAGTCCTACGACCGGCGCGCCCTCACCCGGTTCGTCGCCGACGTCAAGGCGGGGAAGCCGGAGGTGACGGCTCCGGTCTACTCGCATCTGCACTACGACATCGTCCCCGGGGAGCGGCTGACCGTGCGGCGGCCCGACATCCTCATCGTCGAGGGCCTCAACGTCCTCCAGCCGGCACTGCCCGGCAAGGACGGCCGCACCCGGCTGGCCGTCGCCGACCACTTCGACTTCTCCGTCTACGTGGACGCGCGCACCTCCGACATCGAGCGCTGGTACCTGGAGCGGTTCCGGGCGCTGCGCGCCACCGCGTTCCAGGACCCGCGCTCCTACTTCCACCGGTTCACGGCCGTCTCCGAGGCGGAGGCCCTCGACTACGCGCGCACCACCTGGCGCACCGTCAACGAGCACAATCTGCGGCAGAACATCGCTCCCACCCGGGGCCGGGCCACCCTCCAGCTCCACAAGGCGGCCGACCACACGGTGCAGCGGCTGTCCCTGCGCAAGCTGTGACCGCGGCGGGCGGGCGTGGAGCCGGACCGGGAATCGGGCCGGGGGCAGGCGGTGACCGGGACCAGCCGAGGGGACCCGAGGGCCGGCGGGAGGCGCCGCGCCCCGCACCCGGTCACCGCGGTGCCGGTCAGCCCAGCGCGCGCTTGACCACGTCGGCGAGCCGCCCCGCGACCGCGCGCGCATGCTCGATGTCCGCGGCCTCCACCATCACCCGCACCAGCGGCTCGGTGCCGGAGGGCCGCAGCAGCACCCGGCCCGTCTCCCCCAGCTCCCGCTCCGCCTCCGCGACGGCGGAGAGCAGCTCGGGCGCTGTCGCCACCCGCGCCTTGTCCACGTCCGGTACGTTCACCAGCACCTGCGGCAGCCGCTCCATCACCCCGGCCAGCTCCGCCAGCGGCCTGCCGGTGGCGGCGACGCGCGCGGCGAGCATCAGACCGGTCAGCGTGCCGTCGCCGGTGGTGGCGTGGTCGAGCACGATCACATGCCCCGACTGCTCGCCGCCGAGCGAGAACCCGCCGCGCTTCATCTCCTCCAGCACATAGCGGTCGCCGACCGCCGCCTGCAGCAGCTCGACGCCCGCCCGCTCCATGGCGAGCTTGAAGCCGAGGTTGGACATCACCGTCGCGACGACGGTGTCCTTGCGGAGCTGCCCGGCCTCCTTCATGGCGAGTGCGAGAACGGCGAGGATCTGGTCGCCGTCCACCTCGTGCCCGGCCCCGTCGACGGCCAGGCACCGGTCGGCGTCGCCGTCGTGCGCCACGCCGAAGTCCGCGCCGTGCCGTACGACGGCCTCGCGCAGTCCGTCGAGGTGGGTCGAGCCGCAGTCGTCGTTGATGTTGAGGCCGTCGGGGTCCGTGCCGATGGTGACCACGTCGGCCCCCGCCCGCCCGAACGCCTCCGGCGAGACGCGCGCGGCGGCGCCGTGCGCCCCGTCGATGACGACCTTCAGCCCGTCGAGCCGGTTCGGCAGCACCCCGACCAGGTGGGCGACGTAGTTGTCGAAGCCCTCGTCGTAGTCCTTGACCCGGCCCACCCCGGCACCGGTGGGCCGCGCCCACGGCTCGCCGGCCGCGTGCTCGCGGTGCAGGGCCTCGATCCGGTCCTCCAGCTCGTCGGCCAGCTTGTGGCCGCCGCGGGCGAAGAATTTGATGCCGTTGTCGGGCATCGGGTTGTGGCTGGCCGACAGCATCACGCCCAGGTCGGCGCCGAGGGAGCCGGTCAGATACGCCACGGCGGGCGTCGGCAGCACACCGACTCGCAGCACGTCGACACCCGCGCTGGCCAGCCCCGCCACGACAGCGGCCTCCAGGAACTCGCCCGAGGCCCGCGGGTCCCGGCCCACGACGGCGACCGGCCGGGAGCCATCCCGCTCCGACTCGGCGCCGGGCTGCGCCTCGGTGAGCACATGAGCCGCCGCGACGGACAGCCCGAGCGCCAGTTCTGCCGTCAGCCCCTCATTGGCGACGCCGCGTACGCCGTCGGTTCCGAAGAGTCGTGCCACAGTCGTTCCTCCGAGTTCTGGGGGCGTTGTGCGGGATGGTGCGGGTTGTTCACCGGGCGGATCCCGGAAGGCCCGGCACACCAGGTATACGCCCCGTTGCCGACGTGGTCGGCGTGGCCGCGCGGGCGCCGCCGTTCGCGGCGCCGGATGTGTGCCGGGGCCGGGCCGGATGCCGAACCGGGAGTCGGGTCCGGGCCCGAACGACCGATGCCCCGTCGGCACCGAAGAGAGGTGCCGACGGGGCATCCGGAAAGCTCGCAGCAGCGAGCGCCGGGTCAGCGCTTGCTGTACTGCGTGCCCTTGCGGGCCTTCTTGAGACCGGCCTTCTTGCGCTCGACCGCGCGGTCGTCACGCGTGAGGAAGCCGGCCTTCTTCAGCGGGCCGCGGTTGTTGTCCACGTCCGCCTCGTTCAGCGCACGGGCCACGCCCAGGCGCAGCGCACCGGCCTGGCCGGAGATGCCGCCGCCGGAGATGCGGGCGACCACGTCGTAGCGGTCGTCCAGCTCCAGCACCTTGAACGGCTCGTTGACTTCCTGCTGGTGCACCTTGTTGGGGAAGTAGCCCTCCAGGGTGCGACCGTTGATCTTCCACCGGCCGGAGCCCGGGATGATCCGGACACGGGCGATGGCGTTCTTGCGACGACCTGTGCCGGCGGCCGGCTGCGGGTCGCCGAAGCGGGAGGCGAGGGACTCGGAGGTGTACTCCTCCGGCGCCTCGGGGGTCTCGGTCGTGTACTCCTCGACGCCCTCGACAGGGGTCTCGGCGGTGGTCTCGGCCACGATTCTCCTCAGCTTCTCTTCTGTCTTAGGGGGTGGCCGGACTTACTGCGCGACCTGGCTGATCTCGAACGGCACGGGCTGCTGGGCACCGTGGGGGTGCTGGTCGCCCGCGTAGACCTTCAGCTTCGAGAGCATCTGACGGCCCAGGGAGTTCTTGGGGAGCATGCCCTTGACGGCCTTCTCCACCGCCTTCTCCGGGGTCTTCTCCAGCAGCTCGTCGTAGCGGACGGAGCGCAGACCACCCGGGTACCCGGAGTGGCGGTAGGCCATCTTCTGGGTGCGCTTGTTGCCGGAGAGGTGCACCTTGTCGGCGTTGATGATGATGACGAAGTCACCGGTGTCGACGTGGGGCGCGTACACGGGCTTGTGCTTACCCCGCAGGAGAGTGGCGGCCTGGGAGGCCAGCCGGCCGAGGACGACGTCCTGGGCGTCGATGACGTGCCACTGGCGCTGAATGTCGCCAGGCTTGGGGCTGTACGTACGCACGGTCGTAGCCTTCGCTTCTTCAGTGATTGGGTCCTGACAGGGCCAACCAGGCAGATCACGACAGGCAAGATCGCATGCGGTGACGCATCCGCATGCTGATCGCTGGTCATCGACCGGTAGGCCGGTGTATAGACCCCCCACGTGAGAACAGGCAAGCCAATACACACAACGAACCAGCAGGATACCGACCCTCCCCCGCAAGGGTCAAAACAGCCCCCCGGACGGCCTCCCCGCCCAGCCCGGGACCGGGGACCCGGGACCCGCCGGCCGACCCGGCCGCACCGTACGGCCGCCGGGCAGCGGCACCGCCCCACGGCCTCACCGCTTCCGCGCCACCCGGGCCTCGTCCCACACCGGCTCCGCGGACTCCCGGACCCGGCCGTCGGCACCGAAGACGAGATAGCGGTCGAAGGAGCGGGCGAACCAGCGGTCGTGCGTCACCGCCACCACCGTCCCCTCGAATGCCTCCAGCCCCTCCTGCAACGCCTCCGCCGACTCCAGGTCCAGGTTGTCCGTCGGCTCGTCCAGCAGCAGGGCCGTGGCCCCGGCCAGCTCCAGCAGCAGGATCTGGAAGCGCGCCTGCTGCCCACCCGACAGCCGCTCGAAGGCCAGCTGCGCCTGCCGCGTCAGTTCGTACCGGCGCAGCACCGACATCGCGGCGCCGCGGTCCCGGGCGTGCTCCTTCCACAGGATGTCCAGCAGAGTGCGGCCCTCCAGTTCGAATGAGGAGGTGCCGGCGCTCAGCGCCGTCGATGAGGGGCGGTGGCCGGGCGGCGGGTGGGCGTGGGTCTGCGCGAAGTGGCCCGGCACCACGCGGGCGCCCAGCTTCCAGGCACCCGTGTGCGCCACCTCCCCACCGGCCAGCAGCCGCAGGAAGTGCGACTTGCCCGAGCCGTTGGAGCCCAGCACCGCGACCCGCTCCCCGTAGAAGACCTCCAGGTCGAAGGGGTGCATCAGACCGGTCAGCTCCAGGCCCGCGCAGGTGATCGCCCGCACCCCGGTGCGGCCGCCCCGCAGCCGCATCCGGATGTCCTGCTCACGCGGCGGCTCCAGCGGCGGCCCCGCCTCCTCGAACTTCTGCAGCCTGGTGCGGGCCGCCTGCAACCGCGAGGCCATGTCGGAGTTGAAGGCGGCCTTCTGCTTGTACATGACCACCAGCCGCTTGAGCTTCGCGTGCTCCTCGTCCCAGCGCCGCCGCAACTCCTCGAACCGCGCGAACCGCTCCCGGCGCGCCGCGTGGTACGTCTCGAAGCCGCCTCCGTGCACCCACACATCGCTGCCCGCAGCGCCCGGCTCCACGCTGACGATGCGATCGGCGGCCCGGGCCAGCAGCTCCCGGTCGTGGGAGATGAACAGCACCGTCTTGGCCGTCTCGCGGAGCCGGTCCTCCAGCCACCGCTTGCCGGGGACGTCCAGATAGTTGTCCGGCTCGTCCAGCAGCAGCACCTCGTCCGTGCCGCGCAGCAGCGACTCCAGGACGAGCCGCTTCTGCTCGCCGCCCGAGAGGGTCCGCACCTGCCGCCACTGCGCCTTCTCGTAGGGGGCGCCCAGCGCGGCGACCGTGCACACGTCCCACAGCGTCTCCGCCTCGTACCCGCGTGCCTCCGCCCAGTCGGCGAGCGCCTGCGCGTACTGCATCTGCGCCGCCTCGTCGTCGACCGTCATCACCGCGTACTCGGCGTCGTCCAGCGCCCGAGCCGCCGCCCTGATCCGCGGGTGCGCCACGGAGACCAGCAGGTCGCGGACCGTGCTCTCGTCCCGGACACCGCCCACGAACTGCGGCATCACCCCCAGACCGCCGCTGACGGTCACCGTGCCGCCGTCCGGGGTGATCTCCCCGGCGATCAGCCGAAGCAGCGTCGTCTTGCCCGCGCCGTTCGCCCCCACCAGCGCCACCGAGGAGCCCTCGCCCACGCGCAGCGACGCATCGTCGAAGAGCGCTCTCCCGTCGGGCAGCAGGAAATCCAGGTGCGCGACTTCGACATGTCCCATGAACCCGATTGTCACGGTCCGACGACGCCCGATCCAAGCGAATATCACGCGCAATAGGATGCGGTCATGAGCTTTGGGCAGGGGGGACCTCCGTGGGGTTCCCAAGGCGGACCCGACGGGCACTGGGGCGGCGGCCCCGGCGAGCAGAACTCCGGGCACCTCGGCGGACCGGCCCCCGACTGGGCGGCACTCGCCGAGCAGGCCGAGCGCAGCCGCGCCCGGCGGCGGCGCTGGCTGATGGCGGGCGGCGGAGCTCTGGCGACCGCCGCCGTGGCGGGCATCGTCGCGGTGGCCGTCGTCAACGAGAACGGTTCGCAGGCCTCCGACAAGCCCTCGGACAGCCTGCCGCCCTCCTCCAGCGTCCCGCCGGGCGACAAGGACCCGGAACCGACCTTCAAGGACGAGCCGCCGCCCCCGGCGCCGCCGCGCGACTTCATCTCGGACGCCTCCCGGGACAAGGCCCCGCTGAGCGCCAAGACGCTCTACCCCACCCGCCGCGTGACCATCAACGACCATCCCTACAAGCTGACCAAGACCGACTCCAGCAAGAACTGCGCGGCGGCCGCGCACGCGGGACTGGGCCCCGTGCTGACCCGCAACGACTGCACCGCCCTCTTCCGCGCCACCTACACCCACGACGGCATCGCCGTCACCGTGGGGATCGCCGTCTTCAAGGACGCCGCCACCGCCGAGAAGGTCAAGAAGCAGTACCAGCCCAACCTGGTCGCGCTCCCCGGCGGGGGCGTCCCCGACTTCTGCCGTACGGTCACCTGCCGCACCACGGCCAACTCGCTGGGCCGGTACGCGTACTTCACCATCGCCGGCCGCACCGACGGCCAACCCTCCGGAGCGGGCGACAAGAAGGCCCAGCAGGCCGCCCTCGACGGCTCCAACTACGCCTACGCGCGAGTTCTCAAGCGCGGCAAGGACCAGTCGGAGGCGGCGGCGAAGTCCCCGGAACCGGAGAAGTCCTCCGAGTCGGACTGACCGCCGGAGCGTCCCGGCGGGTACCCACCGGGTTCCCGGCGCCCGGCAGCCACCCGCGCCGGGCCGGGCAACAGCGCGCTCGGCAGAGCGACCATGCGCCGCGGCACTCGACCGCGGCGCCCCGGGGCGCCGCGCCGTCAGCAGCAGCCCGCGGCGGCGCCGCGGCCGGGCAGCGGGGGGAGGGTGCGCTTGTTGCGGGAGGCCAGGTTGCGGGCCGCCAGCTCCGAGTCCGCCGGGTAGCCGACCTCCTCCAGGGTGAGGCCGTGCGGGCGCACCACATGGACGGCGGAGTCCCGCACACCCGCGGCCAGCACCCGCGCGGGCCACTCCGGGGGGCGGTGGCCGTCGCCGACGAAGAGCATGGCACCCACCAGGGCGCGCACCATGTTGTGGCAGAACGCGTCGGCCCGCACGGTCGCCTCCAGCACCCCGTCCGGGCGGCGCACCCAGGCCAGTTGCTGCAGCGTGCGGATGGTCGTCGCACCCTCGCGCTTCTTGCAGTACGCCGCGAAGTCGTGCTCCCCCAGCAGCCCGCGGGCCGCCTCGTTCATGGCGTCCAGGTCCAGCGGCCAGTTGTGCCAGAGCACATGGCCGCGCAGCAGCGGATCGGCGCCCCCGGGATGATCGGTGACCCGGTAGGCGTAGCGCCGCCAGATCGCCGAGAACCGGGCGTCGAAGTGCGTCGGCGCCTCGCCGACGCGGCGGACCCGGACGTCCATCGGGAGCCGGCCCGCCAGCCGGCGCAGCAGCTGCGTGCCGTGCTCGGCCCACACCTCGGCGGGCAGGTCGACGTGTGCGACCTGCCCTCTGGCGTGCACTCCCGCGTCGGTGCGCCCGGCGACGGTCAGCTCCGGGGTCTCGTCGCGCCGCAGGACGACCCGCAGCGCGTCCTCGATCTCGCCCTGGACCGTGCGCCGGGCGTGCTGCCGCGCCCATCCGGAGAACTCACGTCCGTCGTAGGACACATCCAGCCGCACTCGCACCAGGTCGTTCGTCACGGCCCGATCCTCTCATCCGGCCCGGACCGGGAACGACGAGCGGGCCCGCCCCCCGGCAGGGGAACGGGCCCACTCGTACGTCAGCCGTGCGGTGCTCAGGCGTCCTTGGACTCGCCCTCGGCGTCGGCCGACTCCTTCTTCAGGTCGGCGACGGCCTCGTCACCGGCGGCGTCCTTGGCGGAACGCTTGGTCGCGGCCTCGGCCTCGCCGACCGCGGCCTGCTGCACGGTCAGCGGCTCCACCAGCTCGATGACCGCCATCGGGGCGTTGTCGCCGCGACGGGGGCCGATCTTGGTGATGCGGGTGTAGCCACCGGGACGGTTCTCGTACCGGGGACCGATCTCGGTGAAGAGCGTGTGGACGACGCTCTTGTCCAGGACGGTGCGCATGACCTGGCGACGGTTGTGCAGGTCGCCCTTCTTCGCCTTGGTGATCAGACGCTCGGCGACCGGACGCAGGCGGCGGGCCTTCGCCTCGGTCGTCGTGATGCGGCCGTGCTCGAACAGCGCGGTCGCCAGGTTGCCCAGCATCGCCTTCTGGTGCGCGGCGCTGCCGCCCAGGCGGGGACCCTTGGAGGGCTTCGGCATGGTGTCTCTCCTTCGTTGTCACTGCACCGGCCGTGTCAGGCACCGGAGGCAGTCCCGGCCGTGCGAGGTACCGGGGAGGGGTTCACGGGGGCTCCGGGCGGAGCCCCCGACGGTCGGCAGTCGCTCAGTACTGCTCGGTCTCGACGAACCCGGCGTCCGCGTCGTCGTCGGCGCCGAAGGCGTCGGCGGCGGCGGTCGGGTCGAATCCGGGCGGGCTGTCCTTGAGGGCCAGGCCCATCCCGGCCAGCTTCGCCTTGACCTCGTCGATGGACTTCGCACCGAAGTTGCGGATGTCCAGCAGGTCGGCCTCGGAGCGGGCCACCAGCTCGCCCACCGAGTGGATGCCCTCGCGCTTGAGGCAGTTGTAGGAGCGGACCGTCAGCTCCAGCTCCTCGATCGGCAGCGCCAGGTCGGCCGCGAGCGCGGCGTCCGTCGGCGACGGGCCCATGTCGATGCCCTCGGCGTCGACGTTCAGCTCGCGGGCCAGGCCGAACAGCTCGACCAGCGTCTTGCCCGCGGACGCCATGGCGTCGCGGGGCCGCATGGCCTGCTTGGTCTCGACGTCGACGATCAGCTTGTCGAAGTCGGTGCGCTGCTCGACTCGGGTCGCCTCGACCTTGTAGGTGACCTTGAGGACGGGCGAGTAGATGGAGTCGACCGGGATCCGGCCGATCTCCTGGCCCACCTGCTTGTTCTGCACGGCGGAGACGTAGCCGCGGCCGCGCTCGACGGTCAGCTCCATCTCCAGCTTGCCCTTGCCGTTCAGCGTGGCGAGGACCAGGTCCGGGTTGTGCACCTCGACACCGGCCGGCGGCGCGATGTCCGCGGCGGTGACCAGGCCCGGGCCCTGCTTGCGCAGGTACATCACGACCGGCTCGTCGTGCTCGGAGGAGACGACGAGGGACTTGATGTTGAGGATGAGGTCGGTGACGTCCTCCTTGACGCCCGGCACGGTGGAGAACTCGTGCAGGACACCGTCGATCCGGATGCTGGTCACGGCAGCACCGGGGATCGAGGAGAGGAGCGTACGACGCAGGGAGTTACCGAGGGTGTAGCCGAAGCCCGGCTCCAGCGGCTCGATCACGAACCGGGAGCGGAACTCGTCGACGACCTCTTCGGTCAGGGAAGGGCGCTGAGCGATCAGCATGAGATGTTTTCCTCCAGTTTTCGGCAACCGCTATTTGATGCCGGTACTGCAAGGGTACGGGCGGTCCGGCCGAAACCGACCGGAACCGCCCCGCACCCGAGTGAGCGGACCCGGCGGACCCGGGCACGCTCGACGATCAGCCGCCTCGGCTACTTCGAGTACAGCTCGACGATGAGCTGCTCCTGCACCTGGGTGTCGATCACCTGGCGCTCGGGCATCGAGTGGACGAGGATCCGCATCTTCGCCGGAATGGACTCCAGCCACGCCGGAACGGTCTTCTCGCCGGCCTCCGCAGCCGCCACCTGGAAGGGGGTCAGGTTACGGGAGGACGGACGGACCTCGACGATGTCGTTGACGGAGACCCGCGCCGAGGGGATGTCGGTCTTGCGACCGTTCAGCGCGATGTGACCGTGCTTGACGAGCTGGCGGGCGTGGTCCCGGGACTTGGCGAAGCCGGCCCGGTACACGACGTTGTCCAGACGGGTCTCCAGAATCCGCAGCAGGTTCTCACCCGTCTTGCCCTGCTGTCGGTTGGCCTCGTTGAAGTACCCGCGGAACTGCTTCTCCAGCACGCCGTAGATACGGGCGGCCTTCTGCTTCTCGCGCTTCTGCAGCAGGTACTCGGAGTCCTTGGTGCGCCCGCGCCCGTGCTCACCCGGGGGGTAAGGACGGATCTCGATCGGGCACTTCGCGCTCTCGCACTTAGCTCCCTTGAGGAAGAGCTTCTGCTTCTCCCGACGGCAACGCTTGCAGTCGGCCCCGGTGTAACGCGCCATGTGTGGTGATCTCCTACTTCAGTTCTCAGACCCGGCGACGCTTCGGCGGGCGGCAGCCGTTGTGCGGGGTGGGGGTGACGTCCTGGATGGAGCCGACCTCGAGGCCGGTGGCCTGGAGCGAGCGGATCGCGGTCTCACGGCCGGAGCCGGGACCCTTGACGAAGACGTCGACCTTCCGCATGCCGTGCTCCTGCGCGCGGCGCGCCGCGTTCTCGGCGGCCATCTGCGCGGCGAACGGCGTCGACTTGCGCGAGCCCTTGAAGCCGACGTGGCCGGCGGAAGCCCAGGAGATCACGTTGCCGGTCGGGTCGGTGATCGAAACGATGGTGTTGTTGAACGTGCTCTTGATGTGAGCGTGCCCGTGGGCAACGTTCTTCTTCTCCTTGCGGCGCACCTTCTTGGCGCCGGCCGTACGGCCCTTCGGAGGCATATAGAGATAACTCCCGTGAGGTGGTCGGTCCTACAACGCGGACCGCTTGCAGCGTGTCCGGTGTGGACTACTTCTTGCCCGGCTTCTTCTTGCCGGCGATGGCGCGACGCGGGCCCTTACGGGTGCGGGCGTTGGTCTTCGTGCGCTGGCCGTGGACCGGGAGACCGCGCCGGTGACGCAGGCCCTCGTAGCAGCCGATCTCCACCTTGCGGCGGATGTCGGCCTGGATCTCACGGCGGAGGTCACCCTCGACCTGGAGGTTGTTGTCCACGTATTCGCGGAGCTTGACCATCTCCTCCTCGTCCAGGTCCCGGACGCGGGTGTCCGGGCTGACCCCGGTCTCGCGCAGGGTCTGCTGGGCAAGGGTGCGGCCGATGCCGAAGACGTAGGTGAGGGCGACCTCGACGCGCTTCTCGCGCGGGAGGTCGACGCCAGCGAGGCGTGCCATGGATGTGGCTCCTGATGATTTCGTCGGAGGTCTGAAGCAGTCCCGCTCCCGTCCCCTGGAGGACAGGTCCCCGGCCTCCGACCGGGGGTGTCGACACCGCGTACGGCGCCGGGTTCTGCTTATGCAACTGTTGCTCGCGTCGCGCGAAGGAACTGCGAAAGGCAGGTCGTCTAGTCAGCCCTGGCGCTGCTTGTGGCGCAGGTTGTCACAAATGACCATGACCCGTCCGTGGCGGCGGATCACCTTGCACTTGTCGCAGATCTTCTTGACGCTCGGCTTGACCTTCATGGTGTGAGGTTCTCCGGGTCTGGCCTTCTCCCCACGGGAGCGGGGAAGCCGGCACGATCTGTCGATCTACTTGTAGCGGTAGACGATCCGTCCGCGCGTCAGGTCGTAGGGAGACAGCTCCACCACGACCCGGTCGTCGGGAAGGATACGGATGTAGTGCATCCGCATCTTGCCGCTGATGTGCGCGAGGACCTGGTGCCCGTTCTGGAGCTCAACCTTGAACATCGCGTTCGGGAGAGACTCGACGACGGTGCCCTCGATCTCGATGGCCCCTTGTTTTTTGGCCATGCTTGAGCGCTTCACCTTCCGGGATCGGCTACCTGGGAGGCCCGGGCTCGCCGATGGCAAACGGGTACACCTGGGCCGACGAGCCAGTCTACGACACCGCTCCCCGAATAGACGAATCGGGGGAGTCTCCCCGCGGCGCGCACTGCCTAATCCGCCGAGCCGCGATCCGGGCCGATTCACCCGGGTGGGTCCACCTGGGTGGCTCCGGGGTGGGTCCGGAGCCGGAAACCCCCCGGGGCCCGGGACGGAGGACCGGGCGCGCGCCGGAAGCCTCCGGACCGCTCCGCGGCGACCGGGCGCTCAGCCCAGCGGGTCCGGCGCGGCCTCGATGCCGAGCTCGGCCAGCTTGGCGCGGCCGCCGTCCGGCGCGGTGAGCACCAGCGGCCCCTGCTCGGTGAGGGCGATCGAGTGCTCCCAGTGGGAGGACCAGGTGCCGTCGTTCGTCTTGACCGTCCAGTCGTCCGACAGCACATGCGTACGGGCCGTGCCCAGGCTCACCATCGGCTCGATGGCCAGGCACATCCCCGGCACCAGCTTCGGGCCCCGGCCGCGGCGCCGCTCGACGTAGTTCAGCAGGTGCGGGTCCATGTGCATCTGCGAGCCGATGCCGTGGCCGCCGTAGTCCTCGATGATCCCGTACTTGCCGCCCGCCGGGCGCGGCTGCCGCCGGATGTAGCTCTCGATCGCCTTGGAGATGTCCACCAGCCGGTTGCCCTTGCGCATCGCGGCGATGCCGGCCCACATCGACTCCTCCGTCACCCGGCTCAGCTCGCGCAGCTCCGCAGAGTGCCCCTCGCCGACGAAGACGGTCAGCGCGGCGTCCCCGTGCCAGCCGTCGATGATCGCGCCCGCGTCGATGGACAGCAGGTCACCGGCCTTGAGGACGGTCTCCTTGCTGGGGATGCCGTGCACCACGACCTCGTTCACCGAGGTGCAGATGTTCCCGGGGAAGCCGCCGTACCCGAGGAAGTTCGGCTTCGCACCGTGGTCGGCCAGCACCTTCGCCGCGACCTCGTCCAAGTCCTTCGTGGTCGCGCCGGGCACCGCGGCCTCGGCGCACGCCCGGTGCATGGCCGCGACGACCAGCCCCGCCTCGCGCATCTTCGCGATCTGCTCCGGGGTCTTGATCTCGACCATGCCGACGTCCGCCTTCCCTGGCCGACGGCTCCCGCCGCCGACTGCTCCCTGTACGAAAACTGCCCCCACAAGTCTGCCAGCCCCGGTCCGGAGGCGGGAACGCCGTCCCGGCCACCGTTCCCCGGCGCAGCCAACCTGCCCCGCCGGTCCCCGGCGCGGCCACCTGCCGCCGGTCCCGGCCCGCGGGCGCGGGGGCCGCCGCCCGGCCGGGCCCGTCGCGGGCCGCGGTCGCACAGGTGCCGTCTCCCCTCCCGGTCCGGGCGACGCCCGCGGTCCGGAAGGCAGCCGGAACAGCCGACGGGGCCGGACCCCTGGTCCGGCCCCGTCGCAACGGCCGATGCCCGGCGCGGCGTGCACGCCCCGGGCTCCCGGGCGCCGCTCTCGCGCGCCCGGTCCCTGCTACTCCGCGGAGATCGCCTGCATCGCGCGCTCCGTCACCTCGCTGACCGCACCCAGCGCGGAGATCGTGGTCACGAGCCCCTGCGCCTTGTAGTGGTCGATGATCGGCTCGGTCTCGCTGTGGTAGACCTCGAGCCGCTTGCGCACGGTCTCCTCGCGGTCGTCCTCACGCTGGTAGAGCTCGCCGCCGCAGGTGTCGCAGACGCCCTCGGTCTTGGCGGGGCTGTACTCGACGTGGAAGACGTGGCTGCTGTCGTTGCGGCAGATCCGCCGACCGGCGATCCGCTTGACGACCTCGTCCTCGGGGACCTCCAGGTCGAGCACCGCGTCCAGCTTCAGACCGGTCTCGTCCAGGTAGCCGTCCAGCGCCTGGGCCTGGGCGATGTTCCGGGGGAAGCCGTCGAGCAGGAAGCCGCCCGCGGCGTCCTGCTCCTCCATGCGCCCCTTGGCCATCCCGATGGTGACCTCGTCGGGGACCAGCTGGCCGGCCCGCATGTACTCCTGCGCTTTCTGCCCGAGCGGAGTGCCCTGGCTGATGTTGGCGCGAAAGAGGTCGCCGGTGGCGATGTGCGGGATCGCGAGGTTCTTGGCGAGGAACGCGGCCTGCGTCCCCTTGCCTGCACCAGGCGGCCCGACCAGGACGATACGCATCAGCGGAGGAACCCTTCGTAATGGCGCTGCTGAAGCTGGCTCTCGATCTGCTTCACGGTCTCGAGACCGACGCCCACGATGATCAGGATGCTCGTTCCGCCGAACGGGAAGTTCTGGTTGGCGTTGAACATGATCAGCGCGACGGTCGGCACCAGTGCGATCAGACCCAGGTACAGAGAGCCGGGCCACGTGATCCGGTTCAGCACGTAGCTCAGGTACTCCGCGGTGGGACGACCAGCCCGGATACCCGGGATGAAGCCACCATACTTCTTCATGTTGTCGGCAACTTCTTCGGGGTTGAAGGAGATGGCGACGTAGAAGAAGGCGAAGAAGACGATCAGCAGGAAGTAGGTCGCGATGTAAAGCGGGTGGTCACCCTTTACGAAGTGCGACTGGATCCACTGCGCCCAGCCCGCCTGGGATCCGCTGAACTGCACGATCAGCGCGGGGATGTAGAGCAGCGACGAGCCGAAGATGACGGGAATCACACCGGCCTGGTTGACCTTCAGCGGAATGTAGGTCGAGGTGCCGCCGTAACTCCGTCGGCCGATCATGCGCTTCGCGTACTGCACCGGAATACGGCGCTGGGCCTGCTCGACGAAGACCACCAGGGCGACCATCGCCAGGCCGCAGAGGATGACCGCACCGAACTCGATCCAGCCGTCCGCGAGCTTGCCCTGCTTCTTGATGGCCCACAGCGCGCCGGGGAAACCGGCCGCGATGGAGACGAACATCAGGATCGACATGCCGTTGCCGATACCGCGGTCGGTGATCAGCTCGCCCAGCCACATGATCAGGCCGGTACCCGCGGTCATCGTGATGACCATCACAATGGTGCTGAAGATCGACTGGTCGGGGATGATCTGACTGGCGACGCTGCAGCTCTGGAAGAGGCTGCCGCTGCGCGCGGTGGCGACCAGACCGGTGGCCTGGAGGATGGCGAGCGCGACGGTCAGATAACGGGTGTACTGCGTGATCTTCGCCTGTCCGGCCTGCCCCTCCTTCTTCAGAGCCTCCAGCCGGGGGATGACCACCACCAGCAGCTGCAGGATGATGCTCGCCGTGATGTACGGCATGATCCCGAGCGCGAAGATGGTGATCTGCAGCAGCGCGCCACCGCTGAACATGTTGACCAGGCCGAAGAGGCCCTGCGCGCCCTTGGCCTCGTCCATACAGGCTTGGACGTTCTCGTAGCTGACGCCCGGCACCGGAACGTGCGCTCCGATTCGGAAGAGCACCATGATGCCGAGCGTGAAGAGCAGCTTCTTGCGCAGGTCGGGCGTCTGGAACGCCCGGGCGAACGCGGTGAGCACGGTGCCTCCTGCGCCCCCCGCGATCTACTGGCGCGAGAGGTGACGGTCTTGAGGATCGACAGTTATCAACGTGGTGCCACCTTACCGGCCGGTGCACCACCGAGAAACGACCAGCTACGCAAACAACCAGCCGGGGATGTCCCGTTGGGACATCCCCGGCCTGTCGTTCACCTGGTCAACGAACTCAGAGGAGTTCGGTGACGGTGCCGCCGGCGGCGGTGATCTTCTCCTTGGCGGAGCCGGAGACCTTGTCGACGGTCACCGTCAGCGCCACCGAGATGTCGCCGTCACCGAGCACCTTGACCAGCTCGTTCTTGCGCACAGCGCCCTTGGCGACCAGGTCGGCCACCGTGACCTCGCCACCCTGCGGGTAGAGCGCGGCCAGCTTCTCCAGGTTCACCACCTGGAACTGCTTGTGGGCGGGGTTGTTGAAGCCCTTGAGCTTGGGCAGCCGCATGACCAGCGGCATCTGCCCGCCCTCGAAGCGCTCCGGAACCTGGTACCGGGCCTTGGTGCCCTTGGTACCACGGCCCGCGGTCTTGCCCTTGGACGCCTCACCACGACCCACGCGGGTCTTGGCGGTCTTGGCGCCCGGGGCCGGACGGAGGTTGTGCACCTTCAGCGGGTTCTCGGAGTCAGCCATCTCAGTCGACCTCCTCGACCGTCACGAGGTGGCGCACGGTGTGCACCTGACCGCGAACGACGTCGCTGGCCTCGCGGACGGCCACATCGTTGACGCGCTTGAGACCCAGGGTCCGCAGCGTGTCACGGTGGTTCTGCTTGGTCCCGATGACGGAACGCGTCTGCGTGATCTTCAGGCGAGCCATTACGCGCTCACCCCTGCACGCGCCCGCAGCAGAGCGGCGGGTGCCACGTCCTCCAGCGGCAGGCCGCGACGGGCCGCGATCTCCTCCGGGCGCTGAAGCCCGCGGAGCGCACCCACCGTGGCATGCACGATGTTGATCGGGTTCGACGAGCCGAGCGACTTGCTCAGCACGTCGTGGATGCCCGCGCACTCCAGCACGGCACGCACCGGGCCACCGGCGATCACACCGGTACCGGGCGAGGCCGGCTTGAGCAGCACGACACCCGCGGCTTCCTCACCCTGGATCGGGTGCGGAATGGTGCCCTGGATGCGGGGGACCTTGAAGAAGTGCTTCTTGGCCTCCTCCACACCCTTGGCGATGGCGGCCGGCACCTCCTTGGCCTTGCCGTATCCGACACCCACGGTGCCGTCACCGTCGCCCACCACGACCAGCGCGGTGAAGCTGAAGCGACGACCACCCTTCACAACCTTGGCGACACGGTTGATCGCGACGACGCGCTCAACGTACGCAGTCTTCTCGGCGGCGGCGCCGCCGTCCCGGCCCTTACGGTCCCGCCGGTCGCCGCCACCGGCGCCGCCACCGCGGCGCTGGGGTCCAGCCATTGGAATTACCTCTCTCGATTAACGTCCGCTTGCAGGACCGTGCTCAGAACTTGAGCCCGGCCTCGCGGGCGGCGTCGGCCAGAGCGGCAATCCGCCCTGCGTACTTGTTGCCACCGCGGTCGAACACGACAGCCTCGACACCCGCGGCCTTCGCACGCTCGGCGACCAGTGCGCCGACCTGCTGGGCCTGGGCGCTCTTGTCGCCCTCGCCGCCGCGGACCGAACCGTCCAGGTGCGACGCCGAGGCCAGCGTGTGGCCCGCGAGGTCGTCGATCACCTGCGCGGTGATTCCGCGGTTGGTGCGGGTCACCACCAGACGGGGGCGCTCGGGCGTGCCCGAGACCTTCTTCCGGATGCGGATGTGCCGGCGCTTGGCAGCGGAGCGCTTGTAGGCGTCGCCCTTGGCGATCTTCACGCCGTATGCCATGGCTTACTTACCAGCCTTTCCGACCTTGCGGCGGATGACCTCGCCCGCGTACTTCACGCCCTTGGCCTTGTAGGGGTCGGGCTTGCGCAGCTTGCGGATCTTCGCGGAGACCTCGCCGACCCGCTGCTTGTCGATGCCCTCGACCGTGAACTTGGTCGGGGACTCGACCTTGAAGGAGATCCCCTCGGGGGCCTCCACCAGGATCGGGTGGCTGTAGCCCAGCGAGAACTCCAGGTCGGAGCCCTTGGCCTGGACCCGGTAGCCGACACCGCTGATCTCGAGGTCCTTGCTGAACCCGTTGGTCACGCCAGTGATCATGTTCGCCACCAGCGTGCGGGACAGGCCATGCAGGGCCCTGTTCCGGCTCTCGTCGTTCGGACGGGTGACGACGAGCGCGCCGTCCTCGCCCTTGGCGATCTCGATGGGCGCGGCAACGGTGTGCGAGAGGGAGCCCTTGGGGCCCTTCACCGCGACCGTCTGGCCATCGATGGTGACGTCCACACCGGCGGGAACCTGGATGGGGAGCTTGCCGATACGCGACATTGCTTTACCTCCGTTCCCTTCCGTTACCAGACGTAGGCGAGGACTTCCCCACCCACGCCCTTCTTCTGAGCCTGCTTGTCGGTCAGCAGACCGTGCGACGTGGAGATGATCGCCACGCCCAGGCCGCCGAGCACCTTCGGCAGGTTGGTGGACTTTGCGTAGACCCGCAGACCCGGCTTGGAGATCCGCTTGATACCGGCGATCGAGCGCTCGCGGTTCGGGCCGAACTTCAGCTCGAGAACGAGGTTCTTGCCGACCTTGGCGTCCTCGGTCTTCCAGCCGGTGATGTAACCCTCCTGCTGGAGGATCTCCGCGATGTGCGACTTGATCTTGCTGTGCGGCATCTCGACGGCGTCGTGGTACGCCGAGTTCGCGTTCCGCAGACGCGTCAGCATGTCTGCGATGGGATCGGTCATGGTCATGTGATGGCCTTCGGCCTCTCTCGCCGGGGTTTCCCTGTCTGCGTCGTCCTTCTCCCCGTCCGCCGGCCTTGCGGCCGACGACGGGACGGGTGCGTCGCGGGGGACCTACGGCGTAGTAAGCGACTTTTCAGCTTACCGAGAGTCCTGGCTTGTCCCCGAAGGGATTACCAGGAGCTCTTGGTCACGCCCGGCAGCTCGCCACGGTGCGCCATCTGGCGGAGGCACACGCGGCACAGGCCGAACTTGCGGTAGACGGAGTGCGGACGGCCGCAACGCTGGCAACGCGTGTAGGCACGCACCGCGAACTTGGGCTTGCGGCCGGCCTTGGAGATCAGGGCCTTCTTCGCCATGGTCAGTTCTCCTTGAACGGGAAGCCGAGGTGACGAAGCAGGGCGCGGCCCTCGTCGTCGGTGGTCGCCGTGGTGACCACGGTGATGTCCATGCCCCGGACCCGGTCGATCTTGTCCTGGTCGATCTCGTGGAACATGACCTGCTCCGTGAGACCGAAGGTGTAGTTGCCCCTGCCGTCGAACTGCTTGGGCGACAGTCCGCGGAAGTCGCGGATGCGCGGCAGCGCGAGGGACAGCAGGCGGTCCAGGAACTCCCACATCCGGTCGCCGCGCAGCGTCACGTGGGCGCCGATCGGCTGCCCCTCGCGCAGCTTGAACTGCGCGATGGACTTGCGGGCCTTGGTGACGGCGGGCTTCTGCCCGGTGATCGTGGCGAGGTCCTTGATGGCACCCTCGATCAGCTTGGAGTCGCGGGCGGCGTCGCCCACACCCATGTTGACCACGATCTTGGTCAGCCCGGGGATCCGCATGACGTTGTCGTAGGCGAACTCGTCCTGCAGCTTGCCCTGGATCTCGGCGCGGTAGCGCTGCTTGAGGCGGGGGGCCTCAGAGGTGGTGGCAGTCATCAGATGTCCTCACCGGTCCGCTTGGCAACGCGGATCTTGTTGCCTTCGTCGTCGAAGCGGTACCCGACGCGGGTCACGACCTTCTTGCCGTCCGCTTCCACGATCAGCTGAACGTTGCTGACGTGGATGGGGGCCTCGGTCGTCACGATGCCGCCGGTCTTCGAACCGCGGGCCGTCTGACCGGCCTTGGTGTGCTTCTTGACCCGGTTGACACCCTCGACCAGGACACGGTCCTCGCGGGGGTAGGCCACGATGACCTTGCCCTGCTTGCCCTTGTCCTTGCCGGTGATGACCTGAACCAGGTCGCCCTTCTTGATCCTCATGGTCACAGCACCTCCGGCGCGAGCGAGATGATCTTCATGAACTTCTTCTCGCGCAGCTCACGACCGACCGGGCCGAAGATGCGGGTACCGCGAGGGTCGCCGTCGTTCTTGAGGATGACGGCGGCGTTCTCGTCGAACCGGATGTACGAGCCGTCGGGGCGGCGGCGCTCCTTGACGGTGCGCACGATGACAGCCTTGACGATGTCGCCCTTCTTCACGTTCCCGCCCGGGATCGCGTCCTTGACGGTAGCGACGACGACGTCACCGATGCCCGCGTAGCGCCGGCCCGAACCGCCGAGCACACGGATGGTGAGAATCTCCTTCGCACCCGTGTTGTCGGCGACGCGAAGCCGGGACTCCTGCTGGATCACGTCTATCTCCTGTATGTCTGCCGGTTCCCGGCAGGGATCTCGCGATCCCTGCCGAGCCTGGCGGAACGAACCTGCGGGGGTACCCCCTCAGGCAGCTTCTCCGGGACTCCCCAGAAGGGAGGTCCTACTTGGCCTTCTCGAGGATCTCGACGATGCGCCAGCGCTTGGTGGCGGACAGCGGCCGGGTCTCCATCAGGAGGACGCGGTCGCCGACACCGGCAGCGTTCTGCTCGTCGTGCGCCTTGAGCTTGTTGGTACGGCGGATGACCTTGCCGTACAGGGCGTGCGTGACGCGGTCCTCGACGGCGACGACGACGGTCTTGTCCATCTTGTCGCTGACGACAAGACCCTGCCGGGTCTTGCGGAAGCCGCGCTCCTGCTGTGTCTCAGTCACATTCGTCTCGCTCATCAGGCGCTCTCCACCGTCTCGATGCCCAGCTCGCGCTCACGCATCAGGGTGTAGATCCGGGCGATGTCCTTGCGGACGGCCTTGAGCCGACCGTGGTTCTCGAGCTGCCCGGTCGCCGCCTGGAAGCGGAGCTTGAACAGCTCGTCCTTGGCTTCGCGGAGCTTGGAGCCAAGCTCCTCGTCGCCCAGCTCGCGCAGCTCGGACGCCTTGGTTCCGGCCGCCATCACGCGTCACCTGCCTCGCGCCGCACGATGCGGCACTTCATCGGAAGCTTGTGAGCAGCGCGGGTGAGCGCCTCACGAGCAATCTTCTCGTTCGGGTAGGACAGCTCGAACATCACGCGCCCCGGCTTGACGTTCGCGATCCACCACTCGGGCGAACCCTTACCGGAACCCATGCGGGTCTCGGCGGGCTTCTTGGTCAGCGGGCGGTCGGGGTAGATGTTGATCCACACCTTGCCGCCACGCTTGATGTGACGAGTCATGGAGATACGAGCGGCCTCGATCTGCCGGTTCGTCACGTAGGCACCGGTCACAGCCTGGATGCCGTACTCACCGAACGCGACCTCGGTACCGCCCTTGGCCATACCCGTGCGCTTCGGGTGGTGCTGCTTGCGGTGCTTGACCCTGCGCGGGATCAGCATGGGTCAGCTCTCCTTTCCTGAAGCGCTCGGCTCGGCAGCGGCACCGGCCGGCGCGGACTCCGTCTTGGGAGCCTCGGCCGAACCCTGGCCCTGCTGCGGCTTGCGACCGCGACGCTCGCCGCCCCGACCACGGGGACGGTCGTTGCCACCGCCGCGCGACGGGCGGTTGCCCGCGCGGGCCGCGGCGTTCTCGGCGCGCACCTCGGAGATGTTCTTGACATCGCCCTTGTAGATCCACACCTTCACACCGATGCGGCCGAAGGTCGTACGGGCCTCGAAGAAGCCGTAGTCGACGTTGGCGCGCAGCGTGTGCAGCGGGACCCGGCCCTCGCGGTAGAACTCCGAGCGCGACATCTCGGCACCGCCGAGACGGCCGCCGCACTGGATCTTGATGCCCTTGGCACCGGCCTTCATCGCCGTCTGCATGCTCTTGCGCATGGCGCGGCGGAAGGAGACCCGGGAGGAGAGCTGCTCGGCGACCGCCTGGGCGACGAGCTGCGCGTCCGTCTCGGGGTTCTTCACCTCGAGGATGTTGAACTGGATCTGCTTGCCGGTGAGCTTCTCCAGGTTGCCGCGCAGCCGGTCCGCCTCGGCGCCGCGGCGGCCGATGACGATGCCCGGACGGGCGGTGTGGACGTCGACGCGGACGCGGTCACGCGTGCGCTCGATCTCCACCTTGGAGATGCCCGCCCGCTCCATGCCCTGAGTGAGCATGCGGCGGATCGAGACGTCTTCCTTGACGTAGTCCTTGTAGAGCTTGTCGGCATACCAGCGCGACTTGAAGTCGGTGGTGACGCCGAGCCGGAACCCGTGCGGGTTTACCTTCTGGCCCATTACCGGGTTCCTTCCTTGCTGCTCACGACCACGGTGATGTGGCTCGTCCGCTTACGGATCCGGTAGGCGCGGCCCTGGGCGCGCGGCCGGAACCGCTTCAGGGTCGGGCCCTCGTCGACGTATGCCTCGGAGATGTAGAGGCTGTCGGCGTCGGTGTGGTCGTAGTTGTGCGCGGCGTTGGCGATGGCGCTGTCGAGCACCTTGCCCACCGGCATGCTCGCGGCCTGCGGGGCGAAACGCAGGACCGCCTGAGCCTCCGTGGCGTCCATGCCACGAACAAGGTCCACCACCCGGCGGGCCTTCATGGGCGTGACGCGCACATAGCGCGCTGAGGCCCTGGCTTCCATGGTTGTCCCTTCGGTGTCAGTCATAGTCTTCGCACCCAGCCGTTCAGCGACGACGCGACTTGCGGTCGTCCTTCACGTGGCCGCGGAAGGTGCGGGTCGGCGCGAACTCGCCGAGCTTGTGGCCGACCATCGACTCGGTGACGAACACCGGGACGTGCTTGCGGCCGTCGTGCACCGCGATCGTGTGGCCCAGCATGGCCGGGACGATCATCGAGCGGCGAGACCAGGTCTTGATGACGTTCTTGGTGCCCGCGTCGTTCTGGCCGTCCACCTTCTTGGCGAGGTGGTCGTCGACGAAGGGCCCCTTCTTGAGACTGCGCGGCATCTAAACCCGCCTCCTAGCGCTTCTTGTTCGTCTTGCGGCGGCGGACGATGTACTTGTTGCTGGCCTTCTTCGGCGAGCGCGTACGCCCCTCCTTCTGACCCCACGGCGAAACCGGGTGGCGGCCACCGGAGGTACGACCCTCACCACCACCGTGCGGGTGGTCGATCGGGTTCATGACCACACCGCGGACGGTCGGGCGGACGCCCTTCCAGCGCATACGGCCGGCCTTGCCCCAGTTGATGTTCGACTGCTCGGCGTTGCCGACCTCGCCGACGGTGGCGCGGCAGCGGACGTCGACCAGCCGGATCTCACCGGACGGCATACGCAGGTGGGCCATCCGGCCCTCCTTCGCCAGCAGCTGCACCGAGGCACCGGCCGAGCGGGCGAACTTGGCGCCGCCGCCCGGCTTCAGCTCGATCGCGTGGATCGTCGTACCCACGGGGATGAAGCGCAGCGGCAGGTTGTTGCCGGGCTTGATGTCGGCGCCCTGGCCGTTCTCGATGCGGTCGCCCTGCTGGATGCCGCGCGGGGCGAGGATGTAGCGCTTCTCGCCGTCCGCGTAGTGCAGCAGCGCGATGCGCGCGGTGCGGTTCGGGTCGTACTCGATGTGCGCGACCTTCGCCGGCACGCCGTCCTTGTCGTGCCGACGGAAGTCGATCACGCGGTAGGCGCGCTTGTGGCCACCGCCCTGGTGGCGCGCAGTCACACGACCGGCGTTGTTACGGCCGCCCTTGCTGTGCAGCGGGCGGACCAGCGACTTCTCCGGCGTGGACCGCGTGATCTCGACGAAGTCGGCGACGGATGAGCCGCGACGGCCCGGAGTCGTCGGCTTGTACTTGCGGATACCCATTTCTCAGTCCTCGGAAGATTCCGGACTTCAGAACGACCTGGCCCCCGTCAGGAGGCCGGGCCGCCGAAGATGTCGATTCGGTCGCCCTCGACAAGGGTCACGATGGCGCGCTTGGTGTCCGCGCGCTTGCCGTAACCGGTGCGGGTGCGCTTGCGCTTGCCCTGGCGGTTGATCGTGTTGACCCCGGCGACCTTGACCGAGAAGACCTCTTCGACGGCCTGCTTGATCTGGGTCTTGTTCGCACGCGGGTCGACGATGAACGTGTACTTGTTCTCGTCCAGCAGCGCGTAGCTCTTCTCCGACACGACCGGCTTGACCAGCAGGTCGCGCGGGTCGGTGAAGACCTTGCTCGGGTCGGCCGGCGCGATCGGGCCCGGACCGTCGGCGGCCCGGCGGGCGGCCTTGGCGACGCGGGCGGCCTTCGCGGCCTTCGCTGCCTTGGAGGCAATGCTCGGGTGTCGCGTAGCCATCAGGCGTCGCTCCCTTCGGTGTGGGCCTGCGGGCCAGCAACGAAGGACTCGAGCGCGGCCCGGGTGAAGACCACGTCGTCCGAGACGAGCACGTCGTAGGTGTTGAGCTGGCCCGGCTCCAGGATGTGCACCTGGGGCAGGTTGCGGGCGGACAGCCAGGCGGCCTCGTCGGAGCGCTCGGCGACCAGCAGCAGGTTCTTCCGCTCGCTGATCCGGCCGAACAGGTTCTTCGCGGCCTTCGTCGAGATCTCGCCCTCGACCACACCGGAGACGGCGTGGACGCGGCCGTGGCGGGCCCGGTCGGAGAGGGCGCCACGCAGCGCGGCGGCCTTCATCTTCTTCGGGGTCCGCTGCGAGTAGTCGCGCGGCACCGGGCCGTGCACGACGCCACCGCCGGCGAACTGCGGAGCGCGGGTCGAGCCCTGGCGGGCGCGGCCGGTGCCCTTCTGGCGGTACGGCTTCTTGCCGCCGCCGCGGACCTCGCCGCGCGTCTTGGTCTTGTGCGTGCCCTGACGGGCCGCTGCCAGCTGGGCGACGACGACCTGGTGGATCAGCGGAACGCTGACCTGCACGTCGAAGATCTCCGCGGGGAGCTCGACGGTCCCGGTCTTGTCGCCGGCCGGCGAAAGGATGTCAATGGTGCTCATCGGTTCCTCAAGCCCCCTTGGCCGCGGTACGGACCAGGACGAGGCCGCCGTTCGGACCGGGGACTGCGCCCTTGATGAGCAGCAGGCCCTTCTCCGCGTCAACGGCGTGGACGGTCAGGTTCTGGGTGGTGACCCGCTCGTTGCCCATCCGGCCGGCCATCCGGGTGCCCTTGAAGACACGGCCCGGGGTGGCGCAGCCACCGATGGCGCCCGGCTTGCGGTGGATGCGGTGCGCACCGTGGGACGCCTTGCCGCCGCGGAAGCCATGGCGCTTCATGCCGCCGGCGAAGCCCTTGCCCTTGGAGTTGCCGGTGACGTCGACCTTGAAGCCGGCCTCGAAGGTGTCCGCGGTCAGCTCCTGGCCGAGCGTGTACTCGGACGCGTCGGAGGTGCGGAGTTCCACCAGGTGGCGGCGGGGGGTGACGTCGGCCTTGGCGAAGTGGCCCTTGAGGGGCTTGTTCACCTTGCGCGGGTCGATCTCGCCGAAGGCGATCTGGACGGCCTCGTAGCCGTCCCTGTCTGCGGTGCGGACCTGGGTCACAACGTTCGGACCGGCCTTGACGACGGTCACGGGGACAACGCGGTTGTTGTCGTCCCAGACCTGGGTCATGCCGAGCTTCTCGCCCAGGACGCCCTTGATCTGCTTAGCCATCTCTACGACACCCCTCAGAGCTTGATCTCGATGTCGACGCCGGCCGGGAGGTCCAGGCGCATCAGCGAGTCAACGGTCTTGGGAGTCGGGTCGAGGATGTCGATCAGACGCTTGTGGGTACGCATCTCGAAGTGCTCGCGCGCATCCTTGTACTTGTGCGGCGACTTGATGACGCAGTACACGTTCTTCTCTGTGGGCAGCGGCACCGGGCCGGCGACCGACGCGCCAGTACGCGTCACCGTCTCGACGATCTTCTTCGCCGAGTTGTCGATGACCTCGTGGTCGTAGGCCTTGAGCCTGATGCGGATCTTCTGTCCCGCCATGGCTACTTCGTAGTCCTGTCTCTCGTAACGCTCCGGAACCCATGGGCTCCCACCCTCACTCGACCCACGCGGTCGGGCGTGTCGGCATCCTTCTCGCAGTTCTGCTCAGCAGTACTCCGCCGAGGTTCCACGGACGCATACGCGATCCGTCCGCGATCCACATGAGGAAGGAGCCGGGGGAGGAATCCCACCGGGTGCCTGGCTGGAAGCCCCTCCTACGCTTCCCGGAAGATTCCCGTACTTCCGCCCCTGACGAGGGGCGACGAATACCTGGGACTCGCTTCCGGTCCTCCCGGCGGGAGGCGCGCAGCATCGGCACTCAACCGAGCAACCTGGACAGTGTGCCACAGAGGCCGGAGCCGTAGCCAATCGGGCCACTAGCACATCCAGCCCCTGGGCGCGGAATGAGGGGCAGCTCACAGGTGGTGTGCCGCACATCCGGAGCACCGGGGTCCTGGGAAGATCCGGGGTGCCCTCTCGATCGTACCGGTTGCCCCGCGTACGCCCCAGCGCTTCACCACCCGCCCGCACTTCGGGGCGCCCCCTCGGCATCCGTCTGCCCTCCGGTGCGCCCGCACTCGCGAGGGCGGCCCGTCCCCTCATGGGCAGTCCGCACTCCCGAGAACCCCTGACAGCCCGACTACCGACAAGTAGGGTCACGCGGGCCGGGAGCCCCGTCCGCGGCCCGGTCCGCGCCACCGCGCACCGTGCCGCCGCGTACCCCCGGCCCGACGCGATCCGGTCGGGCCGGCGGAGAGATGGCCGAACCGGTCGGTCCGGCACGAGCCGGACCGACGACGCAGCCCGCACCGGGTCCGCGCTCCCGGCATCCGCCGAGGAACGGAGTGCCCATGCCCCGCGAATTCACCGTGTCCCGCAGCATCCGGATCGACGCGGCACCCCAGGCCGTGTACGAACAGATCAGCCGGCCCGCCCGGATGGGCCGCTGGAGCCCGGAGAACCTGGGGGCGACCGTGCCCGGCGGGGACGGACCCGCCGAGGTGGGCACCGTCTTCGAGGGCCGCAACAAGCGCGGCGTCTTCCGCTGGACCACCCGCTGCACCGTGACCGAGGCCGACCCGGGCCGCCGCTTCGCCTTCCGCGTGCACGCCATCGGCCTGCGGCACCCGAAGCTGAAGTCCCCCATCGCGACCTGGGAGTACCGCTTCCACAGCACGGAAGGCGGCACGAAGGTCACCGAGACCTGGACCGACGACCGGCGCTCCTGGCCGGACGCGGTGGCCGGGGTCTTCGACCGGATCGCCACCGGAGGCAGCACCTTCGCCGCCTTCCAGATCCGCAACATCGACCGGACGCTGCGCAACCTCAAGCGGGAGCTGGAGCAGCGGCCCGAGGCGTGACCCCGGGCCCACCGGAACGCGTCCGGCGGAGGTGTGAACACGCCGGGCGCGCTGTGGAATGCGGCACAGCTTCCCCGCCCCGGCCTGCGGGTATGCAACCGGAGAACGGTGCGTGAGCGTCTGTTCACACGGTTGCAGGATCGCCGGGACGCCCGTGGCACAAGGCCTCACCCACGGAACCGGCCGGGCCGGCCGCGGGGCGGGGCAGTCGCCGGGGGGCGGCGGCGGGCGACATGAGGGGAAGCAGGAGGGGGCGGGATGGAACTGTCCGAGGAGATCGCGGCACGGCGCGCCGGAACCGGGGACCCCGAGGCGCTGGTGGGAGAGTTCCGCCGCACCGCGGTGCTGGTCCCGACCGTGGGCGAGGACCAGGTGATGTCCGGGGTGCACGGCGGCGTCCGCTGGATCTTCGCCTTCACCGACGAGGCGGCCCTGGCCCGCTTCGCGCTCGCCCGCGGCGAGGCCACCGACCGGCCGTGGGACTACGCGGCGGTCCTGGGGGCCCGGCTGCTCGACGTCGTCGTGCCGGCGCAGGACGGCCCGGCCGGTGTCGTGGTGAACGCCGCCGACGAGGACGGCTCGATGCTCTTCCCGCCCGCGCCGGGGATCGTGCCGGACGCGGTGGCCGTGCCCGCGCCGGGCGACGGAGGGGACGTCTGATGGGGGACGGCGGCAAGAGCAGCGACGGCGTCCACTGGAACAAGGAGTCCCTCGATCTGGTCGAGAAGGGGCTCAACGGCGCCATCGGTGAACTGAAGGAGTCGGGCAGCTCTGCGACGTCGGCGCTGCAGGGCGCCGGCTTCGAGGAACTGTCACTGACCGGTATGGAGATGGGCCATCACGGCCTCTCGGTCGACTTCGAGGACTTCTGCGAGAGGTGGGAGTGGGGCGTGCGCGCCCTGGTGCAGAACGCCAACGCGCTCGCCAAGAAGCTCGGCCTCTCGGCGGGGATGGCGCACGAAGAGGACCAGTACCGGGCGGGCACCCTCAAGATCGTCATGAACTCCGCCCTCTACACCGGCAACCCGCACGCCACCGAGGAGGAGGTCGTCGAGCAGGGCTACGGCGACATCCTCACCCCGGACGCCCCCGACTACAGCAAGGAGTCCTGGGAGAAGGCGGGTCAGGACATCAAGCAGGACTGGCAGGACACCGGGCGCGAGCTGTCCTCCAAGGGGCGCGGCGGGATGTACATGGACCTCGCCCAGAAGGCCACCGGCATCAGCGACGAGCAGGTCGAGGCCGAGCAGGACGAGTGGTTCGGCCCCTCCCCCGAAGAGCGCGCGGCCCAGCAGCAGCGCGGGCAGGGTGCTGACGGCGACGGATCCGACGGGGGCAACGGCTGATGGGCTGGCGGGATTTCGTACCGGACTCGGTCGAGGACAAGGCCGAGGACCTCGCGGAGGGCGCCGGGGACTTCGTCGAGGGCGCCGGGAACTGGACGGGCGACCGGCTGGACGACGTCGGATGGGAGAGCGGCGGCGACTGGGTGCGGGACAAGTCCCGCTCGGCGGCGAACGCGCTGGGCGCCGAGACCGCCGAGTTCCAGCTGGACGAGACCGACGACCCCAAGAAACTGGTCTACGGCAGCCCCGGCAGGATCCGTTCGACGGCCGAGCACATCGGCAACCTCAAGACGGCGTTCGACAACGTCGCCAAGGGCCTCAAGGGCCTGCACAAGGGCACGCTGAAGGGCAAGGCCGCCGACGCGTTCTGGGAGAAGGTCGGCCTGGAGCCCGCCAAGTGGGTCAAGGCCGCGAACGCCTGCGAGAAGGCCGCCGACGCTCTGGAGTCCTTCGCGACCACGGTCGAGTGGGCGCAGGGCCAGGCAGGAGAGGCGGCCACCAAGTACAAGAACGACAAGAAGAAGGACGCCGAGGAGCAGCTCAAGGAGGCCCGCACCCAGCGCAACACCGCCGCGGCCGAAGCGCAGAAGAAGGTCAAGGAGGCCCGCGACGCGGCCCCGCCCAAGCCGGACTACTGGGAGCAGGCCGAGGACGGCGTCACCGGACTCCAGCTCGACAGCGAACATCTGGTCGGCGGCGTGGTGAAGGGCGTCGCCGGCCTCAACAACTTCGTCCGCAGTATCAACCCCGTCGACCCGTACAACATCACCCACCCCGCCGAGTACGTCACCCAGCTCAACTCGACCGTCACCGGCATCATGCGCACCGCCAACGACCCCGTCGGCACCGGCAAGCAGATGTGGGAGACCTTCAAGAAGGACCCCTCCGAAGGGGTCGGCCGCCTCCTCCCCGAACTCTTCGGCACCAAGGGCCTCGGCGTGGCGACGAAGGCGGGGCGCGCGGGGAAACTGGCGAAGGAACTGTCGGCGGGGCGGAAGGCCGTCGAGAAGAAGGGTCCGCACCAGGCCGCCCGCAAGGGCGAGGAGACCCCCTCCGGCAGGACCGACCCGATCGACCTCGCCACCGGGAAGATGTACCTCCCGCAGACGGACCTGTCCCTGCCGGGCACCCTGCCGCTCACCTTCACCCGTCGCGTCGAGTCCGGCTACACCCTCGGCCGCTGGTTCGGCCCGTCGTGGAGCTCCACGGTGGACCAGCGGCTGGAGGTCGACCCGGAGGGCGTCGTCTTCGTCGCGGAGGACGGCCGCCTGCTCACGTTCCCGCACCCGGCTCCCGGGGTTCCCACCCTGCCGTCGGCGGGCTCGTCCCGGATGCCGCTGGAGCGCACCCCGGACGGCGGCTACACGCTGACGGAACCGGAGACGGGCCGGGTACGGCACTTCGCGCCGCCGCAGGAGGGCAAGTCGGAGGACGGCGCGGCCCGGATCGAGCAGATCACGGACCGCAACAGCAACAGCATCACTTTCGAGTACGACGAACAGACCGGCGCGCCGCTGCGCCTCGTCCACAGCGGCGGCTACGTGGTGCGGCTGACGGTCGAGGACGACCGGGTGACCGCGCTCTCCCTGGCCGGCTCCGAGACCGGCACGACGGTGCTGCGCTACGCCTACACCGACGGCAACCTGACCGACGTCACGGGCTCCTCCGGGCTGCCGCTGCGCTTCGAGTACGACGACGAGCAGCGCGTGGTGTCCTGGACCGACACCAACGACCGCCGCTACGACTACGTCTACGACAACCTGCACCGCGTCATCGCCGAGGGCGGCACAGCGGGCCACATGCAGGTCCGTATCGACTACGACGGCGTCGACGAAGCCACCGGCCACAAGGTCACAACGGTCACGAGCGCAGCGGGACACGCGACGCGCACGCTGTTCGACGACCGCGGCTTGGTCGTCGGCGAGATCGATCCCCTCGACCACCGCACCCGCACCGAGCGCGACGCGCGCAACCGTCCGCTGTCGCACACGGACGCGCTGGGCCGCCGCACGACGTTCACGTACGACGAGGCGGGCCGCCTGGCGTCGGCGAAGCGCCCCGACGGTACGACTGTCGCCGTCGAACGCAATGAGCTGGGACTGCCGGTCACCACGACGGACCCCGATGGCGCAGTCTGGCGCCAGGAGTGGGACGAGCACGGCAACCGCGTCTCGCTCACCGACCCGGCAGGCCACGCGACGCGATTCACGTACGACGGACAGGGCCGTCTGACGGCAGTGACAGACGCCCTCGGCGCGACGACGCGGGTCCGCTGCGACGCGGCGGGCCTCCCGCTGGAGATCACCGACCCGCTGGGCGCGACCACCCGCTACGAACGCGACGCGTTCGGCCGCCCGGTGCGTGTGGTGGACCCGCTGGGCGCGCGGACCACGCTGACCTGGACGACCGAGGGCCGGCCGGCCTCCCGCACGACGCCCGACGGCGCCACGGAGCGCTGGGAGTGGGACGGCGAGGGCAACTGCACCCGCCATGTGGATGCCGCAGGCGGGGAGACCCGGTACGAGTACACCCACTTCGACATGCTGGAGGCCCGCACGGGCCCGGACGGCGTGCGCTACGAGTTCGCGTACGACGCCGAGTTGCGCATGACGCGGGTGACCAACCCCCAGGGCCTGACCTGGGACTACACCTACGACCCGGCGGGCCGCCTGGTCGCGGAGACGGACTTCGACGACCGCACGCAGCAGTACGAACTGGACGCCGCCGGCGAACTGATCCGCCGTACGACACCGCTCGGCGAGGACATCACCTACGAGCGGGACGCCCTGGGCCGCACGCTGCGCAAGGACGCGGCGGGCGCGGTGACGACGTACGCCTACGACCCGGCAGGCCGCCTCCTGGACGCCGTCGGCCCGGACGCGGAGCTGCGCTACCAGCGCGACAAGCTGGGCCGCGTCAAAACGGAACTGGTCAACGGCCGGGCCCTCACCCATACCTACGACGCCCTGGGCCGCCGCACCCGCCGCACCACCCCGACCGGCGCCGTCTCCACCAGCACCTACGACGCGGCGGGCAACCGCACCGCGCTCACCGCCTCGGGCCGCACGCTGGACTTCACCCACGACGCGGCAGGCCGCGAGACGGAGCGCCGTATCGGCACCGAGGGCCTCACCCTCTCCCAGGTGTGGGACCCGGCGGGCCGACTGGAGGCCCTGTCCCTGGCCACGGCGGACTCGACCGTCCAGCGCAAGGACTACGAGTACCGCGCGGACGGCTATCTGACCGGCGTGGACGACCTGCTCTCCGGCCGCGCCACCTTCGACCTGGACGCGACCGGCCGCGTCACCGCCGTCCACGCCAGCGGCTGGACCGAGCGCTACGCCTACGACGAGGCAGGCAACCAAACCGAGGCCAGCTGGCCCGCCACCCACGCCTCCCCCGAGGCCATCGGCCCGCGTGTGTATGAGGGCACCTCGATCCGGACAGCGGGCAAGGTCCGCTACGAACACGACGCAGCGGGCCGCACCACCCTCCGCCAGAAGACCCGCCTCTCGAAGAAACCGGACACCTGGCACTACACCTGGGACGCCGAGGACCGGCTCACCCAAGTCGTCACCCCGGACGGCACCGTCTGGCAGTACACCTACGACCCCCTGGGCCGCCGCACGGCCAAGCACCGCATGACGGCGGACGGTGAGCAGGCCGAATCGGTCCTCTTCACCTGGGACGGCCCCACTCTCATCGAGCAGACCACCGCCGCGCCCGACCTCCCCCACCCGGTCACCCTCACCTGGGACCACAAGGGCTTCACCCCCCTCACCCAGACGGAACGCCGCACCGACGAGTCCACCCAGCAGGAAATCGACTCCCGCTTCTACGCCATCGTCACCGACCTCGTCGGCACCCCGACCGAACTGGTCTCCGAATCGGGCGACATCGCCTGGCGCACCCGCTCCACCCTCTGGGGCACCACCACCTGGCACGCCGACAGCACCGCCTACACCCCCCTCCGCTTCCCCGGCCAGTACTACGACCCGGAGACGGGCCTCCACTACAACTACTTCCGGTACTACGACCCGGAAGCCGCGCGGTACACGGCGCCCGACCCTCGCGGACTGGCACCTGACCCGAACCCGACGGGATATGTTGACAATCCGCTCTACCGGATCGATCCCCTCGGACTTGCGCCGAGGTACCCGGGCGAAGAACCACTCAGGCTCTATAGAGCACCGGCGCGAGGTAATCGTGCTCGCGAAGCCGATGGGCTCGATCCTGACCTGCACCCCTCTACCCCAGAAGGCGGAGAAGGGACTGCCTACCTAGGAGAATCCGAGGAGGTTGCCCGTAAATATGCAGATCAGGGAACCCACGAGGATGGCTACCATGAATTCACAATGAAGGATGGGTTCGAGGAGAATTTCCCTCCGGAGAAATACAGGAGGACGCACGACAACAAGCCAGGAGAATATCAATGGATAATCCCACAGGGGGAGATCCCGCGATTCAATTCCTTCATCGAGGGTAGCCCCAAGTGGTGGAATTTTTACAACGGCTACAAATGGGAGGATTGATGCAGGAAATCAATAATCTGCAGCCCGGCACGGTCTGCAGAGGTGTCGTCACCGCAGCATCCGCCACCATTCTATTCATCGATCTAGACGGAGTCTCTGGTGTGGTAACAGCACCGAATCTCTCATGGAGGAGATTCACCCACCCAGAACAAGTTGCGCACATCGGCGAAGAAGTCGTAGCAGTTGTCCTGAGTATTGACACGGACCGCAATCAGGTTTCGTTGTCACTGAAAGAGCTGCAACACGATCCCTTCGTGGACTTCGCGGCAACGCAACTGGGTACAACAACTACAGGAACCGTCGAAAAGGTCACACCTATCGGCGTGTTCCTCACCCTCCAGGGGGATATTTCCGGGCTCCTTCCTGCAGCCGACCTCACAGGCGCGCTGAAGTCAGCAGCGATCGGGGAAGAATATCCCGTCATTGTTTCATCAATCAACCTCAGCGAGCGAAGAATCACTCTTGCCCCCACCGGTTGACCTTGATTCACATGCGCCCGGCGTATTCCCGCAGTTCCCACGCTCGCGTAGGGAGCGTGCTTGACCATCAATCATGGAGCTTCGCGGGAGAGGTCTGACTCGAACACCCTGGGCCGGATCTGAAGTACCAACTTGACCGCAGAGGACGAACGAGTTCCGTCACTAGGACTGCAGGAAATTCTATATCTGTCAAGGTTCGAAATGCTCTGATCTCACGATGGAGCACAAAGAGCGGTGCTGGGCCATCCAGAAGCCCGTCGGCCTGAGCCGACTACTGGGAATGCTCCCTCACGAAAAAATGGCGCAAGTTATACCTCAAGCCGCATGGAGACAACTAGACGCGACTCCAGACGACGACGCGTACAGGCGTAACGCTGAACTCTTCCAGCACCTCGGATTGTATGACCGGCTGGCTGACCTCTGCCGTCGTGCGGCTGCCAGCGACGCCCCCGATATCCGAGAGTGGCGGATAATTTCAGACAATCCTGCGATGATTTGCGCGACTGACTTCACGCCGCCATGCGAATCAAGGAAGAAGAGGGAAAGAAAGCCGATGACGTCGGAGTCGCCGAAATCATTGCCAATGTCAGCCGAAGAAGGAGCGCTCTGGGAGCAATCACGCCACCCCATGCGCTTTCTGTTCTTCTGGGGCAACCAGCGCGAAGCGGACGGCAGGGTCGGGCGAGGGTGCCTCAGCCAGTGGTGGGAAAGCGAATTCACCACAGAGGGGCATGTATTTCGGTCCGCAGAACACTACATGATGGCCCATAAAGCATGGCTGTTCAACGATGACGAAACAGCAGAGCACATTCTTGCGGCGCCCCACCCCGGTGCAGCGAAGACACTCGGCCGCCAGGTAGAGGGCTTCGAGGAAGACGTCTGGCTCGAGCACCGGTACGGAATCGTTCTGCGCGGTAACCTCGCAAAGTTCTCCGCCGATGGAGAAATACGCGACTTCTTGCTGAATTCCCGGGACCGCGTACTGGTCGAAGCAAGCCCCTTGGACCGCATCTGGGGTATTGGCTTAGCTGCGGACGACGAACGAGCTTCTTCACCATCGTTGTGGAAAGGCCTGAATCTGCTGGGGTTCGCGTTGATGGAGACTCGAAATACACTGCTGTCGCCTTGAAACACAGCGGGCGATACTGAGTCGCCACCGGAGCCCATCGACGCATACCTCGTCGGCCGATCTCCTCCGATGCCAGATCGCACCAAGTTTCATACCCTCCCAGAACGGCCAAATGGTCGTGCCGGCTCAGGCCGGCTCATGCCGTGACCCCGTGGGCGAGTCGGGTGAGGGCGGATTTCAGGCGGGCCGTCGAGATGCCTCGGCCGCGCTGGTGGAGGAAGACCTCGGGGGCCAGCGGCGCCAGGAGCGTGTCCGCGAGCGCCTCGGGGTCGGACGTGCCCGCCTCCCGCAGGAGTGCCAGAACGTGGGCGCGCCAGAACCCGTAGGCGCCGACAGCGAAACGTTCGGCGCCGGTCTCGGCTCCGAGGACGAGATGGCTGTGCTGCTCCAGCAGGTCGATCATGGCTGCCAGGAAGGCCGCCAGCCGCTCCCCCGGCGCTGCGCCGGGGCCCAGCGGCGGTGCGCCCTGCAGCAGTTCGCCCTGCAGTGCGTGCTCGTGCTCGTCCAGGAGTGCCGCCGCGATGGAGGCGATGTCCGGGTAGCGCCGGTAGAGCGTGCCCCGACCGATTCCGGCGGTGCGGGCGATGTCCTCCATCGTGACCGCGCGCGGATCCCCCTCTGCGAACAGTTCGGACGCCGCGGAGAGGACTTTCGCCCGGTTCCGCGCCGCGTCCGCGCGCTCCCTGGGCCGTTTCGGCTCCCCCGGTCTCGCCGGGTCCCCGAGCCTCGCCGGGTCCCCGGACTGCTCGGGCTCCTTGGTCTCCACGGCATCAGCCTACGTCAGCCCGGCGGAATAACTGGACGCCGCGTCCGGTTATGCTGGCCACAGCTGAACCGGACACGATGTCCGGTTCCCTCTTCCGAGGCAGGAGCCTTTCCATGTCCACCACCGCCACCCGGCCGACGACGCCCCCCGCTCCGCAGACCCTGCTGCACCTCGACGCCAGCGCCCGCCGCCGCTCCTTCAGCCGCGAGCTCGGCGACGCCGTCGCCGACGCCTGGCGGTCATCCCACCCGGACGGCACCTACCTCCACCGCGACCTCGCACTCACCCCCGTTCCGCAGATAGGCGAGGCGTGGACCGAGCTGTGCGACTACGTACTGGAACACCGGATCACCGACATCGCCCGCTACCGCGAAGCCGTGCGCACCCCGGCCCAGGCGGACGCCTGGGCGATCGTCGAGCCGCTGCTCGCTGAACTCGTCGCCGCCGACGCCGTACTGATCGCCGCGCCCATGTACAACTTCTCCGTCCCCGCCTCGCTCAAGGCGTGGATCGACCAGGTGACGTTCCCCAGGATGTCGCTGGCCGGACGGCGCTTCGTCGTCGCCTACGCGCGCGGCGGCGCGTACGGTCCGGGCACCCCGCGTCGGCCGTACGACCACCAGGAGCGCTACCTGCGGGACTTCTTCCCCGGCCACTTCGCCGTCCCCGAGGAGGACATGACCTTCCTCGGCACCGAGTTGGTCAACTCCCTCACCGATCCCGCACTCGCCGCCCGCCGCGAGACCCACGACGCCTCCCGGGCCGCCGCGCTGGCCGCTGCCCGGACGGTCGGAGCCTCGCTGTGAGCTGGCTGCTGCTCGTCGCGGCCGGACTGGTCGAGGTCGCTTGGTCGCAGAGCATCAAGCCCACGGCCGGCTTCACCCGTCCGCTTCCCACGCTGGTGTGCTTCGCGCTCGCCGCCGTCGCGGTCTACCTGCTCTCCCTGGCGATGCAGGGGCTGTCTGTCGGGACGGCCTACGCCGCGTTCACCGCAATCGGCGCGCTCGGCGCCATCGCCCTCGGCATCGTCGTGCACAAGGATCCGGTGACCACCGGTCGCATTCTCGCCCTCGCCCTGATCGTGGGCGGCGTCGCACTGGCCCGCTCAACCTCACCGGAAGGCTGACACCCCATGACCGGCATCAGCGATGATGCCGGTCATGGACGGCGGGAGCGTAGGGCAGAGCCCACGGCACGGCGGCCGGCAGAGCGGAGTACCGCCCTTGCAGAAGGGAGGACATCGGTGAGTCGTCTTCACCTGCGCATACTCAGGCGGGGCCGCGTGACCTCGCCGTTCCACTGGCCGGTTCCGGGAGAGGTCCGTCGAGTGGACACCCGCACCCTGCGGCAGCTCATCGCAGAGGCGGAGAACTCCGGTTTCAGCCGTAGGGGGGAGCGCATCGACCTGAGCGCGGATCAGGACACCCAGTACCTGCTCGTGCCAGTGCTCCCGGAGAGCATCCCGTCCGACAGCTGGATCTGCGCGCTCCTGGCCTATGCCCCAGCAACAGTGGGAGAACGGCATTCCCCGTTCCGCCGCATCCCCCACCGTCTGGACGTGGCTCCACGCACCTTCGAAGGTCTGAAGAGACTGACGCGGAAGCAGAAGAACCAACTCCTGCACGCCCTGATCTGGGAGGCGACCTCCCCCGCTCTTCCGGCACGGAGGAGTTCTGACTGATCGAACCGCCGGATCCGGGCTGCCGCCGAGGCGCCGCAGGGCCGAGCGCCGCCGCGGGACCCCTTCTCCCGTGAGGCGCTCAGCCCTCGGGCTGCCGGGTCACTGGATGACGAGATGGTGGGGATGCTCGGGGTACGCGGGGCAGGTGAGGATGAAGAGGCTTCCCCAGCGGCCGACCGTGACATGGGTGGGGGTGTTGGCGTCCATGGCGTCTGCCGCCGGCCGGTCCTCCAGCGGGGTCCAGCTCCCGGTGCCGCCGTCCCATTCGGAGCTGGCGACGGTCAGCAGGGGCTCCAGTGCCCGGCCGCAGGGCCCGCAAGTGATCGTCGCGGGGCCGGTGGTGTGCCAGGAGGCGAAGCCGCCCACCTTCCAGCCCGGGGCGATCGACAGATCGGACTCGTACGTGAGCGTGTCCGGCTCCCAGTCGTCCTCGGGCCCCTCCCACTCGGCGATACGGCGGACCAGGCCGTCGGGAAGCTGCTCGATGTACTCGTACTCGACGACCCGTTCGGGGTGGAGGACACAGGGCTCGGGCACGTACCCGTCGTGGCCGACCACCACGGGTTCCGGCTGTTCTTCCCGTACTTGGCGCACGTCCGCCGAGCGGCGCCAGCGCAGGTGGAGCGACATGTCGTGGCCGCCTCCATGCGCGTCGAACGGGCACCAGAACACCTGGAGCAGATTGCAGTCCGCGGGTCCGCCGACGAGGTCGGGTATGTCGCGCCGGTACAGCTGGGCGACCGCCGCCATGGGGATCGGGTCGGTGCGGCCCAGCCACGGCGCGTGCCGTCCCCGCTTCAACGTGTCCAGGACGGCGCGCTCCTCGTCCGTCGGCCCGGGACGTTCACCCGGGGCGGGAGTGCGGCTCCACGCCTCGGCCAGAATGCGCCGCCGGAGCCTGACGTCCCGCACCCGCTCACCGCTGCGCCGCTTGTGCGGCTCGATGCACATCGGCCACGGTTCCTCGGCCGGCCACAACAGTGGACCGCCGACGGAGCTGTCCCGCACCCCAGGGGTTCCCGGGCGGGGATGGAGCCGGGTGGCCGTACGCCGGTGGCGGGCCAGTTCCGGGAAGAGCGCTTCGACGTCGGCGGGACGGCGCGGTGTGGTGCGGGTCATGGCGTCCTCTCGTCGCAGGCCGTACAACATAGCCGCGGGGTCGGACACGCATCACGACGCTCGACTTCCAGCCGTCTGCGGGTCGGCGACGACACATGGAGAGAGGACGTGACGCGTTGCGGATCTCGGTGGATGACCTCTCCGGGCCGGACATCGCCGGGTTCCTCGACGAACATGTCCAGCAGATGCGGTCCCTCACGCCTCTGGAGAGCAAACACGCCCTCGACCTGGACGGTCTCCGGAAGCCGGACGTCACCTTCTGGTCGGTCGTGGACGGCGGCAGCCTGGTGGGCTGCGGTGCGCTCAAGAGACTGGACGCGGGCCACGCGGAACTGAAGTCGATGCGTACCCGGCCGACGCGGCAGCGAAGCGGGGTCGCCTCCTCGCTGCTGGCCCACATCCTGCGCGAGGCCTCCGGCATGGGGTTCACGCGCCTGAGCCTGGAGACCGGCTCCGCCGAGTTCTTCCTGCCGGCCCGAAGGCTCTACGAGAAGTTCGGCTTCCACCGCTGCGAACCCTTCGCGGACTACCAGCCCGACCCGAACAGCACCTTCATGACCAGGGTCCTGTGAACGTCCCACGTCGTGCACGCGTCGCGTCGGTTCCTCCGTCCCCGCCTCCGGTCACCCCGTGGAGCAGAACCGGTCCTCGTGGAGGGTACTGCCGCGCCTGTTGCCCCGGTCGTCTCGTCTCAGGCGGAGAGGTGCTTGCGGAGGAAGGGCGTGACGACGACTGCGTACAGCGCGAAAATCGTGAGCCGTTGGAGGCCGGGCTCGGCGAGAAGCCCGCTGTGCTGAATGCCGTAGACGGCATACCAGTTGGCGGCGACGTCGGTCACCATGATGGCGCAGGCCAGATCCGCGCCACGGCGCCTGCCGCCGAGCAGGAGCACCGCGGCGAGCGGATCGAGGACCGCCAGCGAGGTCCAGTAGAGGTTGAGCCAGGTCGGCGCCCAGCCGTACGGGTACAGACCGTGCTGGACGAGGTCCACCAGGTGTGCGACCGCACCCACGTACAGCAGGGCCGCCGCCATGACACACGCCGCCGCCACGGCCCAGGCCGGAGTACGCCGCATCCACCTGCCACCCCGTCGAACCCGTGCCGCTCCCCCGTCCTCATCCCGATGGGGCAGGGGCATGTTTCGGCTGCGCGTCAGCCAGCGGCGGCGTACGCGATGAAATCGGCCCAGGTAGCTGGGGTGACCTTCAGGCGCGGCCCCGTGGCGTTCTTGGAGTCACGGATGTGGATGGCCTCGGAGGAGGCAGCGACTTCAACGCAGTCCGGGCTGTCGTTGCTGCTATAGCTGCTCTTCGCCCATTCCAGCGTGGAGTCATCCTCGACGGAAGGCTTCAGCGTCATGTCTCTCCCAGCACTTTCTCGATGAAGGCCAACGACTCACGCGGAGCGAGCGCCTGCGAGCGGATGATGCCATACCTCATTTCGAGGATCTGCACTTCCTTGGGGTCAGAGATCACCCGGTGCGTGAGCTGTGCGTCCGTGGACGCCAAGGCCGTTCCGTCTTGAAGCTTCAGCACCCGATGCTCGCCCGCCATACCCGCGTGTTCTTCGCTCTCCGTGGGCATCACTTGCAGTGTGACGTGCCGCATCTGCGCCACATCCAGCAGGCGTTCGAGCTGTCGCCGTAGCACCATTCTGCCGCCCAGACGCCTCCGTAGCGTCACCTCTTCCTGGACAAATGTGAGAGCAGGCGCTGGCTGCCGTTCGAGGATGGCCTGCCGGGCCATCCGTCCGCCGACCAGCCGGTCGATCTCTTCCTCGCTGAACGCAGGGCGCCGCATGGCGAACAGCGCCCGCGCGTACTCTTCCGTCTGCAACAGCCCGTCGATGTTGTAATCGCCGTAGGCGCCGCACTCCACCGCCTTGGCCTCCAGTTTGGCCAGCCGCATTCCGGTGCCCCGCGGCATCAGAGGCGTGAGGGACGGGCGAAGCACACCGCACCACCGGCCTCCGGTCACCCACCGAGGCGTATGCCGCAAACACGTCCTGACGGCGGGCTGTTGGCCGCCATGGGCTCCGACCGAGCACCCGTCGGCTCTCCAGGACCTTCCAGGATCTCCCAAGGCCTTCCGGGACCTTCCGGCGGGCGCTCGGGGTCACGACACGTTGGCAGGCCGCGCATCAGGCCGGGCAGCTCCCGGCGCGAACGCCGTGATGGTGTCCACGAGGTCGGCCGGCGCCTCCAGCGGGATCAGGTGGCCCGTCTTCGGGATCACCATGAGTTCGGCCGCGGAGAGGTAGGGCACCAGGTTGTCGCGGAGTACGTCGACCGGCTCGACGAGATCGTGCTCCCCGGCGACGACGAGGGCCGGGACGCTGATCATGCGGGTGTGCTCGGAGACGTCCTCCGCGATACCGCGCAGCGGCCACTCCGTGCGGGCCGCGTCGGTGCAGGCCCGCGAATCCGTCACGATCTGCGACCTGACCGATTCGGGCAGCTCGGTCGCCGTGAGAATGTGGTCCCGTGCCCCGGCGACGGACTCGTCGGAGTCATAGGCGTGGGAGAGACCTTCGCGGTACTCGGCGGTGACCCCGGCCGCGGGCTTGGCCGGGCCGGAGCCGACGAGGACGATCCCGCGGAGGCCGGTGGGCCGGGTCGCCGCGACCAGTTGCGCCACCTTGCCCCCCATGGAGTGGCCGACGAGGACGTAGTCGGTGACGCCCGCGTCGGCGATCACCGCGAGCGTGTCGTCCGCGAGCTGACGAAGCGTGCAGGGGCCGGCCAGGTTGCTCGAACGGCTCCACCCGCGGAAGTCGACGGTGAGCATGTCGCGCCCCGCCAAGCGCTCGACGACGAGGTTCCAGGTGCGGGCGGAACCACCCCAGTAGTGCAGGAACACCAGGGTCGGCCCAGCACCCGAGAGGTGGTCATAAGTGGGCAGTGGCGGCTGCTGCGTCATGTTCATCGCGTTTCTCCCGATCAGCTTTCTGGGGCATTCGGACTACGTTCATTGCATCTCGTCCGCTGTGCCCGGGCATCGGCACGACTGGTCGTCCAATGGTGGAAACTGGACACATGACCGCGATCCGGCAGATGACCTACCACCCCGTGCGACGCCGTGCAGCCGCTGTCGAGACGATGACCTTCGACCGTCTGCGCGAGCTGAACGACGGCGGGACGCAGCGTGCCGACTTCCACGTCCTCGCTGTCGTCGACGCGGGGAACGGAGCAGTCACGGTGGACTTCCTCCGGTACCCGCTCCGGAAGCGGTCCGCGGTGTGGGTCGTCCCGGGGGCGGTGCACCGGTGGGAGGACATCTCCGCGCTGACAGGGCACCTCGTGCTCTTCGTCCCGACCGCACCGGTCACCCGCGCCACCCGGGAGTTCGCCGCGTCCCCGGACGTGGTCGCGCACTGGACCGTCCCCGACGCCGACTGGCCGTTCGTCGACGCCGCGCGCAACCATCTCCTCCTCGAGACGTCCGCCCCGTCCGGGGACACCCCGACCGAGCTGCCCGAGATCCTGCTCTCCGCACTCGTCGCCCGTCTCCGGCCGCCGCACACCGAAGCACAGTCCACGCATCCGGCGTTCCGGCTGTTCCTCTCCAGCGTCGAAGCGCACTTCCGCGAACATCACGACGCCGGCTACTACGCGCGGGCACTGGGATACGCGCCCCGCACGCTCTCCCGAGCGGTGCAGCAGGCCACCGGCCGCACGGCGAAGACGTTCCTCGTCGATCGGATCGTCCTGGAGGCCAAACGGCTCCTCGCGCACGACCGCCTCACCGCGGCAGCCTGCGCCCACACGCTGGGCTTCCCCGACGCCTCCAACTTCTCCGTCTTCTTCCGGAAGGCGACAGGGATGCGTCCGGGCGCGTGGCAGGCGGCGGCGACCGCCGGTTGAGGAGCGTGCTCAAGCCCGGACCCCGGCGGCGTGACCGGTCCGCCGTGACGCCCCGGCCCGACCGCTCCTGCCGGTTCAGTCCCGGCTGAGCCCTGCTCAGCCCGGTTCAATCCGGCTGCCCGGCTGCCCGGCTGCCCGGCTGCCCGGCTGCCCGGCTCAGTCTGCGAGGGTGTCGAGCCAGCCGGCCAGCAGCCGGTTGACCTCCTCGGGGCTTTCCTGCTGGATCCAGTGCCCGCAGCCCTCCAGGAGGTGGGAGCCGTGCAGACCGGGGAGCGTGGTGGGGAAGGCGTCGACCGCGTCGGACATCCAGGTGGTGGAGGCGTCCAGGGCACCGCCGAGGAACAGGGAGGGCTGCTCGATCGGCGCTCCGCGGTGGGGGGCGAGGTCTTCCCAGTCCCGGTCCACGTTGCGGTAGCGGTTGAGCGCACCGGTCAGCCCCGTCCGCTCGAACTCCGCGGCGTAGATGTCCAGGTCGTCCTCGGTCAGCCAGGCCGGGAGGGTGGCGGCGGGAAAACGGTCACGCAGCCGACCGCCGTAGGTGACGAAGTGCGGGTCGGGCTCGTCCTCGGCCGGCATGGTGTCGGCGGACAGAGCTGCGTAGAAGCCCGCGAGCCAGCCCCGGACATCCGGCTCGATCTCCGCCTCGGCGCGGCCCGGCTCCTGGAAGTAGGAGACGTAGAACTCCTGCTCGGGGCCGCCGACCCGGCCGAAGATGTCGGTGGGACGGGGGCCGCCGGGTGGCGCGTACGGAACGCTCAGCAGGGCGACGGCCCGGAAGATCCCGGGGTGCAGCAGAGCGGAAGTGGCGGCGATGTTGGAGCCCCAGTCATGGCCGACGACCACCGCGTTCTCCTCGCCGAGTGCGTGCACGAGGGCGACGTTGTCCGCCACCAGGTCGAGCATCCGGTAGGCGTCGGTCGCCGCGGGCTTGGACGAGCGACCGTAGCCGCGCACGTCGAGCGCCACCGCCCGGTAGCCGGCCGCGGCGAGGGCCGGGAGCTGGCGCCGCCAGGAGTACCAGGACTCGGGGAAGCCGTGCACGAGCAGGACCAGCGGGCCGGTGCCCTGTTCGACCAGGTGCAGGCGCCCGGCAGGGGCCTCGACGGTGCGGTGACGGAGTGCTGCGGACGGCTCGGAAGGCATCGGGTCTTCTCCTCGGATCGCGGGCGGACGCCGGTACGACCGATCATGCGGCACCGCGACCGGACGACGCGATCATCGTTGCCAGTCTGGCAAACTCGCAGGACAGAGGGGCGGAACAGCGCATCAGGATGGGGTGAGCAGATGGCAGGCGACGATGTGGCCGAGGCACTGGCGGCGATGGGCCCCCGGCTGCGGGCCGCGCGCGAACACCGCGGCGCCACGCTCACCGGCGTCGGCTGCGCGACCGGCATCTCCCCGAGCACCCTGTCGCGGATCGAGACCGGCCGCCGCAAGCCCACCCTGGAAGTGGTGTTGCAGTTGGCGAAGGAGTACGGCGTCTCCCTGGACGAGCTGGCCGGCACCGCCCCCGTCTCCTCGGCCCCGGAGCCCCGCGCCTCCGCGGTCGGGCGTTTCGGCGACGAGAAGGCGGTGCTGCCGCTGACCCGGTACGTGGGGGGCCTGCACGCCCACAAACACGTCCTGCCCGCCGCCCAGGACCCGCCCGCACGCCCCCGGCAGGTGTCCCACGACGGCTGGGAGTGGCTGTGCGTCCTGTACGGACGGCTGTGGCTCGCACTCGGCGACCAGGACCTCGTCCTGAGTTCCGGAGACATCGCCGAGTTCGACACCCGCACCCCGCACGGGGTCGCGAACGCCGGCCTCGGCGGCCCGGTCGAGTACCTGATCATGTTCGGGCCGCAGGGCGAGCGCCTCCGGCCCCGCACCCCGCCCGCCCCGGGGCCCGGCTCCGGCTCAGGGGCGGGGTAGCGGGGGAGCGGGCCGCCGGGAACTGATACCTCATCGTCGTCCTCGACGGCATCGGCGCCGCGGAAACGGCCGGTAGCCTGCGTCACCATGATGCGCTCTTGGATTCTGCCGATGCTGTTCGTACTCAGCGGCTCAGTCGTCGCAGTGGCGCAGTTCTTCGAGGGGAGCCCCGGCATCGCCACAGCGATCCTGCTGGTCTTCCTGACGCTCGGCGGTGTGAACTCGCCCCTGATCTTCCCGAGGTCGACCGGCGAGCCGGAAGCACGACGCCGCAGTGCGGACGACGGCCGACCGGTCGTCTTCTGGCGGCCGGGCTGCGCCTACTGCATACGGCTGCGCTTCCGGCTGGGCCGCAGCGCCCGCCAGCTGCACTGGGTCAACATCTGGCGCGACCCGGCCGGAGCCGCAGCGGTGAGAGCAGCCAACGACGGCAACGAGACCGTGCCGACCGTCGTGGTGGCAGGCCGACCGCACACCAACCCCAGTCCTGACTGGGTGCGCGAACAGCTCCCTGCCACCTGATCGGAATCCGCGCCTACGGAGAGGCGCCAGCAGCCACAAGCGCACAGGGGCCAGAGCACAGGCTCAGTTGATGGCTTGGATTTCCTGGACGGTGACGTCCTGCCGGCCGCCGAACTCACCGTTCGGCAGGTCCTGGGCACCGGCGCCGCCACTGCCCTCCCACGACGCCGTCCACGTCAGCGTCGAACGCAACGTATAACTCCCCCCGCCCCGGGTGGCCTTCAGATACGTCACCCCGCACGGCGGCGCCTTCTTCCCGCTGCCCTTCACATACTCCGTGCCGATGCTGCCGTCATCCTCGACACCGCACTCACCCGAACCCGGATACAGCCTCGCACTGTCCGTGCCCGGATCCAGTTTCAGCGCCTCCGGCTCCACCGTCGTCCGCGCCCAGATCTCCCGGCCCCCACCCAGATCCACCGACGCCCGCACCGACAACTTCCTGTACCGGCCCTCATCCAGCCACACCCACGTCGGCAGATTCACCGTCTGCCGACCCGCAGGATTCATCTCCACCCGCGTATCCGGCACCCTGATCCGCGCATACGCCAGCCTGGAGAGGATCTGCGGACTGATCGCATGCTCCACATCCGGCACCTCGCCGTTCTCCACCCAGAACGGCAACTCCGTACACGACTGGGCCCTCGCCGCATCCTTCTCATCCGGATTCGGCACCGCCGCCCAGAACCGCCCCTCCCCCTCCTTCTCCAGATTATAGTTGTCGTAATCCCCCGACTCATATTTCTCCCGGATCGCCAGATCCGTATCCTGCTTCTGCCCACCGTTGTCCGGATCCCGCCCCGTCACCGAAAACGGCGAATCATCAATCTTCTCCTTCAACTCCCGAGGAGAATACTTCGGCGCATACCAACACGGCGGCGGCGACCAATCCCCACCCGGAACCGAAAGCCTCCCACCCCCACCCTCACTACTGCCACCCGCACCACTGCCGGAATAGCTGACCTCCCGACTCCCACGAGCCCCAGCCGCCGCCTCACCGTTATTGAAGCTTCCCAGGGCGCCAGACATCGAGTCCTCGTCAGCGTGCGCAGTTGAATTGCACCCGACCAGTCCTGCGAGACATACGCTCGCGACGAGCGCTCCTCTCCTCATCACTCCTGGCACTGCTTCACCGCCTTCTCTTCAGCCCCGAAGGTCCGAGCCTTCCAAGGCCGCTGCGACTCCTCCGGCTTCTGCATCACCAGAGTGAAATACAGGTAGCTGGACGAGCTCTTCTCCGTCCGCAGCACCTTGCCCGTCTTGATCTTCTTACTGAAGAACTTCGACTGATCCACACAGAAGGAGACCTCAGCAAGCTTCTGGTCGGTTACATCGCCCACATTGGACTTGTAGTACCGCTCCTCCCCCGTGACGGTGTACCCCTTCTCGACATCCAATTTGACCTTGGTCGTCGCGAATTTCTGGGCACTTTGGAGCGGCACCACATGTTTCACCAGCACCGGATCTTTCGGGTCCTGCTTGACTGTGCCGTGCATCAGTGCCCGCATATAGTCCGCTGCCCCGTCCAGCGCGGCGGCCTTGTCCGGGTCCGAGGGCTGGTCCCAGTCGAAGACGAGCTTCACATCGTCCGGCAACTCGATGTCGGACGTGCGGAAATCACCCGGCGCATCCTCCTTGCCCGGCGAACTCGACTCGGCGCTCGGCGACTTCTTCCCCGCGTCCTCGGCGCCGTCGATCGTGCCGCTCTTCCCGTCACCGTCGTCACCCCCACCGCACCCGGAGACAAGCAGCGCAACGGCCGCCGCGGCAGCGGCCAGCGGAACAGCAGAACGGGTCGGACGCACAACAAACTCCCGGTAGCATCAGGTAACTGTCGTGCACCTGACGGTAGCAGCGCACCCCGCACCCCACCCACCGACATCAACAGCGAGAAGCGGAACACAACAGTCCCGCCCGAAAGACGACTTCGCCGCGTAGGCGCCCCGTGGAGAGTCGGCGGCGCGGGTCAGCTCCGGGCCACCGCGTGCGGAGCGCGCTCCGCGGAGGAGCCCGGCGACGGCTCTCCGGCGTCGGCTCCCAGTGCCACGATGCGGTTGTCCGCGTCCACGTGCACCACACGCGGTTGCAGGGTGCGGGCCTCGGCGTCGTCGACCTGTGCGTAGCTGATCAGGATGACCAGGTCGCCAGGGTGTACCAGGTGGGCGGCGGCACCGTTGATGCCGATGACGCCCGAGCCCGGCTCGCCCTCGATGACGTAGGTCTCCAGCCGGGCGCCGTTGGTGATGTCGACGATGTGGACCAGTTCTCCGGGGAGCAGGTCGGCGGCGGACATCAGCTCCGCGTCGATCGTGACCGAGCCGACGTAGTGCAGGTCGGCCTGGGTCACGGTGGCGCGGTGGATCTTGGACTTGAACATCGTGCGCAGCATGGCGTCACTCCAGGATGTGTGCTCCCTGCCCGCAGCAGCGCAGGTCAAGGGCGTTCCGTGGTCGAGTCGGGTTCAGGGTACTACGGGGTAGGGGCAGAACGCCCGGCCGCTCAACACCCAACAACGACAACACCAGGCCGCACAGCGCCAGGCCTCGGCAGGGCCCGGCGGCGGCCTACGCCGAGTCCCGGACCACCAGTTCCGGGGCGAAGACCTCGGAGGCCGGTTCGGTGCGGTCGCCGCGGATGTGCTCGTCCAGCAGGCGTGCCATCGCCGCGGCCATCTGCTCGACGGGCTGGCGCACGGTGGTCAGCGGGGGGCGGCAGGTGACGGCGGCGCTGGAGTCGTCGAGGCCGACGACCGCGACGTCCTGCGGGATACGCCGGTCCCGCTCCCGCAGCACCTCGCAGGCGCCCTGCGCCATCAGGTCGTTGGCGGCGAACACCCCGTCCAGGTCCGGGTGCTCGTCCAGCAGGGCCGACATGGCCGTTCTGCCGCTGTCGAGCGTGAAGGCACCCTCGGCCACCGGGACGCTGGGGTGCCCGCGGCGGGCCATCGTGCCGCGGAATCCGGCGAGCCGCTCCTGGCTCGCGGCGACGGCCAGCGGCCCGGCGATCGTGACGCTGCGACGGCAGCCGCGGGCCAGCAGCCGCTCGGCGGCCAGCTGGCCGCCGTCCCGGTGGGCGAGGTCGACGCAGCTGAGCGGGAGCGGCCGGGCCGGGCGGGCGAAGAGGACGGCGGGCAGCTCCGCCTCGGCGAGCAGCGGCGGCAGCGCGTCCTCGGCGTGGGTGGAGACCACCAGGGCGCCGTCCGCGCGGCCCTGGCGCAGGTAGGCCACGACGTCCCGGCGGGCCTCGGGGGTCTCCGCGAACATCAGGACCGGGTACATCGAGCGCGGGCGCAGATAGCCGGTGACGCCCGCCACCACGCGGCCGAAGAACGGGTCGGAGAACGCCCGGGAGGCGAAGGCGTCCTGTGCCTCGTCGGAGACGTCACCGGCGCCGGAGACGACGAGGGCCACCGTTTCGGTGCGCCGGGTCACCAGCGAGCGGGCGGCCCGGTTGGGTGCGTACCCGGTCCGTGCGACGGCCCTTCGGACCAGGTCCTGGATGGCCGGGTCCACGTTGCGGACGCCGTTGACGACACGGGAGACCGTCGCACGGGAGACACCCGCCTCCCGTGCGACGTCCTCCAGGGTCGGAGCCCGGCTGCTCATGCCCGGCACCCTAGCGGCGGAGGCACGCGCCGTATAGAGCGCTCTCCGTTCGGTCCCGGGCCGGGCCCGCCCACGGCCGCGGGAGGGTGCCCGCAGCGCGCACCGGCCCGTACGGGTCCTGGCGCAGCCCCCGCGTCAGGTGTAGACGCCGAACTCGTAGAGCGAGTAGCCCCAGCCGGTGCCGCGCTGCGTGCCGTGGACGCGGACGTAGCGGCCGGTGCCGGAGACGTCGAGGTCGTCGACTCCGCCGTCGCCTCCGGTGACCTCGCGTACGGTGCGCCAGTTCCGGCCGTCGTCGGAGGTCTGGACGGTGTACTCCGTGGCGTAGGAGGTCTCCCAGACGAGTTGCACGTGCCGGAACGCGGTGCGGGTGCCGAGGTCGACGCTCAGCCACTGCGGGTCGCTCCAGTCGCTCGCCCAGCGGGTGGTGAGGTCGCCGTCCACGGCGCCGGCGGCGGTGCAGGGGCAGTCGCCGCCGCCCTGCTGCTCCGAGGAGGCCGTCGCAGGGGCGCCGAGGGCCGCGTTGGTGCCGTCGACGTCCGGCGGGACGACGCGCACGGAGCGGGACTCCACACCGACGTTGCCCTTGCCGTCCGTGGCCTTGACGTACATCTTCCACACGCCCGGACGGTCGGGTGCGGTGACCCTGAGCCGGCCGCCGCCGAGGTCGGTGGCGGGCAGCGGAGTCAGCTGGTTGCTCTCGTCGAGGTACTTGCTGTTGCTGAGCACCTCGTAGGAGAGCGGATCGCCGTCCGGGTCGGTGGCCCGCACCGACAGGGTCAGTTCGCCGCCCGCCGGCACCCGGGCGGGATCGCCCTCGACTGACATCGAGGAGATGACCGGCGGGGTGTTGTCGGCATCGGTGGCCGCTCCGTAGGCCCGTTTGACGGCGTAGTAGGAGAGCCGTTTCTGGCCTGCGGGCAGCAGGTTGAACCAGATGCCGCCGAAGTCGTACTCGGTGCCGTAGTGGAACATCGTCGCGCCCAACGCCACGCCCCGGTGCCCGGTCACGCAGTTCCACGCCGCGGTGTAGCCCTCGGCCTTGGCCTGGTCGGTGGGTTCCTCGGGGACGCCGTTGGCGTCGTCGGGGACCTCCCACTCGCCGGGCGGGCCGGTCTCGGTGACGATGTAGGGCTTGGTGTAGCCGCCCTGCTCCCAGGCGGACCGGATGCCGCACACGTCCTGGTAGGCGTTGACGGCGTACAGGTCCAGATCGGGTGCGTTCTTCTTGTAGTACGGCCAGGCGCCGGTCCACGCGTCGGTCGAGGTGACCGGGTGGTCCGGGTCGAGGGCGTGGATGCGCACGGCGACGTCGTTGACGAAGGAGGTGTAGGCGTCGCGCTGCTCTTCGAGTGCGTCGCCGCTGTAGCAGTTCTGGAGCCCGAGCACGGACTCGTTGCCGACGTTCCACATGAGCACGCCGGGGTGGTCCTTGTACGCGTCGACCCAGCTGGTGAACTCCTCCAGCATGCTGCTCTTGTAGCTGTCGTCGGTCACGTAGTCCACGCAGCCGCCGCTGCCGGGGCCGCCGCCGGGCTGGAGCCAGAATCCGGCGACGACCTTGATGTCGTTGGCCGCGGCCGCGTCCAGCAGCGGCTTGCTGGTGGCGTCGGTGCCCCAGGTGCGGATCGTGTTGACGCCCATGGAGCGCAGGTCGGGCAGATACTTTCCGGCGTCGGAGACGGCGGGCCCCCAGGTGAGGCCCTTGACCTGGTAGGGGCTGCCGTCCACGGTCAACTGCCAGTCGCCCTGGCTGCCGGTCACCTCGACGACGCTGCCCGCCGCCTGCGCCGGCTGCGCGGGCAGCGCGAGCGCTCCGGCGGCCAGCGCCCCGGCGACGAGCGGCACCGCGAGACGGCGGGCGAGGGGCGCCGGGAGGAGACGGCGGACGAGAGGTGCCGCCCGGCCGCGGGTGCGAGTGCGGGGTCCGGTCATGGTGTGGCCACCCCCGCGGGCAGTTCGTAGTCCTCGTTCAGCGCCGCGCCTTCCTCGGGATGCGTCTGGTCGTAGCCACGTGCGTCGCACTGGAGGCCGCCGACGATGCAGTGGCCGACCAGGGCGTCGAGGGTGGCGTCGTCCCAGGCGTTGAAGAAGTCGTAGTGGAACGAGTAGCTCGGGCCGCTGGCCAGCCGCGCGGCGGAGAGGTCTCCGTTGACGGGGAAGGCCATCTTGAACTCGATCATCGGCAGCGCGACCGGATGGCCGGCGGGGCAGACGTTGTCGTTCGTGCCCTCCTTGACCACCGGGTAGGCCATGTGGCTGCGGTGGTCGGCGGAATCGAGGGAGGAGCCGTCCCAGCAGTTCGGGGCCTGGAGGCGGATGTTGAGCTGCACGTCGGCGCGGTCGGGGCAGTCGGTGGGGAACTCGGTGTTGAAGTAGCTGTCCCCGCACTCCCAGCCCTCGACGTACCCGGGGTGGTCGCGGAAGTCCTGCGGGCTCTGCGCCGGGCTGCCCACGACGAACCGCAGCCCCTCGGGGAAGGGGCGGACGCTGGTGTAGTCGGTGACACCTGCCTTGTAGTAGATGGTCTGCGGGCCGACGGGCAGGATCGGCCGGTCGCCGTCGAAGAGGGTGGGCATCCAGTACGCAGACTTGTCGCCGGGCGCCTTGCAGGTGGTGCCGCCCGCGTCGAGCGAGGCGGCGGTGCTGTCGGCGTCGGTGGTGGTGTTGCCCATGAAGGTGTGGTTGTGGGACGCGCCGGGCTGCCCGGGGAAGACGATCGGATCGTCCGGACCGGTGTGGCTGACCGCGCAGTTGGCCTGGAACTCGTGGAAGTAGCGGTGCGGCGGCTGCGCCGCGGCGGGGGTCCCGGCCCCGGTCGCGGCTGCGGCGGGCGGGCCGGAAGCGGTCGCGGTCCCGGTGGCGCCGAGTGCCGCCAGCAGTAACGCGACCACGAGCAGCGTTCCCGAGCGGTACGTCGATCTCCGTGCCATGGAGCCCTCCTGAAGGCGAGGGATGGGGGCGGCGCGGCGAGCGGGCCGCCGCGCCGATGGATCGGAAAGCGCTCTCCCGTTCCGGAGTGTTGAGGCAGGCGGCAGAGGTGTCAAGGAAGTGAACCAAAGGATCAGCAGCTTGCCCGCGCCGCGCACTTCGGCTCAGCGGCCCTTCCCGCACATCGCTACAGGTCAGCGCCGAACTCCGGGCCCACAGGGCCGACCTGGGCGGCAACCGCCACCCGACGGAACGCGCCAGCATTCCGTCACAACTCTTGACGTCCTGTACACACGGATGAACCATTCAGCGGCGAGAGAGCGCTCCCTCACCCCCCATCGTTCATCTGATGAACAAGGAGAAGCGCCCATGCCCCCTTCCTCCGACAGTTCCTCCGACAGTTCCTCCGGCAGCTCCGCCGCCCGTTCCTCCGGCACTTCCGCCGCTCGCCCCGTGCCCGGCCGCCGTACCGTTCTCGGGGCCGCCGCGGCCGCCGTCCCCACGGCCCTCGTCGGCATGTCCGCACCCGCCTCGGCCGCCCCGGCACGGCGTCCGCGACCGACGGGCGGCGACGGCGCCCAGGACCTGCCCGGCGGCGGCGACCTCGGCCCCAACGTCATCGTGTTCGATCCCGCGACGCCCGGTATCCAGGCGAAGCTGGACGAGATCTTCCGGCAGCAGGAGTCCGCGCAGTTCGGCAGCGGCCGCTACGCGCTGCTGTTCAAGCCCGGCACCTACCAGGGACTCAACGCGCAGCTCGGCTTCTACACCTCGATCGCCGGTCTGGGCCTGTCCCCCGACGACACCACCATCAACGGCGATGTGACCGTGGACGCCGGATGGTTCGACGGGAACGCGACCCAGAACTTCTGGCGCTCGGCGGAGAACCTCGCGCTCGTCCCGGTCAGCGGCACCAACCGGTGGGCCGTCGCGCAGGCCGCGCCGTTCCGCCGGATGCACGTCCGCGGCGGCCTCAACCTCTCCCCGGCCGGCTACGGATGGGCCAGCGGCGGCTACATCGCCGACAGCCGGATCGACGGCCAGGTCGGACCCTACTCCCAGCAGCAGTGGTACACCCGGGACAGCGCGGTGGGCGGCTGGCTCAACGGCGTCTGGAACATGGTCTTCTCCGGCGTCGAGGGCGCTCCGGGGCAGAGCTTCCCCGAGCCCCCCTACACGACGCTGAACACGACGCCGATCTCGCGCGAGAAGCCGTTCCTCTACCTCGACGGCGCCGACTACCGGGTCTTCCTGCCGGAGAAGCGGACCGCGGCACGCGGCGTCACCTGGGGCAACGGCACTCCGCGCGGCACCTCGCTGCCGCTGTCCCAGTTCTACGTGGCACGGCCCGGCGACTCGGCGGCCACCCTCAACCAGGCGCTCGGCCAGGGGCTGCACCTGCTGCTCACGCCGGGTGTCTACCACCTCGACCAGCCGCTGAAGGTAGACCGGGCCGGGACGGTCGTGCTGGGTCTGGGCTACGCGACCCTGGTGCCGGAGGGGGGAGCCACCGCGGTACGGGTCGCCGACGTCGACGGGGTGCGGCTGGCCGGCTTCCTGGTCGACGCCGGGCCCACCAACTCCGAGACGCTGGTGGAGGTCGGGCCGCGGGGCGCCTCGGCGGACCACTCCGCGAATCCGATCACGGTGCAGGACGTGTTCGTCCGCATCGGCGGCAGCGGCGCGGGCAAGGCCACCACCAGCATCGTCGTCAACAGCCGGCACACCATCGTGGACCACACCTGGGTGTGGCGGGCCGACCACGGCACCGGCGTCGGCTGGGAGACGAACCGGGCCGACTACGGCGTCGTCGTCAACGGCGACGACGTGCTGGCGACCGGGCTGTTCGTGGAGCACTTCAACAAGTACGACGTGCAGTGGAACGGCCAGCGCGGCCGCACGATCTTCTTCCAGAACGAGAAGGCGTACGACGCGCCGAACCAGGCCGCGATCCAGAACGGTTCGATCAAGGGCTACGCCGCCTACAAGGTCGCCGACTCGGTCACCTCGCACGAGGCGTGGGGCCTGGGCAGCTACTGCTACTACAACGTCGATCCGACGATCGTCCAGCACCACGGCTTCGCCGCCCCGAACACCTCCGGGGTGAAGTTCCACGACGTGCTGGTGGTCTCGCTGGGCGGCAACGGCCAGTACGAGCGCGTCATCAACGACACCGGCTCGCCCACCTCGGGGACCTCGACCACGCCGTCCACGGTGGTCTCCTACCCCTGATCCGGGCGGGACACCGTCCTGGCGGAGCCGCGCGGGGAGCCGGCGGACCCGGCCCCGTCCCGCGGGCCGCGCATGCGAGAGGGCCCGTACGGCAGTACTGCCGTACGGGCCCTCTCGTCAGCCGAAGCCGATGCGCCGGCCGGGGCCGGCTGTCAGCCGAAGCCGGGATGCGCCGGGCGGACCCGGCGCAGCGAGGTCACTTGACGATCTTGGTGACCTGGCCGGCGCCCACGGTGCGGCCACCCTCACGGATGGCGAACTTGAGGCCCTCCTCCATGGCGACAGGCTGGATGAGCTGGACGCTCATCTCGGTGTTGTCGCCCGGCATGACCATCTCGGTGCCCTCGGGGAGGGTCACCACGCCGGTCACGTCGGTGGTGCGGAAGTAGAACTGCGGGCGGTAGTTGTTGAAGAACGGGGTGTGGCGGCCGCCCTCGTCCTTCGACAGGATGTACGCCTGCGCCTCGAACTCCGTGTGCGGGGTGACCGAGCCCGGCTTGATGATGACCTGGCCGCGCTCGACGTCCTCGCGCTTGATGCCGCGGAGCAGCAGACCGACGTTCTCACCGGCCTGACCCTCGTCCAGCAGCTTCCGGAACATCTCGATGCCGGTGACCGTGGTCGAGGTCTTGGTGTCCTTGATGCCGATGATGTCGACGTTCTCGTTGACCTTCAGCACACCGCGCTCGATACGGCCGGTGACGACCGTGCCGCGGCCGGTGATGGTGAAGACGTCCTCGATCGGCATCAGGAACGGCTTGTCGGTGTCGCGCTCCGGGGCCGGGATGGCCTCGTCGACGGCCGACATGAGCTTGACGACGGACTCGCCCCACTCCTTGTCGCCCTCCAGCGCCTTGAGCGCGGAGACCTTGACGACCGGAACCTCGTCGCCCGGGAACTCGTACTCCGAGAGCAGCTCACGGACCTCGAGCTCGACGAGCTCCATGATCTCCTCGTCGTCCACCATGTCGGCCTTGTTCAGGGCGACGACGATGTACGGAACGCCGACCTGGCGGGCCAGGAGCACGTGCTCCTTGGTCTGCGGCATCGGGCCGTCGGTGGCGGCGACCACGAGGATGGCGCCGTCCATCTGGGCGGCACCGGTGATCATGTTCTTGATGTAGTCCGCGTGACCCGGGCAGTCGACGTGGGCGTAGTGACGGTTCTCCGTCTGGTACTCGACGTGCGCGATGGAGATGGTGATACCGCGCTGGCGCTCTTCCGGCGCCTTGTCGATGTTCTCGAAGGCCGAAGCCTGGTTCAGTTCCGGGTACGCGTCGTGCAGCACCTTGGTGATCGCCGCGGTAAGAGTGGTCTTGCCGTGGTCGATGTGACCGATGGTGCCGATGTTGACGTGCGGCTTAGTCCGCTCGAACTTCGCCTTCGCCACTGGGGTCCTCCTGTGGACTGGTGCTGTACACCCTCCACATTTTGCGGAGGGGTTCAGGTGGTCGTACCGAACCGGTCAGGACCCCGAGGGGGATGCCCTTGACCTGTTCGCTTGGGTGGGCCGGCGGCCGGGGCGCTCCGGCACAGTCCGCGTCGGCGACCGAGCGATCTGTACCGGAGTGCCCCGAATGCCTTTGCTCAAGCCTAAGGGGTGAGGACAGGTGTCCTCCCCGCCCCTGGACGAGTGGGTTACTCGCCCTTGGCCTTCGCGATGATCTCCTCGGCGACGTTCTTGGGAACCTCACCGTAGGAGTCGAACTGCATGGAGTAGGTCGCACGGCCGGAGGTCTTGCTGCGCAGGTCTCCGACGTAGCCGAACATCTCCGACAGCGGTACCAGGCCGGTGACGAGCTTCGCGTTGCCCCGCTCCTCCATCGACTGGACCTGGCCGCGCCGCGAGTTGATGTCACCGATCACGTCGCCCATGTAGTCCTCGGGCGTCGTCACCTCGACCTTCATCAGCGGCTCCAGCAGGGCCGGGCTCGCCTTCCGGGCGGCTTCCTTGAACGCCATGGAACCGGCGATCTTGAACGCCATCTCGGAGGAGTCGACATCGTGGAAGGCACCGTCGAGCAGCGTCACGCGGACGCCGGTCAGCGGGTAGCCCGCCAGCACGCCGAACTCCATGGCCTCCTGGCAGCCCGCGTCCACGGACGGGATGTACTCCCGCGGGATACGGCCACCGGTGACCTGGTTGACGAACTCGTACCCGTCGCCCTCAAGCGGCTCGACGGCGATCTGCACCTTCGCGAACTGACCGGAACCACCGGTCTGCTTCTTGTGGGTGTAGTCGACCTTCTCGACCTTCTTGCGGAGCGACTCGCGGTAGGCCACCTGCGGCTTACCGACGTTGGCCTCGACCCGGAACTCGCGCTTCATACGGTCGACCAGCACGTCGAGGTGCAGTTCGCCCATACCGGCGATGATGGTCTGGCCGGTGTCCTCGTTGGTCTTGACCTGGAAGGACGGGTCCTCCTCGGCCAGCCGCTGGATCGCGACGCCCAGCTTCTCCTGGTCGCCCTTCGACTTGGGCTCGATGGCGACCTCGATGACCGGGGCCGGGAAGTCCATCGACTCCAGGACCACCGGGTTGCTCGCGTCGCTGAGGGTCTCACCGGTGGTGGTCTGCTTCAGACCCATGACGGCGACGATGTCGCCGGCACCCACCGACTCGATCTCCTCACGCTTGTTCGCGTGCATCCGGTAGATCTTGCCGATGCGCTCCTTGCGGCCCTTCACCGAGTTCAGGACCTGGGTACCGGTGTGCAGCCGGCCCGAGTAGACGCGCAGGAAGGTCAGCTTGCCCAGGTGCGGGTCGCTGGCGATCTTGAACGCCAGCGCCGACATCGGCTCCTCCTCGGAGGGCCGGCGCTTGATGACCTCGTCGGCGTCCTTGGGGGACTGGCCTTCGACGGCCTCGACGTCGATCGGGGCCGGCAGGTAGCGGGCGATCGCGTCGAGCAGGGGCTGCACGCCCTTGTTCTTGAACGCCGTACCGCAGAACACCGGGGTGACGGTGATGGTGCCCTCGGCGCCGGTGGAGGCGAGGGTGACCCGGCGGATCGCCGCCATGAGCTGGTCCTGGCTGGGCTCCTCGCCCTCCAGGTACAGCTCCATCATCTCCTCGTCGTTCTCCGCGACGGCCTCGAGCAGCTTTCCGCGCCACTCCTCGGCCGCCTCGACGTGGGTGTCCGGGATGTCGACGGTGTCGTACATCTCGCCCATCTTGGCCTCGGGCGACCAGACGAGGGCCTTCATCGACACCAGGTCGACGACGCCCTTGAAGTCCGCCTCGGTGCCGATCGGCAGCTGCATGACCAGCGGCACCGCACCCAGGCGGTCCACGATCATGTCCACGCAGCGGTGGAACTCGGCACCGGTGCGGTCGAGCTTGTTGACGAAGCAGATACGCGGAACGCCGTAGCGGTCGGCCTGCCGCCAGACCGTCTCGGACTGCGGCTCCACACCGGCGACACCGTCGAACACCGTCACGGCACCGTCGAGCACGCGCAGCGCACGCTCCACCTCGACGGTGAAGTCGACGTGGCCCGGGGTGTCGATGATGTTGATGGTGTAGTCGACGCCGTTGAGCGGCCAGTGAGTGGTCGTCGCGGCCGACGTGATCGTGATGCCGCGCTCCTGCTCCTGCTCCATCCAGTCCATCGTGGCTGCGCCGTCGTGGACCTCACCGATCTTGTAGCTGCGACCGGTGTAGAAGAGGATCCGCTCGGTGGTCGTCGTCTTGCCCGCGTCGATGTGCGCCATGATCCCGATGTTGCGGACCTTGGCAAGGTCAAGTGAAGTGGTAGCCATAAGGCTTCAGTCTTCTCTCGGTCTCGATGGGGGTAGCGACTACCAGCGGTAGTGCGCGAAGGCCTTGTTGGACTCGGCCATCTTGTGCGTGTCCTCGCGCTTCTTCACGGCGGCGCCGAGCCCGTTGGAGGCATCGAGCAGCTCGTTCATCAGACGCTCGGTCATGGTCTTCTCGCGGCGGGCGCGGGAGTAACCCACGATCCAGCGCAGCGCGAGCGTGGAGGAACGGCCGGGGCGGACCTCGACCGGAACCTGGTAGGTGGCGCCACCGACGCGGCGGGAGCGGACCTCGAGGGTCGGCTTGACGTTCTCCAGCGCGCGCTTCAGCGTGATGACCGGGTCGTTGCCGGTCTTCTCGCGCAGCCCCTCCATGGCGCCGTAGACGATGCGCTCGGCGGTGGAGCGCTTGCCGTTCAGCAGCACCTTGTTGATGAGGGAGGTCACCAGAGGAGAGCCGTAGACCGGGTCGATGATGACCGGGCGCTTCGGGGCGGGGCCCTTACGAGGCATTCTTACTTCTCCTTCTTGGCGCCGTAGCGGCTGCGAGCCTGCTTGCGGTTCTTGACGCCCTGCGTGTCGAGGGAGCCGCGGATGATCTTGTAGCGAACACCCGGCAGGTCCTTCACACGGCCACCGCGCACGAGCACGATGGAGTGCTCCTGCAGGTTGTGACCCTCACCCGGAATGTAGGCGGTCACCTCGATCCCACTGGTCAGGCGCACACGGGCGACCTTGCGCAGGGCCGAGTTCGGCTTCTTCGGGGTGGTCGTGAAAACACGCGTGCAGACGCCGCGACGCTGGGGCGAACCCTCCAGTGCGGGCGTCTTGTTCTTCTCGACCTTGTCCTGCCGGCCCTTGCGGACCAGCTGCTGGATCGTAGGCACCGTTTCTCCGGTTTCTGTGTGCCAGTCTCGGTAAAGCTAACCTGGGCCATACCCGACCCACGAGGTCGGGTGTGTCGAAGACTGCAGATCCCCGCTGAGGGCGGAAGACTTCTCCATGGTGAGAAGCATGCAGATCCCGGTATCACCTGCTGCGCGCACCGTCACCGCGTTCGCGGGGGACAACAGCGCAGGGGACACCCCAGGCACAGGAATTGAGGGTACCTACCTCATGGGCTGGGGTCAAAACAAATGGGGCGGCCACGATAGCGCCCCCGACCTGCGAGAAGAAGGGCACCGGGCCGCCCCCGGAACCGACGCGCCGCGCGGCTGCACCCCGCACCCGCCCGCCGGCAGCGCCGGAACCCGTCACGCTGTCGCCAGGATCACCCCGAAGACGATGGCCAGGAACACCCCGATGGCCACCCAGCCGAGCACCAGACCCGCCATCGCCAGACCCGCGCCCTGCTCCCCCGTCCTGCGGATCTCGGCCCGCGCCTTGTGCCCCAGGATCACCGCGGGGATCGCCGTCAGCCCGTACATCGGCGTCAGCACCCCGCAGACCAGTGCGCCGATCGCCGAACCGTTGGTGCTCGGCGGGGGCGGCGGCAGGAAGGTGCGCGGCACCGCCGGATAGGCGGGCTGCTGCGACGGCATCGGGACCGGCCCCTGCGGCAGATCCGCGATGAGCATGTTCAGCTCCCCGTACGTCTGCGCGTGCGAGGCGCGGGCCAACCGCTGCTCGTACTCCTCCTGTCCCAGCCGGCCCTCGCTGAAGCCGGCCTTCAGCACGTCGATCGCCCGCTCCCGGTCCGTGTGCGCGGCGCGCATCTGGCCCACCTGCTGGCCCTGGGCCGCAAAGGCTCCCGGACCGTTGCCCTGACTCGGGACAAGACCGGGCTGCTGCCCCTGGCCCGGGACACCCCGGGCATTCCACGGTCCGTACGCCACCGGCCCCCACCTCCCAGCTCGCTTACCGTCCCCTCCATCATCCATGACGCGGGCGGCCCGCGGACGGTTCGGCCGGTGCCGATACCGCGGGCCGGTAGACGACCGCGGGGCGGCCACCCCTCTCGGGTGACCGCCCCGCGGCGGATACCTCCGTCATCCGCCGTATCCGGCGGTGACTCGGGCACAGGCGACTCAGGCGTTGTACGGCCCGTAGTCGTAGTCCTCCAGCGGGACCGCCTGGCCGGAGCCGGTGCCGAAGGGCGAGTAGTCGATGTCGTCGTAACCGACGGCCGAGTACATCGCGGCCTTCGCCTCCTCGGTGGGCTCGACCCGGATGTTGCGGTAGCGGGACAGGCCCGTACCGGCCGGGATGAGCTTACCGATGATGACGTTCTCCTTGAGGCCGATCAGGGAGTCCGACTTGGCGTTGATCGCCGCGTCGGTCAGGACCCTGGTCGTCTCCTGGAAGGACGCCGCCGACAGCCACGACTCGGTGGCCAGCGACGCCTTGGTGATACCCATGAGCTGCGGACGGCCGGAGGCCGGGTGGCCGCCCTCCTGCACCACGCGCCGGTTCTCACCCTCGAACTTGGTGCGCTCCACCAGCTCGCCGGGCAGCAGCTCGGCGTCGCCGGACTCGATGATCGTCACCCGGCGCAGCATCTGCCGGATGATGATCTCGATGTGCTTGTCGTGGATCGACACACCCTGCGAGTTGTAGACCTTCTGGACCTCGCCCACCAGGTGCACCTGGACCGCGCGCTGGCCGAGGATACGGAGCACGTCGTGCGGGTTCTCCGTACCGACGGTCAGCCGCTGGCCGACGGAGACGTGGTCGCCCTCGCCCACCAGGAGGCGGGCCCGCTTGGAGACCGCGTAGGAGGTCTCATCCGAGCCGTCGTCCGGGGTGACGATGACCTTCTTGGTCTTCTCCGTCTCCTCGATCCGCGCCCGGCCGGCCGACTCGGAGATCGGCGCGACGCCCTTGGGCGTCCGGGCCTCGAACAGCTCGACGACACGCGGCAGACCCTGGGTGATGTCGTCACCGGCCACACCACCGGTGTGGAAGGTACGCATCGTCAGCTGGGTGCCGGGCTCACCGATCGACTGGGCAGCGATGATGCCGACGGCCTCGCCGATGTCGACCAGCTTGCCGGTGGCCAGCGAACGGCCGTAGCACATGGCGCAGGTGCCCACGTGCGACTCGCAGGTGAGGATCGAGCGGGTCTTGACGGTCTCGATGCCGTGCCGGACCAGCTCGTCGATGAGCACGTCGCCCAGGTCGGTACCGGCCGGGGCCAGCACCATGCCGTCGACGACGATGTCCTCGGCGAGGCAGCGCGCGTACACGCTGGTCTCGACGTCCTCCGCCTTGCGCAGCACACCGTCCTCGCCCTTGGAGGCGATGGACAGCTTGAGGCCGCGGTCGGTCCCGCAGTCCTCCTCGCGGATGATCACGTCCTGCGAGACGTCCACCAGACGCCGGGTGAGGTATCCCGAGTCCGCCGTACGCAGCGCCGTGTCGGCGAGACCCTTACGGGCGCCGTGCGTGGAGATGAAGTACTCCAGCACGGAGAGGCCCTCGCGGAAGGACGCCTTGATGGGACGCGGGATGGTCTCGTTCTTGGCGTTGGACACCAGACCGCGCATACCCGCGATCTGACGCATCTGCATCATGTTCCCTCGGGCGCCCGAGTCCACCATCATGAAGATCGGGTTCGTCTTCGGGAAGTTCTCGTTCATCGCCTCGGAGACCTCGTTGGTCGCCTTGGTCCAGATGGCGATGAGCTCCTGCGTGCGCTCGTCCTTGGTGATCAGACCGCGCTCGTACTGCTTCTGGACCTTCTCGTCCTGGGCCTCGTAACCGGCGATGATCTCCGGCTTGGCGTCCGGGACGACGACGTCCGTGATCGCGATGGTGACACCCGAGCGGGTCGCCCAGAAGTAACCGGCCGACTTCAGGTTGTCCAGCGCAGCGGCGACGACGACCTTGGGGTAGCGCTCGGCCAGGTCGTTGACGATCTGGGAGAGCTGCTTCTTGCCCACGGTGTAGTCGACGAACGGGTACTCCTCGGGCAGCAGCTCATTGAAGAGCGCCCGGCCCAGGGAGGTGTGCAGCCGGAACGGGTCACCGGGCTGCCACTCCTGCTCGCCCTCCTCCGGCGCCGGCGGGGTCCAGCCCAGCGGCGGAGTGGTGCCGACCGGGAACCGGATGTCGATCTTCGCCTGGAGCGACAGCTCCCCGGCGTCGAACGCCATGATCGCTTCCGCGGTGGAGTTGAACGAGCGACCGTCGCCCTTGGTGACGCGCTGCTCCTCGTCAGTGGTGAGGAAGAACAGACCCAGGACCATGTCCTGCGTCGGCATCGTCACCGGCCGGCCGTCGGCCGGCTTGAGGATGTTGTTCGAGGACAGCATCAGGATGCGGGCCTCGGCCTGCGCCTCCGCGGACAGCGGCAGGTGCACGGCCATCTGGTCACCGTCGAAGTCCGCGTTGAACGCGGTGCACACGAGCGGGTGAATCTGAATGGCCTTGCCCTCGACGAGCTGCGGCTCGAACGCCTGGATGCCGAGGCGGTGCAGGGTCGGCGCACGGTTGAGCAGCACCGGGTGCTCCGCGATGACCTCTTCCAGCACGTCGTAGACGACCGTGCGGCCGCGCTCGACCATGCGCTTGGCGCTCTTGATGTTCTGCGCGTGGTTGAGGTCCACCAGCCGCTTCATCACGAACGGCTTGAACAGCTCCAGCGCCATCGCCTTGGGCAGCCCGCACTGGTGCAGCTTGAGCTGCGGGCCGACGACGATGACCGAACGGGCGGAGTAGTCGACGCGCTTGCCCAGCAGGTTCTGCCGGAAGCGGCCCTGCTTGCCCTTGAGCATGTCGGACAGCGACTTGAGCGGGCGGTTGCCCGGACCGGTGACCGGACGGCCGCGGCGGCCGTTGTCGAACAGCGCGTCGACGGCCTCCTGGAGCATCCGCTTCTCGTTGTTGACGATGATCTCGGGCGCGCCGAGGTCGAGAAGCCGCTTCAGGCGGTTGTTCCGGTTGATCACCCGGCGGTACAGGTCGTTCAGGTCGGAGGTGGCGAACCGGCCACCGTCCAGCTGCACCATCGGACGCAGGTCCGGCGGGATGACCGGCACGCAGTCCAGCACCATGCCCTTGGGGCTGTTGCTGGTCTGCAGGAAAGCGGAGACGACCTTGAGCCGCTTCAGGGCGCGGGTCTTCTTCTGTCCCTTGCCGGTGCGGATGACCTCGCGGAGCCGCTCGGCCTCCTCGTCCAGGTCGAAGGTCTCCAGGCGCTTCTGCAGCGCGGCAGCGCCCATGGAGCCGTCGAAGTAGGTCCCGAAGCGGTCGCGCAGCTCGCGGTAGAGCAGCTCGTCGCCCTCCAGGTCCTGCACCTTGAGGTTCTTGAAGCGGTTCCAGACCTCGTCCAGCCGGTCCAGCTCACGCTGGGCGCGGTCGCGGATCTGCTTCATCTCGCGCTCGGCGCCCTCGCGCACCTTGCGGCGCACGTCGGCCTTGGCGCCCTCGGCCTCCAGCTCGGCCAGATCGCCTTCCTGCTTCTTGGCGCGGGCCTCCAGGTCGGAGTCCCGGCGCTGCTCGATCTGCTGGCGCTCCACACCGACGTGCGCCTCCAGGGAGGGCAGGTCGCGGGTGCGGCGCTCCTCGTCGACGTACGTGATCATGTACGCCGCGAAGTAGATGACCTTCTCCAGGTCCTTCGGGGCCAGGTCGAGCAGGTAGCCCAGCCGCGAGGGAACGCCCTTGAAGTACCAGATGTGGGTCACGGGCGCGGCCAGCTCGATGTGGCCCATCCGCTCACGGCGCACCTTGGCGCGGGTCACCTCGACGCCGCAGCGCTCGCAGATGATGCCCTTGAAGCGGACGCGCTTGTACTTGCCGCAGTAGCACTCCCAGTCCCGGGTCGGACCGAAGATCTTCTCGCAGAAGAGTCCGTCCTTCTCGGGCTTGAGGGTGCGGTAGTTGATGGTCTCCGGCTTCTTGACCTCGCCGTGCGACCACTGACGGATGTCGTCAGCGGTGGCCAGGCCGATTCGCAGTTCGTCGAAGAAGTTGACGTCGAGCACTCTCGTCAATCCCTCTCAGGGTCGTGTGTCAATGGTCTGAACGGGGTCGCGGGGAGGGCCGGGGCACGCGGAGCGTGCCCCGGCCGACTCCGTCAGACCTCTTCGACGCTGCTCGGCTCGCGCCGGGACAGGTCGATTCCGAGCTCCTCCGCCGCGCGGAAGACGTCCTCGTCGGTGTCACGCATCTCGATCGACATGCCGTCCGAGGACAGCACCTCGACGTTGAGGCAGAGCGACTGCATCTCCTTGATGAGCACCTTGAAGGACTCGGGGATGCCCGGCTCGGGGATGTTCTCGCCCTTGACGATGGCCTCGTAGACCTTCACGCGGCCGGTGACGTCGTCGGACTTGATGGTCAGCAGCTCCTGCAGCGCGTACGCGGCGCCGTACGCCTCCAGGGCCCACACCTCCATCTCACCGAAGCGCTGGCCACCGAACTGGGCCTTACCACCCAGCGGCTGCTGGGTGATCATGGAGTACGGACCGGTCGAGCGGGCGTGCAGCTTGTCGTCGACCAGGTGGTGCAGCTTGAGGATGTACATGTACCCGACCGAGATCGGGTCCGGGAACGGCTCGCCGGAGCGCCCGTCGAACAGGTGCGCCTTGCCGGAGGGCTGGACCATCCGGTCGCCGTCCCGGTTGGGCAGCGTGGCCTGGAACAGACCGGCGATCTCGTCCTCGCGGGCGCCGTCGAAGACCGGCGTCGCCACGTTGGTCTTCGGGGCGACCTCGTCGGCACCGATGGACTGCAGGCGCTGCATCCACTCCTCGGAGCCCTCGACCTTCCAGCCCTGCGAGGCCAGCCAGCCCAGGTGGATCTCCAGGACCTGGCCCGGGTTCATCCGGGAGGGGACACCCAGCGGGTTGAGGATCACGTCGACCGGGGTGCCGTCCTCCAGGAACGGCATGTCCTCGACCGGCAGGATCTTCGAGATGACGCCCTTGTTGCCGTGTCGGCCGGCGAGCTTGTCACCGTCGGTGATCTTGCGCTTCTGGGCGACGTAGACCCGCACGAGCTGGTTGACGCCGGGCGGCAGTTCGTCGCCCTCCTCGCGGTCGAAGACGCGGACGCCGATGACCTTGCCGGTCTCGCCGTGCGGCACCTTCAGCGAGGTGTCGCGGACCTCGCGCGCCTTCTCACCGAAGATCGCGCGCAGCAGCCGCTCCTCGGGGGTCAGCTCGGTCTCACCCTTGGGGGTGACCTTGCCGACGAGGATGTCGCCCGCCTCGACCTCGGCACCGATGCGGATGATGCCGCGCTCGTCGAGGTCGGCCAGGACCTCCTCGGAGACGTTCGGGATGTCCCGGGTGATCTCCTCCGGGCCGAGCTTGGTGTCGCGCGCGTCGACCTCGTGCTCCTCGATGTGGATCGAGGAGAGGACGTCGTCCTGCACCAGCCGCTGGCTGAGGATGATCGCGTCCTCGTAGTTGTAGCCCTCCCACGGCATGAAGGCCACGAGCAGGTTCTTGCCGAGCGCCATCTCACCTTCGTCGGTGGACGGGCCGTCGGCCAGCACCTGGCCCTCGATGACGCGGGCACCCTCGTCCACGAGCACCTTCTGGTTGAAGGAGGTGCCCTGGTTGGAGCGGGTGAACTTGGCGACCCGGTAGGTGTTGTACGTGCCGTCGTCGTTGGCCACCGTGACGTAGTCGGCGGAGACCTCCTGGACGACACCGTCCTTCTCGGCCTTGATGACGTCGCCGGCGTCGACCGCGCAGCGGTACTCCATGCCGGTGCCGACCAGCGGGGACTCGGCCTTGATGAGCGGCACGGCCTGCCGCATCATGTTCGACCCCATCAGGGCGCGGTTGGCGTCGTCGTGCTCCAGGAACGGGATCATGGCGGTCGCGACCGACACCATCTGGCGCGGCGAGACGTCCATGTAGTCCACGTCGTCACCCGGGATCAGGTCGACCTCGCCGCCGCGGCGGCGGACCAGCACCCGGTCCTCGGCGAACCGCATCTCCTCGGTGAGGGGCGCGTTCGCCTGGGCGATCACGAAGCGGTCCTCCTCGTCGGCGGTGAGGTAGTGCACCTCGTCGCTGACGACGCCCTCGATCACCTGGCGGTACGGGGTCTCGACGAAACCGAAGGGGTTCAGCCGGCCGTAGGAGGCGAGCGAGCCGATCAGACCGATGTTCGGTCCTTCCGGCGTCTCGATCGGGCACATCCGGCCGTAGTGCGAGGGGTGCACGTCACGGACCTCGAAGCCGGCCCGCTCCCGGCTGAGACCACCCGGGCCCAGCGAGTTGAGGCGCCGCTTGTGGGTGAGCCCGGAGATCGGGTTCGTCTGGTCCATGAACTGGGAGAGCTGGCTGGTGCCGAAGAACTCCTTGATGGAGGCGACGACCGGCCGGATGTTGATCAGGGTCTGCGGCGTGATCGCCTCGACGTCCTGGGTGGTCATCCGCTCGCGCACCACGCGCTCCATACGGGCGAGACCCGTACGGACCTGGTTCTGGATCAGCTCGCCGACGTTGCGCAGCCGGCGGTTGCCGAAGTGGTCGATGTCGTCGGTCTCGATGACGATCGTGTCGCCCTCGGCGGACTGCGACTCGCTCTCGCCCGCGTGCAGCTTCACCAGGTACTTGATCGTGGCGATGATGTCGGCGGTGGTCAGCACGCCGGAGTCCAGCGGCTCGTCGCCGCCGAGCTTCTTGTTGATCTTGTACCGGCCGACCTTGGCCAGGTCGTAGCGCTTCGGGTTGAAGTAGAGGTTCTCCAGCAGCGTCTGCGCGGCCTCGCGGGTCGGCGGCTCACCCGGGCGCAGCTTGCGGTAGATGTCGAGCAGCGCGTCGTCCTGACCCTGGGTGTGGTCCTTCTCCAGGGTGGCGCGCATGGACTCGTACTGGCCGAACTCCTCCAGGATCTGCTCGGTGGTCCAGCCGAGCGCCTTGAGCAGGACGGTGACGGACTGCTTGCGCTTGCGGTCGATGCGGACACCGACCATGTCGCGCTTGTCGACCTCCATCTCCAGCCAGGCACCGCGGGAGGGGATGACCTTGGCGGAGTAGATGTCCTTGTCGGAGGTCTTGTCGATCGAGGAGTCGAAGTAGACACCCGGGGACCGGACGAGCTGGGTGACGACGACACGCTCGGTGCCGTTGATCACGAAGGTGCCCTTGTTGGTCATGAGCGGGAAGTCGCCCATGAAGACCGTCTGCGACTTGATCTCGCCGGTCTCGTTGTTGGTGAACTCGGCGGTGACGAACAGCGGAGCCGCGTACGTGAAGTCGCGCTCCTTGCACTCGTCGATCGAGTTCTTGGGGGGCTCGAAGCGGTGGTCGCGGAAGGTCAGCGACATCGACCCGGAGAAGTCCTCGATCGGCGAGATCTCCTCGAAGATCTCCTCCAGACCGGACTTGGTGGGAACGTTCTGTCCGCTGTCCAGCGCGGCCTCGACGCGAGCCTTCCAGGCGTCGTTGCCGAGCAGCCAGTCGAAGCTCTCGGTCTGGAGTGCGAGAAGGTTGGGGACCTCAAGAGGCTCCCTGATCTTCGCAAAAGAGATACGCAGCGGGGCAGTGCTGGCGCCGTTGTTCGAATTTGCAGTCGAGGCAGTGCGCGAGGCGGCCAAGAGGGGGTCCTTCCGAGGGCTCGGACTCTCTACACGCATACCGGTGCCCCTGGTGACGGGCAGGGGGCAGCTAATAGGCAGCGCAAAGGGTCAGTGTAGCCACAAGGCCCACTGATGTCCAGTAAGGATGACGGGAAACCGGCTCACGCCCCGGTCTCCACCTCCTGCGATTGTTCTGCTCCGTCCCGCCCGGTCCCCGGCGGCCTCGATTCGCCGGGGGTGGACGCGCCTGCCGCGGCTCGTCGTGCCTGCCGCAACACTTCCCGCTTCGCCGCCGATCCATGCCTCGGAGTTCGGATCGATGTGACGACGCGCCCCGAGAATTACGCGCTGCGTGCCGTTCGTCAAGGGCCTCAGGGACAACGAAGATCACCATACCCGCCGAGGCCCGCGCAGCACGCGACCGTCCAGCAAAGGCGAAGGGCGACCACCCGTCTGGGTGATCGCCCTTCGCCGCCCGGCTACCCCGTGCGGAGTAGCCCGCGGCCTGCCGTGCTGACTCGGTGAGCCGGTGGCTCAGCGAGTACGGGTCACTTGACCTCGACCGACGCGCCGGCGCCCTCGAGGGACTCCTTGGCCTTGTCGGCGGCGTCCTTGGCGACCTTCTCGAGGACCGGCTTCGGGGTGCCGTCCACGAGCTCCTTGGCCTCCTTCAGACCCAGCGAGGTCAGCTCGCGCACGACCTTGATGACCTGGATCTTCTTGTCGCCGGCGCCGGTCAGGATGACGTCGAACTCGTCCTGCTCGGGCTCGGCCTCGGCGGCGGCACCCGGCGCACCCGGCGCGGCGACGACGGCGGCGGCCGGGGCGGCGGCCTCGACGTCGAACTTCTCCTCGAACTTCTTCACGAAGTCCGACAGCTCGATGAGGGTCATCTCCTCGAACTGGGCAAGCAGTTCGTCCTGGCTGAGCTTCGCCATGGTTGTGGTCCTTCCACTTCAGTCGGCTGGTGCCGGATCAATATGTCGGCGGGCTTACGGCCCGCTGTGACCGAATACGGTGAGTGAGCTGAGGCGAACGGTGCGCGGTACCCCGCCGGAGCGGGCCACCGGGTGCGCCGCGCCCCGGAACTACTCGGACTCGGTCTCGGCGGGAGCCGTGGTGTCGGCACCGCCCTGCTCTTCGACCTTGCTGCGAAGCGCGTCCGCGGTGCGGACGAACTTCGAGAGCGGGGCCTGGAAGGTCGCCGCGGCCTTGGCCATGGACGCCTTCATGCCACCGGCCAGCTTGGCGAGCAGCACCTCGCGGGACTCGACGTCCGCGAGCTTCTTGAGGTCGTCGGCGCCGTACAGCGTGCCGTCGACCATGCCGCCCTTGATCACGAGGGCGGGGTTCTCCTTGGCGAAGTCACGAAGACCCTTCGCCGCCGTGACCGGGTCACCGGTCACGAAGGCCACAGCCGAGGAGCCCGTCAGGAACTCGTCGAGCTCGTCGATCCCGGCCTCGTTGGCCGCGATCTTGGTCAGCGTGTTCTTCACCACACGGTACTGAGCGTTCTCACCGAGTGCACGGCGCAGCTGCCTGAGCTGCGCCACGGAGAGTCCGGTGTACGCGGTGACCACAGCGGCGTTGGAGTCACGGAACTTGTTCGTGATCTCGTCGACGGCTGCGATCTTGTCGGGAGCGACCTGTTCCCTCGCCATGAGCCTCGGCCTCCTTCCGGGTGATGAGGACCGCTCGGAAGGGGCTGAACACGACAAACGCCCCAGCGCAGGCGCATGGGGCGTCACCTCGACCGGAGCACGCACGGCGCCCCGGGAGTTCTTCCTCAATCACCTGCGCGGGTCGTCCGCAGCGAGCGGATCCTTCGGCCGCCGGCGCTCTGAGCGCGCACGACGACGACCAGCGGTCTTTGGCTTCACGTGGAGAGTACGCGAACGTGCCCGGGACCGCCAAATCCGGTCCCGGGCACGCGGAGCACGCGGCAGACCGGCGCCCTCTCGGCGCCGCACCGGTTCCGGGCGGGCGCCGTCAGCTCTGGCAGGCGCCGGTCAGCTCTGGCAGGCGCCGGTCAGCTCTGGCCGGTGCCGCCGTTCAGCATCGCTGCGGCGTCCGTGGTCTCGGAGGCGGGCGGCGCGGTCACGTTCACCGACGTGCCGTAGTCCGAGTAGTAGTTCGTGGCGTCGATGCTCGTGGAGCCGTCCGCATTCTTGGCCGTCTCGTGCTTCTTGACCAGCAGGTCGTCCTCATCGATCCACAGATCGATCTTCTCCTTCTCCAGACCCTGCTGCTTGAACTGCTTCTCCAGCGCGTCGAGGTCCTTCTCGGAGAGGTCCTTCGACTGCATCCGGGTCAGCTCGTTGACGGAGATCGTGCCCGAGTAGCGCGTCGCCTTCTTGCCGCGCACCGTCTCGGTACCGAGCGCCTTGACCTTGCCCGAGGCCAGCACGAGCTGCACCGAGCGGGCCGGGTTGTTGTTCTGCATCTGGTCCTTGAGCATGGCGCCCGAGGCGCCGCCCTTCTGAGCCAGCACGTCGTAGTCGTACTTCATCCACGGCTTGCCGCCGGGCGCACCGGACGCGGGCTGGACGTACATGGCGTCGGGCAGATAGCGCGCCTTGGCCGACTGGTTGCCGGCCCCGCCCATGGTCAGGTCGGCCTCGCCCTTCATGCCGCCGCCGGACCAGTCGAAGGCGCCCTCCATCTCGGTCTTCATCGACTTGCCCTGGACCGTCTGGTTGTTGACGCCCTCGACCTTGGCGGAGTTCTGGTTGTCGGTGGCCGTCGACGCCTTCTTCAGCGCCGCCAGCGCGCCCTGGAGAGCCGACCCTCCGGCCTTGTCCGCACCGCCTCCGCCGCCGTCTCCGTTCGCCTTCTCGCTGCCGCACGCCGTCAGCCCGGCTATGAGCGCGATACCCGCGGCAGCAGCCGCCGCCCTCGTCTTCCGCATGGGATTCAGCCCCCCTGTTGCTGGACGGGCCCCGAGGGCCCCCGTTCTTACCCGCACCTTATGCAACACAGGAGACGCGGCACACACCGGTCGGGGTTCCACGATCCCGGGGACCCGGCGCGACGGGCCCGCAGCAGCGGCGGGCAGCACCGAAGAACACGGCGCAGCCGGCCCTGGAGACAACGCCCGGGAGACGACGCGAGGCCGGTGTCCGCCCCCCAGGGAGCGGACACCGGCCTCGGTGCGCCGTACGGTGGCCGACCGGTCGCGGATCAGGCCGCGGCGGCCGGGTCCTCCTCGACGAGGAGGTTGCGGGTGCGGTTCGGGTCGACCGGCACACTCGGGCCCATCGTGGTGGTGAAGGAAGCCTTCTTGATGTACCGGCCCTTCGCCGCCGCGGGCTTCAGCCTGGTGATCTCCTCAAGGGCGGCGGCGTAGTTCTCGACGAGCTGCTGCTCGCCGAAGGACGCCTTGCCGATGATGAAGTGCAGGTTGGCGTGCTTGTCGACGCGGAACTCGATCTTGCCGCCCTTGATGTCGTTCACGGCCTTGGTCACGTCGGGGGTGACGGTGCCGGTCTTCGGGTTCGGCATCAGGCCACGCGGACCGAGCACGCGGCCGAGGCGGCCGACCTTGCCCATCAGGTCCGGGGTGGCGACGACGGCGTCGAAGTCGAGACGGCCGCCGGCGACCTCCTCGATGAGCTCGTCGGAGCCGACGATGTCGGCCCCAGCGGCCTCCGCCGCCGCAGCACGGTCGCCGGTCGCGAAGACCAGGACCCGGGCGGTCTTACCGGTGCCGTGCGGGAGGTTGACGGTGCCGCGGACCATCTGGTCGGCCTTGCGCGGGTCGACGCCCAGGCGCATGGCGACCTCGACGGTCGCGTCGAACTTCTTCGTGGAGGTCTCCTTGGCGAGGCGGACGGCCTCCAGCGGCGCGTACAGCCGCGCCTTGTCGATCTTCGCGTCCGCTTCGCGGAGAGTCTTGCTGCGCTTCACTGCTGCTCCTGACGGTATGGAGTCGTGGTGCGGACCAGCGCCTGGCCCTGCCACGGGGGTGGGATCGGTTGCCGGGGGCTCAGCCCTCGACGGTCACACCCATGGAACGGGCGGTACCGGCGATGATCTTCTCCGCCTGGTCCAGATCGTTGGCGTTGAGGTCGGGCATCTTGGTGGTGGCGATCTCGCGCACCTGGTCGCGGCTGATCTTGGCGACCTTGGTGGTGTGCGGGGTGCCCGAGCCCTTCTCGACGCCCGCGGCCTTGAGGATCATCTTCGAGGCCGGCGGCGTCTTGGTGATGAAGGTGAAGGAGCGGTCCTCGTAGACCGTGATCTCCACCGGGATCACCCAGCCGCGCTGCGACTCGGTCGCCGCGTTGTAGGCCTTGCAGAACTCCATGATGTTGACGCCGTGCTGACCCAGCGCCGGGCCGACCGGCGGAGCCGGGTTGGCCGCACCGGCCTGGATCTGGAGCTTGATCAGCCCCGCGACCTTCTTCTTCTTGGGAGGCATGTTCTCTCCGGGTCCTGGTGAGAGGTGATTCGTCCGCCGCCCGTCACCCGGGCGGAGGCATACCGCACAACGATAGCCCGTACCGTCACGCGGCTTGAAACCGAGCAGGTCAGGAAGGGCGCGAGGGCCCTTCCTGACCTGTCCGGAAGCTGGTTTGTCCGCTCCCCGGGCGGTAGCCGCGGCCGGGAGCCGGCACGGGGGTGCCGTCCGGCCGGGGCCCGGGTGGGGAGCGTCAGTTCTTCTGGATCTGGTCGAAGCTGAGCTCGACCGGGGTCTCACGGCCGAAGATCTCGACGAGGCCCTTGACCTTCTTGGAGTCGGCGTTGATCTCGTTGATGGTCGCCTGGAGGGTGGCGAACGGGCCGTCGGTGACGGTGACCGAGTCGCCGACCTCGAAGTCGAGGACCTGGACCTCCACCTTGCGGCCGGGGGTGCCCGCAGGCTTCCCCTCCTCGTCGGCGGCGGCGGCCTTGGCGGCCTTCTCCTCCGCCTCGGGGGCCAGCATCTTGACGATCTCGTCGAGCGTCAGCGGGTACGGGTCGTAGGCGTTGCCGACGAAGCCGGTGACACCGGGCGTGTTGCGGACGACGCCCCACGACTCGTTGGTGAGGTCCATCCGGACCAGCACATAGCCGGGGAGCTTGTTCTGGCGCACGGTGCGGCGGTCGCCGTTCTTGATCTGGACGACCTCCTCCTGCGGCACCTCGGCCTGGAAGATGAAGTCCTCGACGTTGAGCGAGACGGCGCGCTGCTCCAGGTTGGTCTTCACCCGGTTCTCGTAGCCCGCGTAGGTGTGGATCACATACCACTCGCCGGGCAGGAAGCGCAGTTCGTCGCGGAGCTGGGCGACGGGGTCGATCTGCTCCTCCTCGGCCTCCTCGGCCTCGGCTGCGGCGGTCTCCTCGGCCGCGGCGGCAGCGTCCTCGGGGGACTCGACCGCGATCCCGGCCTCGTCCTCCTCGCGGACGGCGGCCTCCTCGGCGGGCTCACCGGCAGCGGCCTCGGCGGCTTCCGCCCGGTCGACGCTGCTGTCCGCGGCCTCGACGATGTCGCGCGCCGTGTCATCACCCTCGGCGGGCTCGACGGCATCGTTCATGTTCGGCTCAGACACGGTGGCTGCTTCTTCCTGGCTTCAAGGGGTCGAACATGCGGAAAGCCCCGCGAAGGGGGCTCTGCGCGGAGGGTCAGCCGAAGACGTGTTTCATGACTTCGGTCAGCCCATAGTCAATCACGAACACCAAGGCGATGATGATGACCACGAAGACGATCACCACGCTCGTGTACGTGGAGAGCTGCTGCCGCGTCGGCCAGACGACCTTCCGGAGCTCCGCGATGATCTGGCGGTAGAAAAGGCCGAGTCGAGCCAGAGGCCCCTTCTTCGCCCGCTTTCCGCCCTTGCGCGGCTTCTTGCCCTCGGACGACCCTCCGGGCTCGGGGACCTCGGTGGTATCCGTGATCTCCGTCACTCGTCCTCACCTGATCCGGGTCGTTGCCCTGCGGCGTCCGGCCCGGCCGCACGGCGGTGCAATTCAGTGCAATTCACGCATGGTACGCACGCACACACCTTGGCGACGTGTGTGTAGCAGGGCCGGAGGGACTCGAACCCCCAACCGCTGGTTTTGGAGACCAGTGCTCTTCCAATTGAGCTACGACCCTTTGTGTTCCCTCAACCTACCGCATCCATGCCCTCGCACGGAGTGCGCATCGCGAGCGGGCTGCGAGTGACGGTTGAAGGCCAACGACATGGGAGTGTACGTGCTCAGGAGCCGGGCGTCGAACAGGATCCACCCCACCGTCCCCGCCGGAGGTCCCGCCGAAGGCGACACCGCGGCCGCCCGGAGGCCATCCCACCACTCCGCCGGAGGCCCTTCAGCCGCCCGCCGGAGGAGGTGCTCCGCCCGCGCCGGATGTGACGCGGTAGCCGCGGAACCCCGGTGCCCCCGGGCTGCCGGGTCTGGGAACATGCCTCTATGACCGCAGCGACTCCCCCTGCACAGCCCTCGTCCGAGCGGCGCCTGTCGGCCCGCATCAGCGCGATCTCCGAGTCCGCCACCCTGGCCGTGGACGCCAAGGCCAAGGCACTGAAGGCCGCCGGACGCCCCGTGATCGGCTTCGGCGCCGGCGAGCCGGACTTCCCGACGCCCGACTACATCGTCGAGGCGGCCGTGAACGCGGCCCGCGACCCGAAGAACCACCGCTACTCCCCCGCCGGTGGACTCCCCGAACTGAAGTCCGCCCTCGTCGACAAGACGCTCCGCGACTCCGGCTACCAGGTCGACGTCTCGCAGGTGCTCGTCACCAACGGCGGCAAGCAGGCGATCTACGAGGCGTTCGCCGCGCTGCTCGACCCGGGCGACGAGGTCATCGTGCCCGCGCCCTACTGGACGACGTACCCCGAGTCCATCCGGCTGGCGGGCGGTGTGCCGGTGGAGGTCGTCGCGGACGAGACCACCGGATACCGGGTCTCGGTCGAGCAGTTGGAGGCCGCGCGCACCGAGAGGACGAAGGTGCTGCTGTTCGTCTCCCCCTCGAACCCGACCGGCGCCGTCTACCCGCGCGAGCAGGTCGAGGAGATCGGCCGCTGGGCGGTGGAGCACGGGCTGTGGGTGCTCACCGACGAGATCTACGAGCACCTGGTCTACGGCGACGCGGAGTTCACCTCGCTCCCGGCGGTCGTCCCGGAGCTGCGCGAAAAGTGCGTGGTCGTCAACGGCGTGGCCAAGACGTACGCCATGACGGGCTGGCGCGTGGGGTGGCTGATCGGCCCGCAGGACGTGATCAAGGGCGCGACGAACCTGCAGTCGCACGCCACCTCGAACGTCAGCAACGTCTCGCAGGCCGCCGCGCTGGCCGCCGTCTCCGGCGACCTGGACGCCGTGGCGGAGATGCGCGCGGCGTTCGACAGGCGCCGCCGCACCATCGTGCGGATGCTCAACGAGATCGACGGCGTGCTCTGCCCCGAGCCGGAGGGCGCGTTCTACGCGTACCCGTCGGTGAAGGCGCTGCTGGGCAAGGAGATCCGCGGCAAGCGGCCCGCCACCTCCGTCGAGCTGGCCGCACTGATCCTGGAGGAGGTCGAGGTCGCGGTCGTCCCGGGTGAGGCGTTCGGCACCCCCGGCTACCTGCGGCTGTCCTACGCGCTGGGCGACGAGGACCTGGCCGAGGGCGTCTCGCGGATCCAGAAGCTGCTCGCGGAGGCCCGCGACTGAGCGGTCGGCCCCGAAGGGGAGCGAAGCGGGCCCGGAGGCGCTGCCTCCGGGCCCGCTCGCGTTTTCGGAACATCCCCTTCCGGGAACCGGCTGTCTCTCCGGGGCCCTGATGCGGCAGGATCTGGGAATGTTGCACTCTTCCGGGGAGCGGGACCCGCGTACGCTGCCGAAGGCCCATCTGCATCTGCACTTCACCGGGTCGATGCGCCCCTCCACACTGCTCGAACTGGCGGACAAGTACGGCGTGCACCTGCCGGACGCGCTGAGCGGCGCCGAGCCGCCGAAGCTGCGGGCGACCGACGAGCGCGGCTGGTTCCGCTTCCAGCGGCTGTACGACATCGCGCGGTCCTGCCTGCGGGAGCCGGAGGACATCCAGCGGCTGGTGCGCGAGGCGGCCCAGGAGGACCTGCGGGACGGCTCGCGCTGGCTGGAGATCCAGGTCGACCCCACCTCCTACGCGCCGCGGCTGGGCGGACTCACGCCCGCGCTGGAGATCATCCTGGACGCGGTGGAGTCCACGTCCCGGGAAACCGGACTCGGCATCCGGCTGCTGGTGGCGGCCAACCGGATGAAGCACCCGCTGGACGCCCGCACCCTCGCGCGGCTCGCGGTGCGCTACCGGGACCGCGGCATCGTCGGGTTCGGCCTCTCCAACGACGAACGCCGCGGCTTCGCACGGGATTTCGACCGCGCCTTCACCATCGCGCGGGAGGGCGGGCTGCTCGCGGCGCCGCACGGGGGCGAGCTGTCCGGACCGAGCAGCGTACGGGACTGCCTGGACGATCTGCGCGCCGGCCGGATCGGCCACGGGGTGCGCGCCGCGGAGGACCCCTGGTTGCTGGCCCGGCTGGCCGAACGGCAGGTGACCTGCGAGGTCTGCCCCGCCTCCAACGTCGCGCTCGGTGTCTACGACAAGGCGGCCGACGTCCCGCTGCGGGCGCTGTGGGACGCCGGGGTGCCGGTGGCGCTCGGCGCCGACGACCCGCTGCTGTTCGGCTCCCGGCTGGCCGCGCAGTACGAGCTGGTGCGCCGGGAGCACGGCTTCTCGGACGCGGAGCTGGCGGAGCTGGCCCGGCAGTCCGTGCGGGGCGCCTCGATGCCGCAGGGCATCCGGGAGGAGACCCTGGCCGACATCGACGCCTGGCTGGCGGCCGAACCGGGCTGACCCGGGGGGGACGCCGGGGCGGCCGGCCCGCGGGAGGCCGGGCCGCTGCGCCCGGTGCGGGGGCCGGGCGCGGGCGCCGGGCGCCCGTCCGTGCGCTGCGGCTACAGCGCGCAGCCGACCATCACGGGCTCGTTGGTGAGGTCGACGCCGAAGGCGTCCCGTACCCCCCCGCGCACCTCGCGGGCCAGTCCGAGCAGGTCCGCCGTGCTGGCCGAGCCGCGGTTGGTGAGCGCCAGCGTGTGCTTGGTGGAGATCCGGGCCGGGCCCTGGCCGTAACCCTTGGTGAAGCCCGCCCTGTCGATGAGCCAGGCCGCGGACGTCTTCGTCCGTCCGTCCCCCGCCGGGAAGGCCGGGGGTGCCACGTCCGGACCGAGCCGCTCGGCCACCCGGTCGAGGAAGGCCGCGTACTCCGCCTCGTCCAGGATCGGGTTGGTGAAGAAGGACCCGGCCGACCAGGTGTCGTGGTCCTCGGGATCGAGCACCATGCCCTTGCCGGCGCGCAGTCGCAGCACGGTCTCGCGGGCCTCGGCGACCGGCACCCGGTCCCCCGTCCCGACCCCGAGCAGGCGCGCGGTCTCGCCGTACTTGATCGGCGCGGACCTGCCTTGCGCGTCCTCCAGTTCGAAGCGGACCCGCAGCACGACGTGGCGCGCGGGGTCGGCCTTGAAGCGGCTGTGCCGGTAGGAGAAGTCACACTCGGCGTTCGAGAGGGTGACCGTCTCGCGGGTCCGCCGGTCGTAGGCGACGACCTCGGTGAGTGTGCTGGAGACCTCCTGGCCGTACGCGCCGACGTTCTGGATCGGCGTGGCGCCCGCGGAGCCGGGGATGCCGGCCAGGCACTCGATGCCCGCCAGCCCGGCCTCGACGGTGCGTGCGACGGCGTCCGACCAGTTCTCGCCCGCCGCCAGCTCCAGCCGGGTGCCGGCGAGCGAGGAACCGCTGGTCGCGATGTGCAGGACGGTCCCCGCGAAGCCGTCGTCGGAGATCACGAGGTTGCTGCCGCCCGCGATGATCAGCAGCGGCGTACCGCTGTCGTCGGCCTCGCGGACCGCCGCGATCACCTCGTCGTCGGTGGTCGCCGTGACCAGCCGCCGGGCCGGGCCGCCGAGGCGCAGCGTCGTCAGCGGGGCGAGCGAGACCAGGGGGACACCGGGGTCAACGTAGAGTTCCTGCACGCGCTCCAGAGTACGGGGGCGCGGGCGCTGCTCGACCGGAGGCCGCGCTGGACCGCGTCGACCCGCCCGCTCGGCTCCGGTCCGCAGCGGGCCGGCAGCCGGGGAGCCGGAGGCTCAGGGCCCACGCTTCGGGGCCCCCGGTACGGGACCGGGGCCGCCGGTCCGTCAGGCGAGCCGGACCACGGCGCGGGACATCCCCAGCACCTTGGCGCCGGCGCTGCTGACGGTCAGGTCCACCTGGACCGTACGGGCCTCGTCGTCCAGCTTCTTGGCGACCTTCGCCGCCACCTCGATGGCAGCGCCCTGGTCGTCGTCCGGGACGACGACCGGCTTGGTGAAGCGCACTCCGTACTCGACCAGCGCGCCGGGGTCGCCCGCCCAGTCGGTGATCACCCGAGCGGCCTCGGCCATGGTGAACATGCCGTGTGCGATCACGTCCGGCAGCCCGACGTCCTTGGCGAACCGCTCGTTCCAGTGAATGGGGTTGAAGTCCCCGGAGGCGCCCGCGTACCGGATCAGCCGCTCGCGGTCCACGGGGAAGGTGCGGGCGGGCAGCTCCGTGCCCACCTCCACGTCGGCGTAGGCGATCTGCGCTGTCATGTCCGTCACTCCCCTTCGGCCGCTTCCACCGCACGCGCGACCAGCTTGGTGTACACGGTCACCACCGGCTCTCCCGCCGCGTCCCGGACGTCGCCGCGCACGTCGAGGACCTCGTTGCCCGCCAGGGACTTGATGGACTCGATCGTCGAGGTGGTCGAGAGCAGGTCCCCGGCGCGGACCGGGCGGTGGTGGACGAAGCGCTGGCCGCCGTGGACCACTCGCGCGTAGTCCAGCCCCAGTTCCGGGTCCTGCACCACGGTGAAGGCTTCCCGGAACGTGACGGAGAAGACGAAAGTGGGCGGCGCGATCACCTCGGGGTGACCGAGCGCCCGGGCCGCCTCGGCATCCGTGTAGACGGGGTTGTCGTCCCCGATGGCCTCCGCGAACTCGCGGATCTTCTCCCTGCCGACCTCGTAGGGCCTGCCGGGCGGGTACGTCCGTCCGACGAAGGACTGGTCGAGTGCCATCTGCGGCGCCTCCTGCGGCGGTGCGGCGAATTCACGACGAGTACGACGAGTACGGCTGCGCGGGACGTCCGGTTCCGGGGCGCCGGACACCGGACACAGCACGAGGCCGACCCCGATCGACGGGGACGGCCTCGGAGCACGAGACGATTCAGCGCGTCTCGCGGTGCACGGTGTGCCGGTTGTCGCGCGGGCAGAACTTCTTCATCTCAAGCCTGTCCGGGTTGTTGCGCCGGTTCTTCTTCGTGATGTAGTTCCGCTCCTTGCACTCCACGCAGGCCAGCGTGATCTTCGGGCGGACGTCTGTGGCAGCCACGTGAGTGCTCCTTGACGAACGGACGGGTTTTAACGCAGAAAGAGTAGCCGATCGGAGGACCGACCCCACAACCGGCTACTGTCGGTGAAGTAGCGGTGACCGGACTTGAACCGGTGACACAGCGATTATGAGCCGCTTGCTCTACCGACTGAGCTACACCGCCACGATGCGGCGACCTCCCGACGGAAGATCTCTCACATCAGAGCCCCAAAACGGAATCGAACCGTTGACCTTCTCCTTACCATGGAGACGCTCTGCCGACTGAGCTATTGGGGCGAGCGATGAAGACATTACACGCCCCGCCGCCAAACGTGAAATCGGTATTCGCCCCGCCGACGCCCCCCGGACCGGCCTCCGGATCGCCGCTGATCCGCCCCCGGCTCGCCGCCCGCGCGGCCGTCGGGCCGGGGGCGGACCTCAGCAGCACCCACCGGCTCCGGCGCACCACCCGGAACGGACCTGGCACACCACACCGGTACGACTATTCGTCTCCTCCCCGTCGGCGCTCACTGCGCGTCCTACTCTCGTCCCACATACGACGTGGGAGTCCGATGACCGACAGCGAGCCACAGGAACCGGGAAAGGCGGGGCGGGATTCCCGCGACGCCGCCCGGCGGTCCGCCCGCCCGGCACGCTCCCTCGTGCTGTGCGGCGCGCGACTGGCCGACGGCCGCACGGTCGACGTACGCCTCGTCGGCGAGCGCATCGAAGCAGTCGGCACCGCCGGCAGCCTCGGCACGGAACAGGACAGCGCCACCCGGATCGACCTGTCCGGGTATCTGCTGCTCCCCGCCCCCGCCGAACCCCACGCGCACTACGACACCGCGCTGACCGCCGACCCGCCCGGCCGCCCCGACCTCGGCCGGTCCGGCGACAGCGCCGATCCCGCCACGGACGACGTGCAGCGGCGCACCACCGAGGCGGCGCTCCTCCAGCTCAGCCAGGGCGCGACCGCGCTGCGCACCCATGTGCACATCGGCGACGTCGCGGGACTGCGCTCCCTGGCGGCGGTGCTCCAGGCCCGCAGGTCGCTGCGCGGTCTCGTGGACCTGAGCGCCGTCGCCGTGCCCCGGCTGCTGACCGGGGCCGCGGGAGCCGAGGGGCTGTCGATGCTGCGGGACGCCGTGAAGATGGGTGCCGCCGCCGTCGGCGGCTGCCCCGACCTGGACCCCGACCCGGGCGGCTACGTGGAGGCAGTCCTGGACGTCGCGGCCGAGCACGGCTGCCAGGTCGACCTGCACACCGACGGCGGCGACCCGGCGCGCCTCGCGCGCCTCGCGGCCGCGGTCGGCGGGCTGCGGCCCGGCGTCGCCATCGGTCCCTGCGGCGGCCTCGCCCGGCAGCCGCTCCAGATCGCGCAGCGGGCCGCCGGCCAACTGGCCGCCGCCGGGGCGACGGTGGTGTGCCTGCCGCAGGGCAACTGCGGCGTACTCGAACGCTCCACCCCCACCGCGCCGTCCCGGACGGCGCCCGTCCGGATGCTGATGGCAGCCGGGGTCGCGGTCGCCGCGGGCAGCGGGGCGCTGCGGGACGCCGCCAACCAGGTGGGCCGCGGCGACCCGCTGGAAGCCGCCTACCTCCTCGCCTCGCACGGAGAGGCCCGCCCCTACAGCGCCTACGAGGCGATCAGCACCCGTGCCCGCGCCGCGATGGGACTGCCCGAGGTGCGTGTCGAGGCCGGCTTCCCCGCGGAACTGCTCGCGGTCCGCGGTACGGAACTGGCCGCGGCGCTCTCCCTCGCCTACAGCCGGATCGTCGTCCACCGGGGGCGTGTGGTGGCACGCACCAGCGCCGTACGGGAGTACTGCGACCTGGTCGGAGCACGCGAGTTGGGCCTGCCGCGCCAGTCCCAGGGGTGACGGAGCGGGCGGACGGGTGCGCGCCCGCTCCGGCGGACCGGGGGTGCGCCGTCGGCCGCCGCGGGAAGCGTACGGTCGGGGGATGCGCACAGTTATCGCAGGTGGACACGGTCAGATCGCGTTGCGGCTGGAGCGGCTGCTCGCCGGGCGCGGGGACACGGTGGCGGGAATCGTCCGCCGCCCCGGACAGGCGAGCGACCTCCTGGCCGCGGGTGCCGAACCCGTCGTGTGCGACCTGGAGACGGCCGGTGTGGAAGAGGTGACACGGCATCTGGAGGGCGCCGACGCGGCCGTCTTCGCCGCCGGAGCCGGGCCGGGCAGCGGCAGCGACCGCAAGCAGTCGGTGGACCATCGCGCGGCCGTCCTGTTCGCCGACGCGGCACAGGCAGCGGGCGTGCGACGCTACGTGATGGTCTCCGCAATGCGAGCCGATGCACTCCTCGACGGCACCCCCGACGGCATGGACCCCGTCTTCGCGGACTACCTGCGCGCCAAGGGCGCCGCCGACGACGACCTCCGGGCCCGCACGGACCTCGACTGGACGGTGCTGCGCCCCGGCCGGCTCACCGACGCGACCGGCACCGGCCGCGTCCACCTGGCCCCCGAGACCGGCCGCGGCGAGGTGACACGGGACGACGTGGCCGCCGTCCTCATGGCCCTGCTCGACGAGCCCCGCACCGCCGGACTGACCCTGGAACTCATCGGCGGCCGGATGCCGATCCCCGAGGCCATCGACGAGGTCGCCGGGGTGGAAGGAAGCTGACGGCGGGAATCCGCCGCTCCCCGGTCGGGCGTGGGCGCGGGTTCGGTGCCGACGCGGGCCGGCGCCCGCACGGGCACCGGCAATTCGCCCGCCGTGGAACGGCGCTGCCCGGGCGGCGCTCGTCCCGAGACGGGACCAGCGCCGCCTCCCGCCGCCCCTGCTCACCCCTGACTCTTCGTCACCCGAACTGGCCGGGCTGGTAGGTCCCGGCGGGCTGCTGGACGAGGACGTTCCCGCGGTTGAAGGCATTGATCAGGGCGATCAGCGACACGAGGGCCGCGAGCTGCTCCTCGTCGTAGTGCTCGGCGGCGGCCGACCACGCCTCGTCGGTGACCCCGCCCGCCGCGTCCGCGATGCGGGTGCCCTGCTCCGCCAGCTCCAGCGCAGCCCGCTCGGCCGCGGTGAACACGGTGGCCTCCCGCCAGACCGCGACCAGATGGAGCCGGGTCGAGGTCTCGCCCGCGTACGCGGCTTCCTTGGTGTGCATGTCGGTGCAGAACCCGCAGCCGTTGATCTGGCTGGCGCGGATCTTCACCAGTTCCTGCGTCGCGGACGGCAGCGCCGAGTCCTCCACCACCTTGCCGGCCGCGACGATGTGCTTCATGAACCTGCTCAGCAGCGGGCTCTCGAAAAGGTTCAGACGAGCTTCCACGGTGCACTCCCTGCTTGCCGTTGTCGATGACTGCACCCGTTCCGACGGCTGTGCCCCCGCACGATGTGACATGGCAGGAATGTGACGTGCGTCTCCCCCGCCTCCGGCTGCGCCGGGCTCGTCTCCGACCGGATGGCAGGTGGCCATGACGCCCCCTCTCACCTGCGTCGGATACGCCAACAGCGCAACGAAGGAGACCTGGGCGATCCGGCCGCCATAGTGATCGGATGCCGAACGACGAGCACACCGAAAGCCTCCGGGCAGCCGAACGCCGCCTCCAAGCTGCCCAACTCGCCTCCGATACCGATGCACTGGCCGAGCTGATCGACGACAGGGGACGGTTCACCGGACCGGACGGAAACCTCCACACCAAGCAGGACGACCTGCGCGCACACGCATCCGGCCGCCAGGTGCTGACTCATCTCGAAGAGGAGGAACTCCAGGTACTGGCCACCGCGCACACCGGTATCATCTGGTTCCTCGGCACACTGGAGGGCTCCTTCGAGGGGCAATCCGTACGCGCCCGGCTGCGCTATACCCGGACCTGGACCCGTGACCGGACGAGCTGGAAGATCATTGCGGCCCACGCCTCCCTCGTCGCCGACGAGCCCTCTCCCTGACCGTGCCGGAGTGCGGCCTGCAGGGGGGGGGGACGCCTGGGGGAAAGTTCGCTGATCAACCCCGGTGGGCCGACGGAACAGGGGGCCTCGAATCGCCCTCTTCGCCCCTCCTTCGCGTCGGGGTGTTCGAGCACGAAAAACCCCTCCGACTCTGCTCTCTCGCAGGTCGGAGGGGCTTCCTTCAAAGTGGCGGCGCCAGGATTCGAACCTGGGAAGGCTGAGCCGGCAGATTTACAGTCTGCTCGATGGATAAGCCCCTACCTGCGGTTCCTTCGATCGGAACCGCGCGTGCCCCACGCTGGCCCCACAAAGGCCGCCTGAAGCGCCTACGGTCGCACAAGCTCTGTCGCCCTGTGGCACCGGCAGGCACGGGCGCCTAGGAATCCGCGGACGTGACCCGCACAGGCTCCGGGCTCAAATCCACGAAGGGATGCGCCGCGGGACGAGTCGGCCGCTGGGCAAGCCAGCCGGACACACGGGGGCCACCATTGACAGCCGACCCTTCACGCATAGTTCGTACGTGCTCGAATCCCTGGTTGAGGTAATACCGCTGAAGCGCTTCGTTTGTGGTCCACGCATCAAGCCGCAGCCACTTCGCGCCGCACTTGTAGGCACGGTCTCCAGCCCAGTTGAGCAACTGACCACCGAGATTCTGACCTGCGTGGGAGCGCGCCACGGTGAGCTTGTTTATGAACACCGACGGCTCAGCCAACTCGGCCGCAGTCCATAGACCAGCCTCAGCCTCGAACGTAAGCGTGACGGTCCCAACAGTGGCGTCGCCATCTCGGACCATGAAGACCGTCCCCGCCTCGATGGTGGCAAGAAGGCGGTCCGCCGGGTAGGGGCGCCGCCACTGATCCGTACCCAGCTCGGTGAGCCAAGCCGCTGCCTCCTCACGGAAGGCGAGCAGCTTGGCCACGTCACAGGGTTCTGCAGGCGCAATGATCACTGGGGCTCGTTCTCGCTTCGCGCAGAAAGGTCACCGATCTCATAGTTCATGCGGTTCAAGTCCCCTCGGAACGTGGTTGTGGTACACCGAATCGGCCGGTCTTCGGAGTAGCCCGTTCGCGTCCAGAGCAGCACCGGGACCCCGGCACCGACCTCCAGAAGCCGCGCTTCTTCGGGTGTGGGCATCCGCGTGGCGATTTCGTCGAAGTACCCCACCTGCTCGATGCCGACCCCAGCGAGGTAGCGCGTCGTTCCCTCGTCGATGTCCCCCGGTTCTGTGAGCCGAGGGGCTTTGCTGATCAGCCAGTCCGGATAGTGGGTCGCCTGAGTCGACCACGGCACGTCGTCCACGAAGCGGTGACAGAAGCGCAGCACCGCAGTGGAGCCAGCAGCGACGTGCAGCCGCTCAGCCACGAAGTCCGGGGCCGGCTTCAGCTCTACCCGGAACGTCTGGTGCGGCCGACGCCCTGCGTTCTTCACGTCGGTGCTGTATGCGTCACCAGCCTGGGGAAGATCCAGATTTTCGAACCGGGAAGCGTTCAGCTCGAAGACTTCGTGCTTGGCCACCTCGTAGCCAAGCCCCTGGCTGGAGGTCACCAATCCTTGCGTGACCAGCAGCCCCAGCCCCGACCTGACGGTGTTCCGCGAGGCATCGAAGCGCGCTGAAAGCTCGCTCTCCGACGGAAGCCGCGCACCAGGCGCGAAGGTGCCGTTGTCGATCTCGCGGCGAAGCGCATCGGCAACCTGTCGGTACTTGGGCTGCTTACTCATACCCCCATCATGCAGCACTCGCGCAACTTGTTGGTACATGCGGGCTCCCATCGCTTGACGGCTGCCACTGCGGCAGTGCAGTCTCTTCTTATCCAGCTTGTACCAACAAGCTGAGCAAGCGGAGCATTCCCAGCAAGTGTGCTCGCTTGTGCATGGAACGCGGCCCAAGCGGGTCGAAGGGGCCCGGGACAGAGCGGGCCGAGGCAGCCCGGGGCCTTGTCATCCGGAGGGCTAGGCCGAAAGGCCATGTCTCCATACGCCTACACGGGACAGGGCGGCTCTACCTGATACGGGAGCCGTCGCCCCCGAAGGAGACGAACAAGCACGTCACACACCTTCCGCAGCGCTTCATGCGCTTCGGCCGGTTGCCTCCCCTGCCCGTCTCGTACGGGCGGGGCCGAGGGGAGCCGGATTCCCCGACTTCAACGGCGCGGCCCCGGTGCTGGAACACCGGGGCCGCTTTCGGGCCGTTCCACTGCGAAGGGAGCACGACCCAATGGACCACATCGTGACTGTTCAGGACGCTGTTACCGGGTTCGAGCCGTGGATGGAGCCCACGGACGCGGAGCTGGATGCCATCGAGGCGGAGATGCCCGCCATCGCCGCCGACGTCGACTGGCTGGAGGCGGTCATCGTCACGTTGGACCGCACTCCGACCGAGCTGGACACCCGCCGCATCCGCCGCGCCCGGCGCCGGGCGCTGGACGCGCGCCGGGACCTGGCCAACCGGACCGCCGAGAGCTTCGCGGGAGGTGCGGCATGAACGCCGTGAAGGATGCGAAGAGCGAGGTGAAGGCGGAGATCGCCCGCACCGACAGCAAGGCGAGTCTGCTGCTGGCGTTCAACGGTGTGGCGCTGGCCGGCGTGTGGTCGGTGGGTGCGCAGCCGTGGGTGCCTGTGGCGGCCCGGATCGTCGGTGCCGGCGCGCTGGGCCTGCTGCTCGCTTCGGTGACCCTGCTGCTGCTCGTGGTCCGTCCCCGTATCAGCCCGACCGCGGCCCGGGTGGGTTTCCCGCACTGGGCCAAGCTCACGGCCGGCGAGCTGACTGCTGAGCTGGCTGCGGACCGCACTGCCGACCACGTGGTGGCGCTCTCGCGGATCGTGGTGGTCAAGATGCGCGCTTTGCAGCGCGCGGTGAACCTCACCCTGGCGACCGGCGCCCCGCTGGCCGTGGCCACCCTGATGACGGCGCGCGGCGCGCTGTGAACCGACCTGCCCCGACCAGCCGGACGCCGCAGACGGCTTCCTGAGCGTCTGACACTCCTTCCGTGTGGGGCGAAGCCTCCGAAGGGCTGTCAGGCCGCGAGAGGCCCTGTAGCAGCCCCGCGTGAGGGCTGTTTACCGCCTCGCGCGCACACGCGCACGCGTAGAGCCCCCTCCCCCGAATCCGGCTCAACCTGCAACTTCGCAGGTCAGAGCCGGTTGCAGGGGGTCAACCGCCCGCCGAGCTGCAACCGGTGGGCGCAACCAGTCATGCAGGGACGGGCCGGAGCCCCGCGCCAACGAAGTCTCCGGCCCTGATCCACGAACTTGGAGGAGCCTCGTGGACCACACAACAGCATGGGACAAGGTCGGTGCCGCCACCAAGGCGGCCCGTCGGTTCTCGGCGGAGCGGATCAACCAGGTCTCGGCGCTCGCGGATGCGGCGGCCCCGCTGTGCGCCCCGTTCGCGGCCCGCTGGGACACCGAGGCCGACCGGCGCCGCCAACTGCGCACCGAAGAGAACCTGAAAGCGCTTCTCAAGGCGCAGAAGGAGCACAACTCCGCGAAGGTGCAGGCGTCGTCGGCGCGGTCGCAGCGCGCGTTGGCGCGCAGGAACGAGAAGAACCCGCTCTCGTCGGCGCGCCGGTCGGCGAAGCGGGCGGACAAGGCGGCGTCCAAGCACGCCCGCCACGCCAAGCAGGGTCTTGCGGCGGCCCGGAAGAACTACCCCGCCACGCTCACATCCGTGGCGGCCAAGGCACACGCCGCGCACGCCTCAGCGGCGGGGCTGTCCTCCTACGTGCTCTCCACCGGGCAGGACTGGACGGTGTGGCCGGCATCGGTCTCGGCGGTGCTCATCGCGGCGAACGTCGGTGGTCTGCTGCTCGGGCGGCGGAAGGTCACCGCCTCGGTGACCGAGGAGGTGAGCGAGGAAGAGCGGCAGTTGATGGAGCGGCTTGACCCCTCGTACTGGGTCGAGCACGCCGATGCGCGCGGCCTGGGCGGGACGGTCACCACCCCGCCGGCCGTCACCACGGCGGGGATCGAGTGCGAGATCCGGCTGGACGGGCAGTGGACGGTCAAGAAGCTGCGGGCGGCTGCCGACTCGGTCCGCGCGCTGCTGGGCGCCCGCACCGAGCTGCCGATGCTGGTGGCCGCCGCTTCGCGGGGCGGCTGGGCCGTGATCCGGCTGCGGACCCGGTCGGCCGCGCCCGATGGTGCGATCCCCTTCTGCCCCGGGGACGCGCTCGGGGTGGACATGGTCACCGGTGAAGAGGTCGATGTCCCGCTGGGGCTGCGGATGCTCATCGCGGGCATGTCCGGGGCGGGCAAGTCCACCGCCTCGCGTCCGCTGCTGTTCAAGGCGTCCGAGGGGCCGGAGAACGTGCTGGTCATCATCGACCTGAAGAAGGTCGAGGGGCGGCTGTGGGACCACCGGGCCCGCGTCGCCCATAACCCGGCCGCCGTGGTCGAGCTGGTTGACGAGCTGGTGGCGGAGCTCGAAGAGCGCCTGGACGTGCTGCCCAAGGGACAGGCCACCCTCATCCCCACCGCCGAGCGGCCCCGGATCACACTCGTCGTGGACGAGGGTGCCGAGGTCATGAGCTCGTGCACGGCGGTGGAGACCGTCACCGGCTACACCGACAAGGGCAAGGCAGTCGTTGAGAAGCGCGATGCCCTGGAAGGGCTGGACAGCATCGCGCGCATGGGGCGTGCGGCGTGCATCGACCTGTGGTGGATGACGCAGTCCCCGACCTACGGCGACGGCGTCCCGCGGCAGATCGCCAAACAGCTCGGCACCCGCCTGGGCCTGGCGGTCGAGTCCCCGACCGAGGCCCGCGTCGTGTTCGGGGAGTCGGCGCAGGACAAGGGCTGGCGGGCCGATGAACTGCCCATGCCCGGCGTCGCGATGCTGCGTGACGGGCAGCGCTCGCCCGACCCGGTCAAGGTGCGCTTCATGACCGACCAGGAAGTCGTGAACCTCCCCGACACCGCGATCTGGCAGCGCCCCGACACCCCGGCGCCCCGCCCCTCGCTCAGCTTGGTCAAGGACGAGGAGGTGCCGGCGCCCCGCGCCGAGGACCCCCGGCCCGCCGCTGAGGCGACCAACCGTGACCGGGTGCTTGAGGCGGTGCGCTGCGGTGCCCGGTCCGCGGCTGCCGTGGTCACCGAGACCGGACTCAACAAGGGCACGGTCAGCCGGGAGGTCAAGGCCCTGGTCACGGCCGGTGCCCTGGTCAAGGGCGACGACGGGGCCCTCACCGACCGGGAGGCGGCAGCGTGATGCGAGAGCCCATGACGCCCCGGCAGGCGGAGAGCGAAGCCCGCAGGATCATCACCGAAGCGTTCGACGCTCCCGCGTGCACGTCCTACCGCGACACCTCCCCCGCCGAGCCGACCGGGGCCCAGCCGGTGGCGCAGCCCGAGACCCGCACCGTCCCAACCTGGGCGGTGGGCACGGCCGTCGCCTCAATCGGGGTGGGTGCCGGAGCGGTCGGCCTGGGCTGCGCGGTCTGGCTGGCCGCACAGGGCCTTGCCGCCATCACCCTGGCCGGCGTGCTCGCCGCGCTGGCGCCGTTCCTCGGCGTCGCCCTGGTCGTGCTCGCCGCCGGCGCCGCCCTCAACCGGGCCAAGCGCAGCAGCACGCCCCACATCCACACCGGCACGGTCGTGAAGAACACCCAGGTCACGACACAGACGCGCGGGATGCTCTCCCGCACCCGCACGGAGGTGACCCAGTGAAGCTCGACACTCAAGAACAGGTCAACGCGGCGGAACGCGTCCTGCGGCTGTCGTGGGTCATCGTCTTCGGTGCTGTCTTGTACTCGGTCCTGACGGTGACTCCGCTCGTGCAGCGGGTCACCCCGGATGGCTGGGGGCTGACCGCCCCGATCCTGCCGATCGTCGTGGACGCGGCCGTTGTCATCGTGGTCCGGGTAGACGCGATCGTCGCCCGACTCGATGGGGATGCCGGGTTCTGGCCGGCACTCCTGCGGTGGCTCACCGGGATCATGACGCTCGCGCTCAACGTGGGCGACTCCGCCCTGAGCGGCGACATGGTCGGGGTCGGCGTTCACGCGGTCGCGCCGATCCTGCTCATCGTCACGGCCGAGGCGGGCTTGAAGTGGCGACGCGCGATCACCACGGCGGTGGAACGGATCGAGCGTGAACACCGCGAGGAAGTGGAGCGTGAACGCGCTGAGCGGGAGGCCCGTGAACAGCGCGAGCGCGACGAGCGTGAACAAGAGCGGGCCGTCCGTGAACGTGCGGAGCGCGAGGAGCGTGAACACGCCGAACGGCTGGAGCGTGAACGTACCGAGCGGGCGGCACGCGAGCGGCGCGAGGAGCGTGAACACGCTGCCGCCCTGGAGCGGGAGAAGGCCGACCGTGAGGCCCGTGAGCGCCAGGAAGAGCGCGAGCACGCCGAGCGTCTGCGTCGGGAACAGCAGGCCCGCGAGGATGCCGAACGCCAGCGCCGTGAACAGCACGAGCGGGACGAGCGCGAACGCCGTGAACAGCAGGAGCGGCAGGCCAGTGAACACCGCGAGCGGCAGAAGCCTGAGCACCCCAAGCCCGGCACCGTGAACACCTCCAAAACCAAGCCCGTGAACACTCCGCAGACCGACGACAAGATGCCCGAGGCTGACGCCCGCGCCGCCGTCGCACGCGGCGTCATGAACGGCGCTTCGGTCCGTGAACTGGTCGAGCTGACCGGCTGGTCCATCGGCTGGGTGACCGCCCGCCGCAAGGAGGCCCACGAGCCGAGCAACGTTCCCGGCCAGACTGAGCTGGAGGTGGCCGCCGCGTGATCGTGGTCGCCTACCTGCTGTCCGTGGCGGTCGCCCTGGTGGTCCTGGCGACGGCTCTCCGCCGCCGCCCGACCGCGGCCCTTCCGACACCCCCGACGCCGACACCCGCACCGGCCGCCCTGCCCGACGAAGCCCAGGCGGATATCCGCGTCATCCTCGCTGCCGCCGCCCAGCTCGCAGCCCGCCTCACCCCCACCGCCTGACCAACCGAAAGGGAAGCCCCATGGAAGCCGACACCTACTGCGACGAGTGCGCCAGCGAGTACTGCACCGGACACGAGATGTGCGACGCGTGCAGCGGCGACATCTGCGCGGACTGCGGGGGCTGCAACTGCCCCGACAGCGAGTGCCCCGGCTACGTCGCCCACTACCAGGGCGCCTGAACCCCACCGACCCACCGCACAACGACGGCGGCGGCCCCCATTCCGCCAAGAACCCGGGGCCGCCGCCAATCCAGCACAACCCAATGAACTGGAGGACACCCAGCATGACCCAACCCACCGACATCCGGCGAGCGCGCATCCGGCCGCGCCTGCTGGATCTGTTCTGCTGCCAGGGCGGCGCCGCCCGGGGCTACACCGACGCCGGGTTCGACGTCGTCGGCGTGGACAAGGACCCGCAGCCGCGGTACCCGTACACGTTCATCCAGGCTGACGCGCTGGACTTTGTGCGCGAGCACGGTGCCGGGTTCGACTTCATCCACGCTTCCCCGCCGTGCCAGCTTGATTCGGACTGCCAGCGCATCCAGGGCAGGACTCACCCGGATCTGATCGCACCGGCCCGCGCCGGCCTGGAGGCCACCGGCCGCCCGTGGGTCATCGAGAACGTGCGCGGTGCCCTCCCGAAGCTGCGGGAGCCGGTGCTGCTGTGCGGGGCCATGTTCGGGCTGGCCACCTACCGGCACCGGTACTTCGAGACCGGCGGCGGCTTCACCCTCACCCAGCCCCCGCACCCTGCCCACACCGCCCCGCAGGCCAAGATGGGCCGCCCCGTCCCGCCCGGCCACTACGGCCAGTACGTCGGCAACTTCTCCGGCGTACCCCAGGCCCGGACCGTGCTGGGGGTGCCGTGGATGAACCGCGACGGCATCCGCGAGTGCATCCCCCCGGCCTACACCCAGCACATCGGCCGCGCAGCCCTGGCGGACCGCATGGGGGTGGCGGCGTGAGTGCGCGTGTGCTGCCGCTGCGGCGGCCCAACGGGCTGCGGGTGCTGGATCTGTGCTGCGGTGCGGGCGGGCTCTCGATGGGCTACTACCTGGCCGGGTTCGACGTCGTCGGCGTCGACAGCGCCCCGCAGCCCAACTATCCCTTCGCCTTCCACCAGGCCGACGCCCTCACCTTCCCGCTGGGCGGCTTCGACCTGGTCCACGCCTCCTGGCCCTGCCAGCACTACGCCCGCGTCACCGCCTGGCGCGGCAGCCGCAGCGACCACCCCGACCTGCTGGCCCACGGCCGCGCACGGCTGGCAGCCTCCGGAATTCCGTGGGTGATGGAGAACGTGCCCGAAGCACCGATGCGCCCGGACTACCTGCTGTGCGGGACCCAGTTCGGTCTGAACGTCAAGCGGCACCGGGCCTTTGAGACCTCCTGGGGCGGCGGCGGGGACCTGGTGGCCCCCTGCTGGCACCGGCCCGGCCTGCTCGCGTTCGCCCACAAGGGCGAGCGCGCCTACGCAGACGCCATGGGCTGCACCTGGATGACCAACAAGGAAGCCCGCCAGGCCGTACCCCCCGCCTACAGCCAGCACATCGCCCGCCAGTTCCTCACCCTCGAAGGGAGCGCTGCCGCATGAGCACCCACCCGCTGAAGACCGCCCTGGCCGCCGCCGGGCGGGGACTGCCCGTGCTGCCGCTGCGCAGGGGCAAGGTGCCCTTCGGGAACTGCCCGGCCTGCGCACAGAACGCCTGCGGCGGCCGGCCGAACATGAAGACCCCCGGCCCCTGCACCTGTGAGCGCCCGTGCCACGCCTGGGCGGCTGCCACCACCGACCCGGACATCATCGGTTCGCCCGCGTGGGCGCGGGTGTGGCGGGAGGCGGCGGCGGTGGCCTACCACCCCGGCGGCGCCGGACTCACCGTCGTCGACCTCGACCACGCCGACGCCGTCGACTGGGCCCGCGCCACGCTCCCGGCCACACGGACCGTGGCCACCACCCGCGGGGAGCACTGGATCTACCGGGGTGCCATGCGGTCGGTGAACAACGTCCGGGATGGCGTGGACCTCAAGTCCACCATGGCCTACGCCCGCTGGCTCGGACCCGGCACCGGTGCCACGACGGCGCTGCCGGACGTGGTGCGCGCGCTGGCCGTCAAGGAACCCGCCCCGGTGCGGCCGGGGCCGCTCGCCGTCACCGTTCCCGCTCAGGGCGGGGAGTGCCGGCACCGCACGCCCGTCTTCCTGGAGCGGGGAATCGCCATGGCCGAGCAGCGCATCACCGAAGCCCGCAGCGCCATCCACGCGACCACCTACCGCACGTTCCTCGCGGTGCTGACCACGCACGGCCGGTGCGGCTGCCTCACCGACACGCACGTCAACCGGCTGTTCGCCGCCGCGCAGACCAAGGGCGAGAGCGCCCGGCACTGCACGGAGGCGTGGAACAACGCCCGCACCGCCCTGGGGATGTGAACCATGTCCGACGAGGAGAAGACACCGGCGCGTGAGGTCATCACCGACTACGCGCAGAGCCATTTCCGATACTTCCGCACCGCCGACGGGACCGTGTACGCGCAGAGGAACGGCCACCCCGTGGCCCGTCCTATCCGCTCGCAGGGCACGACCGGCAGCCACCGGCAGGAACTCATGGTCGGCCTGTACCGGGACGGGTGCGGTGTGTTCAACGGGACCGCTTTGAAGGAGGCGTTGGACCTGATCGAGGCACTCGCGCTGACCGAGGACGTGCAGCCCACCCACATCCGCGTCGCCCCCGGATTCGACGGCGCAACGTGGCTGGACCTGGGCCGCGACGACGGGCAGTCGGTCCGTATCCACCCCACCGGGTGGGACATCACGACCCCCGACCCGCGTGAGGTGTGCTGGCGCCGCACCCAGCTCACCGGAGAGCTGCCGCTGCCGGTCAAGGACACGGACGGCAAGGGCATCGACCTGCTGTTGAGGCTGACCAACTTCGCCAACGCGGAGACCGAATGCCTGGCCCTGGCCTGGCTCATCGGCAGCCTCGAACCGTCCGTTCCGGTGCCGGCGCCGTTCCTGACCGGGCCGCAGGGGGCGGGCAAGTCCACCGCGGGGCGGATGCTGGTACGCATTGTCGAGGGCATGAGCAGCGACCTGCGACGGGCACCCAAGGATGAGGAGAACCTGATCACGGCCGTGGCCGCAGGGTGGGTCACGGCGCTGGACAACCTCTCCCACCTGACCCCGGACCTCTCGGATGCGATGTGCTGCATCGTCACCGGAGCGGAGAACGTCAAGCGCTCCCTGTTCACCGACGGGGACGTCTTCCGCGCCCGCTACCGCCGCCCCCTGCTCCTGACCGGTATCGACGTCGGAGTGATCCGGCCCGACCTGGCCGAACGGCTCCTGCCCCTGCGGCTGGTACGGCCCACGATCCGCCGCACCGAGGCAGAGCTGTGGGCCGAGTACGCGCAGGTGCTGCCCGTGGTGCTGGGGTCGCTGCTGGACCTGACGGTCAAGGTCCGCGCCGTGGAAGCGGAGACTCCCACGGACCTGCGCATGGCCGACTTCGCGCACCTGTGCGCCCAGCTCGACGCGGCCACCGGGTTCGGATCGCTGGCCGCCTACCGGGCGAGTCTGGACGACCTGAACGACGACGTGATCGAGGGCGATCTGCTCGCGCAGACCGTGCTGCAGCACGCGGCCGGCATGGAGCCGGGAGAAGAGACGCGGATGACCTCCACCGGGTGGCTGGACTGCCTCACCCGCCTCTACAGCGGTGAGGACTGCCGCCCCCTGCCCAAAGGGTGGCCCACCACGGGCAAGGTCCTCTCCGACCGCCTCAAGCGTCTCCAGCCCACCCTCGCGGCCCGGGGCGTACTCATCGACACCGGCCGCACCAAAGAGGGCCGCTACCTCGAACTGACCCGCCAGCCGGCGCGGGCCCTGTACGAGCAGCCGCAAGCGTTCTGACCGGCAACCGCGCGGACAAGCAAGAAGAGCACCAGGCGCCACGCCCCGGCTGCTCTTCTTGCTGTTCGGCGCTCGCGCCGCCCAAAGGACGCGCCGCGAAGCGGCTCCTTCTTCACGTCCTGAGCCGCACCGCACCACAACAGAAACCCCGCCTCTTTTTTCCTAAGAGAGGGAATCCTGCGTCACCTGCGTCACCCAAGGGCCGAAACGGCCCGATGACCTGCGCAGACGACGGTGACGCAGACGGCCGTTTCTGCGTCACCCCTGCGTCACCTGCGTCACCTGCGTCACCGCCCAGCGGCGGCCTGCGTCACCGGTGACGCACGGCAGAGCCTCTGCGTCACCCCGAAACCGCAGGTCAACAGGCATGGGGTGACGCAGGTGACGCGGTGACGCAGAAATCCGCACCTCGGACACACACGCACTCTCGCACGCCCGGAACTCGCAGAGGAGTTGTCCCATGGCACACCCCCAGAAGCTCAAGCTCAGCGAAGTCCTCGAAGAGATCGGGATGAGCCGCGCAGCCTTCTACCGCATGCGGGCCCGCGGCCAGGCACCGACGCTCATCAAGCTCCCCAACGGCCACCTTCGCGTTCGACGCAGCGACCTCGATGCCTGGTGGGCCCGCTGTGAGGACGCAGCAGCCTGACGAACCATCCGTACGGGGCCCGGCGGACGCCGGGCCCCGCTCAGTGAAAGGCCCCGAATGGGCACGACGTACGACGTTCGTATCTGGGCAGTGCGGCAGCGCAAGGACCGCAGGCAAGCTTCGGCAGAATTGCGCTGGAGGACGGGCACCACGCCGCACTCTCAGACCTTCCAGACCAAGACCCTTGCCGACGGCCGCCGCGCCGAGCTGCTGCGGGCGGTGCACGCCGGGGAACCGTTCGACGAAGAATCCGGTGTCCCGGTCAAGGAACTTCGTGAGCGCAACGACGTGAGCTGGTACCAGCACGCCCGCGACTACATCGCGATGAAGTGGCCCCACTCCCCCGGCTCCACCCGGCGGACGCTGGCCGAAGCGATGGCAACGGTCACCCCGGCGCTGGTGAAAGACACCAAGGGCATGGCCGACCCCCAGACGATCCGCACTGCGCTCTACGGCTGGGCGTTCAACATCTCGCGGCGCAACGAGGAGCCACCCGCCGACGTTGCCAAGGTGCTCGACTGGTTCGAGCGGAAGTCGCTTGCGACCTCTGCACTGTCCGACCGGATGCACGTAAGGGCGGCGCTCGGAGCGCTCACCAAGAAGCTGGACGGTACGACGGCCGCAGCGAGCACCATCCGCCGGAAGCGCGCCATCTTTCACAACGCGCTTGGCTACGCGGTCGAGGCTGAGCGTCTGCCCGCCAATCCGCTGCCACAAGTGCAGTGGAAAGCCCCTGAGCAAGTGGCGGAGGAGGTTGACCCCGCATGTGTGCCAGGCCCTCGACAGGCTGGGGCACTGCTCGACGCCGTGCGGACGCAGAGCCCGCGAGGCCGCCGGCTGGTGGCGTTCTTCGGCTGTATGTACTTCGCGGCAGCGCGGCCGGCGGAGGTGATCGGACTCCGCCGAGAGGACTGCGACCTGCCCCGCCGAGGCTGGGGAACCCTGCGGCTCCGGGAGACGCGCCCACGGTCCGGCTCGGCGTGGACCGACACCGGCAAGTCGCACGACAGGCGGGGGCTGAAGCACCGGCCCCGAAAGGCGGTCCGGGTGGTCCCGATCCCGCCCGACCTGGTGGCGCTCCTGCGTTGGCACATCACCGCGTACGGCGTCGCTCCCGACGGCCGTCTCTTCCGGACGCTGCGCGGCGGTCTCATCCAGGACACCGGATACGGAGAGGTCTGGGCAGAAGCCCGGAACCGCGCACTGACACCTGCCCAGCGCGCCTCTCCACTGGCCAAGCGGCCGTATGACCTCCGTCACGCGGCCGTCTCCATGTGGCTCAGCTCCGGGGTGGAGCCGCAGGCGGTTGCCCAGCGCGCCGGCCACAGCGTGGCGGTGCTGTTCCGCGTCTACGCGAAGTGCCTGGACGGTGCGGCGACCACCGCGAACGCGCGGATCGAGGCCGCGCTGAGGGACGGCCGGTAGCCCCGCGTGGGGCTGCCCCACGGCTGCCCCACACGCGCTGGTCACCACGCGATTCAGGGTGAGACACACCGGGATATTCGGCACATCTCGCCGCTACGGCCGCCCCACGCAGCAGAAAGGGCCCGCTCCAGCGTTTCCGCTGGTCGCGGGCCCTTTCGAGGCTGTGGCGGCGCCAGGATTCGAACCTGGGAAGGCTGAGCCGGCAGATTTACAGTCTGCTCCCTTTGGCCGCTCGGGCACACCGCCAGGGGGTTGCTGCCGTGCACCCCGCCTGGGGCGGTGCGCCGTGGCAACGGTGTAAACCATACCCGATGTACCGGGGTGGTTCGCCACCCGGTTGATCAGCCGCGCGGGGCCGTCGGGCGGGTCACCGGGCGAGGGCGCGGGACGGGCCGGGTGCTCCGCCGCGACGCCCTTCGCGGCAGGGGCCGGGGCACGGTCGCGGGTGGCTAGGCTTTGCGCACGGCCCTCCGGGGTCGTTCTCTGCCGGATCTATGTACGAGGAGCCAACTCACCATGGCCGACTCCAGTTTCGACATCGTCTCGAAGGTCGAGCGGCAGGAGGTCGACAACGCGCTGAACCAGGCCGCGAAGGAGATCTCCCAGCGCTACGACTTCAAGGGTGTGGACGCGTCCCTCGCGTGGTCGGGCGAGCGGATCGAGATGCGGGCGAACTCGGAGGAGCGGGTCAAGGCCGTGCTCGACATCTTCCAGTCCAAGCTGGTCAAGCGCGGTATCTCGCTGAAGGCGCTGGACGCCGGCGAGCCGCAGGCGTCGGGCAAGGAGTACCGCATCTCCGCGTCGCTCCAGGAAGGCATCTCGCAGGACAACGCGAAGAAGGTCGCGAAGGTGATCCGGGACGAGGGGCCCAAGGGCGTGAAGGCCCAGGTGCAGGGCGACGAGCTGCGGGTGACCTCGAAGAGCCGGGACAGCCTGCAGGAGGTCATCGGCCTGCTGAAGGGCAAGGACTTCGACTTCGCCCTCCAGTACGTCAACTTCCGCTGACTTCGGCGCCCCGTTCCGGCCCGCTCGGTCCCGCCGTGCGGCGGGGCCGGGCGGGCCGGCACGTGTTCCGGGGGATTCGGGGGCCGGCTCCTTCTGGCTCCCGGCGGAACAGCGCTGTCCCCGCCGCGGACTCCGGGAAGCCGGCGCCGTCGTGTCGAGGGGGCCGGGCCCGCCCGCGGTGCGGGTGGGCCGGCGTTCACCAGCGGTAGCCCGGGTAGGCCGCCGGGGCGCTGGTGGAGACGATCTCGCGGCCCAGCGGCATCAGCGAGATCGGGACCATCTTGAAGTGCGCCAGCCCGAAGGGGATGCCGATGAGGGTGAGGCACAGGCCCACTCCCAGCGTGATGTGGCCGAGGGTGAGCCAGATGCCCGCGAAGACGAGCCAGACGATGTTCCCGGCACCGGACGCGGCGCCCGCTCCGGGGCGCTGTACGACTGTTCTGCCGAACGGCCACAGGGCGTAGGCGGCGATGCGGAAACAGGCCAGGCCCCAGGGCACCGTGATGATGAGCACACAGCAGATGAGTCCGGCCAGGACGTAGCCCAGGGCCATCCACAAGCCGGAGAAGATCAGCCAGATGAGATTGAGGAGGGTCTTCACCCGGGCCAGCCTGCCATCTTCTCCAGCCGGGCGACACGTTCCGCCATCGGAGGATGGGTGGAGAAAAGTTTCGTCATACCGCCCTCGCCGCGGCGGAACGGGTTGGCGATCATCAGGTGGCTCGCCGTCTCCAGCCGCGGCTCGGGCGGCAGCGGCAGCTGGGCCGTGCCGGCCTCCAGCTTGCGCAGGGCCGAGGCGAGCGCCAGGGGATCCCCGGTGAGCTGCGCCCCGGAGGCGTCCGCCTCGTACTCGCGGGAGCGGGAGACGGCCAGCTGGATGAGGGAGGCCGCGAGCGGGCCCAGCAGCATGATCAGCAGCATCCCGACCAGACCCGGCCCCTCGTCGTCGTCGGCGCGCCCCACCGGGATCAGCCAGGCGAAGTTGACGAGGAAGAGCACCACCGAGGCGAGGGCGCCCGCGACGGAGGAGATGAGGATGTCCCGGTTGTGGACGTGGCTCAGCTCGTGGCCCAGGACCCCGCGCAGCTCGCGCTCGTCCAGCAGCCGCAGGATGCCGTCGGTGCAGCACACCGCAGCGTTGCGCGGGTTGCGTCCGGTGGCGAAGGCGTTGGGTGCCTGGGTGGGCGAGAGGTAGAGCCGCGGCATGGGCTGGCGGGCGGCTGTGGACAGCTCCCGGACCATGCGGTACAGCTGCGGCGCCTCGAACTCGCTGACCGGGCGGGCGCGCATGGCGCGCAGTGCGAGCTTGTCGCTGTTCCAGTACGCGTAGGCGTTGGTGCCCAGCGCGACCAGCAGTGCGACGACCAGGCCCGTGGTGCCGAAGAAGCTCCCGATGACGACGATGAGAGCGGACAGCCCTCCCAGGAGCAGGGCTGTCCTCAGCCCGTTGTGCCGGCGGTGCACGGTACGCCCTCCAGATGGTGCTGCGGAGCCCTGACCCGGGCAGACCTTCCGCCCTCAGCAACCCCGTCCAGTGGACCCTCCCTTTTGCGTCAACGGAGAGCGGGCGTTCTCAGTTCCCCCGGGTGTTCCCGTCGGCGATTCGGCCGGGCGGTCCCGTCGGCAACACACCACAGCGGTCCCGTCGGCACCGCGACGGCGCTGCCGCGGCGTTCCCCGGCGACGCGGCGCTTCCCGCCGCCGCGCGGTCAGAAGAGCGCGGCGGTGGTGAACCGGAGCACGAGCTGCGGCGCGCCGGAGGTGGCCAGCGCGAGCGCCCCGGTCAGCGCGAGGGTCGCGGTGAGCGGGGCGGAGAGCCGCGGGAGGGCCGGGAGGGGCTCAGCCGTCCGCTGCTGGTCCGCGACGGGGCGGAAGAGCAGCGCGGTCCAGGTCAGGTAGTAGACGAGCGCGACCACGACGTTGAGCGCCATGACGACGGCGAGCCAGCCCAGCCCCGCGTCCACGGCGGACTGGAAGACGGCGACCTTGGCGAACAGGCCGACGACACCCGGCGGCAGTCCGGCCAGGCACAGCAGGAAGAACGCGAGGGCCGCGGCGGCGACCGGGCGGGTGTGGACCAGGCCGCGGAAGTCGTCGAGGCGGCCGTCCGCACCGGAGGGCCGGATCGCGGCGACGACGGCGAAGGCGCCCAGGTTCACGACGGCGTACATCAGGGCGTAGGCGAGCGTGGTGCCGACGGCCCGGTCCGGCTCGTCCGCGTACCCGGCGGCGGCGATGGGGACCAGCAGATAGCCCGCCTGTCCGACCGAGGACCAGGCGAGCAGCCGGACGGCTCCGTGGGCCCGGTCGGTGCGCTGCCGCAGCGCGCCCAGGTTGCCGACGCTCATGGTCAGCGCGGCGAGTACGGCGAGCGCGGGCCCCCAGGCGTCCGCGTACGAGGGGAAGGCCCGCACGGCGACCAGGATCAGTCCGGAGAAGCCCGCGGCCTTGCCGATGACCGACAGGTAGGCGGCCACCGGCACCGGGGCGCCCACATAGGTGTCGGGGACCCAGAAGTGGAAGGGGGCCGCGGCGGTCTTGAAGGCGAAGCCGACCATGGTCAGCGCCACGCCGGTGGCCGCGAGGGTGTTCAGCCGGCTGTCGGTCCCGGGCAGCGCCTCGGCGACGGTGCTCAGATGCATGCTGCCGGTGGCGGCGTAGACGAAGCTGACGCCCAGCAGCATCACGGCGGTGGCGACCACGGACGACAGGAAGAACTTCAGTGCGGCCTCGGACGAGAGCCGCTCCCCGCGCCGCAGACCGACCAGCGCGAAGGCCGGGAGCGAGGCGACCTCCAGGGCGACGACGAGCGTCGCCAGGTCGCGCGCGGCGGGCAGCAGGGCGGCACCGGCGGCCGAGGAGAGCAGCAGGAACCAGAACTCCCCTGCGGGCAGCCGCTCCCGGCGGACCGCGGTCATGGACAGCAGCGCGGTGACGAAGGCGCCGCCCAGGACGAGGAGCTGCACGGTGAGGGTGAAGGTGTCGGCGACGTAGCTGCACGCGCGCGTGCCGGAGGTGAGGCAGAAGGTGGCGCGGTCCTCGCCGACGAGCGGGACGAGGGCCAGCCCGGCGAGGGCGAGCGCGGCGGCGGAGACCACGCCGAGCAGCCCCTTGTGCCGTTCGGTCAGGAAGAGTTCGGCCACGAGCACGACCAGCGCGGCCACGGCGACGAGGGCGGGCGGTGCGACGGCGGCCCAGTCGATGCTCTGCACGAGGCCGGTGCCCTGGGCGAGGTCGGCGCGCGGCGCCGTCCGGGTGAGGCCGGGCGCGGCCTGTCCGGCGGTGAGCGCGGTCATCGGGAGCGCGGTCATCGGGCCACTCCTGGCAGGAGGTTCTGTACGGCCGGCTCCATCAGGCCCAGGAGGGCTCCGGGCCACAGTCCGGCGACGAGGGTCAGGACGACCAGCGGGGTCCAGGCGGCGAACTCGTGGGCGCGCATGTCCGGCACCGTGGCGAGCGCTTCGGGCCGGACCTCGGCCGGGTCGCCCATGCAGACCCGGCGGACGACCTGGAGCAGATACGCGGCGGTCAGCAGGGTGCCCAGGGCGCCGAGGGCGAGGAAGACCAGGAAGGCGGGCCGGCTCAGTCCGGGCGCCGGATGGTAGGCACCCAGCAGGGCCAGCAGCTCTCCCCAGAACCCGGCCAGTCCGGGCAGTCCCAGGGAGGCCACCGCGCCGAAGGCGAGCAGCCCGCCGAGCCGCGGCGCCCGGCCGTAGAGGGCGCCGCCGGTGGTTCCGGCCAGGGTGTCGAGGTCTCCGGTGCCGGTGCGGTCCTTGACCGCGCCGACGAGGAAGAACAGCAGCCCGGTGATCAGGCCGTGGGCGAGGTTCGCGTACAGCGCGCCGTTGACGCCGGTGCGGGTGAGCGTGGCGATGCCCAGCAGGACGAAGCCCATGTGGCCCACCGAGGAGTAGGCGATCAGCCGCTTGAGGTCGCCCTTGGCGCCCCGGCGCGCGAGGGCGAGGCAGGCGAGCGAGCCGTAGAGGATGCCGGCGACGGCGAACGCCGCCAGATAGGGCGCGAAGGTGTGCGCTCCTTCGGGGACACCGGGCAGCAGGATCCGCACGAACCCGTAGGTGCCCATCTTCAGCAGCACACCGGCCAGCAGCACGGAGCCCACGGTGGGTGCCGCCGTGTGGGCGTCCGGGAGCCAGCTGTGCAGCGGCCACATGGGCGCCTTGACCGCGAGTCCGACGCCGATCGCCAGGGCCGCGACCACCTGGGTGGTGTGGCCGAGGCCGGAGCCGTGCGCCTGGGCGAGCCGCACCATGTCGAACGTTCCGGCGTTCAGTCCGAGCACCAGCAGCCCGAGCAGCAGTACGACGGAGCCGAGCACTGTGTAGAGCACGAACTTCCACGCCGCCGGGCCCCGGCCCGCGCCGCCCCAGCGGGCGATGAGGAAGTACATCGGGACGAGCACCGTCTCGAACGCCAGGAAGAACAGCACCAGGTCGAGCACCGCGAAGGTGGCGAGGGTGCCGCATTCGAGCAGGAGCAGCAGCGCGACCAGCGCCTTGGGGCCGGGCCCCGGCGGCCGCTTGGCGTAGCAGTGGAGCGCGCACAGGAACGACAGCAGCGCGGTGAGGACGAGCAGCGGCAGCGAGACGCCGTCGGTCCCCAGGTGCAGTCGGACGCCCAGCGCGGGGATCCAGTCCACGTTCGTCTCGGCCTGCATGGTGCCGGGGCGGTCGTGGTCGAAGGCGAGGGCCAGCAGGACCGCGAGGGCGAGCACGGCGCCGGTGACGGTCACCCCGTGCCGCAGCACGGCCTGCTCGGGGCTGCGGCCGCGCAGGCCGGGCGGTGCGGGCAGCAGCGCTGCGGCCGCTCCGAGCAGCGGCAGGGCGACGACGGCGATCAGGAGCGCCTGCAGGACAGTGTCGTCGAGCGGGATCACGTCACGCCCCTCCGTTTCCGGTCATGGCCACCACGGCGATGACGGCGAGCGCCAGGGAGCCCGTCAGCAGCGCGCCGAGGTAGGTCTGCACGTTGCCCGTCTGGGCACGCCGGACGGCGGCGCCCAGCAGGCGCGGGGCGCGTCCGGCGGCTGCCACGTAGGTGTCGACGACCGCGCTGTCCAGGAAGCGCACCAGCCCGGCCGCGCCCTGGACGGGGCGGACGACCACGGTGCGGTAGAGCGCGTCCAGATGGAATCCGGCCGCCGCGTGCCGGTGCAGCGGTCCGAGCAGCAGCACGCCCGGGTCGGCGTCGTGTTCGGGGTGGAGGGCGGCGAGCGCGCTGCTGTGCCGCCAAGTGGCGTAGGTGAGCAGGCCGCCGACCAGGGCGACGCCGGTGGCGAGCACGGAGGTGGTCGGCGTGGGGGTGAGGGACGCGCCGTCGAACCAGTGGGGCAGTACGGGGAAGGCGATGCCCAGGGCGAGGGAGGGCAGCGCGAGCGTCCACAGGACGAGGTTCATGACGGCCGGGGCGGGGCGCTGCTCGTCGTGGCCGGCGTGCCGGTGCACGGGGCCCGGGGTGGCGAGTTCCGTCTCGGGCGCCTGCTGCGGCACCGCTTCGGGGACGTGTTCGGCGGCTTTCTCACCGGTGACGGCGAGCGGTGCGACGGCGGGGCCGCCCCGGAAGGCGAGCAGCCACAGGCGGGCCGCGTAGGCGGCGGTCAGCAGCGCGGTGACCAGGCCGGCGGCCAGGACGATCCAGCCGGCGCCCGCGGGCACCGCGTGCGCTCCGGCGAAGGGGGGATGCGCGTCGCCGAAGGCGGCGTGCTCGGCCGCGGCCAGCACGGCTTCCTTGGAGAAGAAGCCGGAGAACGGCGGGATCGCGGCGAGGGCCAGCAGGGCGATGGTCATCGTCCAGTAGGCGTCGGGGACGCGCCGGGCGATCCCGCCCGTGCGGGCCATCACCGTCAGCGAGTTGGTGCCGGCCGCGTGGATGACGACCCCGGCCGCCAGGAACAGCAGCGCCTTGAACGCGCCGTGCACCAGCAGGTGGAAGACGGCCGCGCCGCGGTCGGCGACGGCCAGCGCGCCGGCCATGTAGGCGAGCTGGCTGATGGTCGAGTAGGCGAGGACGCGCTTGATGTCGTCCTGCGCGAGCGCGGCGAGCGCCGAGCCGGTCATGGTGAGCGCCGCCAGCACCGCGAGGACGAGGAGTGCGGCGGCGGAGGCGGTGAAGACGGGCAGCAGCCGGGCCACGAAGTAGACGCCCGCCGCGACCATGGTGGCGGCGTGGATCAGCGCGGAGACGGGGGTGGGGCCCGCCATCGCGTCCGGCAGCCAGGAGTGCAGCGGCAGCAGCGCCGACTTCCCCGCGACCCCGGCGAGCAGCAGCAGGGCGATCACCGTGGGGTGGGTCAGCTCGTAACCGGAGAGGCTGGAGGTGAGGCGGGTGACGACGGTGCTGATGCGGAAGCTGCCGGCCTCCGAGGCCAGCGCCAGGATGCCGATCAGGAACGGCACATCGCCCAGCTTGGTGACCAGGAACGCCTTGAGGGAGGCGGCACGCGCCGCCGGGGTCTCCCAGTAGTGCCCGACCAGGAAGTAGGAGCAGATGCCCATGACCTCCCAGCCGACGAGCAGCACGATCAGGTCGTCGCTGTAGACCACGAGGAACATCGCGGCCGTGAAGAGCGAGACCAGCGCGGCGTACGAGGCGTAGCGCGGGTCGTCGCGCAGGTAGCCGGTGGAGTAGAGCTGCACGCAGGTGGCGACGGCTCCGACGAGGACGGCGACCAGGACCGCGAAGCCGTCGAGGTTGAGCGCGAGCTGGAGGGGGAGCGCGTCGTTGCCGGTGGGTGCGAGTTCGGTGGCCGCACGCAGCGCCGGGCCGCCTCCCTGGCGGGCCGCGACGACGACGGCGAGGACCGCGGCCGCGAGGGTGGGCAGCACCGCGAGCGGGCGGACGAAGCCGGGGGCGCGGCGGCCGAGGAGCAGCCCGGCGAGCGCACCGAGCGCCGGCAGGACGGGGACCAGCGCTGCGAGTGTCGTGGTGCTCACGCGTGCCGCCTCCCTGCGGCGGGGCTCTGGACCTGCCGGTCGGAGCCGCTCTCGGCGTCGTTGTCGGTGGCGGGCGCCGGACTCTTCTCCTCGCGTGCACCGCCGCCGGAGCCGACCCCTGACGGGCCGTCGCTCTCGCGGAGGTCCCGGAGTCCGTCGATGTCGGAGCTGCCGCGGTTGCGGTGGACGAGCAGGACGATCGCCAGCCCGATGCCGATCTCGGCCGCGGCGATCGCGATGGTGAAGAGGGTGAGCGCCTGGCCCGCGTGCAGGGTGTCGCGGAGCCAGACGTCGAAGGCGACGAGGTTGATGTTGACGGCGTTGAGCATCAGCTCGACGGCCATCAGGACGAGGATCGCGTTCCGGCGTGCGAGGACGCCGTAGAGGCCGACGCAGAAGAGGAGGACGGCGAGTACGGCGGGATAGGCGAGGTGCATCAGCGCTCACCGGCCCCGATGCGCCCGGTGCGGAGGTCGCGGTCCCCGTCGCGGCGGGAGAGGACGATGGCGCCGACGAGCGCGGCGAGCAGCAGCACCGAGAGCGCCTCGAAGGGCAGCACCCAGTGCCGGAAGAGGGCCGTGCCGGTGACCTCGGAGGAGCCGCTGCCGGGTCCCGCGGGGTCCGCCAGGTCGATCCAGGTGGCGCGGAAGGCATCGACGACGACGGTCACCAGGGTGGCCGCCGCGGCGAGGGAGACGGCGAGCGCCGCCCACCGGTTGCCGGAGTCCGCGTCGGGTGAGCGCCCGATGGGAGCCCTGGTCAGCATGAGTCCGAAGAGGATGAGGACGACGACGGAGCCGACGTAGATCAGCACCTGCACCCAGGCGATGAACTCGGCGGTCAGCAGGAGGTATTCGACGGCGACCCCGCCGAGCGCGACGACCAGCCACAGCGCGGCGTGCACGAGCTGCCCGGTGGTCACGGTGGCGAGGGCTGCGCCGAGGGTGACGAGTCCGACGAGCACGAAGACGATCTCCACCCCGGAGGGGGAGAGAAAGCCGTGGTGGTCGGCGGCCACGTGGGTGGCGGCGCTTCGCGCGAGAGCGTTCACTCGGCACCGCCCCGCGTGTCCTGGTCCTTCGCGGCTCGGTCCGTCGCCTCCGGGTCCGGGGCCCGCGGCGGCTGTCCGGTCGTCGCGGCGGTCTCCTCGGCGGGGTGCTCGCGGTGTGCGGCGAGCATGTCGGCCTCCGCCACCTGGGCGGCCTTGTCGGCGGCCTTGCGAGCGGCGGCCACCTCTTTGGCCTCCTCCGCGCTCTCGTCCAGCGGCGGCGGCTCGGGCACGGTCCACATCCACTCGCGGAGGGTGTCCCGTTCGTGGGTCAGCTCACGGATGTCGGTCTCCGCGTACTCGAACTCCGGCGACCAGAACAGCGCGTCGAAGGGGCACACCTCGATGCAGATACCGCAGTACATGCACAGGGCGAAGTCGATGGCGAACCGGTCGAGGACGTTGCGGCTGCGCTCGCGGCCGCCCGGCGCGGCGGGGGGCACCGTCTCCTTGTGCGAGTCGATGTAGATGCACCAGTCCGGGCACTCGCGGGCGCAGAGCATGCAGACGGTGCAGTTCTCCTCGAACAGGCCGATGACCCCGCGGCTGCGGGGCGGCAGTTCGGGCTGGGTGTCCGGGTAGTGCTCGGTGACCGAGCGCCGGGTCATGGTCCGGAGCGTGACGGCGAGGCCCTTGGCCAGTCCGGAGCCGAACACTCCGCGCCGCGCGCCGGGCCGCTCGGCGGGCGTGCCCGCGGAAGAGGCGTGGGACACGGCTACATCACCACCTTGACGACACCCGTGAGGGCGATCTGGAAGAGGGCGAGCGGGACGAGGGCCGTCCAGGCCAGCCGCTGGATCTGGTCCTCGCGCAGCCGGGGGTAGCTGACCCGCAGCCAGATCACCCCGAAGGCGAGGACACCGGTCTTGAGCAGCATCCACAGCCAGCCCAGGCCGTCCGCGAAGGGACCGTGCCAGCCTCCGAGGAAGAGCACGGCGGTCAGCGCGGAGAGGACGACGATGCCCGCGTACTCGGCGAGCAGGAAGAGCGCGAACCGCAGCCCGGTGTACTCGGTGTACGCACCGAAGATGATCTCCGAGTCGGCGACCGGCGCGTCGAACGGCGGGCGCTGGAGCTCGGCGAGGCCCGCGGTGAAGAAGACCACCGCCCCCACCGCCTGCCACGGCAGCCACCACCACTCCCACACCCCGAGGATCCCGGGCAGCGAGAGAGTGCCGGCCGCCATGGTGACGGACGCGGCGGCCAGCAGCATCGGCAGCTCGTAGGCCAGCAGCTGGGCCGCGGTCCGCAACCCGCCCAGCAGCGAGAACTTGTTGGCCGACGCCCAGCCGCCCATCAGCGAGCCGAGGATGCCGACACCCATCACGGCCAGCACGAAGAAGATCCCGGCGTCCAGAACCTGTACGACACCGCCGTCGGGTGCCACCGGAATCGCGACGAGGACGAGCAGATACGGGATCAGGGCGAGGGCCGGAGCGAGCTGGAAGACCCGCCGGTCGGCGCCCTCGGGGACGATGTCCTCCTTCTGCGCGAACTTCACCCCGTCGGCGACCAACTGGGCCCAGCCGTGGAAGCCGCCCGCGTGCATCGGGCCGACCCGCCCCTGCATATGGGCCATGACCTTGTGCTCGGTCTGCCCGACCAGCAGCGGCAGCACGAGGAAGGAGAGCAGCACGGCCAGCAGCCGCACCGCGACGTCGACGGCGTCCATCAGGCTCCGTCCCCCTCTTGACGGTCCCGCTCGTGATCCCGAGCGGGACCCCGCTCCCGACGGTCCCGGTCGGTGTCCGGCCCCGGGTCCCCGCCGGTGCGGGAATCCTGGTCACCTTCGGAGTCCGCTGCCGGGTCACCGTCGGAGCCAGGTGCCGGATCCCGGCCGGAGTCCGACGGCGGGTCCTGGGCGGTGTCCTGGGTACCGGAGGGCGCCGTCTCGTCGCCGCCGGACGGGGCGGGCTGATGCCAGGGGGCGTCGGCGGAACGCGGTGGGGCGGGAGCAGTGCTCTCGGCCCGGTCCGCGGCTCCGGGACGCTTCGCCGGGCGGTCCCGCTCCGCCGCAGACTGCTCCGGCTGCTCCGCCCCGGGCTTCCCCGATTCCGTCGCCGCGGGCGTTCCCGGCTCCGCCGCGCGCTGCGACGCCGAACCGGCACTCGCACTGCGGGTGCGCCGCGGACCGCGCGAGGGAGCCGGGGCCGCCGCCTCCCCGTCCTGCTGGGAGACCGAACCGGCGCGTGTGCTGCGGGTGCGGCGCGGGGTGTCGCCCGCGGCCCGGCGGGTGCGTTCACGGGTGGGGGCCGGGGGGAGCTGGCCCTTGAGGGGTCCCCACTCGTTGGGGTCGGGGACGCCCGGGGGGAGCATCTGGCGGCGCTTGGGCCCGCCGTGCCCGGACTCGCCGGGCTCCTTCGCGCCGGGCCAGGCCTTGGCGACCCGGGCCGCGAGGACGAAGTCCTTGCGCAGCGGATGTCCCTCGAAGGAGTCGGGCAGCAGCAGCGGCACGAGGTGCGGATGGCCGGGGAAGTCGATGCCGAACATCTCGCGGGTCTCCCGCTCGTGCCAGGCCGCACCGGCATAGACCCCGGTGGCGGTGGGCAGCGCCGGCGCCTGGTGGGGCAGCGTCGTACGCAGGACCAGCCGGCGGACGCCGCGGCCCGCCACGGGCAGCGCCACCAGGTGCGCGCACACCCGGATGCCGGTGCCGGGCTCGTCGACGGCGCTGAGCCAGTCGAAGTAGGTGCAGCCGAGTTCGTCGCGGGCCGCGGTCAGCGCGGGGATCCAGGCGTCGGCCGGTACGTCGGCGGTGAGCAGCCCGTAGGCGTCCTCGGCCGTCGCGCCCGCACCGAAGAGCTCCTCGGCCGACCGCGGCAGCCAGCCGGGGTGCTGGGGCGGCTCGGTCACCGTCCGTCCTCCTCCGGTTCGCCGCCCGGGTCGCTCTGCGGCCCGGCGGACGCCGCGGGCGGGGCGACCAGGCCGCTGGTGAGCGCGCGGGCGGAGGGCGCGGCCGCGTCGCGCCCCGCGTAGCGGTCGGCGGTGGACTCGGCGGCGATCTTCTCCTGGAGCTTGAGCACGCCCTGGAGCAGCGCCTCGGGCCGGGGCGGGCAGCCGGGCACGTAGACGTCGACGGGGATGATCTGGTCGACGCCCTTGGTGACCGCGTAGGAGTCCCAGTAGGGGCCGCCGCAGTTGGAGCAGGCGCCGAAGGAGATGACGTACTTGGGCTCGGGCATCTGCTCGTAGAGGCGCTTGACCGCGGGTGCCATCTTGTCGGTGACCGTGCCGGAGACGACCATCAGGTCGGCCTGCCGGGGGCCGGGGGCGAAGGGGATGACACCGAGCCGGATGAAGTCGTGCCGTGCCATGGAGGCGGCAATGAACTCGATGGCGCAGCAGGCCAGCCCGAAGTTGAAGACCCAGAGGCTGTAGCGGCGGCCCCAGTTGAGGACCACCTTCATCGGTTCGGGCGCCAGCCGGGAGAGCAGCCCGAGCTGGGATCGCCCCTCGGCGCGCGGCACCGCGGCGGGAGCAGGTGCCGCGGCGGAGGTCGGGGTGTTCGTTACGTCCATTCCAGGACGCCCTTCTTGTATGCGTAGAGCAGGCCGACGGCCAGGAAGCCGAGGAAGACGAACATCTCCGCGAGCGTGGTGGCGCCGTAGCCGGGCGCTGCGAACACCGTCGACCAGGGGAACAGGAAGACGGAGTCGACGGCGAAGACGACGTAGAGGAAGGCGTAGACGTAGTAGCGGACCTGGGTGTGCGCCCAGCCCTCGCCGACGGGGTCGACGCCGCACTCGTAGGTCAGCATCTTCTCGGGGGTGGGGACCACCGGCCGCAGCAGTCGGCCGGCGGCGAAGGCCGCGCCGACGAAGAGCACACCGACGACGGCTACCAGCCCGACGACCGTGTAGCCGTGGAAGTAGTCCGGCACGCCTGCCCCGTCCTGAGTGTCGGTGTGTACGTTCGAGGATCTGTACGCACGGAGTGTAGGCCCTACGGGAGTCGCCGAGGACGGCCGCGTCACACTCGCGGGCCTCTCCCGCGAGGCCGCGGCCGACGCCGCCCGACCCCGCCGGCGCAGATCCGGAACTGTCGCCTCCGGTGTTGCTCCGGCGCCGCGTCCGGCAACCGCGTCCGGCGGCGTCCCCGGCCCGGCCCCCGGCGCCGCGCCGCAGGCGTTCGGCCTTTCCGATGGTGATCCGCGTCACCCCGGGGCGGGGTCCGGCCCGCCGCCCGTTCGAGGAGCCCTCCAGCAAGGAGGCGGAGTCTGGCGGCACGGCGTACTCCGTGGCGGCAGCAGCGCACGCCAGATGTCTCAAAAATCTGTCCACGATGGGAACAGCCACGGGAAGGCAACCCTTAGCAACGTACGATGGCAGGCGAGCCGCCGCCTTGAGGGAGGTCCGATCCACCGTGACCAGTCAGGTCAGCAGCCCAGCCGGGCCACAGTCCGGCCCCGAGGGGGGCCGGGACAGCGGACGCGACAAAGAGGTCCGGCGCCTGGACCGGGTGATCATCCGGTTTGCGGGAGACTCCGGCGACGGTATGCAGCTCACCGGAGACCGCTTCACATCCGAGACGGCCTCGTTCGGCAACGACCTGTCGACGCTGCCGAACTTCCCGGCCGAGATCCGCGCCCCCGCGGGCACCCTGCCGGGCGTCTCCAGCTTCCAGCTGCACTTCGCCGACCACGACATCCTGACGCCGGGCGACGCCCCGGACGTGCTGGTGGCGATGAACCCCGCCGCGCTCAAGGCGAACATCGCCGATGTGCCGCGCGGCGCCGAGATCATCGTGAACACGGACGAGTTCACCAAGCGCGCCATGGCGAAGGTCGGCTACGCCGCCAGCCCACTGGAGGACGGCTCGCTGGACGGCTACAGCGTCCACCCCGTACCGCTGACGACGCTGACGGTCGAGGCACTCAAGGACTACGAGCTGGGCCGCAAGGAGGCCGGGCGGTCCAAGAACATGTTCGCGCTGGGCCTGCTGTCGTGGATGTACAACCGGCCGACCGAGCAGACCGAGGCGTTCCTGCGGACGAAGTTCGCCAAGAAGCAGACGGTCGCCGAGGCGAACATCGCGGCCTTCCGCTCCGGGTGGAACTTCGGCGAGACGACGGAGGACTTCGCCGTCTCCTACGAGGTCGCTCCCGCCTCCGGCGCCTTCCCCGCCGGGACGTACCGGAACATCTCCGGGAATCTGGCGCTGTCCTACGGGCTGATCGCCGCGTCCCAGCAGGCGGACCTGCCGCTCTTCCTCGGCTCCTACCCGATCACCCCGGCCTCCGACGTGCTGCACGAGCTGAGCAAGCACAAGAACTTCGGCGTGCGCTCCTTCCAGGCCGAGGACGAGATCGCGGGAATCGGCGCCGCGCTCGGCGCGGCCTTCGGCGGTTCGCTGGCGGTCACCACCACCTCGGGGCCCGGTGTGGCGCTGAAGTCGGAGACCATCGGCCTGGCCGTCTCGCTGGAGCTGCCGCTGCTGGTCATCGACATCCAGCGCGGCGGCCCCTCCACCGGCCTGCCGACCAAGACCGAACAGGCCGACCTGCTACAGGCCATGTACGGGCGCAACGGTGAGGCACCGGTGCCGATCGTGGCCCCGGCCACCCCGGCCGACTGCTTCACCGCGGCCCTGGAGGCGGCACGGATCGCACTCACCTACCGGACCCCGGTGTTCCTCCTCTCGGACGGCTATCTGGCCAACGGCTCCGAGCCGTGGCGGGTCCCCGAGGTGGACGAGCTGCCCGACCTGCGGACGCAGTTCGCTTCGGGGCCCAACCACGAGCTGGACGACGGCACCGAGGTCTTCTGGCCCTACAAGCGCGACCCGCACACCCTCGCGCGCCCCTGGGCGGTGCCCGGCACACCGGGGCTGGAGCACCGCATCGGCGGCATCGAGAAGCAGGACGGCACCGGGAACATCTCCTACGACCCGGCCAACCACGACTTCATGGTCCGCACCCGGCAGGCCAAGGTGGACGGCGTCGAAGTGCCGGACCTGGAGGTCAGCGACCCGGGCGGGAACGCCTCGCTGCTGGTGCTCGGCTGGGGCTCGACCTACGGCCCGATCACGGCCGCCGTACGCCGCGTCCGCAACGCCGGGGGCGAGATCGCGCAGGCCCATCTGCGCCACCTCAACCCGTTCCCGGAGAACCTCGGCGAGGTGCTGCGGCGCTACGAGAAGGTCGTCGTACCGGAGATGAACCTCGGCCAGCTCGCCACCCTGCTCCGCGCCCGCTACCTGGTCGACGCGCAGTCGTACACACAGGTCCGCGGCCTGCCGTTCAAGGCCGAGCAGCTCGCGACCGCACTCAAGGAGGCCATCGCACATGGCTGAGACGTCCCCCGGTCCCGCTGCGGAGACCGCCCGGCCCCAGCAGAACGGCGCCCCCGCACCCGTGTCCGAGGCACTGTCGCTGGTACCGCGGGCGGTCGGCAAGCAGTCGATGAAGGACTTCAAGTCCGACCAGGAAGTCCGCTGGTGCCCCGGCTGCGGCGACTACGCGGTGCTCGCCGCCGTCCAGGGGTTCATGCCGGAGCTGGGTGTGGCGAAGGAGAACATCGTCTTCGTCTCGGGCATCGGCTGCTCCTCCCGCTTCCCGTACTACATGAACACCTACGGGATGCACTCCATCCACGGCCGCGCCCCGGCCATCGCCACCGGCCTGGCGGCCTCGCGGCGCGACCTGAGCGTCTGGGTGGTGACCGGTGACGGGGACGCGCTCTCCATCGGCGGCAACCACCTGATCCACGCGCTGCGGCGCAACGTCAACCTGAAGATCCTGCTCTTCAACAACCGGATCTACGGGCTGACGAAGGGGCAGTACAGCCCCACCTCGGAAGCCGGGAAGATCACCAAGTCCACGCCCATGGGGTCGCTGGACGCGCCGTTCAACCCGGTCTCGCTGGCGCTGGGCGCCGAGGCGTCCTTCGTGGCCCGCACGGTCGACTCGGACCGCAAGCACCTCACCGGTGTACTGCGGGCGGCAGCCGACCACCCGGGCTCGGCACTGGTGGAGATCTACCAGAACTGCAACATCTTCAACGACGGCGCCTTCGAAGTCCTCAAGGCTGCGTCTTCCCAGGATGGGTCACAGGCGCAGGAGGCCGTGATCCGGCTGGAGCACGGGGAGCCGATCCGCTTCGGCACCCCCGCAGAGGACGGCCTCGGCTCCCAGGGCGTGGTCCGCGACCGGGCGACCGGCGACCTGCGGATCGTGGACGTCCGCGACGAGGGCACCGCCGAGGTGCTGGTGCACGACGCCCACGCCGCCTCGCCGACCACGGCGTTCGCGCTCTCCCGGCTCGCCGACCCGGACACGCTGCACCACACTCCCATCGGAGTGCTGCGCGACGTGCGGCGCCCGGTGTACGACACGGAGATGGCCGACCAGCTCGAACGTGCCGTCGAACAGAACGGCAAGGGCGACCTGTCCGCGCTGCTGCACGGCAACGACACCTGGACGGTCGTGGGCTGACCCGCACCCCGCCCCGGCGGCCCGGCACCCTCCCTGGGTGCCGGGCCGCTGCGCGTCGTGCCGGCGCAGGACGACGGCCGGACGACGGCCGCCCCGCCGACCGCCGGGCCCGTATCCCGGCGGTCGGCTCCGCGGAGTCCGGCGACAGGACCAAAGCTCGGAACGGGAATGACAAGACGGTCGGCTCCCGTTACCTTGCGGAGAGCTTGCACAACACATCCGGGCAGAAGGCAGGGAGGGTCATGCAGACACCGAGTAGTACACAGCGCACGGGGCTGCTGTTCGGCTTCGCGGCGTACGGGATGTGGGGCCTGCTGCCCCTCTACTGGCACGCGCTCTCCGACATCGGCGCGGGCGAGGTCCTCGCCCACCGCATGGTCTGGTCGCTGCCGACAGCACTGCTGATCCTGGCCCTGCTGCGCCGCTGGTCCTGGGTGACCGAGCTGGTGCGCCAGCCCAGGAAACTGGGACTGGTGGTGCTGGCCTCCGCCGTGATCTCGCTCAACTGGGGACTGTTCATCTGGGCGGTCAGCACCGACAAAGTACTCGAATCCTCCCTCGGCTACTTCATCAACCCGCTGGTCTCCATAGCCTTCGGCGTCCTGCTGCTGCGGGAACGGCTGCGTCCCGCTCAATGGGCCGCCGTCGCGGTCGGCGCCGCGGCCGTCGTCGTGATGACCGTCGCCTACGGCAAACTGCCCTGGCTCTCCCTCTGCCTGGCGTTCAGCTTCGCCACCTACGGGCTGATCAAGAAGCACGTCAAGCTCGACGGAGTGGCCGGCTTCAGCGCGGAGACCGCCGTGCAGTTCCTGCCGGCTCTCGGCTTCCTGCTCTACCTCGGCTCGCGCGGCGACTCCTCCTTCGCCACCGGCGGACTCGGCACCACGGTGCTGCTGGCCTTCGCCGGTGTCGCGACCGCGCTGCCGCTGATCTTCTTCGGCAGCGCGGCGGTGCGGCTGCCGCTCTCCACCATCGGGCTGCTGCAGTATCTGGCCCCCGCCTTCATGTTCCTGCTGGGCCTCACCGTCTTCGGCGAGGAGATGCCCCCCGAGCGGTGGGCCGGATTCGGCCTGGTGTGGGTGGCGCTGACCATCCTCACCTGGGACGCGCTGCGCAACGCCCGGCGGGGGCGCGCCGAGCTGCGGGCCGCGGCGCGACGGGCGCGCGAGGAGACCGCGGAGGCCGCTGCCGCGGAGGCCGCTGGTGCGGCCGGCGCGGCCGGCGCCGGTACGGCCGTCGCGGGGGCTGCCGAACGCTGACCCCGGGTGCGGTCCCCCTTCGCGGGGTGCGGTCCCCCGTCTGTTGTTCGCCTCGGTGCGGCGCCGTTGTCGGGGGCTTCGCCCCGAGCCCCCCTTGTCCTCGCCGGACGGGCGTCGGGGCGGCTCCTCCCCCAGACTTCGTCCGGGGCCCCCACCCGACGGCCCCCCCCCGCTAGGGGGCTTCGCCCCCTAGGACCCCCAGCCGCAGTGGTGTGAGCCCTTGCGGACCCTGCTCCGGGTCTCTTCTTCGGCCCCTCGGGTGCGGGAGGAGTCCTGATGCCGTCCGTCACAGCCCAACAGCGCCCCCCGACACCACCGCTCGGCGGCAGCCGAAGGACAACGGGGGGCGTGCCGCCACAACGCACGGCCGCCCGCGACGACGGACTCCGCGAAGCGGGAACGACCGTGCGGCCAGGCCGTCAGGCCGTTACGTCGCGGCTGGTGAAGGCGGCCCACGCCGCCGAGCCGAAGAGTGCCGTGTAGAGGGCCTGCACTCCGAGGTTTTTCAGGATGTCGTCCCAGTAGACGGGGTCCCGCAGCAGGTCGGCGAAGCTGAGCCAGTAGTGCGGGAACAGATACGGGTGGAACGCGTCCAGCTGCGGGATGGCGTTGAGGATCTGCACCGTGATCAGCAGCCCGACCGTGGCGGCCATGGCGGCGATGCCGCTGTTGGTGAGGGACGACACGAACAGCCCGAGTGCCGCCAGGCCGAGCAGGCTGGCGGCGACCAGCGCGGCGATGGCCCCAGCGCGCAGCAGCCCCTCCCCGAAGGAGACCGCGGTGCCGGACAGCAGGGTGACCTCTCCGGTGGGGAAGAGCAGCGCTCCGGTCAGCAGCGCGGCGACCGCCACCGTCAGCGTCGCCGCCAGGCAGAAGGCCATCACGGTGGCCAGCTTCGCCAGCAGCAACCGGGTGCGGCCCGCCGGGGCGACCAGCAGGTAGCGCAGGGTGCCCGCACCCGCCTCTCCGGCCACCGCGTCCCCGGCGACCACACCGACCGCCATCGGCAGGAAGAACGGCAGTGTGGCGGCGAGCGAGGTGAAGACCAGGAACAGCCCGTTGTTGGTCACCTGGGAGATGAAGGCCGGGCCCTCTCCGCCGCCGGACCCGACCGACCCGCCGTCGCTGGTCTCGACCTTCACCGCCACCCCGACCAGCACCGGGACGGCCGCCAGCACGCCCAGCAGTGCCAGGGTGCGCCAGCGCCGGAAGGTGACCAGCAGTTCGCTGCGGAACAGCCCCAGCAGCCACAGCGGCGACACCCGCGGAGCAGAGCGTACGGCCTCCGGCGGGTCGTACACCGGTTCAGTCCGCGACATCGAAGCCCTCCCCGGTGAGTGAGACGAACACGTCCTCCAGCGAGGCCTGCCGCACCCCGAAGGCCCGGACCCGTACTCCGGCCCGGACGAGGGCGGTGTTCAGCTCCGCGGGGTCGCCCGGCGGCGGATCGCCGCTCAGCTCCTCCCCCGCGGTGCTCAGGTCGGACACCCCGTGCTCCTTCAGGACCCGGGCGGCCTCGCCCGGGTCCGGGGTGGTGACGGTCAGCCGGCCGCGGGCGCCTGCCGACATCTCCGCGACGGTCCCCTGGGTGACCAGCCGGCCGTGGTGCATGACGGCCGTGTGGGTGCACACCTGTTCGATCTCGTCCAGCAGGTGGGAGGAGAGGAAGACCGTGCTGCCGTCCTCCGCCAACTGCCGGACCAGTGAGCGGATCTCCCGCATGCCCTGCGGGTCGAGCCCGTTGGTCGGCTCGTCCAGGACGAGCAGTTCGCGCGGCTGCAACAGCGCGGCTGCCAGGCCCAGGCGCTGCTTCATCCCCAGCGAGTAGGCCCGTGCCTTCTTCGCGGCGACCCCCGAGAGGCCCACCCGTTCCAGGGCCCGGTCCACCCGGGACGCACGAGTGCGCGGGTCGGCGGTGGGGTCGGCGGCGTCGTACCGCAGCAGATTGGCCCGCCCCGAGAGGAAGCCGTAGAGCGCGGGCCCCTCGATGAGGGCACCCACCCGGGGCAGCACCCGGCGTCCGGAGCCGGGCATCGGTTCACCGAGCAGATGTGCGGCACCGCCGGTGGGTTCGATGAGGCCGAGCAGCATCCGGATGGTGGTGGTCTTGCCCGAGCCGTTGGGCCCGAGGAAGCCGAAGACACTGCCGCGCGGGACGGACAGGTCGAGCGCGTCGACGGCGAGCTGACCACCCCGGTAGCGCTTGGTGAGTCCCTGGGTAGCGATCACCGCGCCGGTGTCCCGCGCCACGGCGTTCTGCACGGTCTGCTCGGCCATAGGCCCCGTTCCCTGCCCTTCCTCGTGGTGCCCGATCGGCCACCCGATCCCTCGTCCTCGTGCCCCGTCGGCCGCTGCCGACGCCCGCCGGCGTTCCACCGGGTGCCGGCCGCTCCGGTGGTTCACCGGAGCGGCCGGCACAGCCGACACGGCACGCACCGAGCGCCGCGGAGAGCCGCTACTCGGCGCCCACGTGCTCGTCGGCGGCCTTGACCAGGCCCTCCTTGGTGACGGCACCGACGTAGACCTGGCCGTCCTCGGTCATCAGGGCGTTCACCAGGCGGGTGCTGAAGACCCGTCCGGTACCGAAGTCGCCCTTCACCTTGTCGGTGAAGTTGTCCAGCAGCTCGTCGGCGCGCTCGTCGCCGCCGGACTTCCCGCCGCCCGGCCCACCGGGCATCCCGCTGTCGAACGTGGCGACCTTGCCCCAGTCGCCCGCCGACCCGCCCAGGAGCTCCAGACCGGACAGTCCGCCGGGACCCTTCGGGGCCGACCGGTCGCCGTGCGGCTTCGCCTCGGTGACCTTGGCGTCCTTGGGCGGCCGGAAGGTGAAGCTGCTCCCGTCCGGCTTCCCGAAGTCCACCTTGGTGTAGGCCACGTCGATCGCCGGATCGCCGCCCCTCTTCGGGTCGACGGTGAACCTGAGCGGCAGCCCCTTGTCCGCGTCCACCGCTATACGGACCGACTCGATGGTGGAGTCGTTCGCCCCCTTGGGTTTGACGACCAGTTGGTAGGCGTCCCGCCCGGCGACCTTCGCCGTCCCGTCGACGGCCACGGAAGAGGACGAGTCGAGGTTCTTCAGCAGCTGCTTCGCGGCCTTCTGCGGGGTGACCGCGTCCGGGCCGGCCGGCCCGTCGTGCTTCCCCGCACGCCCGGCGCCCGCGGGCGCCTCGGCGTGCCAGGCCGCGTTGCTGCCGCTGTCGTAGGCCCACAGGTCCCGTCCGCTGTGCACCAGGCTGTACTCGGCGGCGTCCTCCATGATCGAGACGCGCTGCCGGTCGGGGCCGTCGGCGGCGAAGCGCAGGAGATGCTCCCCCGAGGCCAGCTCGGCCAGCTTCTTCCCGGGAGCGGCGTCCGGCTGCCCGGCCTTGCCCTCCGCGCCGTCGGCGGAACCGGAGCCGGGCCCTCCGCCGCCGAAGCCGCCACTCCCGCCGCCACCACCGGGCAGCGAGGGCAGGCCGAGATCGGTCTTCACCCGGACGGTGCCGGACAGCTGCTCGACGTCGGACGCGGCCACCTTGGCGACCAGTTCCTCCGCCGTGATCTGCGGCAGATCGGGATCGCCCGTGCTGGCGAGCGCGGGTACCAGGCCGACGGTCGCGGCGGCGACCCCGGCGACGGCTACCGGTACGCCGTACCGCACCGCCCTGCGCCGGGGCTTCCTCGGTTGGATCTGTGCCATCTGTCTGTCCTACCTCCGTGTCGGCGGCGGCTCCATAGGTCGCACTCGTCCACCCCTTGCCGCCATTCTCACCCGAATCGGTGCGGGGTGGTGCTTCCATGGCACCAAATCCTGCGCTCCACCGCGTCAGCCGTCGGAGGCACATTCCGCTACTCCCCCGGGATGACGGTGCTCCGCCTGCGGGTTGGTGCCGGGCGCGACCGACTCAGGGTCGGGTACGGGCCGATGCCCGGAATCCCGCGGTCACCGGCACGCGGAACCGGAGCCGGGCACAGGCGGTCACCATGCGCGCATGGACCAGCAGCCCGGGAGCCGGGCCGTCAGCCCGGAGCGGGAGGTCAGCCCGGAGCGGGAGGTCAGCCCGCCCGGTCCACCACGGCCGTGCACAGCCCGGCCAGGGCGGCCTTGGCGGCGTTGTCGGGCAGCGGGGCGAGCATCTCGCGGGCCTCGTCGGCGTACCGGACGGTCGCCCGGCGGGCCTGCTCCAGTGCGGGGTGGACGCGCAGCGCGGCCAGCGCCTCGGCGAGCCGTCCGTCGTCCCCGAGGTCCCCGTCGAGCAGCGCGCACAGTTCGCGGTCCTCGCGGGTCCCCTCCGGGCTCGCCGCACGCGCGCGCAGGTACAGCACCGGCAACGTGGGGATGCCCTCGCGCAGATCGGTGCCGGGCGTCTTGCCGGACTCGTGCTCGTCGCTGGCGATGTCGAGGACGTCGTCGGCGAGCTGGAAGGCGACGCCGACCCGCTCCCCGTACTGGGTGAGCACCGAGACGGTCCGCTCGTCGGCACCGGACATCATGGCGCCGAAGCGCCCGGCGACGGCGATCAGCGAACCGGTCTTGCCCGCGATCACCTCGAGGTAGTGGTCGATGGCGTCGTGGCCGTCGGCGGGCCCCGCGGTCTCCATGATCTGACCGGTCACGAGCCGTTCGAACGCCTGGGCCTGGACCCGGACGGCCTCGGGGCCGAGGTCGGCCAGTATGTGCGAGGCGCGGGAGAAGAGGAAGTCACCGGTCAGGACGGCGACGGAATTGTCCCAGTTGGCGTTGGCGCTGGGCACCCCGCGCCGTACGTCGGCCTCGTCCATCACGTCGTCGTGGTAGAGCGTGGCGAGGTGGGTCAGTTCGACGACGACTGCGGAGGGCACCACCCCGGGCGCGTGCGGATCGCCGAACTGGGCCCCCAGCATGACCAGCAGTGGCCGGAAGCGCTTGCCACCGGCCCGCACCAGGTGCTGCGCCGCTTCCGTTATGAAGGCGACGTCGCTCTTGGTGGCCTCCATGAGACCCTCATCGACGGCCGCCAACCCGGCCAGGACGTCTGCTTCGACAGCCTGGTCCCGCACGCTCAGCCCGAAGGGCCCGACGACGGTCACGAGGGGTACTCCTGTCTGCGTACGTGGAACGAACGGGTCCGGATGGTGCGGCACCGGTCGGCGCCGCCTCCGGCAGGTGGCTGCACCCGCCCGGCGCTCCCGGTGCTGCGGTTTTCCTGGTGTGCGGTGTTCTTCACGTCTTCTCGGCCGGATGCCACTGTCGGCCAGGTGCACCCTCTCGTGGCAGGGTAGCCGGTCACATAACGATCACGGTCGGCGCCTGCCCAGCAGAACACTCCTGACACGCCATGCCGGTATGTACCGGATGCGGGTAACGTCCCGCATCAGGCGCCTTCCGCGCGGGAGACGCCGGCGCGATCGGGCCGATCTTTCGCGGAATCGGGTAGGGCCAGGGCAGGCACCGGGCACATAGCCTGACCCCCATGAGTGACAGTGCCCTTTTCGGCCCGGACAACCTTCCGTACGGCCTCTTCAGCACCCCGGACCGGCCCGGCCACCGCCGGATCGGCGTCCGGTTCGGCGACGACGTGCTCGACCTGGGCGCCGCGGCCGCCGCGTTCGGCTCCGCCCACGCCGACGTGCTGCGAGCGCCCTCGCTCAACCCGCTGCTGGCGCTGGGCCGCCCCGGTTGGCAGGAGGTGCGGACGCAGCTCCGCGCATGGCTGACCGAGGACACGCACCGCGAGACCGCGGCCCGCCATCTGCTGCCGCTCTCCGAGGTGCGGCTCCATCTGCCGTTCGAGGTCGCCGACTACGTCGACTTCTACGCCAGCGAACACCACGCCACCAACGTCGGCCGGATCTTCCGCCCGGACGGCGACGCCCTCACCCCCAACTGGAAGCATCTGCCCATCGGTTACCACGGGCGCGCCGGGACGGTCGTCGTCTCCGGTACACCCGTGGTGCGCCCGCAGGGCCAGCGCAAACCCCCGAACGAGCCGCTTCCCGTCTTCGGCCCCTCGCGGCGGCTGGACATCGAGGCGGAGGTCGGCTTCGTCGTCGGCGCCCCGAGCCCGCTGGGCACCCCGGTGGGGATGGCGGGATTCCGCGACCATGTGTTCGGCGTGACGCTGCTGAACGACTGGTCCGCACGGGACCTGCAGGCGTGGGAATACGTACCGCTGGGCCCCTTCCTGGGCAAGTCGTTCGCCACCTCCGTCTCGCCCTGGATCACCCCGCTGGACGCACTGGACGCCGCACGGGTGGCGCCCCCGCAGCGCGACGCCCCGCTGCTGCCCTACCTGGACGACGGGGCCGACGGGGCCGAGCCGGGCGGGTTCGATCTGCGGATCACCGTACGGCTCAACGGCCACGTGATCGCCGAGCCGCCGTTCTCCACCATGTACTGGACCGCGGCGCAGCAGCTCGCACATATGACGGTGAACGGGGCCTCCCTGCGGACCGGGGACCTGTACGCGTCCGGCACCGTCAGCGGCCCGGAGCCCGCGCAGCGCGGCTCCCTGCTGGAGCTGACCTGGGGCGGGCGCGAGCCGCTGGAGCTGCCGGACGGGGAGCGGGCCTTCCTGGAGGACGGCGACGAGGTGGTCCTCACCGCCTGGGCCCCCGGCCCGGGCGGCACCCGCGTCGGCCTGGGCGAGGTCCGCGGTCGGGTGGAACCCGCCGCCGACGCCGCTTGAGGCACCCGGCACACGTCCGGCCCGCCGCGGCGGGCCGGACAGCCGGGCACAGGCGCCTCACTCCGGAGGTACGCGCGCCAGTGCCGCCAGCACCCCTTCCCCGTACGTCGCCAGCTTCTTCTCCCCGACACCGGTGATCTCGCCGAGCTCGCCCAGGGTCGCGGGCCGCCGCACCGCGATCTCGCGCAGGGTCGCGTCGTGGAAGACGACATAGGCGGGGACGCCCTGCTCCCGCGCCTGCTCGGCCCGCCAGCCGCGGAGGGTCTCGAACAGCGGTACGGCCTCTTCGGGCAGCTCGGCGGCCACCGCCGCCTTGCCGGCGGAGCCGCCGCCCGACCGGCTTCCGGCGGACCCGGCCGCGCGGGACCTGGCCGGGGCCGGGTCCTTGCGCATCCGCACCTCCCGCTCGGCCCGCAGCACGGTGGTGCTCGCGTCGGTGAGCACCAGCGTGCCGTGCTCACCCTCGATCTCCAGCAGCCCCTGGGCGATCAACTGCCGGATGACGCTGCGCCACTCGCCCTCGGCCAGCTCGGTGCCGATGCCGAAGACCGACAGCCCGTCGTGGTCGAACTGGATGACCTTGGCGGTCCTGCGGCCCAGCAGGATGTCCACGAGCTGTCCGGAGCCGAACTTCTGGCCGCGCTCCCGCTTGAGCCGGACGACGGTGGAGAGCACCTTCTGCGCGGGTACCGTGCCGTCCCACGACTCGGGCGGGGACAGGCAGGTGTCGCAGTTGCCGCAGGAGAGTTCGGCGGCGCCCTCGGCCGGCTCCTGGCCGAAGTAGGCGAGGAGCTGACCGCGCCGGCAGCGGACCGTCTCGCACAGCGAGAGCATCGCGTCCAGATGCGACCGCGCCCGGCGCTGGAAGGCCGGATCGCCCTCACCGCTCTCGATCAGCTTGCGCTGCTGGACGACGTCCTGGAGGCCGTAGGCGAGCCAGGCGTGCGAGGGCAGCCCGTCGCGCCCGGCCCGGCCCGTCTCCTGGTAGTAGCCCTCGACCGACTTGGGCAGGTCCAGATGTGCGACGAACCGCACGTCGGGCTTGTCGATTCCCATGCCGAAGGCGATCGTGGCCACCACGACCAGTCCGTCCTCGCGCAGGAAGCGGGCCTGGTGCGCGGCGCGGGTGCCCCCGTCCAGCCCCGCGTGGTAGGGCACCGCCTCGATGCCGTTGGCGCACAGGAACTCGGCGGTGCGCTCGACCGCGTTCCGCGACAGGCAGTAGACGATGCCCGCGTCGCCCTCGTGCTCCTCCTCGAGGAAGCGCAGCAGCTGCTTCCTGGGGTCGCGCTTGGGCACGATGCGGTACTGGATGTTGGGCCGGTCGAAGCTGGCGACGAAGTCGCGCGCCGCGGGGAGCCCGAGCCGCTGGACGATCTCCTGGTGGGTGGCGCGGGTCGCGGTGGCGGTCAGCGCGATGCGGGGCACGTCGGGCCAGCGCTCACCGAGCATCGACAGGTTCAGATAGTCGGGCCGGAAGTCGTGGCCCCACTGGGCGACGCAGTGCGCTTCGTCGATCGCGAAGACCGACACCTCGGCGCGCTCCAGCAGCGCCGTCGTGGTCTCCAGCCGCAGCCGCTCGGGGGCGATGTAGAGCAGGTCGAGCTCGCCCGCCAGGAACTCGGCCTCCACCACCCGGCGCTGGTCGAGGTCGAGCGTGGAGTTGAGGAACCCGGCGCGGACACCCAGCGCCTTCAGCGCGTCCACCTGGTCCTGCATCAGGGCGATGAGCGGCGAGATCACCACGCCCGTACCCCGTCTGACCAGCGCGGGGATCTGGTAGCACAGGGATTTGCCGCCACCGGTCGGCATCAGCACCACCGCGTCGCCACCCGCGACGACGTGGTCGATGACGGCTTCCTGCTGTCCGCGGAAGGCGTCGTAGCCGAAGACCTTGCGCAGTACCCGCAGCGCCGCCGTCTCGGACGTCCCACCCGGCCTCTCGGCACTCTCCTGAAGCATGCCCGCCACGATAAGCCGGATGGCCGACATCCGGTGCCCGCTCCTGGGGAGAGCCGCTGCCGGAGACCACTGACCTTTGTCGTGCGCCTGCCAATTCAGTCACCGTCCGGCGCCCGCGGCACCCCGCACCGCCCCGGCAGCCCGGACCGCGCGGGGCACCCCCCTGAAGAGCGTCCCTCAGGGATCGCGCGGCGAGAGCAGATGCACCGACTCCTGTTCGCGGGGATCGGTACGGGCCACCACCACGGTCACCGGCTCCTCGCCGGTGACCGGCATGTGCGGCATGTTCGCGGGCACGTAGACCATGTCGCCCGGGTGCAGGGTGTCGCGGTGCGAGAGGTCCTCCCCGTGCCAGATCTCATGCGCCCCGCTGACGACGTATATGGCCGACTCGTGGCCCGCGTGCAGATGGGGCTCCCCGCGGGAGTTGGCCGGGATGTGCAGGACGTGCAGACACAACCCCTTGGCCCCCACCGACTCGGCTGACACCCCCTCGGTGAAGACGCCGCCCTGCTTCCCCTCGTAACCGCCGTTCTCCCGGCGGAGAATCACACAACCCATGACTGGAATTCCTACCGTTTCAGCGCGCTTGTTGTCACCGACAACCTCACAAGAAGCCGCCAGAGGCCCGGTCGCGGGTCTCTGGCGGCATCTCCCCGGTCGGTCCGTACGACCGGCGGCTACGTCGTGGAACAGCGGGCGGTACGAGGGCGCCGCGCAGTCGCTCCTCCGGTCATCGCACGAACACCCCCGCCTGCCCCGCCAGGTCGAGGAAGTACTGCGGCGCCACCCCCAGCACGACCGTGACCACGACACCGAGCGCGATCGCCGACGTCGTCATGACACTCGGCACCGCCACACTCGGCCCGTCGGCCCGCGGCTCGCTGAAGAACATCAGCACGATGACCCGCAGGTAGAAGAAGGCCGCGATGGCCGAAGCGATCACACCCACCACCACCAGCGCACCCGCTCCGCCCTCGGCCGCCGCCTTGAACACCGCGAACTTCCCCGCGAACCCGGAGGTGAGAGGGATACCCGCGAACGCCAGCAGGAAGACCGCGAAAACCGCGGCCAGCAGCGGCGAACGCCGCCCCAGCCCCGCCCACTTGGACAGGTGCGTCGCCTCGCCGCCCGCGTCCCGCACCAGCGTGACCACCGCGAAGGCGCCCAGCGTCACGAACGAGTAGGCGGCCAGGTAGAACAGCACCGAGGAGATGCCGTCCTCCGAGGTGGCGATGACGCCCGCCAGCAGGAAGCCCGCGTGCGCGATCGAGGAGTAGGCCAGCAGCCGCTTGATGTCCGTCTGGGTGATGGCGACCACGGCACCGCCGAGCATCGTCAGGATCGCCACGCCCCACATCACCGGACGCCAGTCCCAGCGCAGCCCCGGCAGCACCACGTACAGCAGCCGCAGCAGCGCGCCGAACGCCGCCACCTTGGTGGCCGCCGCCATGAACCCGGTCACCGGCGTCGGCGCACCCTGGTACACGTCCGGGGTCCACATGTGGAAGGGCACGGCACCGACCTTGAACAGCAGGCCCATCACCACCAGCGCACTGCCGATCAGCAGCAGCGCGTCGTTGCCCGTGGTGTCCGCCAGCACGGGGTCGCTGACCGCGTCGGTCCCGGCCACCACCCGGGCGATGGCCGAGTAGTTGACGGTGCCCGCATACCCGTACAGCAGCGCGATGCCGAACAGCAGGAACGCCGAGGAGAACGCCCCCAGCAGGAAGTACTTGACCGCCGCCTCCTGGGACAGCAGCCGCCTGCGGCGGGCCAGCGCGCACAGCAGGTACAGCGGGAGGGAGAAGACCTCCAGCGCGATGAAGAGGGTCAGCAGATCGTTCGCCGCCGGGAACAACAGCATGCCGCCGACCGCGAACATCAGCAGCGGGAAGACCTCGGTGGTCGTCCAGCCCGCTTTGACCGCCTGCTGCTCCCCCTCACCGCCGGGCACCGAGGCGGGCTGCGCCGCGAAGGAGTCCACCCGGCTGCCGTGCGCGGCCGGCTCCAGCCTGCGCTCGGCGAAGGTGAAGACGCCCACGATCCCCACCAGGAGCAGCGTGCCCTGGAGGAAGAGCGCGGGCCCGTCGACGGCCAGCGCGCCCATCCCGGCGATCTGCGCCTTCGTGGTGGCCGCGCCGCTCGCCGCCAGCCCGATGACGGCGGCGAACGCGGCGGCCAGTCCGGCCAGCGCGACGAACAGCTGGGCGCTGTAGCGGGCCCGCCGCGGCGCGAACGCGTCGATCAGGATGCCGAGGGCGGCCGCACCCAGGACGATCAGCACCGGGGAGAGCTTGCCGTACTCGATGCTCGGGGCCTGCAGTGTGTCGCCCGCGCCCGCCGCGACCGTCCACAGGCTGGGGACACCGGACGCCGCGGACACACCGCCCGCCGACGCCGCGTCTGTCATACCGATCACTCGTGGTCACCTCCGCCGTGTCCGGCCGGCTTGTAGTCGAACCACGCGGTGTGGTCGGCCACGGGATGCTGCGGCTCGGGGTCCTTCTTCTGTACGTCCGAGAGGGTGTGCTCCACCGCGGGGTTGACGATCTCGGTGAGCGGCTTGGGGAAGACACCGAGGAAGAGCAGCAGTCCGACCAGCGGCGCCACCACGGCCAGCTCCCGCACCTTCAGGTCCGGCATCCCCTCGATCTCGGGTTTGCGCACCGGGCCGGTCATGGTGCGCTGGTAGAGCACCAGCACATACAGCGCGGCCAGGACGATGCCGGCGGTGGCGATGATCCCGGCCACCGGGTAGCGGCTGAAGGTGCCCACCAGCACCAGGAACTCGCTGACGAACGGCGCCAGCCCGGGCAGCGAGAGCGTCGCCAGCCCGCCCACCAGGAAGGTGCCCGCCAGCACCGGCGCCACCTTCTGCACTCCGCCGTAGTCCGCGATCAGGCGCGAGCCGCGGCGCGAGATGAGGAACCCGGCGACCAGCATCAGCGCGGCCGTCGAGATGCCGTGGAAGACCATGTAGAGCGTGGCGCCGCCCTGGCCCTGGCTGGTCATCGCGAAGACGCCCAGGATGATGAAGCCGAAGTGCGAGATGGAGGCGTAGGCGATCAGCCGCTTCATGTCCCGCTGTCCGACCGCCAGCAGCGCCCCGTACAGCACGCTCACCAGCGCCAGGCCGAGCACCACCGGGGTGGCCCACTCGCTGGCGTTCGGGAACAGGCCCAGGCAGAAGCGGAGCATCGCGAAGGTGCCGACCTTGTCGACGACGGCGGTGATGAGCACCGCGACCGGGGCCGTGGCCTCGCCCATCGCGTTCGGCAGCCAGGTGTGCAGCGGCCACAGCGGGGCCTTGACGGCGAACGCGGCGAAGAAGCCGAGGAACAGCAGCCGCTCGGTCGTCGTCGAGATCGTCAGATCACCGCTGGCCCGCGCCTTGAGCAGCTCCGGCAGCGAGAAGGTGCCCTCGCCCAGGCTGTCCGCGCTGACGACGAACAGCCCGATGACGGCGGCCAGCATCACCAGCCCGCCCGCCAGGTTGTAGAGCAGGAACTTCACCGCCGCGTACGAGCGCTGCTTGGCGCCCTCCTCCTCACCGGCCGCGTGCGCCCGGTCCCCGAAGCCGCCGATGAGGAAGTACATCGGGATGAGCATCGCTTCGAAGAAGATGTAGAAGAGGAAGACATCGGTGGCCGCGAACGAGACCAGCACCATCGCCTCGACGGCGAGGATCAGCGCGAAGAAGCCCTGGGTGGGCCGCCAGCGGCTGTTCTCCCGCTCCTCGACCTGGTCGGCGTCGTGCCAGCCGGCGCCGATGACGAACGGCACCAGCAGCGCCGTCAGCGCCATCAGCGCGGCGCCGATCCCGTCGACGCCCAGTTCGTAGCGGACCCCGAAGTCGGAGATCCAGGCGTGCGACTCGGTCAGTTGGTAGCGGGCGCCGCCCGGGTCGAAGCGGGCCAGCACCACGCCCGAGAGCACCAGCGTGGCCAGTGAGACGGCCAGCGCCAGCCATTTGGCGGCGGTGCGCCGGGCCGCCGGAACGGCCGCCGTGGCGACGGCCCCGACGGCGGGCAGCGCTGCCGTGACCGTCAGCAGGGGAAATGACATAACTCAGACCGCCCTCATCAGCAGGGTCGCGGCGATCAGCACAGCCGCGCCGCCGAACATCGAGACCGCGTAGGAGCGGGCGAACCCGTTCTGGAGCCGCCGCAGCCGTCCGGAGAGACCGCCGAAGCCGGCGGCCGTGCCGTTGACGGCGCCGTCGACGACCTTGTTGTCGACGTAGACCAGGCTGCGGGTCAGATGCGTACCGCCGCTGACCAGCACCACGTGGTTGAAGTCGTCCTGCAGCAGGTCCCGGCGGGCCGCGCGGGTCAGCAGGCTGCCGCGCGGGGCGAGGGCGGGGACCGGCTTGCGCCCGTACTGGATCCAGGCGATGCCCACGCCCAGGACGAGCGAGACGATCGTCGAGGCCGTCACCGCGGTGGCCGAGACCGGGGAGTGCCCGTGCTCGAACGCCGTCACCGGCTCCAGCCAGTCCACGAACGCGTCGCCCGCCTTGAAGAGGCCGCCCGCGAAGACGGAGCCGAAGGCCAGCACGATCATCGGGATCGTCATGATCTTCGGGGACTCGTGCGGGTGCGGCTCACGGCCCTCGGCGTCCGGCTGCCAGCGCTTCTCGCCGAAGAAGGTCATCAGCATCACGCGCGTCATGTAGTAGGCGGTGAGCGCCGCGCCCAGCAGGGTGACCGCGCCCAGGATCCAGCCCTCGGTGCCGCCCTTGCCGAACGCGGCCTCGATGATCTGGTCCTTGGAGAAGAACCCGGACAGGCCGGGGAAGCCGATGATGGCCAGATAGCCCAGCCCGAACGTCACGAAGGTGACCGGCATGTGCTTGCGCAGTCCGCCGTAGCGCCGCATGTCGACCTCGTCGTTCATGCCGTGCATCACCGAACCGGCCCCCAGGAAGAGCCCGGCCTTGAAGAAACCGTGGGTGACCAGGTGCATGATGGCGAACGCGTAGCCGATCGGCCCCAGTCCGGCGGCCAGGATCATGTAGCCGATCTGCGACATGGTCGAGCCGGCCAGCGCCTTCTTGATGTCGTCCTTCGCGCAACCGACGATCGCACCGAAGAGCAGCGTGACGCCGCCGACGACGACCACCACGAGTTGCGCGTCCGGGGCGCCGTTGAAGATGGCGCCGGACCGGGTGATCAGGTAGACGCCCGCGGTCACCATCGTCGCGGCGTGGATCAGCGCGGAGACCGGGGTCGGGCCCTCCATCGCGTCGCCCAGCCAGGACTGGAGCGGCACCTGCGCGGACTTGCCGCAGGCCGCCAGCAGCAGCATCAGCCCGATCGCGGTGAGCGTGCCCTCGCCCGCCTCCCCGGTGGAGGAGAGGACCGGTGCGAAGGCGAAGCTGCCGAAGGTGGTGAACATCAGGAAGATCGCGACGGCCAGCCCGGCGTCACCGACCCGGTTGACCAGGAACGCCTTCTTCGCCGCGGTGGCCGCGCTCGGCTTGTGCTGCCAGAACCCGATCAGCAGATACGAGGCGAGCCCCACGCCCTCCCAGCCGACGTACAGCAGCAGGAAGTTGTCGGCCAGCACGAGCAGCAGCATCGCGGCCAGGAACAGGTTGAGGTAGCCGAAGAAGCGCCGCCGTCCCGGGTCGTGCTCCATGTAGCCGACCGAGTAGATGTGGATGAGCGTGCCCACGCCGGTGATCAGCAGCACGAACGTCATCGACAACTGGTCGAGCTGGAAGGCCACATCGGCCTGGAAGCCCTCCACCGGCACCCAGGAGAACAGCTTGCTGTGCATGGCCCGGTCCTCGGCGCCCTTCCCCAGCATGGAGAGGAACAGCGCCGCGCCGATCGCGAAGGAGGCGGCGGACAGCAGTGTGCCCAGCCAGTGCCCTCCGCGGTCCAGGCGCCGCCCGCCGCACAACAGCACGGCGGCGCCGAGCAGGGGCACCCCGACGAGCAGTCCGATCATTGACTCCACTGGTTCGTACCCCTTACAGCTTCATGAGGCTGGCATCGTCGACCGAGGCCGAGTGGCGGGCGCGGTAGAGCATGACGATGATCGCCAGGCCGACCACGACCTCGGCGGCGGCGACGACCATGACGAAGAACGCCATGATCTGGCCGTCGAGGTTGCCGTGCATCCGGGAAAAGGCGACCAGCGTGAGGTTGGCGGCGTTCAGCATCAGCTCGATGCACATGAACACCACGATGGCGTTGCGCCGGATGAGGACCCCGGCGGCGCCGATGGTGAACAGCAGCGCCGCGAGATAGACGTAGTTGATCGGGCTCACTTGGCGGCCTCCTCGCGCTCGGTCCCGGCCGCGTCCTCGGGCTCGGACGGCTGCCCGTTCCGTGCGGCCTCCTCCTCGCCCGCCGTCTCCCGCTCCAGGGCGCGTTCGCCCGGGTCCTTGGGGCCGGGGTAGGTGGGGCGGCCCTGGTACTCGGCGGTGCGCTGCTCGATGGCGGCGAGCCGGGCCAGCTGCTCGGAACTGACCTCGCGGATCTGACCGCGACTGCGCAGGGTGGGGCTGACGCTGAGCTCGGCGGGCGAGCCGTCGGGCAGCAGCGCCGGGCGGTCGACCGCGTTGTGCCGGGCGTAGACGCCGGGCGCGGGCAGCGGCGGCAGTTGCGTGCCGCCGCGCACCCGCTCGATCGCCTGCTCACGCTGGGACTTGGTCTTCTCCACCCGCTCCCGGTGGGTGAGCAGCGTGGCACCGACCGCGGCGACGGTCAGCAGCGCCCCGACGACCTCGAAGGCGACGACGTACTTGGTGAACAGCAGCGAGGCCAGCGCCGGGACGTTGCCCTGCGCGTTCGCCGCCGCCAGGCCGTTGAAGCCACCGACCGACACCTGGCCGATCCCGACGATCAGCAGCGTGCCGAGCCCCAGGCCGCACAGGGCCGCCATCCAGCGCTGGCCCTTGAGGGTCTCCTTGAGGGAGTCGGCGGCGCTGACCCCGACGAGCATCAGCACGAACAGGAACAGCATCATGACCGCGCCGGTGTAGACGACGATCTGTACGACGCCGAGGAAGTAGGCGCCGTTGGCGAGGTAGAACAACGCCAGGATGATCATGGTGCCGGCCAAGCAGAGCGCGCTGTGCACGGCCCGGCGCAGCAGCACGGTGCCGAGCCCGCCCAGCACGGCGACCGTGCCCAGCACCCAGAACTGGACGGCCTCACCGGTCGAGGTGGCGGCGGTCGCGGCGAGCACGGTCATCGTTCGCCCTCCCCGCTGGCGGTGACGGTGCCGCCGGTCTGCTCGCCGTGCGGCGCCGCGTCGAAGGTGGCGTCACCGGCGGCGGCCGGTTCGTCGGCGCCGAAGGTGTCGGCGGACTCCTGCGGCACGCCGGTGTCGGTGACGGTCTGCCGCACCGTCCCGGGCGCGGCCTCGGTGACCAGTCCGCGGTAGTAGTCCTTCTCCGTCGTGCCGGGGTGGATGGCGTGCGGCGAGTCGACCATGCCGTCCTCCAGACCGGCGAGCAGCTCCTCCTTGGTGTAGATGAGGGACTCGCGGCTGTCGTCGGCCAGTTCGTACTCGTTCGTCATGGTCAGCGCCCGGGTGGGGCACGCCTCGACGCACAGGCCGCACAGGATGCAGCGCAGATAGTTGATCTGGTAGACGCGGCCGTAGCGCTCGCCGGGCGAGTAGCGCTCCTCCTCGGTGTTGTCGGCCCCCTCGACGTAGATCGCGTCGGCGGGGCAGGCCCAGGCGCACAGCTCGCAGCCCACGCACTTCTCCAGCCCGTCCGGATGCCGGTTGAGCTGGTGGCGGCCGTGGAAGCGGGGCGCCGTGGGCTTCTTGTACTCGGGGTACTGCTCGGTCAGCCGCTTCTTGAACATGTCCGTGAAGGTCACGCCGAAGCCGGCCACGGGGTTCTCAGGCACCGTCAGCCCCCTTGCTCTCGATGGTTGCGTCAGTAGCGGTGGTCGCCCCGCCCGCCTGGGCTCCGACCGGCTCCGGCTCCCGGCCGCGTTCGGCACGCGAGGGGCGCCGCGGCACCGGCGGCAGCGTCTGCCCCGGCAGCGGTGGTACGGGATAGCCGCCCGCCATCGGGTCGAACGGCTTGTCGGGGACGGCCGCCTCGTCCTGCTCCTCCTCGGCACCGCCGCGGAAGAAGTCCACGACGAAGGTGATCAGCAGCAGCGCCAGGGCGGTACCCGCGACCCAGTAGACGACCTCGCTGTAGTCCCAGCCCTCGTTGCGCATGGCGCGGACGGTGGCCACGAGCATCAGCCACACCAGCGCGACCGGGATCAGCACCTTCCAGCCGAGCTTCATGAACTGGTCGTAGCGCACCCGGGGCAGCGTGCCGCGGATCCAGATGAAGACGAAGATCAGCACCATGAGCTTGGCGGTGAACCACAGGATCGGCCACCAGCCGTGGTTGGCGCCCGCCCACCAGGTGGAGATCGGCGCCGGGGCGCGCCAGCCGCCCAGGAAGAGGGTGACCGCGAGCGCGGAGACCGTCACCACGTGGATGTACTCGGTCAGCATGAACATCGCGAACTTGATCGAGCTGTACTCGGTCTGGAAGCCCGCGACCAGGTCACCCTCGGACTCCGGCATGTCGAAGGGCGCGCGGTGCGCCTCGCCCACCATCGAGACCAGGTAGATCAGGAAGGAGACCGGCAGCAGATAGGCGAACCAGCCGTCCGCCTGCTCGCCGACGATCGTCGAGGTGGACATCGAGCCGGAGTAGAGGAAGACCGCGGCGAAGCTGAGCCCCATCGCGATCTCGTAGCTGATGATCTGGGCCGTGGCCCGGACACCGCCCAGCAGCGGATACGTCGAACCGGACGACCAGCCGGCCAGCACCACGCCGTAGGAGGCGATGGACGCCGTGGCCAGGATGAACAGGACGGCCACCGGCATGTCGGTGAGCTGCATCGGCGTACGGTGGCCGAAGATCGAGATCTCGTTGCCCGCGGGCCCGAACGGGATGACCGCGATCGCCATGAAGGCCGGCACCGCGCCGATCACCGGTGCCAGCAGATAGACCAGCTTGTCGCTGCCCTTGACGATGATGTCTTCCTTGAGCATCAGCTTCACGCCGTCGGCGAGCGACTGGAGCATGCCCCAGGGGCCGTGCCGGTTCGGGCCGACGCGCAGCTGCATCCAGCCGACGATCTTCCGCTCGAAGACGATGGAGATCAGCACCGTCAGCATCATGAACGCGAAGCAGAAGACGGCCTTCAGGGCGACCAGCCAGAACGGGTCCGTGCCGAACATCGACAGGTCCTCGGCGGCCAGCCGCGGCATTCCGGCGAACGGATCCTGCGGGCTCAGCGTCGCGGCGCTCATGCGCCCACCTCCTGCGTGTTCTCCCGCTCGGCGGCGTCCGCCGGAGCGATCCGCACCACGTCACCGGGGAGCGCCCCGGTGTCGGCCGGGACACCGGAGCCGACCGAGTTGAGCGGCAGCCACACGACCCGGTCGGGCATCCCGGTCACCTGGACCGGCAGCCGCACCGCACCGCGCGGACCGCTGACCGACAGCAGGTCGCCGTCCCGGACGCCGACCTCCTCGGCGGTCGCCGCGGACAGCCGGGCGAGCGCCGCGTGCCGGGTGCCGGCCAGCGCCTCGTCGCCCTCCTGGAGCCGGCCCTGGTCGAGCAGCAGCCGGTGCCCGGAGAGCACCGCCTCGCCGGTGCGCGGCTGCGGCACACTCCGCGTCCCGGGGGTCGCGGCGGCGCCGCCCGCACCGCCGGAGCGGTGTCCGAGCCGGTCGAGTTCGCCGCGCACCGTGCGCACGTCCGGCAGTCCGAGGTGCACATCGAGCGCGTCCGCGAGCATGTGCAGCACCCGGGCGTCGGGCTGCGCGTGCCGGCGGGTCATCTGGTCGGGCTTGAGCGCCGCCTCGAACAGCCGCAGGCGGCCCTCCCAGTTGAGGAAGGTGCCGGACTTCTCCGCCGCCGCCGACACCGGCAGCACCACATCGGCCAGTTCGGTCACGGCGCCGGGCCGCAGCTCCAGGCTGACCAGGAAGTCCACGGCCTCCAGCGCCTGCCGGGCCCGGACCGGGTCGGGCAGGTCCTCCACCCCGACCCCGCCGACGACCAGCGCGGACAGCTCGCCCTCGGCGGCGGCCTCGACGATCTGCCCGGTGTCGCGGCCCGGCTGCGCGGGCAGTTCGGCGACCCCCCAGGCGCGGGCGACCTCCGCACGCGCCTCCTCGCTCTCGACCGGCCGGGCCCCGGGCAGCAGCCCCGGCAGGCAGCCCGCCTCGACCGCGCCCCGCTCACCCGCCCGGCGCGGCACCCACACCAGCGTGGCGTTGGTGGCGGCCGCGGTGCGCACGGCGGCGGTGAGAGCGCCCGGCACGGTGGCCAGCCGCTCCCCGACCAGGATCACCGAGCCCTCACCGCGCAGCGCCTCGGCCGCCGCGGAGCCCTGCTCGTCCAGCCCGACGCCGCCCGCGAGCGCGTCCAGCCACTCCGTCTCAGTGCCGGGTGCGGCGGGCAGCAGGGTGCCGCCCGCCTTCTCCAGTCCGCGGGTGGCGTGGCTCGCCAGCGCGAAGGTGCGCTGCCCGTGCTTGCGCCAGGCCTTGCGCAGCCGCAGGAAGACGCCGGGCGCCTCCTCCTCCGCCTCGAGTCCGGCCAGCAGGACCGCGGGCGCGGCCTCCAGCGCCGTGTAGCTGACCCCGGTGCCGTCCAGATCCCGGCCGCGGCCCGCCACCTGGGCGGCGAGGAAGGCCGCTTCCTCGGCCGAGTGCGGCCGGGCACGGAAGTCGATGTCGTTGGTGCGCAGCGCCACCCGGGCGAACTTCGCGTACGCGTAGGCGTCCTCGACGGTGACCCGGCCACCGGTCAGCACCCCGGCCCGGCCCCGGGACCCGGCCAGCCCGAGGGCTGCGGCCGCCAGCGCCTCCGGCCAGCTGGCGGGGGCCAGTTCGCCGTCGGCGCCGCGGACCAGCGGGGTGTGCAGCCGGTCGGGGCGCTGTGCGTAGCGGAACGCGAAGCGGCCCTTGTCGCACAGCCATTCCTCGTTGACCTCCGGGTCGTTCTCGGCCAGCCGCCGCATGACCTTGCCCCGCCGGTGGTCGTGCCGGACGGCGCAGCCCCCCGCGCAGTGCTCGCAGACACCGGGCGAGGAGACCAGGTCGAAGGGGCGGGAGCGGAACCGGTAGGCGGCCGAGGTGAGCGCACCGACCGGGCAGATCTGGATGGTGTTCCCGGAGAAGTACGACTGGAAGGGCTCGTCCTCGCCGGTGCCGACCTGCTGCAGGGCGCCGCGCTCCAGCAGCTCGATCATCGGGTCGCCCGCGACCTGGTTGGAGAAACGGGTGCAGCGCGCGCACAGCACGCAGCGCTCGCGGTCCAGCAGCACCTGGGTGGAGACGGCGACGGGCTTGGCGAAGGTGCGCTTGCGGCCCTCGAACCGGGAGTCGGCCTGGCCGTGTGACATCGCCTGGTTCTGCAGCGGGCACTCGCCGCCCTTGTCGCAGACGGGGCAGTCCAGCGGGTGGTTGATGAGCAGCAGCTCCATCACCCCGTGCTGGGCCTTGCTCGCCACCTCGGAGGTGAGGTGCGTCCTGACGACCATGCCGTCGGTGCACTGGATGGTGCAGGAGGCCATCGGCTTGCGCTGGCCCTCCACCTCCACGATGCACTGCCGGCAGGCCCCGGCGGGATCGAGCAGCGGGTGGTCGCAGAAGCGGGGGATCTCGATGCCGAGCTGCTCGGCGGCGCGGATCACCAGGGTGCCCTTGGGGACGGAGAGCTGGGCGCCGTCGATGGTCAGCGACACGAGGTCTTCGGGCTGCGGAGCGACCTCCCCTCCCCCTCCGGAGGCAGCAGGAGTGGTGACGGTCACGCGTTCACCTCCAGGTGAGCGGAGCTGGGGTCGTCGCCCCACGCGGTGGACTTCTCGGGGTCGAAGGGGCAGCCGCGGCCCGCGAGGTGGGCTTCGTACTCGTCGCGGAAGTACTGCAGCGAGGAGAAGATCGGGGACGCCGCTCCGTCGCCCAGGGCGCAGAAGGACTTGCCGTTGATGTTGTCGGCGATGTCGGCGATCTTGTCCAGGTCGGCCAGGCCCGCCTTGCCCGCTTCGATGTCGCGGAGCAGTTGGACGAGCCAGTAGGTGCCCTCCCGGCAGGGGGTGCACTTGCCGCAGGACTCGTGCGCGTAGAACTCGGTCCAGCGGGTGACGGCCCGCACCACGCAGGTGGTCTCGTCGAAGCACTGGAGTGCCTTGGTGCCGAGCATGGAACCGGCGCTGCCGACGCCCTCGTAGTCGAGGGGCACGTCCAGGTGCTCGTCGGTGAGCATCGGGGTGGAGGAGCCGCCTGGGGTCCAGAACTTCAGCCGGTGGCCGGGCCGCATGCCGCCGCTCATGTCCAGGAGCTGGCGCAGGGTGACGCCCAGCGGCGCCTCGTACTGGCCGGGGCGGGCGACGTGCCCGCTGAGCGAGTAGAGGGTGAAGCCGGGGGACTTCTCGCTGCCCAGCGAGCGGAACCAGTCCTTGCCGCGGTCGACGAGCGCGGGAACCGAGGCGATGGACTCGACGTTGTTCACCACGGTGGGGCAGGCGTACAGACCGGCGACGGCCGGGAAGGGGGGCCGCAGCCGGGGCTGGCCGCGGCGGCCTTCGAGCGAGTCGAGGAGCGCGGTCTCCTCACCGCAGATGTAGGCGCCTGCTCCCGCGTGCACGGTGAGTTCCAGGTCCTTGCCCGGGCCCAGCGCATCCGGGCCGAGGTAGCCGGCCTCGCGCGCCTCCCGCACGGCCAGGTGCAGCCGGCGCAGCACGGGCACGACCTCGCCGCGCAGATAGATGAAGGCGTGGTGGGAGCGGATCGCGTGGCAGGCGATCACGATGCCCTCGATCAGCGAGTGCGGATTGGCGAACAGCAGCGGGATGTCCTTGCAGGTCCCCGGCTCGGACTCGTCGGCGTTGACGACGAGGTAGTGCGGCTTGCCGTCGCCCTGCGGGATGAACTGCCACTTCATCCCGGTCGGGAAGCCGGCGCCGCCGCGGCCGCGCAGGCCCGCGTCCTTGACGTAGGCGATCAGGTCGTCGGGGTCCATGGCCAGCGCCTTGGGCAGCGCCCGGTAGCCGCCGTGCCGCCGGTAGCCGGCCAGCGTGTAGGAGTCCGACTCGTCCCAGTGCGCGGACAGCACCGGAGTGAGCAGCTTCTGCGGATCGGCCGCGCCGCCGCCCGGCTGGGGGGAGGCCCCGTCCTGGCCGCCGTCGTGAGTCACTGCCGTCACTTCCCCTCCTCGTCGGATGCCGCCTCGCGGGGGGCGACGACGCCCGGGGTGCTCTCGCCCTTGGCCAGCCGCAGCCCGGCCAGCGAGGCGGAACCCGCGCTGCCGGACGCCTCCACCGCGCCGGGCCGCTCGTCGGGGAAGCCGGCCAGCACCCGCGCGGTCTGCTTGAAGGTGCACAGCGGGGCACCGCGGGTGGGGGTGACCTCGTGGCCGGCGCGCAGGTCGTCGACGAGGGCGCGGGCGCTGTCGGGGGTCTGGTTGTCGAAGAACTCCCAGTTGACCATCACGACCGGGGCGAAGTCGCAGGCCGCGTTGCACTCGATGTGCTCCAGCGTGACCTTGCCGTCCTCGGTGGTCTCCCCCTCGCCCACCCCCAGGTGTTCGCGCAGCGCGGCGTGGATGGCGTCGCCGCCCATGACCGCGCACAGGGTGTTGGTGCACACCCCGACCTGGTAGTCGCCGGACGCCTTGCGCCGGTACATGGAGTAGAAGGTGGCGACCGCGTTGACCTCGGCCGTGGTCAGCTCCAGCACCTCGGCGCAGAAGCGCTGTCCGGTGCGGGTGACATGCCCCTCCTCGGACTGCACCAGATGCAGCAGCGGCAGCAGCGCGGAGCGGCTGTCCGGGTAGCGGGCGACGATCTCGCGCGCGTCCGCCTCCAGCCGCTCGCGTACCTCGGCGGGGTAGTCGGGCGCGGGCATCTCGGGGATGCCCATCTCGATGCTGGTCACCGGTCGACGCCTCCCATCACGGGGTCGAGGGACGCGACGGCGACGATGACGTCGGCCACCTGGCCGCCCTCGCACATCGCCGCCATGGACTGCAGATTGGTGAAGGAGGGGTCGCGGAAGTGCACCCGGTAGGGGCGGGTGCCGCCGTCGCTGACGACGTGCACGCCCAGCTCCCCCTTGGGCGACTCGACGGCCGCGTACGCCTCGCCCGGCGGCACCCGGAAGCCCTCGGTCACCAGCTTGAAGTGGTGGATCAGCGCCTCCATCGAGGTGCCCATGATGTTCTTGATGTGGTCGAGCGAGTTGCCCAGCCCGTCGGGGCCGAGGGCGAGCTGCGCGGGCCAGGCGATCTTCTTGTCGGCGACCATGACCGGGCCCGGCTCCAGCCGGTCCACGCACTGCTCGATGATCCGCAGCGACTGGCGCATCTCCTCCAGCCGCAGCAGGAACCGCCCGTAGGAGTCGCAGGTGTCGACGGTCGGGACCTCGAAGTCGTAGGTCTCGTAGCCGCAGTAGGGCTGCGCCTTGCGCAGGTCGTGCGGCAGCCCGGCGGAGCGCAGCACCGGGCCGGTGGCGCCGAGCGCCATGCAGCCGGCCAGGTCGAGGTAGCCGATGTCCTTCAGCCGGGCCTTGAAGACCGGGTTGCCGGTGGCGAGCGCGTCGTACTCCGGCAGGTTCTTGCGCATCTTCTTGAGGAACTCGCGCAGCGCGTCCACGGTCCCGGGCGGGATGTCCTGGGAGAGCCCGCCGGGGCGGATGTAGGCGTGATTCATCCGCAGCCCGGTGATCAGCTCGTACAGGTCCAGGACCAGCTCCCGGTCCCGGAACCCGAAGATCATGACCGTGGTCGCGCCCAGCTCCATGCCGCCGGTGGCGATGGCGACCAGGTGCGAGGAGAGCCGGTTGAGCTCCATCAGCAGCACCCGGATGACGTTGGCACGGTCGGGCACCTCGTCCTCGATGCCCAGCAGCCGTTCCACGCCCAGGCAGTACGCCGTCTCGTTGAAGAACGGCGTCAGATAGTCCATGCGCGTGACGAACGTGGTGCCCTGCGTCCAGGTCCGGTACTCGAGGTTCTTCTCGATGCCGGTGTGCAGGTAGCCGATGCCGCAGCGGGCCTCGGTGACCGTCTCGCCGTCGATCTCCAGGATCAGCCGGAGCACCCCGTGCGTGGACGGGTGCTGGGGACCCATGTTGACGATGATCCGCTCGTCGTCGCTCTTGGCGGCGTGCGCGGCCAGCTCGTCCCAGTCCCCTCCGGTGACGTCGTAGACGGTGCCTTCGGTGGTCTCCCGAATGCCTGCGGGTGCGTGGGTTGTAGAGGACATTTAGCTGTACGACCTCCGCTGGTCAGGAGCGGGAATCTGGGCGCCCTTGTACTCGACGGGGATACCGCCGAGCGGATAGTCCTTGCGCTGCGGGAAGCCCTGCCAGTCGTCCGGCATCAGGATCCGGGTCAGCGCCGGATGACCGTCGAAGATCAGACCGAAGAAGTCGTAGGTCTCGCGCTCGTGCCAGTCGTTCGTCGGATAGATGTCGACGGTCGAGGGGATGTGCGGATCCGCGTCCGGCGCGGTGACCTCCATGCGGATCAGCCGGTTGTGGGTGATCGAGCGCAGGTGGTAGACGGCGTGCAGCTCGCGCCCCGCGTCCTCCGGGTAGTGGACGCCGCTGACGCCGGTGCACAGTTCGAAGCGGAGCGCCGGGTCGTCCCGCAGGATGCGGGCCGTGCGCGACAGGTGGTCGCGGGCGACGTGGAAGGTCAGCTCGCCGCGGTCCACCACCGTCCGCTCGATCACCTGCTCGGGGTCCAGCCCCTGCTCCTCCAGGGCGCCCTCCAACTCGTCGGCGACCTCGTCGAACCAGCCGCCGTAGGGCCGGGAGCTGCCGCCGGGCAGCCGCACGGTGCGCACCAGCCCGCCGTAGCCGGAGGTGTCCCCGCCGTTGCGGGCGCCGAACATGCCGCGCCGCACCGCGATGACCTCGCCGGTGTCCCCCGGCGGGACGGGCAGCGACTCCTCGGCGCGCTGGGCCGGATCGTTCTCGAAGGGCGCCTTGGGACGCTTCTCGTCACTCATCCCCGCACCCCGCTCGCTTCTCCGCCCAGAGGGCACACGTCCCGCCTCGTACTCGCCCGCGGCCCGGCAGCCGCCGGTGCGTCGCTCACGCCGCCACCCCGCTCGCTTCTCCGCCCAGGCGGCACACGTCCCGCCTCGTCTCCGCCCTGCGGCCCGGCAGCCGCCTGTGCGTCGCTCACCGGAGCAGCCCCTTCATCTCGATCGTCGGTACCGCCTTCAGCGCCGCCTCCTCGGCCTCGCGGGCCGCTTCCTGCTGGTTGACGCCGAGCTTCGAGTGCAGGATCTTCTCGTGCAGCTTGAGAATGGAATCGAGCAGCATTTCGGGGCGCGGGGGGCAACCGGGCAGATAAATGTCGACGGGCACGATGTGGTCGACGCCCTGCACGATGGCGTAGTTGTTGAACATTCCGCCGGACGAGGCGCACACCCCCATGGAGATGACCCATTTGGGGTTCGGCATCTGGTCGTACACCTGGCGCAGTACCGGTGCCATCTTCTGGCTGACCCGGCCCGCCACGATCATCAGGTCGGCCTGGCGCGGCGAGCCGCGGAAGACCTCCATGCCGAACCGGGCGAGGTCGTAGCGTCCGGCGCCGGTCGTCATCATCTCGATGGCGCAGCAGGCGAGCCCGAACGTCGCCGGGAACATGGATGATTTACGTGCCGCCCCGGCCATCTTCTCGACCGTGGTGAGCAGAAAACCGCTCGGCAGTTTCTCTTCAAGTCCCATTGCTTATCCTGCCCCTAGTCCCATTCCAGGCCGCCGCGCCGCCAGTCATAGGCGTACGCGATACCGATGAGGGCGACGAAGACCAGCATTTCGACGAGCCCGAACATCCCGAGTGAGTCGAAATGCACGGCCCACGGGTAGAGGAAGACGATTTCGATGTCGAAGATGATGAAGAGCATCGCCGTCAGGTAGTACTTCACCGGGAAGCGGCCGCCTCCGGCCGGCTGCGGCGTCGGCTCGATGCCGCACTCGTACGCCTCCAGCTTTGCCCGGTTGTAGCGCTTGGGGCCGACGATCGACGCCACGACCACGGAGAACACCGTGAACGCGGCCGCGATCGCTCCCAGTACGAGGATTGGTGTGTAGACGTTCACCGCTCCCGTCTCCTTCCAGGCGTCGACTCTGACTGCCGGCAGACCGCTGGGCCGCTGCGCACCCCCACGAAGATCGCTCCTATGTGAGGCAGTTCACAAGCCCTGTTCGCAGGCATCTTAAGCCCGCCCCTCTGTGATCTGCGACACGGGTGCGGCCAACTGGTTTGTGATCTCCACCACCTGACGCCCGATCATCCGATCGGATCGGCGTCAATCTTCATACGCAAAGCCCATGGATGATCACCTGAGGTGACATGCGGACGTGCTCACAGCCGTCGGAGGCGGGTCGCTGTACCAAGCACTTGACTGCAACGGCAAATTCGCGCTGGACGGTTTCACCTGCTATGCGCGAACCACCGATGATCGTGCACTTGTGAAGCCCGGCACAAGCGGCGAGACCCGCGCGCGACCCGGCCGAGTCCTGCCCGTGACCGAACAGGATGGGCGATAAGCGCCCAACATCCGCTTTGCACCAAGAGTTGGTTTCACCCTCCGGCCGGGAATGTGAACTGCGCCACGCGCGTTCCCGTCAGCCGCTGACTTCTTTGCGCGGGTCTTTTCACCGTGGTACACGCCGCGGGAATTCCGGCAATGCGGACAACAACGTGGTCACGGCCCCGTAGTTGGGCAATGATCACGTCCGGGAAACCCCTCCGGAAGGCGTCCGCAGGGCTCAAGTAGCCGCTCGAGCGGCGACTGTGGCGCATCGCACGATTGTTGAGGCGAGGGTTTCCGGCCTGCTAGGCATTCCCTCATGTCCCCGAAAGCTCAGATTCCCAGCCACCGGAAGCCCCGCTCCAGCAAGATGAACACGGCGCTGCGTGCGGGTATGACGGGTGGCGTCATGGGCACCATCGCCCTGACCGCGGCGGCGGCACCGGCCCTGGCGGCCGACAAGAACGCACCGGCCGACACGGTGGAGATGCCCACCCTCTCCACGGCCGACTCCAACACCCTCGCGGCGGAGTCCCTCCACCACTCGGCCCAGCAGTACAGCCTCCAGCAGGCCCAGCAGGACGCGGCCGCCGACGCCAAGCAGGAGGCCAAGGAGACCAAGAAGAAGGCCGAGGCCGAGGCGAAGCGCAAGGCCGAGGCCAAGAAGAAGGCCGAAGCCGCCCGCAAGGCCGCGGCCGAGGCCAAGGAGCGCGCCTCCCGCTCCACGGAGCGCTCCTCCCTCACCACCAACGCCGCCGCGCCGCAGGGCGGCAACGTGGCCACCCTTCTGAGCTTCCTGCGGGCCCAGGTCGGCAAGTCCTACGTCATGGGCGCCACCGGCCCCTCCGCGTACGACTGCTCGGGCCTGACCCAGGCGGCCTACAAGCAGGTCGGCGTCAACCTGCCGCGCACCTCGCAGCCGCAGTCCACCGCGGGCACCCCCGTCTCGCTGGACAACCTCCAGCCGGGCGACCTGCTCTACTGGGGCGGCGCCGGCAGCGCCTACCACGTGGCCGTCTACGTGGGCGGCGGCAAGTTCATCGGCGCCCAGAACTCCTCCACCGGCATCGTGGAGCGCCCCCTGAGCTACGACCAGCCCACGGGCGCCGTCCGCGTGCTGTAATACCAGGCGCGGCCCGGTGCGCCGAAGCCGGCAGGAAGGAGGGCTCCACCGTTTCGGTGGGGCCCTTCTTCGTGCGCCGGTTCCCGAGGGCGACCGCTCCCCCCGCGGACCGGCAGTCGGGACGCCGCGGGCGCGCACCTCCGGCGCGAAGGGGCCCGCAGTGGGAACCCGCCGTACAGGGCTCAGCACGTGTCATGTGTTCACGCCCGGAGTCTCGCTCCACCACCGAATCCGCCTGTCCGGCCCTGGTCACCACAGGCGGTATCAGCCCCGCGGCCACACCCGCCGCTTCCGCACTCCACATCCGCGGCACAGAGCCCGGTGCTCGTGCCCACAGCAGCGTCACTCCGTGCGCGAATACGGCGAGCACAACTACTGAGGTTGAACTCGTGGTGTCGCCTCCGGTCAGGGGCTGATGGCGAGACCGGTCTCGGCGAGGCAGCCGTCGATGAGCCGGGGTCGGTACTGGATGTGGCGTAAGCCGCGGCGGATGCGCTGGATGAGGTGCTCCGGCGTGCTGAAGGCGACGTTGGACAGCCAGCCGCGCCGCAGCAGTGACCAGATGCCTTCGACCGGGTTGAGGTCGGGTGCGTAGGGCGGCAGGTAGTAGATGGTCAGCCAGTCCCGGGAGGCGGCAAACTCGCGGAGTCCGGCGGCTTTGTGCACGTTCAGGTTGTCCCAGACCAGGACGATCGGGCCGTCGAGCTGCTGGTGTGCGGCGATCAGCAGGTCGCGGTAGTCGCGCCAGGAGAAGCTCTTGCGCCCGTCGCGGCGGTCGTCGTCCTTGCGCGGCCGGTAGATCAGCCGGGATCGCTCTCCGGGCTTGTAGCAGGTCAGGGCTGCGATGGATATCCGCCGGCGAGAGCGGCCACGGACCCGCACGACCGGTGTGCGGCCTCTCCTGCTCCAGGTCCTGGCCTGCGGCGGCGTCATGGAGAACCCGGCTTCGTCCTCGAA
>NZ_JBIAFT010000011.1:0-330399 GCF_042869455.1 Streptomyces sp. NPDC007025 | reverse complement strand
CTCCGCCTACTGACACACCCAAAACCAACACCACCGCCACACCCCGGCAGCACGCCACGGAGCGGACGGGCGGGAGGAACACACCTCCCACCCGCGCGCTCCCGCACGCGCTCGAAGCGCCGACGAGCCGCTTTCAACCGGCGCCGCCCCACCCCGTGTAGTAGTGGGTGAGCACCGCCTCGGCTCCGGAGCCCTGGGCGGTGACGATCCGTTGGTGGCGGGCCGATCGGAGGTCACCCGCGACCAGGAGGCGGGGATGCTGGGTCGCGGGCGGGCAGTAGCCGTCGGGGCCGGGCGCGAGGTCGCCGTCGAGCGGCGCGGCACGGGCGCCGAGGTTGCCGAACAGCGCCCGGGTCCGCACCTCGTGCACCCGGCCGTCGGTACATCGCGCCGCGATCCGGTAGCCGCTGTCCAGGGACACCACGGTGGCGTGCTCGACCTCGTGGAGCCGTACCCGGGCGTCGTCGGCGACCTCCGTCGTCTTGTACGCGTCTCCCGCCGGGTGCAGCACCTCCAGCCGCGCGGCGGCGCCGGGGCGGGTGCGCAGCCAGGTGCCGAGCGGGCGGTCGGCACCCAGCACCACGGCCGGATCCCCCGCCCCTACGTCCTCGGGCCGCGCCCGCCACAGCGGGGGCGGCCGCAGCCCCTCCGGGGCCTCGATCCACGCCGCGTGCCCGGGTGTCAGCGCTGTGACCCCGGTGGCCACCAGCACGGCGGCCGCGGTGAGCGTGCGGCCGTCCGCCAGGACGGTCTCCGCCCGGTCCCGGTGGGCTCGTACCCGGAGGGCGCGCGCCTGCAGGAGGGTGCACCGCCCGGTGTCCCGCACCCGGTCGACGTCCGCGGCGAGCGCCCGGGCGAGGGCGGCGCCGTCGCTCCAGCCTCCGGGGACGTTCTGCAGCGCACCGATGTCCCACGCCTTGCCGCCCACCCGGTCGGCCTCGACGAGGACCGTGCGCAGACCCAGTCCGGCCGCCATGAGCACCGCCGCGACCCCCGCCGGTCCGGCGCCGACGACCACCAGTTCCGGCTCCACGCTCACTCCCTCGTCCGCCCTCCACCACCGGGCCGCTCCGGGCGTGCCGTGCCCCCACACGGTCCCATCCCGGAGGCGAGCGGCCCGCGACCGGCTCCGTCCGATCACCGGCTCGCCCCATCTCCCCCACACCTTGCCCCGGTCCACCGCCCTGCTTCCGGTCGCCGTTCCGCCGCCGGAGCCGGATCGCGGCCGGTCCCCGGTCCGCCGGTCGCCGGCTGCGGGGGACAATCGTGCGGTGATGGACGACGACCCGTATCTGTGGCTGGAAGAGATCGAGGGCGACGCCGCGCTCGGCTGGGTGCGCGAACGCAACGCGGAGACCGTGGCGGAACTGACCGCCGACCCCGGGTTCGAGACGCTGCGCGGGGAAGTGCGGGAGATCCTGGGCGATCCCGCGCGGATTCCGTACGTGAGGCGCCGCGGGCCGTATCTCTACAACTTCTGGCGCGACACCGATCACCTCCGAGGGGTGTGGCGGCGCACCACCCTGGAGGAGTACCGGCTGCCGGAGCCGTGCTGGGAGACGTTGCTGGACCTGGACGCGCTGGCCGCGGCCGAGGACGTGCCCTGGGTGTGGGCGGGCGCCTCGGTGCGGCGGCCGGATCGGAGGCGGGCGCTGGTGGAACTGTCCCGGGACGGGGCGGACGCCACCGTCGTACGGGAGTACGACCTGGAGGCCCGCGCGTTCGTGGCGGACGGGGGAGGCGGCTTCGCGCTGCCGGAGGCCAAGAGCTCGGTCGGCTGGATCGACGAGGACCACCTCTTCGTCGGCACCGACACCGGCCCCGGTTCGCTCACCGCTTCCGGCTATCCCCGCACGGTGCGGCGGTGGCGGCGCGGCACCCCGCTCGCCGAGGCCCCGGTGGTCTTCGAGGGGCGGGAGGAGGATGTGTCGGTCGCCGCCTGGCACGACCCCACCCCGGGGTTCGAGCGGAGTCTGGCCGCCCGGAACCGGGACTTCTGGCACCGCGAACTCTTCCTCCTGGGTCCGGACGACACCCCGGTGCGGGTCGAGGTGCCGGACGACTCCCTGGCCCGGGTGCACCGCCAGTGGCTGCTGGTGCGGCTGCGCTCGCCCTGGTTGGAGCGGCCGGCCGGAGCGCTGCTGGCCTTCGGCTTCGATGCGTTCCTGGCCGGGGAGCGGTCGCACGAGGTGCTGTTCACGCCCGACGAGCGCACCGTCCTGGACGGCTACGCCACCACCAGGCGCCATATCGTCCTGGAGACCCTCACCGACGCCTCCTGCGATCTGCACCTGCTCACCCCGAACGCGGGCGGCGGCTGGTCGCGCAGTCCGCTGGGCGAGGTGCCGCCGCTGTCGACGGCCACCGTGACGGCGACCGCTCCGGATGAGGAGGACGAGAACGCGGAGGAGGTCCTCTTCGACGTCGACGGATACCTGCAACCCTCCGCGCTGTGCCGGGTGGCGGCCGACGCGCCGCGGCCGGAGACGCTGAAGCGGGCACCGGCCCGCTTCTCCGCCGAGGGGCTGTGCGTACGGCAGCACTTCGCCGTCTCGGCGGACGGGACCCGGGTGCCCTACTTCGTCGTCGGACCGGAGCACCAGGAGGGTCCGGCACCGACGCTGCTGTACGGCTACGGCGGGTTCGAGGTGTCGCTCACGCCGTCCTACTCGGCGGTGACGGGCCGGACGTGGCTGGAGCGCGGCGGCACGTACGCGGTGGCGAACATCCGCGGCGGCGGCGAGTACGGTCCCGCGTGGCACCGCGCCGCACTCGGCGCCGAACGGGACCGGGCCTTCGAGGACTTCGCCGCTGTCGCACGGGACCTGACGGCTCGGGGCATCACCGTCCCGAAACGGCTGGGCATCGCCGGAGGCAGCAACGGAGGCCTGCTGACGGGCGTGATGCTCACCCGCTGCCCCGAACTCTTCGGTGCGGTGGTCGCCGAGGTGCCGCTGCTGGACATGCTGCGCTTCCACAAGCTCCTCGCCGGCAATTCCTGGATCGCCGAGTACGGCGACCCCGAGAACCCCGACGAGCGGGCGCACCTGCAGCGCTGGTCGCCGTACCACCATCTGGCCGCGGAACGTTCCTACCCGCCGCTGCTGCTGACGACCTCGACCCGTGACGACCGGGTCCACCCGGGCCACGCGCGGAAGATGGCCGCCCGGATGCGCGACCTGGGACTAGCGGTCCGGTATTACGAGAACACCGGGGGCGGTCACGCGGGTGCCGCCGACCACGAACAGGCCGCCTTCGTCGAGGCGCTGGTCCACACCTTTCTCTGGACCACCCTGAGCGCCCCGGGCAGGGTCCCGGACTGAGCCGGGGACCGGCGCCTCAGCCAAGATGCGTCCGGAGCGCCTCGCGGACCGCGTCCGGGCCGGGCGCCTCGGCGGCCCACGCCGCGTACCCGTCGGGGCGGACCAGCAGGGCGGTGCGACGGTCGCTCGCCCAGTGCCGTACGGCCAGTGGGCCGTTCCCCCCGGCGGCCGGGGGCGTCGCCGCCCTCGGCGCGATCAGGACGAACCGGCCGCCGCGCAGGGCCTCGTGGAGGCGTCCGCCGTCCGCGAGACGCACGTCGGGCACGCGGCGGCCGGTGAGCCGGTGGGAGCCGCGCGGCGCCGGGTAGCGGTAGCCGATGCCGGTGATCCGTCCGGTGACCGCGCGGCGGGCCGGGCCGACGGTGTCGAGGAGGGTGGTCAGGGCCCCGCGTGCGGCACGCGCCCAGGGGGTCTTCGCCATGGCGAGCCGGACGATCCCGCCGCTGCTGCGCAGCACGGAGGCACCGACGGGGTGCCGTTCGGAGTGGTAGGTGTCGAGCAGCGCGTCGGCGGCGTGCCCGGCGGCGACCCGGGCGAGCTTCCAGCCGAGGTTCGCCGCGTCCTGCAGTCCGGTGTTCATGCCCTGGCCTCCGGCGGGCGTGTGGACGTGGGCGGCGTCGCCCGCCAGGAAGACCCGGCCGACCCGGTAGGCGGGCGCCTGGCGCTCGTCGCTGTGGAAGCGGGACATCCAGCGCGCGTCGTACATCCCGAAGTCCCGCCCGAGTGCGCGGCGGGTGATCTCCTTGACCTCGTCGAGCGCGACCGCCTCGTGGTCGGGGACGGCTCGGCCGCGGTGCCATCCGATGACACGGTGGTAGCCGTCGCCGAACGGCGCGATGAACGCGAAGGCGTCCCCGACGGCGTTGACGGTGAGGAGCGACTCGGGCGGCTCGGCCAGTCGCACGTCGGCCAGCACGACGGAACGGATGACGGACCGGCCGGGGAAGGGCAGTCCGACCGCCTCGCGTACGGCGCTGCGCATGCCGTCGGTGCCGACCACGAAGGAGGCCCGGAGGGTCGCCGAGTCCGCGGCCGGTCCGCGTACGTGGACCGCCACGCCGTCCACGCCCTGGGTCAGACCGGTCAGTTCGGTCTCGTACCGGAAGTCGACACCGGCGTCGACGGCGCGCCGGTGCAGGACCTTCTCGACCTCGTACTGCGGAAGGACGAGGAGGTGGTTGAAGCGGCTGGGAAGGGTGTCCAGTCCGATGGTCAGCCTTCCGAAGAGGCGCAGCCGCTCCAGAGGCCGGCCGGAGGACTCCAGGTCTTCGGCAACTGCCCGCGCATCGAGGAGTTCGAGGCTGCGGGCGTGCAGGACGAAGGCACGGGAGAGGTTGCTGATCCCCGCGCCGCGCTTCTCCAGGAGGGTCACCGGGACGCCCGCCGCGGCCAGGTCACCGGCGAGGAGGAGGCCGGTGGGGCCGGCGCCGACGACGATCACGGTACGGGTGCCGGGGGTGGTGCCGGATCCGGTCGTGCTGCTCATCAGGACCCCCTGAACCGCCAACGGCTGTTGGCCAACACCCGTTGGCCACTGGACGGCGACACTATGACCCGGGACAACAGTCGTCAACGCTTGTTGGCCAACGAGTGTTGGCATATGGTCGCGGACGTGACCCGAAGCAAGCCCCCCACCCCCGCCGCCTCGCGGCGCTCCGCGACGACCCGGACCGCCATCGTCGAAGCCGCCCGCGAACGCTTCGCCGCCGACGGCTACGAGCGGGCGACGATCCGCGCCATCGCCCGGGACGCCGGTATCGACCCGTCGATGGTGATGCGCTACTACGGCAACAAGGAGGGGCTGTTCGCCGCCGCCGTCACCGTGGACCTGGACCTGCCGGATTTGGGCGCCCTGCCCCGCGAGTACGTCGGTCACACCCTGGTGGCGCACTTCCTGGGGATATGGGAAGGCGACGGAGAGCTCACGGCGCTGCTCCGGGTCGGCGCGACCAACGAGGCCGGAGCGCAGCGCATGCAGCGCATCTTCCAGGAACAGCTCCTCCCCGTCGTCCGGGGGATGCACCCCGGCCCGGAGCAGGCACCGGTACGGGCCGCACTGGTGGCCTCCCAGCTGCTGGGCCTCGGGCTGACCCGCTACGTGCTGCGGCTGCCGCCGGCCGTGGCACTGGACCGGGAGGAGATCGTGGCGTGGCTGGGGCCCACGCTGCAGCGCTATCTGACCGCCCCGCATCCGTAGGCCGGCCGCGGACAGGCCCCCTCGGCACCCGCCGGCGCCCGGCACCTCCGTACCGGGAACAGCGGGCACCGAAGGCGGCCTCCAGAACGCCGGGAGACGCGGCCCCTCAGGCCGCGCCGGGCACGCCCCCCGGGACAGCGGCCCGGGCGGCCGCCTCACCCGTCCGTCCGGCCACCGGTCCCCGGTCACCTGCCAGCACCTCGGCAGCGGCCACCCCCGAGGCGGCGCTGGCGCCGTGGGTGTAGATCTGCGCGGCGCCCTCGGAGGCGGCACCGGGCAGTCCCATCTCCACCACGATCGCGTCCGGTCGCGCGGCGGTGAGCGCGGCGGCGGCCCGGCTCATCCACGCGTGCCGGGAAGCGTCCCGGACCACCACGACCAGCGGTCGCCCCGCGGCCGGCGCCAGCGCGCAGTCCTCCAGCGTGACGGCGCGCTCCCGCAGTTCGTCGCCGCGCACCCGCGCGGACGTCGTACCCGGGAGCCGCTCCTGCAGCGGAGCCGCGACGCCCCACGGGGTCTGCTTGCCGACGGCCATATTGGTGACCGGCACCAGCTCCACCACGTGCGGGGCTGTGCGCAGAGGCAGGCTCTCCCCGGCCGCGCCACCGAGCCGGACGGCACGGCGGGCGGCGACGTGACCGATGTCCTCGACCATTCCCGGGGCGCTCCGGTCCGCGCGCAGCCGCGCCGACCAGTCGGCGAACTCCGCGACCCGGGCCGCCGCTTCGGCCAGCCTCTCCTCCGACAGGCCGCCGTCGGCGACGGCGCCGGCCAGCGCGTCGACCAGCTGCCCGACAGTGGCCTCCTCGGCGCTCTCCCCGCCGACGCAGATGGCGTCCACCCCGGCCGCGACGGCCCGCACCGTGGCTCCCTCGATCCCGTGGCGCCGGGTGACGGCACCCATTTCGATGGCGTCGCTGACGATCAGGCCGTCGAAGCCCAGCTCCTGCCGCAGCAGTCCTTCGAGCACGGGCCGGCTGAGGGTGGCCGGGAGTTCCGAGTCGTAGGCGGGGACGAGCAGATGACCGCTCATGACCGCGCGGACACCGGCCTGGAGCGCCGCCCGGAACGGGGGCAGCGCCTGTGCGGCGATCTCGGCCGCGTCGGCACCGTAGGTGGGCAGCTCGTGGTGCGAGTCGGCGGCGACGTCCCCGTGCCCGGGGAAGTGCTTGACGCAGGCGGCCACGCCCGACGACTGGAGTCCGCGGATCCACCCGGCGGTGTGCCGGGAGACCAGTTCGGGGAACGCGCCGAAGGACCGGACCCCGATGACGGGGTTGTCGGGGTTGGAGTTGACGTCCGCGCTGGGTGCGTAGTCCAGGCTCACTCCGGCGGAGCGCAGTTGGCGGCCCAGGTCGGCGGCGACGGCCTCGGTCAGCTCCGGGTCGTCGACGGTGCCGAGGGCGAAGTTGCCCGGCCGCGTCGAGCCGGTCGCCCACTCCATCCTGGTGACGTCGCCCGCCTCCTCGTCGATGGCGACGACGAGTTCGGGGTTCTCCGCGCGGAGTCGGGCGGTCAGCCGGGCGACCTGGTCGGGGGAGGCGATGTTGCGGGAGAAGAGCACGACGGACGCCAGCCCGTCGCCGATCTCGCGCAGGACCCAGTCGGGCGCCTCGGTGCCGACGAATCCCGGTTGCAGGACGGAGAGCGCGAGTCGGCGCAACTCGCTGCTGTGCTTCTTGGCGGACATCGACCGCGCCTTTCGGTGAGACCGGTACGTCGGCGACGGCAGGGAACGGATTCCGCGCCGCCGATCATCTTGGTATAGACCAACGCTGCACGCCCCAGATTAACCACCCGCGTCAAGGAGCGCCCCCGCACTCCGGAGGGCCGGACCCCGGTACCGCACGGCGCCGCACCACCACCGGGCGCCGGGGCGGCGGGAGTTGACATTCGATTTGGTCTAGTCCAACTTTGGTGGGGCGCGAGCCAATGGAGAGACACATGTGGCACGTGTTCCGTTTCACGGCGGAGCGCCCCGCATCGCTGCGCCTCCGGACCGCCGCAACGTGACCCGCCCGTGGACCAGGGGACGGTCGCGGGCGCCCGCCGTCCGCGACCGGCGACCGCCGCCGAGCGCCCCGTCCGACCCCGCCCCCGCGCCGCGACCCGGCCGCGAAGCGCACCCTGCCACCCGGCCGGTCACCTGCCACCGCACACCCACCGGACGTACGACTGCCTCCGCCCTCCCGGGGACGGCAGTGAGCACCTGGAGTACCGCATGGCGACGTCTGACCCCTACCTCCATCGAGCCGCATCGAACATCCCCTACTTCAGCGCGGACGGCGACACCTACCTGGCGCGGACGCCGCTGCGCGAACTGAGCAAGACCCGTCCGCTCCGCGTGCTGTCCGAGGAGGACTTCACCTTCTGGCAGACCTACGGCTACGTCGTGGTCAAGCAGGCGATCCCCGGCCCGGCCGCACGACGGCTGCTGGACTTCGCCTGGGGCTTCCAGGGACTCGACCCGGACCGTCCGGAGACCTGGTACCAGGAGCGCGCCTTCCGCTCCGACCTGGAACGGGAGCTGCACATCTACGGGTTCGTCGAGGCCTACCACCACCAGCTCATCTGGGACAGCCGCCAGACCCAGCGGGTGTACGACGCCTTCGTCGACGTGTGGGACTGCGAGGAGCTGTGGGTCACCCTGGACCGGCTCAACCTCAACCCGCCCAACGTCCGCAACCGCGACCGGGCCCTGATCGAGCGCCGGGAGCGGGGCTTCGACATCGAACTCCACTGGGACATCGACACCTCGCTCGGCGTGCCGCCGCAGCGGGTGCAGGGCGTCATCGCGCTCAACGACACCGAACCGGCCCTGGGCGGCTTCCAGTGCTGCCCCGAGCTCTTCCGGCGGTTCGACCACTGGAAGGCCCTGCAGCCGGAGGACCGCGACCCGATCCGGCCCGCGGTCGACCGGCGGGAGATGCCGGTGGTGCGGCCCGAGCTGGCGGCCGGGGACCTGCTCATCTGGAACGGCCTGCTCGCACACGGGGTCGCGCCCAACACCTCCGAGCGGGGGGTACGTTCGGTCCAGTACCTGTCGATGATGCCCGCGCTGGAGAGCCACCGCGCCCTGCGGCAGTCGCGGACCGACTCCTGGCGCCACCTGAGCACCCCGGACTGGAACCCGACCCTGGTCGGTGACCCGGACCGGCACGAGTCCCAGCGGTACGGACCCGCCGAACTCACCGGACTGGGCGCCAGGCTGCTGGGACTGGAGTCCTGGCACGGGCCGGAGCACGGCGCCGGGTCCGTCGAAGGCACCGGCGAAGGCATCGAGACCACCGCGGCCACCGGGGAAGAGACATGCGCCGTATCTGTCTGACCCTACCCACCAACAGGCCCTGCGCCGCGACGATCGCGGCCGTCGGGGCGGAGGCCGACTACGCCGCCGCGCACTTCGGCACCGAGGTCCGCCTGCTGATCCTCGACTCCTGCCCCGCAGCCGTGTACGCCGAGCACGCCGCAGCCGTGCGGAGCCTCCCGGCCTCCCGCGGAGTCACCGTCCACCACCTGGACGAGGCCCGGCAGGCCGACTTCCTGCGGCGGGTGACCGAGCGCACCGGATACGCCAAACCCGCTCTGCTGCGCGAACTGCTGCTGCCCGAAGCGCTCTCCTACGGCGCCTGCACCGACCGCGCCTTCCTGCTCGCCGCCGCGCTCGGCTGCGAGTCGGTGCACCGAAGGGACTCCGACAGCCGGTACCAGTGCGTGGACGGCTCCCCCGTCTTCCCCGTGCACCAGGAGTTGATGTCGCTGGGCGAGCGGGCCGCTGACGCGGCGGCGCACGTGACCAGGACCGCGCTGAGGGCCGAGCACTCCCGCAGACGTGTCGCACTGGTGGGCAGTTCCTTCATCGGGGCGCCGTCGGTGGACCTCGGGGACATGCCGGCCACCGCCCCGGAGATCCACCACGAGGTCGTCGGCTTGTGGGCGCCCGCGCACTGGTCGGCGCGACGGAAGCGGGAGCTGGTCCGGGAGTCGTTCCTGGGCGCCGGTACCCGGCCATTCGAACGGGACCACTCGCTGCTGACCCTGGTGGACCCGATGCGGGTGGACATGTGCAACGTCAGCTTCCACGGCGTGCACGAAAGGGTGCCGCTGCCGCCGGCCCGGGACACCATCGGCAGCGACTACTTCCTGCTCCACCTCGTCCGGCACGCCGGGCTGCCCGGTGTGGTGCACAACCGGAACATCGTCAACTACCACACCACAGAGCGGCGCACGGACCAGGGCTTCCTCTCCTACCAACAACGCTTCGCCAAGTTCCTGCTGTCGATGCTCTACTTCCACTACCTCTACGAGGCGATGGCCGCCGCCGGCGACGCGCTGCTCGACGGCGACGGGCAGGTGCGCGGTTCCGCGGTCGCCGAACTCGCCGACCGGAGCACCGCGCTGGACCAGCGGGAGAACGTCCAGCGGCTCGACACGCTCGAGTCCGCCTACCGCAGGCTGGGCGGCCGCTACGCGGACTTCGCCGACCGGTTGAGCACCGGCCGGGAGCAGCTGCTGGACGAGGCACGCAGCGACATCGCGGACTTCGCGCTGCTGACCGAGGCGTGGGGGGAACTGGTGGCCGCCGCCCGGCGCACACCGGTGACCGCCGAGCCGGAGGTGAGCCGCCGATGAGCACGGACACCCCGGTGCGGCCCGGACCGGACCTCCCGGACACCGCCGCTCCCGGCGCACACCCGGCCGCGGCGCTCACCGCGGCGCTCACCGCGGCGGACACCGACAGGATCGTCTTCGACCTGGCGGGCATCGAGCGCAGCTATGACACCCTGCGCCGGGAACTGCCCGGCGTCCGGGTCCGGTTCGCGATGAAGGCGTGCCCGGTGGACGAGGTACTGGCCCTACTGGCACGCAGGGGCGCGGGAATCGACGCCGCAGGACCGAACGAGATGCGGCAGGCCCTGCGTGCCGGGGTACCGGCCGGACGGATGCACTACGGGAACACCGTCAAGTCCGACGCGGACATCGCCACCGCGTACCGGCTCGGCATCCGGCAGTTCGCCACCGACAGCCTGGAGGACGTGGCCGCCGTCGCCGCCCACGCCCCCGGGTCGCGGGTCTTCTGCCGGATGCTGACCAGCGGCGAGGGTGCGGTGTGGGGTTTCGGCACCAAGTTCGGGTGCCCGCCGGGCGAGGCGGTGGCGGTGCTGGAAGCCGCCCGGGCCGCGGGGCTGGTGCCCTCGGGCCTGTCGGTGCACGTCGGATCCCAGCAGATGACGGCAGAGGCGTGGCGCGGGGCCCTGGAGGAGCTGGACAGGGTGCTGCGCACCCTGGTCGGACGGGACATCCGGCCCGAACTCGTCAATCTCGGCGGCGGGCTGCCCGCGCTCGGATATCTCGACCGGCACGGGCAGCCCCTCCAACCGCCCCTCGACACGATCTTCGCGGTGCTGCGGGAGGGCATGGCCGAGCTGCGGCGTACCGCGGGCGGTCCCATGGAGTTCGTGGTGGAGCCGGGACGCCACCTCGTCGCCGACCACGGGGCGATCCGGGCCCGGGTCAGCCGCCTCGCCAGACGCCGCGGGCCGGACGGCGCGGAGCAGTACTGGCTCTACCTGAGCTGCGGCAAGTTCAACGGCCTCTACGAGATGGACGCCGTGCAGTACCGGCTGGTCTTCCCGGGACACGCGTCCGGCCGGCACGTGCCCGCGGTGGTCGCGGGCCCCACCTGCGACAGTGACGACGCCTACTCCGCCGAGCACGGGCTGGTCCCGGTACCGAGGGCGCTGGCATCGGGCGATCCGGTCTGGGTGCTGTCCTGCGGCGCGTACGCGACCAGCTACACCACCCGCGGCTTCAACGGGATCGCCCCGCTCCCCCACCACTGCACGCCCGCGGCGGGCCGGCCGGCGGGGCAGCGGCCGGCACCGTCCGGTGCCTCCGTCGCGACGGAGGCACTCCATGGCTGAGCCGGTGCGCTCGACGGCCGAGCCAGTGCACCAGGCGGCCGCCGTCCGGATCCGCCCCATCGTGGACGGCGACTGGGACGCCATCGCGGAACTGGAACGGGACGCCTACGGCAGCATCGGCCTCTCCGAAGGGCGGGCCGCGCTGCAGGCGCGGGCGAACGCCTCACCGGCCACCTGCTTCACGCTGGATCTCGGCCCGCGGACCGCCGGCTATGTGCTGGCGCTGCCCTACCCCGCCTTCCGCTACCCCGGCCTGGAGCGGACGGACGGGGCTTCGCGCACCGTCCCGCAGACGGCGGGCAACCTCCATCTGCACGACATCGTCGTCGCCGCGCCGCTGCGCCGCAGAGGGCTGGCGCAGCACCTCCTGCACCACCTCGGCCGGATCGCCCGGGCACGCGGCGACGAACGTATCTCGCTGGTCTCGGTCGGCGGCAGCGAAAGGTTCTGGTCAGCGCGGGGGTTCGTGCCGCATCCGCGCGTCGTCCCCGCCGGGAGCGGATACGGCGTGGGCGCGGTGTACATGTCCAAGCCGGTCCGCGCTCCCGGACCCCCGTCCGGTCCGGGGAGCGCACCGCGGCGCGCCCCGGCGAGGCACCACGAGGTGAGTTGATGCACGTGTCCACCGCAGGCGGTTCGTTCCTCCGGGCCCAGACGGCGATCGTCGCGCTGTTCTGCTCCCTGGGATTCCAGTACGCCACCTGGGCCTCGCGGATCCCGGCGCTGAAGAGCGGACTCGGCCTGACCGCCGCCCAGGTCGGCATGCTGCTGATGGCCGCCGGGGTCGGTGCCGCGGTGTCCTTCCCACTGGTGGCCGTACTGATGAGACGGCTGGGCTCGCTGCGGCTCGCGCTGCTCTCCCACCTGTGCCTGACGCTGCTGCTGCCGGCGCTGGCGGCGGCGCCCGACTACCCGGTCGCGCTGCTGGTGCTGTGCGTCGACGGGGTCTTCGTCGGGTGCCTCAACGTCGCGATGAACGCGCAGGGGGCGGCGCTGGAGAAGCGGTTCGCGCGCAACGCCATGGCACGGCTGCACGCGGTCTTCAGCGGCGGGTCGCTGCTGGCGGCCCTGCTCGCGTCGGCCATGAACGCGCTGACCCCTTCGGTGGGGGCGCACTTCGGTGCCGCGGCGGCCGTCCTGCTGGTGCTGGGCGGATACGCGCGGACCGGGTTGCTGGCGGACGGCGGCGCCACCGCGGCGACGGAGAAGTCCGACCGCGGCCGGTGGGCACTGCCGTCCCGGGTGACGCTGTGGATGTGCTGCGCCATGGTGTTCGGGACCGTCGCCGAAGGGGCCATGAACGACTGGTCCACGCTCTACCTGCGGGATGTCGCCGAGGCGTCGGCGGAGATCGCGCCGCTGGGGATCGCGGTGGTCTCGGGAATGATGGTCCTGGCCCGGCTGTTCGCCGACGGCTGGCGCAACCGCTGGGGCGACCGGCGGGTCGTCCTCCTGGGCAGCGCCCTGGCGGGTGCCGGGCTGGCCTGCGCCCTGGCGGCCGGCGGTGTGGTACCGGCCCTGGCGGGGTTCGCCTGCGTGGGCCTGGGCATCGCCGCGGTCACCCCCTGCGTGTACGCGGCCGCGGCCAGGGAGGGCTCGGACGCGCTGACGCTCGTCGCCGCCATGGGGACGACCGGGCTGCTGGCCGGGCCGCCCCTCATCGGCTTCGTCGCGAGTGCGAGCAGTCTGGCCTGGGGCATGGCGACGGTCGCCGCCTCGGCTCTGGTGGTCTCGCTGTGCAGCACCCGGATCCGGTGGACCCCGCCGGTGACCGCCGCGTCCGGCTGAGCTCCGCCGTATCGCGCGCCGGGCGCGCGGCGGCTCCCGGCCGGGGCCCGTACCGCCGGGCTATGCGCCCGTGGGACGCAGCAGGAGCAGCGCGATGTCGTCGGTGACCGGCACCTGCCGCGCGGAGGGGTCGGTGAGGGCGTCGGCGAGGGCGTCGAGGTCGGGCTCGGTGGCCTCGGCCAGCCGACGGGCCAGTGCTGCGGTGCACGCTCCGATGTCCGCCCCGGGGATCTCGACGAGCCCGTCGGTGTAGAGGGCCAGGACGGAACCCGGTTCGAGCGGGACGCGGGTCGTGGGGTAGGCGCTGTCCGGCTCGATTCCGAGCAGCAGCCCGGGTGGCAGGTCGAGGATTTCGGTACGGCCGTCCGGGTGGCGCAGCAGGGGCGGCGGATGTCCGGCGGTGGCGAGGCTGACCTCGTTCCGGGCCAGGTCGAGGTGCGCGTACAGGCAACTGGTGAACAGGCCGGTGTCCAGGTCGATGAGGAGCCGGTTGGTGCGGGCGAGGATCTCACCGGGTGGCGCACCGGCGGTCGCGTGGGTGTGGACGGCGGTGCGCACCTGCCCCATCAGCGCGGCCGCCGTGGTGTTGTGTCCCTGGACGTCGCCGATGGCGGCTGCGGCGCTGCCGGGGCCGCAGCGGACAAGGTCGTAGAAGTCGCCCCCGATGTCCATTCCGCGCCCGGCGGGCAGATAGCGGGCGGCGACCTCCAGCGACGGGATGCGGGCCAGGCTGTGCGGCAGCAGACCGGTCTGCAAGCTGTGGGCCAGGCGCCGCTGGGTGTCGTAGAGCCGGGCGCGGTCGAGTGCTTGTGCGATCAGCCCGGCCAGGGAGGTGAAGAGGGCGCGTTCCGGGGAGGTGAAGGGGTGGGGCTGGTCGTAGGCGAGCACGAGGGTGCCGATGGGACTGCCGGACGCGGTCAGCGGCAGGTATGCCCAGGCGGCCATCCCGTCCCGCTGGGCGCTGTGCGCGTGGGCCCGTTCGAGGTCGGCGGTGCTCGCGAAGAAGGCCGGGACACCGGATGCCAGCACGCGTGCCGCGGGTGCTCCGGAGGAGAGCGGCACCGCGTCCGAGCGCTCCATCGCCTCGGCCGGGAAGCCGCGGTGCCCGACGATGTGGAGGCGCCCCTCCTCGGCCGTCAGCAGGGCCATGGCGCCCGGGCCGAAGGCGGGCACGAGCTGGTCGGCGACGAGTTCCACGACGTCGGCGACGCCCACCGCCTCGCTGAGCACGGCCGCCAGATGGGTGAGGTGATAGAGAGCGGTGGCGCCGCCCGGCGGTCCCGCCTCGGCCGGGCCGCGGTCCGGGGGCTGGAGGGCCTGCTCGGTGGCGGCGGGTGTGATGTGCACGCTCACCCCGCCCTCGCCGGGGAACAGCCGGAAGGAGAGCCAGGTGTCGGGGGGACGCCGCGCGGTGAAGGTCGTCGGCTGCCGGGCGATCACCGCGGCCCGGTACCGGTCCTCGAACACCGGGTCGTCCAGCCAGGGCAGCGACTCCCAGGGCCGCGTGCCCAGCAGCGCCTCCGCATCGACGCCCACCAGCGTCGCGGCCGCCGGGTTGAGGAAGACGATCCGGCCCTCCACGTTCAGCGAGCAGCAGCCGTCCGGGAGGCGTTCGAGGAACGCGAAGGCGGCCGTCGCCTCGGCGGGTTCGGGGTCGCGCGGCGGCCCCGGCTCCAGCAGCCGGGGTTCGTCCCCGGGCAGCAGTGGTCGGCCGCTGTCCGCGGCCCGTCGCAGGACCCGGCTCCCACTGCGGCAGCTGGCCCCCAGGACATGGCGTTCGTGGGTGCTCAGCTGCGTCGGGTGGGCGGACGGCCACAGCAGCACGATGCCGCCACGCGCCGCGCCGGAGGTGAGGATGGGTGCGGCGGCCAGCCGGAAGTCGTAGGGCAGCACCAGGCCGACTCTCGGATAGCGGCGGGCCATCTCCTCCTGGCTGGCCAGCCACACGATCCGCCGCTGGCGCATCGCGACCGCCACCGGGATCGGTGCCTCCAGCGGCACCCGGGCCCACGGCGCGGCGATCCGCCGGGAGACCCCGGCCACCACGGCGAGGCGGAGCACCCGCTCGCCGGGCGGCAGCAGGTACAGCAGCCCCATCGAGGCGCCGGTGGCAGCCATCGCCTCGGACATCACCGCGTCCAGCCGCCCCCAGTCGGGTTCGTCGGGTTCAGCGGACCGCACCGTATCGCTCACACCGCTCCCGGAACTGGACGCAGGTAGCCAGGGCAGCCGGTGCGGCGCACTGTGCGCACCCGGCCGCCGCCTGACATTGTTCCGGTACAGGTCCGCGCTCCGGTGGCGGCGCACCGACGGGCGGCCAGGTAGCCCCGCGGGCGGAAGGCCGGATGCGCGGCCGGCCGACGGCGCCGCCCGCGCGTGGCACCGGGCCGGATCGGGCGGGCGGGACGCGGGGAGGCGGCGGTACCCGGACCGGCCTCCGTGCCGGCGCGGGCTCCCGCTCCCCGTCGGCCGGACGCGCGTTCGATCCGCCGGGCCCGGAACGACCGGGCGAGGACGCGGGCCCCGCGTTCCGCAGAGCGGTCCGGCAGCCCGGCAGGCAAGCCTCCCTCCCCGACCGCGCGGCCCGCTCGGACGCTCTGGCCCGGGTCCCACAATTCCGGGCACCTTCCGGGAATCACCGCTGTTACATCCGGTAACTTCCGGGCAATACCGGGCTTGCTGTTTCAGCCGCGGACCAGCGAGCACGCGTACTGCTGTTCCACGCCAACCCGGCGTGCCCCACGAACAGTTGGAGGATCACATGCACTCCCGGCCGAGACACCGCACTCGACGTACGGTCACCCTGGCCGCCTCCGTACTGCTGGCCGGGGCCGTAACGGCACCGGCCGCACAGGCCGCCCCGGCGAGCAGCGGAGGCGGACCGCGACACTGCACACTCGATCTGAACACCGCCGCCGAGCGCTGCTTCGCCGACTTCACCGCGGCCGTCGAGCACGCGAGCGGCGGACGCATCGACGACGCTCCCGCCTCGGCCCGCGCGGCGGCACACGACAGCGGGTTCCGTGCCCGGGCCCGCTCGCTGGCGGCGGACAGCGACCGGCAGGCCGACGGCGTCATCCAGGGCACCTTCTTCGAGGACGTCGACTTCGGCGGCGACTCACTGACCATCACCGGCGCGGGCCTGTGCGAGAAGGACGGCTGGGTCGACTACCAGTACGACCTGCAGGACGCCTGGAAGAACCGCATCTCCTCGGTGCAGCCCTGGGGCAACTGCTGGCTCTGGCTCTACCCCGAGCCCGACCTCGGCGGCGACCGGGACGGGCCGTTCAAGGAGAACACCGCGGACATCGGCTCGTTCATGAACGACCGCACGCAGTCCATCGGCTTCAGCTGACGCCGAGGGGACGGACGGTGCCCAGTGCGCCCCGCCCGGCCCCGCCATCGCGCCGGCACTCTTCCGCCGTCCCCCACCTTCCGTGAGGAGAAGCCCCCATGAACCAGCGCGTCAAGTGGTCCGTCCTGCTCGCAGCCCTCGCCACCGCGGGCAGCGCCGCACTCGCCCCCGGCGTGGCGCAGGCCGACGACAATCCGCCGACCATCCGCGAACTGCTCGACAAGTGCGACAACGGCACCGATGTCTGCGTCTTCCACCCGGACGGGCCGCCCCGCGACTCGATGGGCGAGTCGCACCAGGTCGGCGACAGCGCCTTCAACTGCACCCAGGACCTGCAGCGCTCGACCGTCGGCTGGTCCGACACCACCGGCGAGAGCAACAGCGTGGGCGTGTCGCTGAGCGCGGAGTACGGCTTCGCCGAGGTGTTCAAGGTCAGTATCGAGACGAACTACCAGCACACCTGGGAGAGTTCGCACACCGAGACGGACCAGACGAACATCGACGTCCGGCCCGGTGAGGTCGGCTGGGTCACACGCGAGGCGCAGTTGCAGACCGTCAGCGGGCAGTACGAGATGCACTTTCCCGACCGGTTCCACGGCCATTACATCTGGTACGTCCCCTTCGAGGCCACCGGCCCGAAACCGGACGCACCCAGCACCAAGACCCAGCACACCCGCCAGATGACCGACGACGAGCGGGCCCAGCACTGCGGCTGACGCAGCGCGCCTTCCCCGGCCGGCCCCCCGGTACGCCGAACAGGGGGACCGGCCGGGGCCACTCGGGCGGTCGGCCGTGAAGTGCCGTACCACAGCACGGGTGACACTCGGCGAGGCTGTCCGGTGCCGGAGGCCGGGCGCGGTACCCCTGTGGCATGACCGATCCGGAGCACTACGCGCTGGCCATTGCACACCGATCCGCACCGCCCGGCGACCCGACACCGGCCCCCGAGCGTCGACCGGCGGCGCGCCGCACCGGCACCGAGCCGGACGAGGCGGCGCCTGCGCCGCAGCACACCGCGTCCCCGGCCCCGGCGGGCGACCTCAACCCGCCGACGTAGCAGCGGAGACGAACGCCAGCACCACATTGTGGCCGCCGAATCCGCAGGAGTTGCTGAGGGCCAGCCCCACGGGCCGCGCACGAGCGGTCCCGTGCACGAGGTCGAGCTCCGGGGCGCCGGGGTCGGCACAGCGGAAGTTGGCGGTCGGCGGTACCGTTCCGCGCTGCACGGCCAGCACGGTCAACGCCGCCTCCACGGCCCCGGCCGCACCCATCATGTGCCCGGTGACCCCCTTGGTGGAGGTGACCGCGGGGCCACCGCCGAAGAGGGAGTGCAGCACGGCTCCCTCGGTACGGTCGTTGAGCCGGGTGCCGGTGCCGTGCGCGTTGACGTGGTCCACGTCCGCGCGGGCGGCACCGGCCCGGTCCAGCGCCTGCGCCGCCGCTCTCCGCAGTTGCCGGCCCTCCGGCTCCGGCGCCACCGTGTGATGCGCGTCGGCCGACGAACCGTGCCCGGCCAGCAGGGCACGGACGGGGGCACGCCGCGCCGCCGCGTCCGCCGCGCGCTCCAGCACCAGCACTCCGGCACCCTCCGCCAGCACGAAGCCGTCCCGCTCGGTGTCGAACGGACGCGAGGCGCCGGCCGGATCACCGACCCGGCGGGAGAGAGCGCCCGCCCGGGCGAAGGCCGTCGCGCACAGCGGGGTCACCATGGCGTCGCTGCCGCCCGCGACGGCGATGTCGCAGGCGTCGGCGTCCAGCAACATGGCCGCGACGGCCAACGCGGTGGCACCCGAGGCGCAGGCCGTCGCGGTGTGCAGTACCGGTCCGTGCGCTCCCAGGTCGATGGCGAGCCGGCCGGCGGCCATGTTCGGCAGGAAGGCCGGCAGGGTGAGCGGGGAGACCGCACGGTGTCCGGTGGTGAGGAACCTGTGGTGCTGCTCCTCGTAGGTGCCCACGCCGCCGGCCGCCGAGCCCAGGATGACCGCGACCCGTGCGCCGTCCCACGAGCGCGGCTCCAAGGCGGCGTCCCGCACCGCCTCCCGGGCCGCCACCAGGGCGAACTGGGTGAATCTGTCGTCCCGCCAGGGCTGGGCGCCGCCCACGTGCCGGCGGGGTTCGAACCCCGCGACCCGGCACGAGAGCCCGACCGGCGCCCCGGCGAGTGCGGGGTCCTCGGCCGCGGTGGCTCGGCCCGCGCACACCCGCCGCCAGGTCTGCTCGGTCCCCAGACCCGCCGGAGTGACCAGGCCCAGGCCGGTCACCGCCGCGGGACCGGCGCTGCCGCTCACTCCGGCGTCCCCTGCCCGGCGGGCCGCTGCTCCCCGCTCTGCAGCTTCCGCACCAGTGCCGCGACGTCCTCGGGGGTGGCCTCACCGGTGACGGCGTTGTCGGGCGGGCCGACGGCGTACTGCTCCTGGAGCGTGACCAGGAGTTCGGTGACGGCGAGGGAATCGAGGCCGAGTTCGGTCAGGGTGGTGCCGGGAGAGATGTCTTCGGCGGGGATGTCGAACTTCTCGGTGAGCACGGTGATCACATGGTCGTGGACGGGGTCCATGGGGCTTCCTCCCGCTGCTGTCGGTCCTGTGGCAGGTTCGTGTCGTGGGACAGGTTCGTGTCGTGGAGCGGCTTCGTGTCGTGGGGTGCCCGGTCCTCGGCCGAAGTGGCCGATCCGGCCGGGGTGCCGGCGCACGCTCGGGCCGCGGGCCAGGTCAGGGCGATCGACCCCCAGGTGAGCCCGCCCCCGAAGGCGGTCAGCAGAGTGGGGGCACCCGGCCGCACCACGCCGCGGACCGCGGTGTCGGCCAGCGCCAGCGGAACGGAGGCGGCCGCGGTGTTGCCGACGTCGCGGATGTTGCCGAAGCGGCACCCGGCCGCGACGCCGAGCCGGTCGCCGACCGTGTCCAGAATCCGCTGGTTGGCCTGGTGCCCGATGAACGCGCCGAGCGCCGAAGCCCGCCAGTCCGCCCGCCGCAGAGCGGCGCGGGACGACTCCGTCATCCGGCGCACCGCGTGCGCGTACACCTCCCGCCCGCGCATCCGCAGATACCGGTCCTCCCGCGGTGGCCGGCCCGAGGCGCCGGGCGCGGCGGAGCCGCCCGCGGCGATGGCGATCAGATCGCTTCCCGCACCGTCCGCCCCCAGGTCCCAGGCGAGCACCTCGCCCGGTTCCCCGGGGTCCCCGGCGCGCAGCAGCACCGCACCCGCGCCGTCGCCGAAGACGACAGCGGTGTCCCGGTCCCGCGGGTCGACGATGCTGGAGTAGGTCTCCGCGCCGATGACCAGAGGCCGTTCGCAGAGCCCGGCCCGGACCAGCCCGGTGGCCACGGTCAGCGCATAGACGAACCCCGAGCAGACCGCCGCCAGGTCGAAGGCGGGGACGGGGCACAGACCGAGCCGGTGCGCCACCTCCGGAGCCGTCGCCGGACAGCGCCGGTCCGGTGTCGTCGTGGCCAGGAGCACCAGGTCGGGCGCGGCGCCGCCCGCCGACTCGAGCGCGGCCCCTCCGGCGGCCGTGGCCAGGTCCCCGGTGGCGATGCCGGGGCCCGCGCGGCGGCGGCGGGCGATGCCGGTGCGTGAGCGGATCCACTCGTCGCTGGTGGCGAGGTCCCCCTCGCGCGCCACATCCGCGTTGCTCCGCTCCGCGGGGGGCAGCGAGGCGCCGATGCCGCACACCACACCGGCCCGTCCGTCGTGCTGACGTGTCCGGGACGCCACCGGCTCACACCTCCGCGAAGGGGGAGGCGGGCTTGGGGATGCCGGCGAGACCGCCGTCCGGTACCGACAGTCCCCCGTCCAGGAGCAGCGCCTGCCCGGTGAGATAGGCGGCCGCGGGCGAGGCCAGGTACAGCGCGGCCCAGGCGGCCTCCTCGGGTTCGGCCCAGCGGCCCATCGGCACGTGCGCCATCAGCCAGTCGGAGACGGGGGCGGTGCCGGAGGCGAACGAGGTCATGTCGGTGCGGGCCCACCCGGGGCACAGCGCGTTCACGCGGATGCCCTCCCGCGCCCACCCGACGGCCAGGCTGCGGGCCAGGGAGACCTGTCCGGCCTTGGTCGCCGCGTACGCCTCCATCATCGGGGTGCCCACGGCTCCGGCCACCGAGGACATCAGCACCAGAGAGGCCCGCCGGGACTCCTTGAGGTGCGGATGGGCGCTGCGGCACAGCGCGGCGGAGGCGTTCAGGTTGACGGTCACCACGGTGTCCCAGTCCTCCTGCCGCGTGTGCTGCAGGGGAGCGACGTGCGGTGTGCCGTCGGGGCCGCCGGGCAGGATGCCGGCGTTGTGGACGACGGCGTCGAGTCCGCCCAGCGCCTCGGCCGCCCGGTCGACCACGGCCCCGGCGGCGGACGGCTCGGAGAAGTCGGCGGGTGCCAGGGCGGCTGTCCGCCCGCGGCGTGCGACCTCGGCGGCGGTTTCCTCGAGCGCCGCCGAGGTACGCGCCGACAGCACCAGGTCGGCGCCCGCGTCGGCGAAGGCGAGCGCGACGGCCCGGCCGATTCCGCGCGACGCACCGGTCACCAGGGCGCGGACGCCGTCGAGCCGGAACGCCTCAGCGGTGGTGGGGGTCGGGGTGGGGGCGGTGTTCATCGCGGGCTCCATTCCGTGGATTCCGGGGTGGGGGCGGTGCGGATGACGGGGGCGCCGCTCCAGGTGAGCAGCGCACTGCCCCAGGTCATCCCGGCGCCGAAGGTGGTGAGCAGGACGCGACTGCCGTGCGGCAGCGCGCCGTCGGCGGCCGTGGCGGCCAGCGCGTAGGGCGTCGAGGCGGCACCGATGTTGCCGACCTCGTCCGCGACGATCGGGAGCCTGCCCGGCGGGATGCCCAGCGACGTGCCGACCGAACGCAGCAGCCTGGGGTTGGGCTGGTGGGCGACGAAGGCGTCGATGTCCTCCATGCGCAGCCGGTTGCGGGCCAGGCCGTCGGCGACGACGGCGGGAAACATCTCGGCGATGAAGTCCCGCACGGCGCGGCCGTCCATCCGGATGGTGTGCCCGCCCGCGGCGAGAGTGCCGGAGCTGGCGGGTGCCCGGCTGCCCCCTGCGGGGATCAGCACATGGTCGGCGAGGGCCCCGTCGGAGCCGAGGTGGAAATCGGTGAAGCCCTCCCCCTCGGGGACCGGGCCCAGCACCGAGGCGGCGGCCCCGTCGGCGAACAGCACGGCCGTGGCCCGGTCGGCGGGGTCGAGGAACTTCGAGTACGCCTCGACGCCCACCACCGCCGCGTACCGGGAACAGGCGTCGGAGCGCAGGTAGTCGTGCGCGACGCGGACCGCGAACAGCCAGCCCGAGCAGGCCGCGCTGACATCGAGGGCGACCGCGTTGCGGGCCTTGGTGAGCGCCTGGACACGGCAGGCGGTGGCCGGTCCCAGCTCGTCGGGGGTCGAGGTGGCCAGGATCAGCAGGTCGAGCTGCCCGCTGTCGAGGCCGGCCGCCGCCACGGCGGACCGTACCGCGGCCGCCGCCAGGTCGGAGGCGGCCTCGTCCGGGGCGGCCGCGTGGCGGTTGCGCACGCCGGTCCGTTCGGCGATCCAGTCCGGGCTGACGCCGGCCGACCGGGCGACCTCGTCGTTGGAGCGCCGCACGGCGGGCAGGTGGGTGCCCATGCCGAGCACGCCGATGGCGGGCGGCCGCGCGGCGGGCGCCGGAACGGCGCCGGGGGCGGGCAGGGTGGTGGTCACGGGTTTCCTCCGTCGGGGCGGTCGAGGGTGGCGTGGAGCGCGGCGGCGTAGTCGGGATCGGTCAACGGGGTGGGGGCGAGCGACTCGGGCGGGCCGAGTGCCGTCGCCAGTTCGTCGAGGTGCGGGGCGAGTCGCGCGCACTGGCGGTCCGCGGCCGCGTCCAGGGAGGCGGCCGCGCGGTCGGAGACGACACCGGTCCACTGCAGCGGTCCGGCCAGCCGCAGCGCCTGTGTGGTGCCGTAGAGCGCGGTCAGCGTGGCCCGGGCCGGATCGGAGCCGGTGGCCGCGGAGGCGGCCACGGACTGCGCGGCGAGCCGGAGGGTGTGGACCTCGCCGAGCTGCCGGGCGCGCTCCAGCAACGGGTTCCACAAGTCCATCCCCTCCAGGCCGCGGCCGCGGCCTTCCGCCAGCTCCGCCCGGAGTGCGGCCGCCAGCCGCTGCTCCAGGTCGGTGACGGCCCGGCACCACCAGGTGGGATCGTCGGGGTCGGGCGGCGGGCGGGTGCCGGCGGGCGGTCCGTCGGCGGGGCGCTCCTCGGCCAGGGCGCAGCCGATGTCGAGCAGCACGAGCCGGTTGTCGCCGCCCGCCGCGCCGAAGGAGTCCGCGAAGCCGCTGTAGCCGCTGAGCCGGTTGACGGCGAGGTAGCCCGCGACACCGCAGCGGCGGCGGCACTCCGCGGTGACACGTTCCGCACCGTCCACGGCGGACGCCTTGAGCGCGGACAGTGTGCGGTCGACGGCCGCCCAGGGGGTGAACGCCGCCCCGTCGGCCGCGGCGGGACGGTCGGCGGACCGCCCCGCCTGTGCGTCCTCGGCCTGCTGCCAGAGGTCCAGCGCGGTCTCCGCCACCCGTTCGAGGGCGAACGCCTCCGCCAGCGCGCCCAGGACCGCGCGCTGTTGGGTGCGGTAGGACAGCACGGGCGCGCCCGGGGCGAGCCGGCCGTGCGAGCGACGGTGCCGGGAGTGGCGCAGCGCGGCCACGGCGGAGGCGCGGGCCGTGGCGGCGGCCGCGGTGGGTACCGTCGCCCACAGGCGGCGTCCGACGTCCAGGGTGCGCCGCAGCGCCAGGCCGGGGTCGCCGCCCGGGTCGTGCAGGACCCCGTCGTCGTCGATCGAGGCGGCGCCGCGCAGCCAGCGGTCGTAGGGCAGCCGTGCTCCCTCGAACCGCACCAGCGCGTACTCCAGCGGGAGGGCCTCCACACCGAGCGGTCCGCTGATCGCGACCCCGGGAGCGGTGCTCCGCTCGTCGCAGAGGTCGGCGAGGAAGGGATGGACCCCGTGGCAGGTGCCGTCCACCAGCAGGCGGGCACACACCACCGCCGACTGCGGCCTGCCCGGGACGCCGACACCGGAGAACTTGGCGGCCCCGGCGTCCGGCGTGCGCAGGACGAACTCACGGCTCTCCGGGTCGAACTCGGCGGTGGTACGGAGCGCGAGGTGGCTGTTGGCATCGCCGATCTCGGTGACCAGGAAGACTCCCTTGCGGTGGCCGCTCTCCAGGGCTTCCACCGTCCGCGCGAGTTCCTCCGCGCCGAGTTGCTCCTCGTCCGCCGCGCCCGCGACCGAGCCCAGGCAGAGGATGTGGTGGTTGACGACGGTCATGTACAGCGCCGGGTCCACCAGGACCGTGCAGGCGCTCAGCGCGGCCAGCCACTCCCGGTCCCGCAGCAGTGCGCGGACGGGCGGCAGCACCTCCGCCAACCGCGTCAGCGCGTGCTGGGTCCGGTGGTTGCGGCTGGGTCCCTCACCCGGTGCGGGAGGGCGCTGGGCTCCCAGGGCGTCCGCGATGCGCCGGGCCTGCCGGGTACGCAGGGGGTCGCCGGCGCATCGGTGCGGGGGTGGCGTGCCGTCCGGGTGTGTCACGCGATCACCCCGTGCTGCTCGCGGCGGTGCGAGCCGGGGCCCTCGCTCCCGGCCGGCCATCGGCCGGGGCACCCGTTGAGCCGGTGCGGCCGCTCCCAGGGGAAGTCCGGTTCGGTGAGCGGACTGCGCGCCGCGACCAGATCGTGCCCGGCCAGGACCCGGCGTGCGTTGCGGGTGAGCGCCTGACCGGTGCCGGCCTCCAGCAGCAGGGCCGGGCCGGGGGACGCGGCCCGCTCCAGCACCGGGGGCAGCCGCACCGGGCGGGTCAGGCAGCCGGCGAGTCCCTGGTACGGATCGTCACACCTGCTGTAGGGGCCGCCGTGGACGGCCGAGTGCACGGGAGTGTGGGCCGGTCGGGACGGCAGGGTGCGGATCGCGGCCGCGAACCCCTCGGCGTGCGTGCCCAGCGACGGATGGTGGGAGGCGAAGGGCAGCCGGAGCCGGACCGCCGCCACCCCGTGCCGCTCGGCGCACGCCTCGGCCTGCGAGAGCTCATGCGTCGGGCCGCTGAGGACGGTCTCCTGCGGGTCGTTGACACAGGCCACGGCCACCCGGCGGGCCCCCGCCGTGTCGATCAGCTCCCGCGCCCGTTCCTCGCCTGCCGCGAGCAGGGTCATGCCGCCTCGGCAGCGGCTCAGGTAGCGCGAGAGCCGACAGGCGATCCGGGTTCCGTCGGGGATGTCGAAGACCCCTGCGGCGGTGAGCGCGGCGATCTCGCCGAAGCTCACGGCGACGATCCGCCGGGGTGCCGCGCCGATGGCGCACAGTGCCCGGTGGATCGTCAGGGACGCTCCGAACAGGGCCACTTGCGGGGTGCCCACCGGGCCGGCCGCCAGGGTCCGGCCGCTGGGCGGTGTGCTGCCGAGCAGCGCGGGGCCCAGCGCGGGCACTCCGTAACTGCCGCTGACCGCGTCGACCTGGGCGAACACCTCCTCGGCCGCGGCGCGGACCACGGGGTGGGCGCGGGCGGCCGCCACCAGGGGCGAGACGGCGAAATCCCCCTGGCCCGGGAAGAGATGAACGAAGTCGGGAGCGGGCGCACCCCGGGCGGGCAGCTCGGGCCGGTCGGATGCTGAGGGCATGGTGCTCTCTCCTTGCGCAGGGGGCGCTGTCCGCATGGCGGGCGGGGACAGCCGGGTACGGTGGACGGATGGCGCCTCCGGGCGCCGGAAGAGGGTTCTTTCGCTCGGTGGGATGCGGCGACGGGCGGTCACCGGGGTGGCGCGCAGGGCCGGGGAAGGTCCGGGGCGTGCCGGGCGGTGCCGGATTCTGGACTTTTCCTCGTGGGCCCGGGGCGGCCGCACCCCGGACCGGGCCGTTCCATGAGAACCCCTCGTGACGTGCAGCGTTGCAATGCGCCTCGGCGGCGTGTGACGACTGGTGCCGGAGGAACGGCAACAACTGACACACGGAAACCGCCGGGCCAGTGGCACCCCGTGTGTGCAGTCCGAAAACATTCCCGGTTGGTGCGGAGGTCTCCGCCCCGGGTATGTCTCCACCGAAGCACAATGACGGGCGCGGTGATAATCGGATCCGGCCATCGGGATGTGAACGCGTTGAAAGCCCCGGGCCCGTGCGACCGGGCGGCCTCGCGGAGCGGAGCAGCCGGGCAGGAGCGAGCCAGGAGACGCCCATGGGCCGGTACCGGCCGAACCGCCATCTCGCCGCGCTGCTCGCCGAGTCCGGGTGGAGTGCGGGAGAACTCGCCCGGGCGGTGAACGCCCTGGGGACCAAGCACGGGCTGCGGCTGCGCTACGACCGGACGGCGGTGGCCCACTGGCTGGACGGGTCGAGACCGCGCCCACCGGTTCCCGGCCTGGTGGCGCAGGTGTTCGGCAAGCGCCTGGGCCGCGCCGTACACATCGGTGAGACAGGGCTTGGCACGGCGGCAGCCGCAGCCGCGCCCGGCACAGCGCTGCAGGCGGACGACCCGGTGGAGCGCCTGACGGCGCTGTGCGAGGCGGACGCGGATCCGGCTCGCAGACTCGCCCTCAACCGGGAGCTGTCCACCGCCGCCGATGTCCGACTGCCCGCCTGGCCACCGCCCCCGAGCGGCACCCGCACCGGCCCGCCCACCGCGCGGGACCACGCTCCCCGTCCCGACGCACGCCTGGCCGACCTGGTCGCCGTCTTCACCGAGCTGACCGAGAAGTACGGCGGAGCGCACGCCCGTTCCGCACTGGGCGCCTACATCGCCAAAGAGGTCGCCCCCCGGCTGGTGACCACGCCCGGCGGCGGCGCGGCCGCTCCGGCAGTGCTCACCGGCAGCGCCTGCCTGATGCATCTGCTGGGCACGATGGCCGCCGACGCGGGGCTGCCCAACCTCGGACACCACTGCTACCTCGCCGCCCTCGACCTCGCCCACCGGGCCGGCGACCGGAACGTCTACGCCATCACGCTGCGCACCATGGCGGTGCTCGCCCTGCGGCTGGACGACTTGGCGCACGCACACCAGTGGTCGCGGATCGCCCTGGAGGTGGCGTCCTTTGCCGCGCCCCCCCATGTACGGACCTATCTGTACGCCGGGCGGGCGGTGGTGCGGGCCGCCCACGGTGAGCGGGAGGAGGCGCTGGCCGACCTGCTGGCCGCGGAGCGCTCCTACGCCGCCGAGCCCGGTGGCGACGACGCGCCGGGCCCCTGGACCCGGTACGCGCCGGAGGCCTTCCACTACCAGCGGGGCGAGGTGCTGCTGTCACTGGGCGATCGCGCGGCGGCCGTCCGGGCGTTCGAGGAGTCCCTGGCCGCGCGCCCGCCGGACCATCACATCGCGCATGTCCTCACCCACGCCCAGTTGGCCGAGACCCTGCTGCCGCTGGGCGAGCTGGAGAGGGCGCTGGACCGGTGCCGGGAGCTCTTCGCGCACTACCCGTACACCTCCTCGCGGCGCACCACCGCCTCCCTGACCTCGCTGCACCGGACGCTGGCCCCCTACCGGCGGCACCCGCGCGTCCGCGAGGTCCGCGACCGCATCGCGCGGCTGACCCGGCCGGCCGCGGAGGGCACCGGGTGAGGTCTGCACCACACGGTGACCGACGCGGAGATACGGGGCCCGGCCCGGTCACGGGACCCCGCCGGCCGCCCGCGCGAGGATGGCGGCCATGGACAGCGGCGGCCCGGACGGCGGGCAGCGGGCAACGGCGGAGACGGCGCGCGTCACCGTCATCGGGGTCGGCAACACCTTCCGCGGGGACGACGGCGCCGGACCGGCGGCCGTCGCCCGGCTGCGGGCCGGGACGCCCCTCGGCGGGACCCCGGCAGGCGTGCGCACGGTGTGCTGCGACGGCGATCCGGCCCGCCTGATCGACCTGTGGACGGATGCCGCACTGGCGGTGGTGGTGGACGCGGCGCGCGCCCGGCCGGCGTGTCCGGGGCGCATCCACCGGCTGGAGCCGGGCCCGGGCGCGACCTGGCCGGTACGCGCCACCAGCAGTCACGGGCTCGGTCTGGGATACGCGGTGGCACTGGCACGGACGCTCGGCAGGCTGCCGGGGCAGCTGGTGGTCTACGCGGTCGAAGGGGCGGACGCCTCCCTGGGCGAGGGACTGACCCCTGCGGTCGCCGCGGCCCTCGACCCGCTCGTGGAGCGGGTCCGCGCGGAGATCACCCGCGCGGCCGCGGCCCTGCCGGACGCGCGGCGGTACTGATCCGGAGGGCCCCGCGGGCGGCTCCGGGGTCCGGCCGGGTACGTGGGGGCGCCACCGGCGGCGGAAGCGGCACCCGGGCAGGCGGGCGCACCCTGCGCAGCTCCCGGCGCGTCCCCGTGCGGGAAGGGGGCGCCGTGGTCAGGCTGTGGGGCAGCACATCCACCGAACTGCAGGAGCAGCCATGGCCGCCGCGCCGGCACCCCCGGACACCGAGGAAGCGCGCTGCGTGCTGGACCGCGAGGGCATCGATGCCCTGGTGCGGGAGCTGCGGGACGACGGGCGCACGGTGGTCGGACCCACCGTGCGCGACAGCGCCATCGTGCTGGACGAACTCGCCGGTGCCGGGGAGTTGCCCTGGGGATGGGGAGTGGAGCTGGAGGCGGGCCACTACCGGATCGTGCGGCGGACCGACGGCGCGGGGTTCGCCCACAGCGCGGGCCCGCAGTCCTGGAAGAACTTCCTCCACCCCGAGCGGGTGCGGCAGTGGACGGCCGACCGGGCACCGGACGGAGCGATGACGGTACGGGAGGAACGTCCCTCGCCCGTTTCCTTCGCGTTCCTGGGGGTGCGCCCCTGCGACCTGAGCGCCGTGCGGATCCAGGACCGGGTGATGACCGGCGGCAGGCACCGGGACGACACCTACCGGGAGCGCCGCACGGGCGCGTTCCTGATCGTCGTGGAGTGCATCGAACCGGGCGCCACCTGCTTCTGCGTCTCCATGGACACCGGACCCGCCGCCCACCCCGGCTACGATCTGGCACTGACCGAGGTGGTGGACGCCGCGGGCCACCGCTTCCTGGCCCGTGCCGGGACGCCGGAGGGCGCGGAGCTGCTGCGACGGCTGCCGCACCGTCCGGCCGACGAGGCGACGAGCAGTGCGGCGCGCCGGAGCGTCGAGGACGCAGCGGGGCGGATGGGCCGCACGATGCCTCCCGCGAGCCTGCGGGAACTGATGGCGGGCAGCCTGGACGCCGCACGCTGGGACGACGTCGCGGCGCGTTGCCTCACCTGCGGCAACTGCACGATGGCCTGCCCCACCTGCTTCTGCACCACCAGCGAGGACGTCACCGACCTGACGGGAGATCACGCCGAGCGCTGGCGGCGCTGGGAGTCCTGCTACGACCTGGACTTCTCCCATCTGCCGGGCGGCTCGGTCCGTGCCTCGCCGCGCAGCCGCTACCGGCAGTGGCTCACGCACAAGCTGGGCACGTGGTGGGACCAGTTCGGCAGCTCCGGATGCGTGGGATGCGGCCGCTGCATCGTCTGGTGCCCGGTCGGCATCGACATCACCGAGGAGGCGCACGCCCTGTACCAGGAGGGGCGCCAAGGCCAGGACGGTCGAGCGGACGGTGCGCGGTGAAGCACGCCGGGGTACTGGCCGCGCTGCGCGAGGGCCCCCGCGCGCGCCTGCTGGCGCTGGGCCCCGCGAGGTGTCCTTCGGGGCCGGGACGCGGATCTTCGAGGAGGGCGAGCGGGCCGACCGGTTCTGGATCATCCGCAACGGAACCGTGAGCCTCGACATCCACGTCCCCGGTCGCCCCGCGGCGGTGGTCGACACACTGGGCCCCGAGCGGCTGCTGGGCTGGTCGTGGCTGTGCCCCCCGCACCAGTGGCACCTGGGCGCGGAAGCAGTCGGGCGGGTGCGCGCCTGGGAGTTCGACGCGGCGGAGGTGCTCTCGCAGTGCGAGAACGACCACGAACTCGACCACGAACTGCTCAGCTACGTGGTGGAGGTGATCGGCCGGCGGCTGCGCGCCGCCCGCACCCGGCTGCTCGACCTCTACGGCCCCTACGGAAGCGGACCCCAGCCGTGACCGCGGTTCCCCTCCCCTATCGCGTGGTGGACAACCGGGCCGAGAGCGCCGACACCCGGACCCTCGAACTGGAGCCGGTCGGGGAGGCGCCGGCGGGCTTCCGCCCCGGCCGTTTCGCGATGCTCTACGCCTTCGGGGTCGGCGAGATCCCGGTGTCGGTCGCGGGGCTGCTGGACGGCGTGCTCACCCACACCGTCCGGGGCGTGGGTGCGGTCTCCCGGGCACTGTGCGCGGTGCGGCCCGGCGAGCAGGTCGGAGTGCGCGGGCCGTTCGGTACGGAGTGGGACCTGCCGTCGGGCGGGGACCTGCTGGTGGTGGCGGGCGGCATCGGTCTGGCGCCGCTACGGCCGCTGGTGCGGGCCGCACTGTCCGAGCCGGCGGCGCACGGCAGGCTGAACGTCCTGATCGGCGCCCGCACCCCGCAGGACCTGCTGTACCGGGACGAACTGGCCGCCTGGGGGCGGCCGTACTGCGGCGTGACGGTGGACCGTCCGGCTCCGGGCTGGGAGGGCGAGGTGGGCGTGGTGACCGCGCTGCTCGACCAGGCGTCCTTCACCCCGCAGGACACGACCGCCTTCCTCTGCGGCCCGGAGGTCATGATCCGGGCCACCGCCCGTGAGCTGCGGCACCGCGGCGTGGCGGCGCAGCGTATCCGGGTCTCTCTCGAACGCAACATGCACTGCGCCACCGGCCACTGCGGCCACTGCCAGCTCGGGCCGCTGCTGCTGTGCCGGGACGGCCCGGTGGTCGGCTACGACCGGGCGGAGCCCCTGCTCGCCGTACGGGAGCTGTGAGATGACCAGGTCCGAGCGCCCACGCCTGGGCGTCTTCAAGTTCGCCTCCTGCGACGGCTGCCAGCTGACCCTGCTGGACTGCGAGGAGGAACTGCTCCCCCTGGCGGCCGAGCTGGAGATCGCGCACTTCGCCGAGGCGTCGAGCGACATCCGGCCCGGGCCCTACCAGCTCGCGCTGGTCGAAGGCTCGGTCTCCACTCCCGAGCATCTCGAACGCATCCGTCGCATCCGCGCCGAGTCCCGCCACCTGGTGACCATCGGCGCGTGCGCGACGGCGGGAGGCATCCAGGCGCTGCGCAACTCCGCGGCCGGCGACGCCTTCCGCGCGACGGTCTACGCGGAGCCCGAGTACATCGAGAGCCTCGCCACGTCCACGCCAGTCTCGGCGCATGTGCCCGTCGATTTCGAACTGCGGGGCTGCCCGATCGACCGGGGGCAGCTCCTGGAGGTCATCACCTCCTTTCTGGCCGGCCGCCGCCCGGACATCCCCGATCACAGCGTGTGCTTCGCCTGCAAGCGCCGCGGCACCACCTGTCTGCCCGTGGCGCGCGGCATCCCCTGCCTGGGACCGGTGACCCACGCCGGCTGCGGCGCCCTGTGCCCGGCCTACGGACGCGGCTGCTACGGGTGTTTCGGCCCGTCCGCCTCCACGAACCTGCCCGCCATGATCCCACTGCTGCGCAGCGACGGGATGAGCGACGGGGACATCGTGCGCTTCCTGCACACCTACAACGTCGAGGACTTCGCCGCGCTCGAACCGCCCGGCGCGCTGGACGAGGACGGCTGAGCGGTCGCCCGCCGCAGGACAGCCCGCTCCCGGCAACGCGCCGGCGACCCCGGGGGCGGCGGCCGGGGCGGCCGGGGCGGCCGGAGAGAAGGACGGAGCAGTCATGGCAGACAGCAGCACACGGGTGCTGAGCGTGGGCGCGCTCGCCCGCGTCGAGGGCGAGGGCGCCCTCCGGTTGCGCGTCAGCGGTGACAGGGTCACCGAGGCGCGGCTGAGCATCTACGAACCGCCCCGGTTCTTCGAGGCCTTTCTGCGCAACCGTCGGCACACCGAACCTCCGGACCTCACCTCGCGGGTGTGCGGTATCTGCCCGGTCGCCTACCAGACGAGCGCGTGCCACGCGATCGAGGACGCGTGCGGTGTCACCGTGGGCGGACAGCTCGCCGCCCTACGGCGCCTGCTCTACTGCGGCGAGTGGATCGAGAGCCACAGTCTGCACATCCATCTGCTGCACGCGCCCGACTTCCTCGGTGTCGACAGCGCCCTGGAGATGTCCCACCGGCACCGCGCGGCCATCGAGCGGGGGCTGCGGCTCAAGCAGGCGGGGAACAGCATTCTGGAGGTCCTCGGCGGCCGCTCCGTCCATCCGGTCAACGTCCGGGTCGGCGGCTTCCACCGGGTCCCCTCGCGGGCCGAACTCCGCCCGCTGGCCGAGCGGCTGGCGCGGGCCCGGGAGGACGCGCTGGCCGCCGTGGCCTGGGTGGCCGACTTCGATTTCCCCGAAGCGGAGTGCCGCGCCGATCTGTTCGCGCTGGCGGAACCGGGCACCTACGCCATCGAGCGGGGTGTCCCCACCGTGCTGCCGTACGGGGACGAGGAGCGGCGCAGGTCGTTCCCGCTCACCGAGTTCGGCGCGCATGTCGTCGAGGAGCAGGTGCCGTACTCCACCGCTTTGCAGGCCCGGCTGGACGGCGGCCGGCATCTCACCGGAGCACTGGCCCGGTACGCCGTCAGCGGGCATCTGCTGCCGTCAGCGGTGCGGGAGGCGGCCCGGGCGGCCGGGCTGCCGGATCCGGCGTCGGGCGAGGTCTGCCGCAACCCGTTCCGCAGCATCGTCATCCGGGCGGTCGAGGTCCTCTACGCCGTGGAGGAGGCGCTGCGCCTGATCGAGTGCTACGAGCCGCCCGCGCGCGCCGCCCAGAAGGTCGCGCCGCGTGCCGGTACCGGTCACGGGGCCACCGAGGCGCCGCGCGGGCTGCTGTACCACCGCTACATCCTCGACCGGGACGGGCTGGTCACCGATGCGAGTCTCGTCCCGCCCACCTCGCAGAACCAGGGTGCCGTCGAGGAGGAGCTGCGCCTGTTCGTCCAGGAGCGGCTGGCCCGGGGGGAGGCCACGGACGCCGAACTGGCGGGGCTGTGCGAGCGCGCCGTCCGCAACCACGACCCCTGCATCTCCTGCTCCGCGCACTTCCTGGACCTCACGGTGCTGCGGGAGCGGTAGGCGGACCGGCCGGCCGCCCCGTCAGGGCGCTTCGGCGGACTCGGGCCGGGCGACGCACAGCGCCCAGATGACGAATCCGTAGAGCGCGATCAGCACGACTGACCAGACCGGGTAGTAGGGCAGCGACAGAAAGCTGCTCACCAGGAGCAGACCGGCGATGGCGACTCCGGCGACCCGGGCCCAGAGCGTGAACCTGAAGAGGCTGAGTCCGGTCATCAGGGCCACGATGCCGAGCGCGAGATGGATCCAGCCCCAGCCCTCCACGTTGAACTCGAAGACGTAGTCGGGCGTGTTCACGAAGACGCTGTCGTTGGCGATGGCCATGATGCCGCGGAGGATGCCGAGCACTCCCCCGATGACGAGCATCACCGCGGCGAACGTCGCTATACCGGCCGCCAGCGGCTCGCGGTGTGATGCGGGGTGTTTCACAGCCTGTGTCATGAGTACTCCTCGGTTGCTCGGCCGGTGCGGCCGACTCGGATGTCACGCCAGGATCAGTACGACGAAGAGCAGGCAGACGATGATGTTGACCAGCCAACTGTTGTTGTTCATCCAGTCGCGCAGGCCGGGCATCGCGGACGCGGCCCGATGGCCCAGGAGGACGCGCAGCAGCAGCGGGGTGGCGGCGACCAGGGTGGTGAGGGCGATGAACGGCAGCGCCTCGACGAACGAGCTGTGGCCCTGGTGCAGATGGACGCCGACGGTGAGCATCACCATCAGGTCGGAGGGCATCAACAGCACGACCAGCAGGCCCGTCTCGAACGCCTTCCGGGCGTCGGCCGACATCAGCGCGTGCAGCCACTTCGGCGGCTCGACGGTCTCCCGTTTCCGCCAGTTCCGCAGCGCCGCCAGGATCAGCAGGCCCACCAGCACGTACTGGATCACCCGGCCGACGGAGCTGTTGTCCCCCGAGCTTCCGAAGTCGACGGCACCGCCCAGCGCCGTGGCGATCCCGAGCATGACCGCCACGCCCAGCGACGTGGCGATCAGCACTCCGGTCACGAAGCCCAGGGAGACCCGCACGGCCCGTTGCGCCGTGGCCAGAATGACGGCCGACATGATCTGGGGCCCCGCCATCATGGTGATGGCGAGCGGCAGAATCTTCAGGCTGTCCATAGGAATCGCCATCCGTGCAGGTGCTGACGACAGCAGTCGCGTGCCTGCTGCGCAGGCCCTGACGCGGCTCCCCTCCGCTCTTGCGGTTCGCTCTCAATTGGACCAGCGCCGCCGTCAGCCGCATCCGAACGTAGTCCGAACGGGTGAACCAGACGGTCGACCGGACCGTGCCGGGGCCTCCGGTGCGGGCCTCCGCGGGGCAGACGGGACGAGTGTGACGACCTGGTCGCCCTCCGTGCAGGCCGCTCTCCCGGGTAGAATACCTGGAGGGGTATATCGGACGGAGTTGGCGAACGGAGTTGCCGTGGAACTGTCGATGGCGGCCGAGGAGCTCAAGGCCGTGGTCAACCGGCTGCGCCGGGCGCAGGGGCAGATCGCCGGAGTGATCAGGATGATCGAGGAAGGGCGGGACTGCGAGGACGTGGTCACCCAGCTCGCGGCCGCCTCCCGGGCGCTGGACCGGGCGGGTTTCGCCATCATCGCCACCGGTCTGCAGCACTGCCTGACCGATACGGACCTGGCCGAGGGCGAGGACCGCGAGCAGTTGCGATCCCGTCTGGAGAAGCTCTTCCTCTCGCTGGCCTGAGGCCTCGGCCGCGCTCCCCCGGCAGCGCCCGGCGCCCGCGGCCGGCCCCGGCGTGTCCTCGCGCTCCACCGGGGGATCCGGTGGGATACAAGGAGATCACCGCACCCCGCCGGACCGAGCCGAGGAGTTCCCGTGCCCTACGACCGCACTGTCACTCTCGAAGCCGACTTCGCCACCGCGGTGGCCGCCGTCCGCGCGGCGCTCGCGGAGGAGGGTTTCGGCATCCTCAGCGAGATCGACGTCCGCGCGACGCTGAAGGCGAAGCTCGACCACGACATGGAGGACTATCTGATCCTCGGCGCCTGCAACCCGCCCCTGGCCCGGCAGGCGCTGGCGGCGGACCGCAGCATCGGCCTGCTCCTGCCGTGCAACGTGGTCGTCCGGCGCGACGGCGACCGTACGGTCGTGCAGGCACTGGACCCGGGCACCATGGTCACCCTCACCGGGCTGCCCGCGCTGGAGCCCGTGGCCTCGGAGGCCACCAGACGTCTGGACGCCGCCCTCGCCGCCCTGCCCGGCATCGGCTGAGCGCCTCGGGGCAGCGGTGCCGGGCTCCGGCACCGCGCGGAGACGGCGGGCACCCCCACGGTGACGGCCGTGAGGGTACCCGCCGTAGTCATCCGGAACGCCGCCGGCTGGGCGGGGGCGCGCTTACTTGGGGGGCATCAGCACGGTGTCGATGATGTGGACGGTGGCGTTGGCGGTCTTCACGTTGCCGCAACCGATCTTGGCGTCGTCGTTGACCGTGTAGGAGTCCCCGGAGCCCTTGGTGGTGAGCTTCTGCTTCTCCAGGGTCGCGTACTCCCCGTCCTTCAGCTCGGGCTTGCCCAGCGGCTTGCCGACCACGTGGTAGGTCAGCACCTTGGTCAGCATCTTCTTGTCGTTGAGCACCTTCTCCAGGTCGGCCTTCGGGATCTTGTCGAAGGCGTCGTTGGTCGGCGCGAACACGGTGATGTTCTCGCTGCTGTTGAGGGTGTCGACCAGTCCGGCCTTCTTGACGGCGGAGACCAGCGTGGAGAGCTCAGGGTTGTTGGAAGCGGCAGTCGCGACCGGGTCCTGCGCCATGCCCTTGAAGCTGCCCTTACCGGTCTTGGGCACAGAGGCGCAGGCCGGACCGAAGGTGTCCATGGCCATGTCATCGCCACTGTCCTGCTTGTCGCTCTTCTCGCTCTGCTTCTGCTCGCTCTTGCTCCCCTCGGACTTGTCGCCACCGCTGTCGTCACTGCCACAGGCGGCCAGCCCGAACGGCAGCACGAGGGCGGCGGTGGCGGCCAGCAGAGCGTGACGGGTGCGATTGCGGTTCATTCTTCACTCCTACGTGGATGATGGTGCGGTTGCAGATGCGGATCACGGGCGTGACCCGCGGGATTCGCCCGGCGCCGGAGGGATCCGGCGCGTGCGACGAGCGGTTCAGGTCACGTTGACCACCACCGAGTGGCGCCCGGTGGCACCGTCGGGAACTGTGCCGACCCGGTCCGCGGTCTGGGTGCGGCCCTTCTTGTCGGTGGCACGGACCTGGAGGGTGTGGGAGCCGGGTTCGGCGTCCCATTCCCACAGCCACTGGCGCCAGGTGTCCTGGCTGTCCTCCTCGGCCAACTGCGCGGTCCGCCAGGGCGCGTCGTCCACCCGGACCTCCACGCGGGCTATGCCGCGGTGCTGCGCCCAGGCCACCCCGGCCACCGCGACCTTGCCGGAGCGGACGTCGGCGAGCGGACGGGGGGTGTCGATACGGGACTGGATCTTGATGGGCGCCTCGCGGGCCCAGCCGCGCTCGACCCAGTAGACATCCATGTCCTCGAAGCGGGTGAGCTCCAACTCGCGCAGCCACTTGCAGGCCGACACGTAGCCGTACAGGCCCGGGACCAGCATGCGCACCGGGAAGCCGTGCTCGAAGGGCAGCGGCTCGCCGTTCATACCCACCGCGAGCATCGCGTCGCGGCCGTCCATGACCGTCTCCACGGGGCTGCCGAGGGTCATTCCGTCCTCGGAGCGGGCCACCAGCTGGTCGGCAGGCCCGCCCTTGGACGGGGGACGGACCCCTGCCTCGCGCAGCAGCGGAGCCAGCGGGACACCCAGCCAGCGCGCGTTGCCGACGTAGGAGCCGCCCACCTGGTTGGAGACACAGGTCATGGTGATGTCCCGCTCGATCAGGCCGCGTTCGAGCAGCGCGGCGAAGTCGAGGGTCACCGGCCGGGACACGCCCTTGCCGTGGATGCGCAGGCTCCAGTCCTCCGTGGTCAGCCGGGGGACCCGCAGCAGGGTGTCCACCCGGTAGAAGCGGGAGTTGGACGTGATGAAGTCGCCCAGCCCCGCCACCCGGAGTTCGGCCCCCCGGGGCACGGGCGCCGCGCGCGAGGAAGGCGCGGGAAGCGTCACGGCCTCGCGGGACGCCTCGGCCGCGGCGCCGCGTGCGGCCCCCAGGAATCGGCCCAGCCAGCCGGCACCGGTCGCGGTGACGGCCACCGCCCCCGCGGCGAGGACAAAGCCGCGGCGGCCGGTCGGGGTCACCCGTCCCACCGGCCCGGCGAGCACCGGGCCGGTGCCGTCCGGGCCCCCGTGCAGGAAGCCGATCAGGAGGTGGAGCACGGCCGCTCCGGCGACCGCCCCCACCAGTGAGGGCACCACATCGGTGTACTCCCCCTCCGGGCGGCTGAGCGCGGTCACGGCACCGACGACGCCGAACAGCAGCACGCCGCCCGCACCGGCCCTCCGATACCGCAGCGAGACGACGCCCAGCGCCGCCGCGCACAGTGCCAGCACCACGGCCATGCCGAGTTGGAGGACGAACTTGTCGTCGCTGCCGAAGGTGCGGATCGCCCAGTCCTTGACCGGAGTCGGCGTCGCGTCGATCGCCGCGCCGCCCACGACCACCAGCGGGCCGCTGCGCGGCCGCACGGCCACGGCCACCAACTCGGCGACCGCCAGCGCGGCGTAGCCGGCCAGCAGGCCGCACAGCCCCGCCAGCCCCGCGCGGGCCGCCCGTGCGGTCGGCATGCGCGGCGACTCGGGATGCTGCCCGTCGGCCGAGGTCTCTTCCGTCTCACTCACGCCCCTGCTTCGGGTCCCGGAGCACGGTGGATTGGTCGACCCGCGAAAAGAATGAATCTTTTCCCGGGAGTTGACGCCGGGGTGCGGATTTCCCCGTCCGGGCCAATCCGCCACGCGCACAGCTTCGAATCCCATGCGGCTGCCCGGCCCGGGGTGGTGTCCGGACAAGCGCCCACACGCGCGACGAGGAGAGGAGCGGCATGGCGGCACAGCGGCGGAGGACGGCCGTGATCGGCAGCGGGATCGCGGGACTGACGGCGGCCTGGCTGCTGCGCACCACCGACGAGGTGACCCTCTTCGAGGCCGACGACCGGCTCGGCGGGCACACCCACACCCATGAGGTCGTCACCGCGGACGGCCGCCCGCTGCCCGTGGACTCCGGGTTCATCGTCCACAACACGCGCACCTATCCCCTGCTGACCCGACTGTTCGGCGAACTCGGCGTGGCCACGCAGGAGTCGGAGATGAGCATGTCGGTGCAGTGCCAGGGCTGCGGACTGGAGTACGCCGGGGCCAAAGGGCCCGGCGGGCTGTTCCCCCGCCCCGGGCACCTGCTGCGCGGCCGCTATCTGCGGATGCTCACCGAGATCCCCGTCTTCCACCGGCGGGCCCTGCGCACCCTGGCCGCGGAGGACGACCTGCCGGCGGGCGGCTCCCCGCAGACCCTGGGCGGCTTCGTGCACGGCGGCGGGTTCTCCCCCTATTTCACCTCCCACTATCTGGCGCCGCTGGTGTCGGCCGTGTGGTCCTGCGCGCCGGACACCGCCCTGCAGTACCCGGCGCGCTATCTCTTCCGCTTCCTGTCCCAGCACGGAATGCTCGGCATCGGCGGCTCACCGGTGTGGCGCACCGTCACCGGCGGCTCGCACACCTATGTGCAGCGGATCGCCAAGGAACTGCCCGACATCCGCACCTCGGCGCCGGTGCGCGCGGTACGCCGGCACTCCACCGGAGGCGCCGGGGCCGAGATCGTCACCGCCGACGGCCACGAGCACCACTACGACAAGGTCGTCCTGGCCGTCCACGCGGACCAGGCACTGCGGGTGCTGGAGCGCCCCACCGAGGACGAGAAGCGGGTGCTCGGCGCCTTCCGCTGGTCCCGCAACCCGGCACTGCTGCACACCGACAGCACGGTGCTGCCCCGCTCACCGGGTGCGGGGGCGAGCTGGAACTACCGGATGCCGGACTGCACGGCACCGCCCGGCCGGGTACGGGTCAGCTACGACATGACCCGACTGCAGCACCTCGCGGCGCCGGACCGCTACGTGGTCTCCCTCGGCGAGGGTGAGCACGTCGACCCGGACCGGGTGCTGGCGCGGATGGTCTACGAGCACCCCGTCTACACACCGGAGTCGGTCGCCGCCCAGCGCAGGCTGCCACAGCTCGAGAGCGGACCCGTGGTGTACGCGGGCGCCTGGCACGGCTGGGGCTTCCACGAGGACGGCTGCCGCTCCGGCGTCGCCGCGGCGCGCTCCCTGGGGGTGCGCTGGTGACCGGGCGCACCGCGGCCCGCCTGCCGGACGGACGCGCACCGGCGCGCCGGAAGGCGCGCACACCGGCCCTCTACCGGTGCGTGATCTCCCACACCCGGCTCCGCCCGCTGCGCCACTCCTTCCGCCAGGGCACCTATCTGTGGTTCGTGGACCCGGAGCGTCCGCCCCGGCTGCCGCGACCACTGCGTGGCCTGGCCCGGTTCGAGGCGCGGGACCACTTCGGCGGTACCGCGCCGAGCATCCGCGCCGGACTCGACCGGTTCCTGACCGCGCACGGCATCACCCTCGGCGGCGGCCGGGTGCGCATGCTGACCTCCGCCCGGGTCCTGGGCCACGTGTTCAACCCGCTCACCCTCTACTGGTGCCGGCCCGCGGACGGGTCGCCGGAGTGCGTCGTCGCCGAGGTGCACAACACCTACGGCGAGCGGCACTGCTATCTGCTGCACCCCGACCCGGAGGGCCGCGCCGAGGTCCCCAAGGACTTCTACGTCTCGCCGTTCTTCACGGTGGACGGTGTCTACCGGATGCGGCTGCCCGAACCGGGCGACCGGCTGCGGCTCGGGGTGCAGCTGCGGCACGGGGACGACACCTCTTTCGTCGCCACCGTCACCGGGCGGCACCGGCCCGGGACGGCCGGACAGTTGCTGCGGACCGCTGTCCGCCACCCCTGGCCGACCGCGGCCACCACGGCCGGTATCCGGCTGCACGGCATCCGCCTGTGGCTGCGCGGGCTGCCGGTGCGCCCCCGTCCGCGAAACCCCCGACAGAAAGGACTGTCTTGACCCTGCACGCCTCACCCGCCGTCCCCGCCACGCACAGCGTGGACCCTGTCCGATGGCCCGACGTGGCCGAGGTGCCGCGCTCCTCGTGGATGCGTACAGCAGTCACCCAGCGCCTGCTGCGCCGGGCCCTGGGCGAGCTGCCGCTGCGCGTGCAGCTTCCGAGCGGCGAGCGGTGGGGGCGGGGCGGACCGCTGATGGAACTGCACGACCCCGCCGCCTTCCACCGCCGCGTCGGCCGGTTCGGACTGATCGGGTTCGGCGAGTCGTACATGGCCGGCGAGTGGGACACGCCCGATCCGGTCGGTCTGCTGTCCGTCTTCGCCGAGCACGCCGACCGGCTGCTGCCCGAGTCGCTGCAGCGGCTGCGGCATCTGTGGGCGCCGCGCAAGCCCGCCGCCGAGCGCAACACCGTCGCCGGTTCGCGCGCCCACATCAGCCACCACTACGACCTGTCCAACGAGCTGTTCGCCCTCTTCCTGGACGAGACCCTCAGCTACTCCGCCGGCCTCTTCCGCAGCCTGCCGGCCGACCAGGAGGCCTTGGCGCCCGCGCAGCGCCGCAAGGTCGACCACATGCTCGACCTGGCCGACGTGGGGCCCGGAACCCGGCTGCTGGAGATCGGTACCGGGTGGGGCGAACTGGCGCTGCGGGCCGCCCGCAGAGGCGCCGAGGTGGTCAGCGTCACCCTCTCCCGGGAACAGCTCGACGTGGCCCGGCGCCGGGTCGAGGAGGCCGGGCTGAGCGACCGCGTCTCCGTCCGGCTGCACGACTACCGGCAGGTGCGGGGTTCCTTCGACGCCGTCGTCAGCGTGGAGATGATCGAGGCCGTCGGCGCGGAGCACTGGCCGGTCTACCTCGGTGCGCTCGACCGGCTGCTGGTGCCCGGCGGCCGGGCCGCGCTCCAGGCCATCACCATGTCGCACCAGCGGATGCTGGCCACCCGCAACACCTGGACGTGGATACACAAATACATCTTCCCCGGCGGGCTGATCCCCTCCCGCGAGGCGCTCACCCGCATCGCCCACGAGGAGACCGCGCTGTGCCTGGCCCGGTACGACCGGCGCGGTCCGCACTACGCCGAGACCCTGCGGCTGTGGCGGGAGCGGTTCGCCGAGCACACGGCGGAGGTCTCCGCGCTCGGCTTCGACGCCGTCTTCCGCCGCATGTGGGATCTCTACCTCGCCTACTCGGAGGCCGGGTTCCGCACCGGGTACCTGGACGTCCAGCAGCTGCTCTTCATCAAGGACGGAGCCACCGCACCGTGATCCAGCTCGTCTCCCGAACCGGCGCCGCACAGCGCCTGGCCGCCGTCGCCGAGGAGTTCCTCGGCGGTGCACTGCCGTTCCGGCTGCGGGCCTGGGACGGCAGCGAGGCCGGACCGTCCGGCGCCCCGCTGGTTGTCCTGCGCTCGCGGACGGCGCTGCGGCGGCTGCTGTGGCAGCCCGGCGAACTCGGTATGGCCGACGCCTACATCAGCGGCGACCTGGAGGTCGTGGGCGACCCGGCGGAAGCGCTCGCCGCCCTCTGGCAGGCCGCGCGGGAGCGCGGCCTGAGCCGGCCGCGGCTCACGGCCCGGCAGTGGGCAGAGGCGGCTGCGCTGCTGGTGCGGCTCGGCGCGGTCGGTCCTCCGCCGCGCCCGCCGGGCCGACGCGCCCGGCAGGGCGGCACGCTGCACAGCGTGGCCCGGGACCGCAGCGCCATCAGCCACCACTACGACCTGTCCAACGACTTCTACGAGCTCCTGCTCGACGAGACGATGGCCTACTCCTGCGGCTACTGGAGGCAGCCGCCCGGCACCGAGGGCTACGGGCCGGCCCAGTCCCAGCACGACAAGCTGGATCTGATCTGCCGCAAGCTGGCGCTGCGCCCCGGGGCCCGGCTGCTCGACATGGGATGCGGCTGGGGTTCGCTGACGGTGCACGCGGCCGAGCACTTCCAGGCGCAGGTCACCGCCGTGACCCTCTCCGCCGAGCAGGCGCGCCACACCCGGGAGCGCGTGAGGGCCCGCGGGCTGGAGGACCGGGTGCGGGTGCGGCACTGCCACTACCGCGACCTGCCCGACGGCGGATTCGACGCGGCGGCCACCGTCGAGATGGGCGAGCACGTGGGTGCGGACGCCTACCCGCACTTCGCCGCACGGCTGCGGCACGCGCTCGCTCCGCGCGGCAAGCTGCTGGTGCAGCAGATGTCCCGGGGCGCCGACGCACCGGGCGGCGGACCGTTCATCGAGACGTACATCGCCCCCGACATGCACATGCGGCCCCTCGGGGAGACCGTCGCGCTGCTGGAGGAGGCGGGCCTGGAGGTCCGTGCCGCCACCTCGCTGAGGGAGCACTACGTGCACACCATCGACGCCTGGCGCGACACCCTGGAAGCACACTGGGACACTGCCACGGCCCTGGTCGGAGCCCCCACGGCGCGGCTGTGGCGGCTGTATCTGGCGGGCGGAAGGCTGGCCTTCGCCGAGCGGCGGATGGGCGTCGACCAGATCCTCGCCGTCCGGCCGGACGAGGAGGGCCGCAGCGGGCTGGGCGCGAACCCGCTGGGCGGGCACGAGGGGACGTGGTCATGACCGGCGGCACCGACTGGTCCGCGCTGGGCGGGGACGTGTGGGCGACGGTCGCCGCCGTGGCGGCCGTCATGCTGCTCACCTTCGCCGTCGCCCTCCGCAAGGGTGTCCACCGCATCGTGGACGTCGCCTGGGGACTGGCTTTCGCGGCGGTGGCGCTCACGACGTGCGGGTTCTCCGCGGGCGAGGGCGATCCGGCGCGCCGGGCGCTGGTCACCACGCTCACCGTGGTGTGGGGGCTGCGGTTGGCGGGGCACATCGCCGGCCGGGGGCGGGGCAAGGGCGAGGACCCGCGTTACGCGCGCATGCTCGACAAGGCGCCGGGCAGCCGGAACGCCTACGCGCTGCGCAAGGTCTATCTGCTGCAGGGCGCGCTCGTGCTGGTGGTCTCCCTTCCGGTGCAGGCGGGGCAGTACGTGCACACCCCGCCCGGTCCTCTCGCCTGGGCCGGGTGTGCCGTGTGGCTGGTCGGGATGTTCTTCGAAACCGTCGGGGACGCCCAACTGGCCCGCTTCACCGCACGGCCGGAGAACCGGGGCACCGTCATGGACCGGGGACTGTGGTCGTGGACGCGGCACCCGAACTACTTCGGGGACTTCTGCGTCTGGTGGGGTCTGTACCTCGTGGCGGTCACCGACGGCGCGACGGCGCTCGCGGTGCTCGTCTCCCCGCTGTTGATGAGTGCGCTGCTGACCGTGGGCAGCGGAAAGCGCCTGCTGGAACAGCACATGGCCGACCGGCCCGGCTACGCGGCCTACGCGGCGCGCACCAGCGGCTTCCTCCCCCGACCGCCACGGCGGACAGTCGGCGGGAGGAGCTGACCGCCTCCGCGCCGCGCGCCGGCGCGGGAGGGGATGCAGGGACACGACCGGTCCGTCCCGTGCCTGTGGCACCGCCCGGTGCCAAGGCACGGCCATGGGCACAGGTGCGAGACCCCCCGGTCCCGGACGAGGGGACGGCGGGCGGACCGCCGTGCCGCGGGCAGCGCGCGCACGGCGGTCCGGGCCCGCGGCGGATCACGCCGGGAAGTCCACCAGCATCACCGGCTCGGAGGTGGGCTGCGGGGAACCCCCGTCCGGCTCGACGGTGACCCCCATGCCGGAGGCGCCGTCGAGTTTCCCCTCGAGCAGGGCCGCTTCGGAGCCGGAGCCCGGATGCATCAGGCCCGCCGGACGCATCCGGCCGTCGTCGCTCAGCCACAGCTGGTAGACCTTGCCCTTCGGCGGCGCCGGCATCCCGGAGACCACCAGGGCCGCCCGGTTCTGCGACTGCGAGAGGACCACGGTGCTGGAGCCGCCGCCCGGCAGTTCGCCGCCGGAGACGGCTTTCGCGTCGGAGGCTGACAGCACCCGCGCGAGGGCCTCGGCCCGGTCCTGGGCCCGCTCGCTGCGCTGCCGCGCGTCCTGGGCCTCCTGGTGCTGCCACACGGCGACCCCGCCCAGCGCCCCCGCGGCCGCGACGCACGCCGCGAGTGCCCAGATGTGCCAGGCCCGTCGCCGCCCGCGCGGCGCCCGGACGGCGACGTCCTCCTCCGCCGCCCGGCCTCCCGGCGACTCCTGACGCACCTCGCCGATCCGGCGCAGTACCCGTTCGCGCAGTTCCGCGGGGGGCTGCTCGGAGACGGCCTGGCCCAGCCGGGCCGCGGTGGCGCGCAGCTCGGCGACCTCCTGGGCGCAGAAAGAGCAGGCACGCAGATGCTTCTCGAACTCGTCCCGCTCGTCCCCGGAGACGGCGTCCAGCGCGTAGGCGCCGGTGAGCGTGTGCAGTTCCGCGGTCTTCATCCCTGCACCCCCAGGCAGTCCCGCAGCCGGATCAGGCCGTCCCGCAACCGTGTCTTGACCGTGCCGAGCGGCTGGGAGAGCAGCTCGGCGACCTCACGGTAGGTCAGCCCCTTGTAGTAGGCCAGTGTCACGGACTGGCGCTGGATCTGGGTGAGCGTGCGCAGGCAGCGGCGCACCTGCTCCCGCTCCAGCCGCGCCTCGACCTGCTCGACGACATGGTCGTAGTCGCGGGAGCCGGAGAGCTGCGCCGCCCGCAGCTCCCGGTCGCTCGCGGACTGCTCGGACCGCACCCGGTCCACGGCGCGGCGGTGGGCGAGCGTCATCACCCAGGTCATCGCCGTTCCCTTGGCCGGGTCGAACCGGGCGGCCACCCGCCAGACCTCCACCAGCACCTCCTGGGTGACCTCCTCCGACTGCGAAGGGTCGCGCAGCACGGAGCGCACGAGCCCGAACACCGGACCGACCACTCTCTCGTACATGGCTGCGAAGGCGTCCTGATCGCCTCGCGCCACCTGGACCAACAGGTCACCCAGCTCGACGGGCCCCACCGCGGGGGACCCGAGGGCAGCGGCTTCATCCATCCGCCCTCACCCCCGGCGCTCCCGGCCCGGCCGGACGGTCACCGCGTGCGCGGCCTCGTACAGGAGACACGTTCTTCCCTTCTCGACATGACAGCTCCACCGCTGCTTCGGAGCCGCACGCCCGGCGGATTGGCCGACGCCCGCACCGGGCGGCGGCACCGGCCCGCCGGTGCCGCGCAGACGTGTCGCGTGCTCCGGAGGGTATCCGTCACCGGGACGATGCGGAGAAGCGGGCCGCGGCAGGTACCGCGAGTAGGGACCGTGGGACGGCCGAGGTGGAGGCAGAGGATGGCGGAGCAGCGGGCGGACGGGCGGCGGTGCCTGGTGACGGGCGCGACCGGCTACATCGGGGGGCGGCTGGTGCCCGAGCTGCTGGACGCGGGATACGCGGTGCGCTGCCTGGCCCGGTCGCCGGAGAAGCTGCGCGACCACCCCTGGGCCGATCGCGTCGAGGTGGTGGGCGGCGACCTCACGGACCGCGGCCCGACCGCGGCCGCGCTGCGCGGGATCGACGTCGCCTACTACCTGGTGCACTCACTGGGCACCGGGAGCGGCTTCGAGGAGACCGACCGGATGGCCGCCCGCCTCTTCGCCGAGGAGGCACGGACGGCCGGGGTGCGGCGGATCGTCTACCTCGGCGGGCTGGCACCCGCGGGGGTGGACGAGCGGGAACTCTCGCCCCATCTGCGCTCCCGCGCCGAGGTCGGCCGCATCCTGCTGGAGTCGGGCGTGCCGACGGCGGTGCTGCGCGCCGCGGTCATCATCGGCTCCGGTTCGGCCTCCTTCGAGATGCTGCGGTATCTCACCGAGCGGCTGCCGCTGATGGTCACCCCGAGCTGGGTGCGCACCCGGATCCAGCCCATCGCCGTACGGGACGTGCTGCGGTACCTGGTCGCGGCCGCGGCACTGCCGACCGGTCTCAACCGCACCTTCGACATCGGCGGCCCGGACGTGCTCACCTACCGGGACATGATGCTGCGCTACGCGTCGGTGGCGGGGCTGCCCAGGAGGCTGATCCTGCCCGTCCCGGTACTGACCCCGGGTCTGTCCAGCCACTGGATCGGGCTGGTCACCCCCGTTCCGCCCGCCGTGGCGCGGCCACTGGCCGAGTCGCTGCGGCACGAGGTCGTCTGCCGCGAGAACGACATCGTGCGGTACCTCCCCGGACCGCCGCGGCAGCCGGTGCCGTTCACCCGCGCGGTGGAGCTGTCGCTGCGGCGGGTCCGCGACCAGGAGGTGGCGACCCGCTGGTCCTCGGCGTCCGTACCGGGCGCCCCCAGTGACCCGCTGCCCACGGACCCCGACTGGGCGGGCGGCACCCTGTACACCGACCGGCGGGCCCGACGGGTGTCCGCCTCTCCGGACGCGCTGTGGCGGGTCGTCGAGGGCATCGGCGGGGAGAACGGCTGGTACTCCTTCGGCCCGCTCTGGGCTGCGCGCGGCTGGCTGGACCGGCTGCAGGGCGGAGTGGGGCTGCGCCGCGGCCGGCGCGACCCGGGACGGGTGCGGGTCGGCGACTCGCTGGACTTCTGGCGGGTGGAGGAGGTCCGGCCGGGCGAGCTGCTGCGGCTGCGCGCCGAGATGCGGCTGCCCGGACGGGCCTGGCTGGAGATGTACGTCGACCGGACAGCGGACGGCCGTACCCGCTACCGGCAGCGCGCGCTCTTCCGCCCGCACGGCCTGGCGGGCCACCTGTACTGGTGGAGCGTCGCCCCGTTCCACACCGTGCTCTTCGAGGGCATGGCCCGCAACATCGCCCGGGCCGCCGAGCAGGGCACCGGGGGCCGGCCCGCCGGCCGGAGTGCCGGACGCCGTCACCGCCTGCTTTCCCGGCGCCGTCGGCCGTAGGTCCCTCCGGTCGGTCCGAGCGGACCGGGGGTCGCCGGGAGCAGGTGGCGGGGCGGTGACCCCGATCGGCGGCGCTCCGGTGGCGCGGCTCGCGCTGCCCTGCTGACCTGGAGCAGGCGGCTCACGGGCCGCGAGACGCAGACGGCACGCCGCGCCGGGCGGCGGGGTGGAGGTCGGGGACGATGCACAGCGAGGGGCCGGAGTCGGACGGCAGCGGCGCGGACGCCGCGGGCCCGCACCAGGACTCCTTCACGAACCGCTGTGCCGTGCGCCGCGAGCAACTGGGCCTGTCCCGGGACGAGGTGGCCCGCCGTGCGGGCATGTCGGTGGCCTATCTCGACCGGCTGGAGTCCTTGAGCGACGACTTCGATCCGGCCGCCCTGATGCGCCTCGCCGCCGTCCTCGACCTCCCCTTCGACGAACTGAAGGAGGGCCCGCGGGAACCGGGTCCGGGCCGGCGGCCGGCCGCTGCGCATCCGCAGCTGAGCCGGATGTCGGAGGACGAGTGCTGGCGGCGGCTCGGCACGCACGGAGTGGGCCGGGTCGGCCTGGCCGACGGGTCCGCACCGGTGATCCTGCCGGTCAACTTCCTGGCGGACGGCCGCACCGTGGTCTACCGGACCGACCCGGACGGGCCGGCGGCGGCTGCGGACGGGGCAGCGGTGGCCTTCGAGGTCGACCGGACGGACGAGCGCCTCAGCACCGGTTGGAGCGTCCTTCTCACCGGGACCGCCCGGCATGTCACCGATCCCGGCACGCTCGAGGACCTCGCCTCCCGGCCGGGCGCTGCCCCGTGGGCGGGCGGGCGGCGCGAGCTGTGGGTCCGTGTGCTGCCCGGCGAGGTGACCGGGCGCCGGATCCGCACCCGGTGACCCGGGTACGGCCCCGAACGCCGCATGCCGGGTCGGGCGAGCGGGCGCATCTTCGCATGCTCCGCGTACGGAGACGCGGAGCCCGCCGCGCGGCCGGCGGATCAGGTGTGCGGGACGACGGCGACGGGGGTGCGGGAGTGGTGCATCACCGCGTGCACCACGGATCCGACATGGGGGCTGAAGCGGGAGGTGCGCTGCCGTCGGCCGACCACCAGCAGAGCCGCGTTCTCGGCGGCCTTCACCAGCAGCGCCGCCGGCTGTTCGAGGAACGCCCGGACATCGACCTCCACGCCGGGATGCCGCTCGCACCAGGGTCGCACCCTGGCGGTGACGGCGGCGGCGCGTTCCGCCAGCAGTTCGTCCAGGGCCATGGTCGCCCGGGGCAGGGTGCGCGCACCGTAGTAGGCAGGCGGCTCCCAGCCGTGCCGGATCTCCAGCGGCGCCGCGCGGCGCCCGGCGGTCTCGAAGGCGAAGTCCAGCACCTCGTCGCAGGGGCGGCTCAGGTCCACGCCGGCCACCACCGGGCGCGCGGCACCGCGCTCCGCGTCCGCTGCGGGCGCCTCGTCCGCCTGCGGGCTTCCCGCACGGGCCCGGACGAGGACGACGGGGCACTGCGCGTGCGCGACGGTGGGCAGCGCGACGGAGCCGACCAGATAGCCCCCCAGGGTGCTGAGTCCGCGCGATCCGATGACCAGCAGATCCGAGGCCTCCGACAGTTCGGTGAGCAGCCGGGCCGGTTCCCCGGTCGCCGACTGCGTACTGATGGCCAGCTCCGGGAAGTCGGCCGACAGTTCGGAGGTGGCCTCGTGGAGGACCTGCTCGGTGTGGCGGCGGGGCTCGCCGCTCTCGTCCGGGGCGACGAGCTGGTCCAGGGCGCTGTCGGCGACCTGCACGTGCACGAGCTGGAGCGGTGCGCCGCGGGCGGTCGCCTCGCGGGCTGCCCAGCGGACCGCGGCCGTGCTCTCCGGGGTTCCGTCGGTACCCGCCGTGACGAAATGGGCCATGTTCGCTCCCGGGACGGAAAACTCCATACCTCGCATACCGGACCTCTCCAGGTTCCCGCGGTCGCGCTGAGCTGTCCACCGACGCCGGAGCAAGAGGGGCCAGCCGACACGGCCGGGAGGGTGCTCAGGGCCCAGGGCTCAGCACGCGGCACACGCGGGCCGGTGCCCGGAATCGGCGCCGCCGCCGAGGTCCGGACGCCGCAGGTCCCCTGGACCCACGTTGCGCCACCGGCACGCCACCCAGCGGGCACACCGTGCGGGCGGCGGCGGTAGCGGTTTCACTCCTTATGGGGGAGGTACGCAATCGCCGATCCGGCAGGGCGGAGGCTGAGTCATCCATGACGGACACCATCGTAGTGGGCTTCGACGGGTCAGCGGAGAGCCAGGCAGCGATTGACTGGGCCGCGCTGGAGGCCGAGCGGCAGGGCGCGGGGCTCCGCCTGGTCCATGTGTGGCGCTGGCAGCCGCACGCGTCGGCCGCAGACCCGGACAAGGAGCACGAGTGGATCGCCCGGGTTCCGCGGGAGGCGGCGCAGCGGCTGGCCGAGCACCACCCCGGACTGCGGGTGGAACAGCTGAGCGTGCCGGGGGTGGCGGCGGATGTGCTGGTCGAGCTGACGGAGGACGCGCGGCTGCTCGTGCTCGGCTCCCGGGCCCTGGGCAGGGCGAGCGGCTTCCTCCTGGGCTCGGTCGGTCAGGAGGTCACCGCCCGGGCCGAGTGCCCGGTCGTGATGGTGCGCGCCTCCTTCCAGGACGAGGAGGTACGGGAGAGCCCGACACCACGGGCGGGCCCCTACCCGGGGCCGGTCGTGGTCGGGCTCGATCTGGTCAAACCCAGCCGGGCGATCCTGCAGTTCGCCTTCGAGGCCGCGGCGCTGCGGGGAACGGGCCTGCGCGCGGTCCACGTGTGGAAACTGCCCGCGGTCTTCACCTACGGCCCGCGGATGATCGACCAGACCCAGCGCTCGGAGCTGGGGCGGCGGGAGCATCAACTGCTCTCGACCGCGGTGCTTCCGTGGCGGGAGGAGTACCCGCAGGTCACGGTGGACGAGCAGGCGGCGCCGGGGAACGCGTCGCGGCATCTGATCGAGCGGGCCGACGACGCGTCGCTGCTGGTGGTCGGGCGACGGGTGCAGCGGCCCGCGCTCGGCACCCGGCTGGGCCCGGTCACCCAGGCCGCCCTGCACCATGCCACTCCGCCGGTGGCGGTGGTCCCGCACATCTGAGGCTCCGCACATCCGAGTCGGCACGGGCGGGGGCACGCGGTGCGGCCCGTCGGCTCCCGGCCGCCGCGCGGACCGGTGAACGCGCCCGCGCGGAACGGCGCCCCCGCGGCCCGGGGCGGTGGTGTCCGCCACGCACACGGCGCCTCAGCTCCGTTCGCCCACCCGTCGCCGCAGGACCACCAGGTTGGCGGTGAGCGTCGCGGCGACGGCCAGCCCCATGCCGAGGACGGCGCCGCCCATTCCGAACACCGGCGGGCTGAAGCCCAGCCCCAGCACCACAAGTGCACCGGCCACCACCAGCAGGGCGTGCCCGACGGCTCCGGTCCCGGTCATCCGGTGCAGCACGCCCAGCACGAGCAGCACGATCACCACCGGTACGGCGACCGCGAGCCCCGCGGCCTGCTCGGTCAGGTGCGCGTGGTGCTGGGTCGTGTCCAGGGCGGCCTCCAGACCGCCGCCCACCGCTGCCAGCGCCGCGAAGACCACATAGTGGCCGTATCCCCACACCAGTGCGGTACGCAGGGTGGTCAGTTCGGCGTCGCTGCCGGTGAAGTAGATCCACCACAGGGCGAAGACAAGCAGCAGCCCGCCGAGGGCGATCAGCAGCACGGTGGCGGACAGACCCTGGTCGGTGACGGCGGACTGGACGGCGGTGAGACTGGCGAGGATGACCTCGCCGAGCACGATGATGGTGAACAGGCCGTACCGTTCGGCGATGTGCCCGGGGTGCCAGGTGGTGGCCCCGCCCCGGGACTCGGCCCAGGCGGGCACGGCCAGTTCGGCCACCACCAGGAGGACGATGGTGGCCGGTGCCCATGCGCCCGTGGTCCACAGCCGGGCGATCCAGCCGCACTGCACCACGGCGACGCCCGCCGCGTACCGCAGGGCGCTCCGGCGCCCGTCGGGATGCCCGGCGGCGGCCCGGAGCCACTGGGCGATCATCGCGAGGCGCATCAGGACGTAGCCGACCACCACGATCGCGAAATCGCCGTCCTGGAACGCGTCTGGCACTCCGGCGGCCAGTACCAGGGCGCCCGCCATCTGAAGCAGCGTCAGCAGCCGGTAGGGCACGTCGTCGGTGTCGTAGGCGGAGGCGAACCAGGTGAAGTTCATCCACGCCCACCAGATCGCGAAGAACACGGCGGCATACCCGGCGAGCCCGGACCCCAGATGCCCCTCCGCCCAGGCGTGGTGGAGTTCGGCCGCGGCCTGGGCAACCGCCACCACGAAGGTCAGGTCGAACAGCAGTTCCAGAGGGGTGGCGGCACGGTGCTCCTCGCCGGGGTCCCGGCCGCGCATCACCCGCCGCAGGGTTCCCGTCCGCTCCCCGAGGCTCCCGCCTGCACTCATCCCGCTTCACCCGCCCGGTGCTCGCCCGCCGCCCGCGGCCGGCCGCCGCAGGGGACCACAGCAGATCCAACCGGAGGCCCCCGGGCCGTGGCCCCGCGACGCACCGGCCGCCCGGATCCCGTACCCGGGCCGGGCGCCCCCCGCGGGCGGGGAGGACGGCCGGACGGTCCGGCAACGGGGCGCGGGGCAGACGATACGTCAGCCGTGGGCGACGACGGCGACGGGAACGGGGGCGTGGCGCAGGACGGCATGGGTGACCGCGCCGCTGCGGATGCCGATCCGGCCGTGCCGCGTGCGGCGGCCCACGACGATCATTGAGCCGCCCCCGGAAGCTCCACGAGGTGGCCCGCGGGGCTGCCGATCCGAGACTCCTCGCGGACTTCCACCTCGGGGTACTTCCGGCACCACGGCCGCAGCGCCTCGGCGATCTCGGCGGCCTTCCGCCGGGCGAACTCCTCGTGCAGGCCGAGGACCGCCGACATGCCGTAGACGCAGTAAGGGGGCAGGTTCCAGGCGTGGACGGCCCGCAATGGGACGGCGCGGCAGGCCGCCGTCTCGAAGGCGAAGGGCGAGCACCGCGCCGTCGGGGCTGTCCGCGTCGAGGCCGAGCACGACGGGGCGGAATCCGGTGGCGGCGGAGGGGATACCGGCGGGGTCCATGGCGTGCTCGTCCGCGGCCTGTTCCCCGGCCCGCACGAACACCACCGGCCGCTCCACCCGCGCGGCGACGGCCAGCCCCACGGAGCCGACCAGGTATCCGCCGAGCCCGCCGAGCCCGCGGGAACCGAGCACCAGCGGTTCGGCGTCCTCGGCAGCGGCGGTCAGCACCGCGTCGGGCGCTCCCTCGTGCAGCTCGACGGCCACCTCCACCCCTGGGTGGCGCAGTCGGATGCCGTCGGCCGCCTCGCGGGGGATCCGGTCCGCCCAGTCCTGGAAGGTCTCCGGGACGGCCGCCGGGGGCGGGTACGTGAGCGGGGCCGAGGCGGGCTCGCGCACATGCAGGAGCCGCAGGGGCAGGCCGCGCGGGCCGGCCTCCCGGGCTGCCCACTCGGCAGCGGCACGGCTCTCGGGTGAGCCGTCGAGGCCCACGGTCACATTGCGGGACATGGCCTCCCCCTCTCATTCCGGGCGCTGCTGCGAGCGTCGGCGCCGGGCGGGGTGCCGGACAGGGGCCACAGGTCCCGGTGCGGGTCCCATCGGCCCCGCGGAACAGGGCTCTCGGGCCCGGAGCGGCGGGAGCGCGGACGGGGGCCGCGAGCATCCCCGCGGGAGAACGCTGCGGCGCGCGAATCCGTGGTCAGTCGATAACAGGATGAAGGTGTCCGGATAACGGTCACGTCACGCGCCCAGGCAATTTGATTAGTTACTCGCCGTTATGTGATTTACATCACGTGTGAATCCGCAATGAACATGCTAGAACAGCGCAATCCCGTATCCGGCTCCACCCCATGCCGGCTCTGCGGACTGCCGGTATCAACTGCACAACCAGGGCGATCGCGGTTCGATTTCGCGGACCGACTCCCTCCCCCTCGCCGATCGGACGACGGCGTTCTGCTCCATGTCCGCTCACCGCGGCGCAGTCTCCCATGCGCCGGCCCGCCCTACAGGTGGTAACCACTGTGTCACTCGATTCCATAACCGACTCCATTGACAGTTCCGTCAGCGATTTCGTCGAACCCATTGCCACCAAGCTGGGTGAAATCGTCTTCTACTCCGTTCCCATCGGCGGAACCGAGCTCCCCCTGATCGTCGCCTGGCTCGTCGTGGCCGGCGCGGTCTTCTCCTCCTGGTTCGGCTTCATCCAGATCCGCAAGTTCCGGCTCGCGGTCAACGTGGTGCGGGGCAAATACGACGAAGACGGGTCGGACGGTGAGGTCAACCACTTCCAGGCACTGACCGCAGCGGTCTCCGGCACCGTCGGCCTCGGCAACATCGCCGGTGTCGCCGTCGCCGTCTCCATCGGCGGTCCCGGCGCCACCTTCTGGATGGTCCTCTGCGGTCTGCTGGGCATGGCCACGAAGTTCGTCGAGGTGACCCTCGGCGTGAAGTACCGCGACGTGCACCCGGACGGCACTGTCTCCGGCGGCCCCATGCACTACCTGCCCAAGGGCCTCACCGAACGCTTCGGCAAGAACGGCAAGATCCTCGGCCGGGTGCTGGCGGTCCTGGCGTCGGCCATGATCCTCTTCTTCGGCCTCTTCGGCGGCAACCTCTTCCAGGTCAACCAGAGCTACGCGCAGCTCGTCTCCGTCGCGGGCGGCGAGGACGGCGCCCTGGGTTCCTCCGCCGGCGCCCTGTTCTTCGGCCTCCTGATGGCCGCGATCGTCGGCATCGTGCTGCTCGGCGGCATCCGCTCCATCGCCACCGTCACCAGCCGGCTGGTCCCGTCCATGGCGGCGCTGTACATCGTCGGGTGCCTGATCGTCATCCTGGTCAACATCACCGCTGTCCCGGACGCGATCGGCTCGATCTTCGAGGGCGCCTTCAACCCTGAGGGTGTCGCCGGCGGTATCCTCGGCGCGCTGATCATCGGCTTCAAGCGGGCCGCGTTCTCCAACGAGGCCGGTCTGGGCTCCGCCCCGATCGCGCACTCCGCGGTGAAGACCAAGCACCCCGCCAGCGAGGGCCTGGTCGCCCTGCTGGAGCCCTTCATCGACACCGTGGTCGTGTGCACCATGACCGCCCTCACCATCGTCATCGCCAGCCCCGACAGCTGGGCCAAGGCCCGCACGGACGAGTCCATCGGCGGCGTCACCATCACCTCCGACGCCTTCGAGACCGTGCTCCCCTGGTTCCCGTACATCCTGACCCTCGCGGTCATGCTGTTCGCCGTCTCGACCGTGCTGACGTGGGGCTACTACTGCCTCAAGGCGTGGACCTACCTGTTCGGCCGCAGCAAGGTCAGTGAGCTGAGCTTCAAGGTCGTCTACACCGTGTTCGCCGTCGCGGGCGCCCTGCTCACCCTGCAGACCCTCATCGACCTGGCGGACGCCGTTCTCTTCTCGCTGGCCGTCATCAACATCATCGGCCTCTACCTGCTCGCCCCGATCGTCAAGCGCGAGCTGAACCACTTCCTGGAGTACATCCGCACCCGCAAGGCCGGCGCACCGGACAGCTCCGGAGGCGCCGACGAGGACAAGGACCCGGTCACCACGACCGTCTGACGGCCTCACCGACGCACCGCGGAAGGGGTCCGGGTACGCCGCGCCACGGCGTACCCGGGCCCCTTCCGCATGTCTGCTCGCGGCGCTGCCCGGCCCGGTGTCCGACGGAGTGCCCGCAGCGGGCCGCGAAGGGCCGAGGCGGCTCAGCGCGTCGAGGCCGCCGGAGACCTGGCTCGGGTGATCACCCGGCCAACACACCGTCGGCAAGCCCGGGGACGGGATGCCCGGCGACCGGCGCACACTGCTGCGCGCTCTCTCGGGGCTGCTGACTCCTTCCGGCACCGCTGCTACATTGAGCCTCATGTTCCTCCTCTTGGCATAGGTACGCCCAGGCCCGCGACCCGCACGGTGCTCGCGTCCTTCGGCGTCCTTCCTTCCGCCTCGACCGAGGAACATTCCATGTCTGCGCCTGCTCAACGGCGATCCTCGTACGCCGCCGTCTCGTACGCCGCCGTACTGCGCCTTCCGCACGCCCGGCGCACCTTCGGTGCCGCCTTGCTCGGGCGGCTCTCCTACGGCATGCTCGCTCTCTCCGTGATGCTGGCGGTGACCCGGGCCACCGGCTCGTATGCCGTCGCGGGCACGATCACGGCGCTGTTCGGCGCCACCGGTGTCTTTCTGTCCCCGGTTCGGGCAGCCCTCGTCGACCGGCACGGCCCACGCCTCGCGCTGCTGCCGATGGCCCTGCTCTACGCAGGTCTCCTGGGCGCTCTCGCGGCGGGCTCCTGGCGTCCCGCCGGCACCCCCGCCGTTCTGCTGGGCACCATCGCCGCAGCCGCGGGCGCCGCGATGCCTCCGCTCGGCCCCTCGATGCGGGCCGTCTGGCGTGAACTCACCGACGAACCGGCGCTGCTACAGCGCGCGTACAGCCTGGACGGCGTCGCGGAGGAGGTGCTGCTCGTGTCCGGACCGCTGCTGGTCGGCGCGCTGGTGCAGATCGCTCCTCCGGCAGCCGGGATCGTGGTGAGCGCGCTGCTCGTGGGGGGCGGGACCTTCGCATTCGTCATGTCGCCGGCCGTGCGGGACGTACGGCCGGCTGCCGTTTCTGAAGGAGCGGCACGCTCCGGGGCACGGCTGCAGGGGGCGCGGGCGCTGCTGACGCCGGTCGTGGTGGCGGCCGGGGTCGGACTGTCCCTCGGCGCCGTGGGTCTGCTGGTCCTCGCGTTCGTGACGGAGCGGCAGCACGGTGACGACATGGTCGCCTGGGTACTCGCGGCCCTCTCGGCGGGCAGCACGGTCGGCGGGCTCCTGAACGGTGCCGTCAACTGGCAGGCCGGGGCCCGGGTACGACTGCCGCGGCTGGCAGTCGGACTCGGTCTCGCCCTGGCCGCCGCAGGGCTCGCACCGGGCGTGGGGACTTTGACCGTCGCGGTGGCGTGTGCGGGAATCTTCGTGGCTCCGGCGCTCACCACGGCGTATCTGCTGGCCGACGAGGTGGCACCGCGGGAGCGCCGAACGCGGGCGGGCGCCTGGGTCAACACGGCGGTGAACGCGGGCATTTCCGGCGGCACGGCGACGGCCGGTCTGCTGGCAGCACGGCTGCCCCTCGGCACATGCTTCGCGCTCTCGGGCGGCGTAACGGTGTTCACGGCCATGGCCTGCGCCGTGCGGAAGCCGAAGACGGCAGGGCTGCCCCTCGGTTGAGCACGTCCCATCAGCCAAGAACGTGCCTTCAGCGATGCATCTCCTGCGCCCTGAGCAGTGTTTCCCCCACCCCCGAGCCGTGCCGGTGGCCGAGCCGCACGCTCGGCCACCTCTCGGCGACCGGGCAGCCGTCCTGCCCGGCGGTGACCGCGCCCCACCCCCCGGGTGGAGCACCACCGGAGGCGGTGGCTTCGGCAGCAGTCGGAACCGTGCAGTCCCGGGACTCAGGTACGCCCTTCGCGCTCCTGCGCCGCCTCCAGTGCCGCCGGCGCAGGCATCCAATCGGCGAGGCGTACCTGGAAGCCCGCCCTCCGGTAGGCGGCGACCACCTGCTCGTCGTCGTCGACCACCAGGACCACCGTGCGCTCCCGGGCCAGCCGGCACAGCAGTTCGGGCTTGACGACCCGGCCCGGGCGGCGGTCGTCCCGCGCGCGCATCAGGAGCCGCCCGGCCGGGAGCCCGTGCTGCCGCAGCCACTGCACCGAATCCGTCCGGCAGCGTTCCGGGCGCCCGGTGAGGTAGGCCAGTTCGCACCGCTCGGCCGTCTCCAGAGCCAGCGCCACCCCCTTCACCAGCGGCGGATCGTCCGCGGCGGCGCGGAAGAACGCGTCCCAGTCCCGCGGCCGCCGCTGCAGGAAAGGCAGCCGGTGCCGGACATCGGCCAGCGTCCCGTCCAGATCGAAGACCGCCAACGGCGCACGCACAACCATCGCCACCTCACTCCCGTCGCGCACATTCTGGCGTATCCGGCCGTGGCAGCCGAGCCGCGCCGGCCCGGCCGGCGACCGGCACGGAGGCGGACGCTCCGCCCCCCAGCCGGATGCCGCCGCGGCTCCCCCACAGGAGCGAGCGGCCGCATCTGATGTGCGCTTTTCGGGTGCCCTGGTCGGCGGATGCGGCAGCAGTGGGGTACCGACCAAGGGGCCGAGAGGTCTCTGTAGCGCGCGGCCGGGCACCGGTGCGGCAACCGCAGGGGGCCCGTGCCGGGTCGCCTGAGCGCCGCGGGATGGAAAGGAGTGGGAGCCGTTGACGGTGGGAGGAGCCTCGGCCTGGCTGCTGTCGGCAGGCCTGCCCTTGATCCTCCTGGCGCTGAGCCTGCCGGTGTGGCATTGGCGCTGGCCGCGGGCGCCGGTGCTGCTGCGCGAGGCGGCGCTCGTCTCCACGGTCTTCCTGGTCTGGCAGATCCCGGCCCGCATGTCGGCGGGGAACCTGGAGCCGGCTCTCGACCGGGCACGGTGGATCTACCGCTGGGAGCAGCGCCTGCGCCTGCCGGACGAGGTGGACTGGCAGCAGGCCGTGCTGCCCCACCCGTGGCTGGTGCAGGCGGCCAACTTCTACTACGCGGTGATGCACTTCGGGGCGATGGCGGCGCTGCTGATCTGGCTGTTCTGGCGGCACCGGGACTCCTACGGCCGGGTGCGCACCTACGTCGTCCTGGTCACGGTGGTCTCCCTGCTGATCCAGCTCGTCGCGGTGGCGCCGCCACGGCTGCTGACGCGGCTCGGTTTCGCGGACACGGCCGAACGCTACGGGCAGTCGGTCTACGGCAGCGGGCCGGGAAGCGTGGTGGCCGACGAGCTGTCGGCCGTCCCGTCCGTGCACGTGGCCTGGGCGGTCCTCGTCGCCGCTGTCGTCATCCGGGTGGGCCACCGGCGGTGGCGGTGGCTGGTGGTCGCCCACCCGCTGCTGACCGTTGCCGTGATCGTGGTGACGGCCAACCATTTCTGGCTCGACGCCGCGGCCGCCGTCGCCGTACTGGCGGTGTGCGCGCTGCTGCAGTGGTCCGCGCGGGCCTGCGCGCACCGGGTCGCCAGGGCAGTCCGGCGCACTCCCGTCTCGGCGGACAGCCCGGCGTGCGGAAACGGGGACCCGTCCGGACCGCCGGAGGGATCGGACGGGTCGAGAAGCACCGAGGGAGGGAACCGCGGCTCCCGTGGCCCGCACCCGCGGGGGTGACGGCGGCCCCGAGTGCGGGCGACGATCCGGGCGCCGCCGGTGCGTCCTCTTCGTCCTGGACCGGGGCGGCCCTAGGCTGCGCGGGCCGACAGTTCCGGCGCTGCCCAGCCTGCCGGGACTGTCGGTCTCCGGCTGCCGCGCCGGCTCAGCGCCGTTCGCTGAAACGTTCGGTCGCCCGGGTGCGTCCGGCCACGATGAGGGTGTCGTCCGCCTGGACCACCGTGTCGGGTGTGGCGTAGCTGAAGCCCTCGCCGGGCCGTTTGATGGCGACGACGGTGATGCCGTAGCGGGTGCGGACGGCGCTGCTGGACAGCGGGATGTCGAGGACGTCGGGCGGCGGCGTGGTCTTGACCATGGCGAAGTCGTCCTCGAACTCGATGTAGTCGAGCATGCCGCCGCGGACGAGGTGCGCGACGCGCTGCCCCATGTCGTGCTCGGGGAAGACGACGTGCTGGACACCGAGCTGGGTGAGGATGCGGCCGTGGGCTTCGCTGGTGGCCTTCGCCCACACGTTCTCGATCCCGAAGGAGATCAGCAGCGAGGCGGTGAGGATGCTGGCCTCCAGATCGCTGCCGATGGCGACGACGGCCCGGTCGAACTCGTGGACCGCGAGTTGCCGCAGGGCGTCCTCCTTCGTGGAGTCGGCGCGCACGGTGTGGGTGAGTGAGCCGGAGAGGGACTGGACGACCGCGGGGTTCTCGTCGATGCCCAGGACCTCGGTGTCCTCGTCCACGAGTTCGAGTGCCAGGGACCGGCCGAACCGGCCGAGCCCGATGACCACCACGGATTCGTGGTGGGCGCCGCGGCGGTTCCGATTGCTGCGCTTCCTAGCCAATGACGGGTCGCTCCTCGGGAAGGTCGTACATACGGACGCGCAGCCGCAGGGCCAGCGCGGAGGCGACGGTGATGGGGCCGAGCCGCCCGATGAACATCAGTACCGTCAGCAGGATCTGCTCACCCCCGGGCAGCCCGGAGGTGATGCCGGTCGAGAGCCCGACGGTGGCGAAGGCCGAGGTCACCTCGAACAGCGACTGGTCCAGGCTGAAGTCGGTGAAGACCATGAAGACCAGCGTCGAGGTCGCGACGGCGGCCACCGACAGCAGCACCACCGTCAGGGCCTGCCGCTGAAGGTCGCCGGGCAGCCGGCGGCGGAAGATGTCGACCGCGCCCTCGCCCCGGATCTCCGCGTAGAGCACGAAGAACAGTACGGCGAAGGTGGTGACCTTGATGCCCCCGGCGGTACCGGCGCTGGCGCCGCCGATGAACATCAGCACATCGGTGCCCAGCCAGGTGGCCGGGCTCAGCGCGCCGGTGTCGACGCTGTTGAAACCCGCGGTGCGCGGCATGACGCCCTGGACGAATCCGGCCAGCAGCTTCCCCGGCACGTCCAGCGGACCCAGCGTCGCCGGGTTGTCCCATTCGAGGGCGGTGACGAAGGCGCTGCCGCCGGCCAGGAAGACCGCGGAGGCACCGAGCACGATCTTGGTGTGCAGGGACCAGGTGCGCGGCCTGCGGAATCTGCGGCGCAACTCGAACAGCACCGGGAAGCCGAGCCCCCCGGCGATCACCGCGGCCGACAGCGGCAGGCAGATCCACGGGTCGGTGACGAACCCCATCAGGCTGTCGGAGTAGAGCGCGAACCCCGCGTTGTTGAACGCCGAGACGGCGTGGAAGACGCCCAGCCACACCGCGCGCGGCAGGGTCTCGCCGTAGGCGGTGGCGAACCGCACGGCCAGGATCGCCGCGGTGACCGCCTCCAGCAGCAGGCTGACCTTCACCACGCGGACGACGACCGTGCGCACATCTCCCAGGCCCAGGGTCTTGGTCTCGGTCGCCGCGGTGAGCCGGGCCCGCAGCCCCATCCGGTGGGAGACCAGCAGCACCAGCCAGGAGGCGAACGTCATGATCCCGAAGCCGCCGACCTGGATCAGCGCGAGGATCACCGCCTGCCCGAACCCGCTCCAGTAGCCGGGGGTGTCGACCACCACCAGCCCGGTCACACACACCGCGGAGGTGGAGGTGAACAGCGCCTCCAGCCCGGTGGCCGAGCCCGTCCCGGCCTTGGCCACCGGGAGCATCAGCAGACCGGTCCCGATCCCGATCGCCATGGCGAAGCCGGCCACGACCATCTGGGCCGGGTGCCGCACACGGGGCCGCCACCGGGTCACCACAGCAAGCACTCCGCCCCACAGACACATCCGACGTTTGTTCGCACCGGGAGACGATAAGCAATCGCGCCGCGGTCCTGGGAACCGGTATCCCCGATGACTGCGCGGACCTGTCCCGCGGGACGGGAACCACCCGGACGTCGCCGCCGCACCGGCCGCAGCACGGCCGAGGCCGCAGCCTGGTGGGCTGCGGCCTCGGCGTCCGGTACCCGGCACCTGCGCGGCGCCGGCCCTCGGAGTGCTACTTCTTGGCGTCCTCGGACGGGCTCTTGGCGGAGGACTCGACCGCGTCGGAGAGCGTGCCGTGCTCCAGGCTGTCCTCGATCGCGGCCACGGTCTGGTCGATCAGCTCCTCCTGCTGCTTCTGCTCCTTGGCCCGCAGGTACGCCTGGCGCTCCTGGTGGAAGGACTTCAGCGTGGCGATGCACATGCCGATCATCACGATGCTGAACGGCAGCGCGATGACGATCGCCGCTGTCTTCAAGGTGTTCAGCGACGCGGCTCCGGCACCGAGATCGGAGGCCAGCAGCAGCGCGATGGCGACGGCACCCTCGGCCAGCGCCCAGAACACCCGGCTCCAGACCGGCGGGTTGGGGTCGCCGCCGGAGGCCAGCATGTCGACCACGTACGAGCCGGAGTCCGAGGAGGTGACGAAGAACAGCACGATCAGCAGGATCGACACACCGGCGACGAACTTGCCGCCGGGCAGCGTGTCGAGCATCTCGAACAGCGCGTTGTTGGTGCTGATCGCGCCGTCGTGGACGTAGTCGTGCTTGTCGTTCATCTGCTGGAAGAGGCCGGTGCCGCCGAAGATGGCGAACCAGACGAAGGTCAGCAGAGTGGGGACGAGCAGCACGCCGCAGACGAACTGGCGCACCGTGCGGCCCCGGGAGATGCGGGCGATGAAGATGCCGACGAACGGCGCCCAGGAGATCCACCAGCCCCAGTAGAAGACGGTCCAGCCGTTGACCCAGCTGGTGCCCTCCTTGCCGTGCGCGGCGCCGGTGTCGAAGCTGAGCTGCAGCACGTTCTGCAGGTATCCGCCGACGTCCTGCGCCAGCCCGTTGAGCAGGAACACCGTCGGTCCGGCGATCAGCACGAAGAGCATGATGATCGCGGCCACGCCCATGTTGATGTTGGACAGCCACTTGATGCCCTTGCCGATGCCGGTGACCACCGACACGGTGGCGATGCCGGTGATGCAGGAGATCAGGACGACCAGCAGCAGCTTGCTGTTCGGGTCGTCCACCCAGCCGAGGAAGTTCATTCCGCTGGCGACCTGCATGACGCCGAAGCCGAGCGAGGTCGCCACACCGAAGAGGGTGCCGATGACCGCGACCGAGTCGATGACGTTGCCCAGGACGCCGTTCACCCTGTTGCCGAGGATCGGCTCCAGTGCCCAGCGGATGGAGACGGGGCGCCCCTTGCGGTGCACCGAGTAGGCGACGGCCAGGCCGACGACCACGTAGATCGCCCAGGGGTGGATGCCCCAGTGCAGGAACGTCTGCACCATGGCGAACTGCTCGCGGTCGGCCGCTCCGTCGCCGATGCCCGGCCGGGGTGCGTGGAAGAAGTTCAGCGGCTCGGCGACGCCCCAGAAGACCAGACCGATACCCATGCCCGCGGCGAACAGCATGGCGAACCAGGAGAGCGTACTGAACTCCGGCTTCTCATGGTCCTTACCGAGCTTGATGTCCCCGTAGCGCCCGATCCCGATCCAGATGACGAAGATCACGAAGAGCGAGACCAGAGCCATGTAGAACCAGCTCAGGTTGCCGACGATCTCGTCCTGCACGTTCTGCACCTGCTCAGCGGCCGTGTCCTGGCCGATGACGGCGTAGAGCACGAAGAGCAGGATGACGGCGGCCGACGGGTAGAAGACCCACGGCGCGATCGAGCCATCCCTCGGTGGCGCCGGAGGCTTCGCCTCCGGCTCTTGGTCAGATGTTCTGGCCGTTGTCTGCGCAGCCACGCGTTCATCCTTTGCGGTCAGGTTCATAGGCCACCAGGTCGAAGGGAGTCTCCGGCCTGTCGCGGCAGCTGCCCCAAAACCTTCATGTCATTCATTACGAAAGCATTACTGTCAACGGCCAAACCGGAACGAGACGTTCATCACAGCACCTCCGTGCCGATCACAACCTCCTGACCAGCACTTCTCTCCTCACGGCAGCGACCCGGAGCCAAACCGGCCGATCCACTCGGGCCCGAAATCCGGGCCCGGCACGCACAGCGGTGGGTAACGGATCAGCCACACACCGCCCTGCACGGATGGCGCGGACGCTTCGGTGCCCGACGCTCGCCCGCGCCCCGCCCCCCGCGGAAGCGCGGCGCGCTCCGGCGCAGCGCCGTGCACAGCCCCGCCCGCGGCACCGGGCTCACGTGTCAGCCCCGCACATCTGGGAACCCCAGCACCAGCAGCCACCCGTACTCGGCACAGCGTGGCCCGGCCGGGCCGGGCCAGCGGGACGGATCCACCATGACCAGCGGATACACGGGTCCCGGGGATTTCGGTCGGGACCCGTTCGAGGAGTTCATCGCGCACTTCCTGCGCGGAGCCCGGCCCGGGAACGGCGGACAGTTCAGCGATCCCCGCTACTACGACTTCCTCCGGCTGATGAGCGAGCCCGCACGGCAACTCGTCTCCGACGCGGCCTCCTACGCGGCCGAACACGGCAGCGACGACCTGGACACCGAGCATCTGCTGCGGGCGGCGCTCGCCGCCGAGCCCACCCGCAGCATGGTCTCCCGGGCCGGGGCCGACCCCGACGCGCTCGTCGCCGAGATCGACCGCGAGGTCGGGACCGGACAGCCGCGCAACTCGCTGTCCGTCAGCCCCGCGGTCAAGCGGGCGCTGATGGACGCGCACGAGATCGCACGCGCCCGCGGCGCCTCCTACATCGGCGCCGAGCACGTGCTGGTCGCGCTCGCCGCCAACCGCGACTCCACCGCCGGCCAGATCCTCAACTCCGCCCACTTCGACCCCCGTTCGGCCGCATCGGGCGGGGGCTCCGGCGCCGGGCAGGGCGCCGGAGCGGAAGCGCCGGCCCGCGGCGGTCCGGAGGCGCGCCCCAGCAACACCCCCAAGCTCGACAAGTTCAGCCGTGATCTGACCGAGCTGGCCCGCGAGGGGCGGATCGACCCGGTCATCGGGCGGGACGAGCAGATCGAGCAGACCGTGGAGGTCCTCGCCCGGCGGGGCAAGAACAACCCGGTGCTGATCGGCGAGGCGGGCGTCGGGAAGACAGCCATCGTGGAGGGCCTGGCCCAGCGGATCGCCGACGGCGACGTACCCGACAACCTGCTGGGCAGGCGGGTCGTCCAGCTCGACTTCGGCAGCGTCGTCGCGGGCACCCGCTACCGGGGCGACTTCGAGGAGCGGCTCACCGGCATCATCGACGAGATCCGCGCCCACACCGAGGAACTCATCGTCTTCATCGACGAGCTGCACACCGTGGTCGGAGCCGGAGGCGGCGGGGAGAGCGGCTCGATGGACGCGAGCAACATGCTCAAACCGCCGCTCTCCCGGGGCGAGCTGCACGTCATCGGCGCCACGACCCTGGAGGAGCACCGCCGGTACATCGAGAAGGACGCGGCGCTGGCCCGCCGCTTCCAGCCGGTCCTGGTCCCCGAGCCCACCGCGGCGGACGCCGTCGAGATCCTGCGCGGCCTGCGGGACCGCTACGAGGCCCACCATCAGGTGCGCTACACCGACGAGGCACTCGTGGCCGCGGTGGAGCTGTCCGACCGCTATCTGACCGGGCGCTTCCTGCCCGACAAGGCCATCGACCTGCTGGACCAGGCGGGCGCCCGGGTGCGGCTGCGTACCGCGACCCGCGGCACGGACGTGCGGGCGCTGGAGCGCGAAGCCGAGCAGGTGCGCCGCGACAAGGACCAGGCGGTGGCCGCGGAGGACTACGAGCGGGCCACCCAGCTGCGGGACCGGCTCGCGGAGCTGGAAGAGGCGGTCGGCCGCGACGGGCACAAGCAGGAGGCCCGCTCCGGCCACCGGATCGTGGAGGTCACGGTCGAGGACATCGCCGACATCGTCTCGCAGCAGACCGGCATCCCCGTCAGCAATCTCACCCAGGAGGAGAAGGAGCGGCTGCTCGGGCTGGAGGAGCGGCTGCAGCGGCGGGTGGTCGGGCAGGACGAGGCGGTCACGGTCGTCGCCGACGCGGTGCTGCGCTCGCGCTCGGGCCTCTCCAGCCCGGAGCGGCCGATCGGCAGCTTCCTCTTCCTGGGACCCACCGGCGTCGGCAAGACGGAGCTGGCCCGGGCACTGGCGGAGGCGCTGTTCGGCTCGGACGAGAAGATGGTGCGGCTCGACATGAGCGAGTACCAGGAGCGGCACACCGTCAGCCGGCTGGTGGGCGCCCCGCCGGGATACGTGGGGCACGAGGAGGCCGGGCAGCTCACCGAGACCGTGCGGCGCAACCCGTACTCGCTCCTGCTGCTGGACGAGGTGGAGAAGGCGCACCCCGACGTCTTCAACATGCTGCTGCAGGTCCTGGACGACGGGCGGCTCACCGACTCCCAGGGCCGCACGGTCGACTTCACCAACACCGTCATCGTGATGACCAGCAACCTCGGTTCGGAGGCCATCACCGGGCGTGGCGCGGTGCTCGGATTCGGCGGCGGCGAGGAGACCGACGAAGGCGCCCGGCGCGATCGGGTGCTGCGGCCGCTGCGCGAGCACTTCCGCCCCGAATTCCTCAACCGCATCGACGAGATCGTGGTCTTCCGGCAGCTCGACGACGCGCAACTGCGGCAGATCACCGACCTGCTGCTGGAGGAGACCCGGCGCCGGGTGCACGCCCAGGATCTGGAGATCGAGTTCTCCCCCGCAGCTGTCGGGTGGCTGGCCCACCGCGGCTACCAGCCCGAGTACGGCGCCCGTCCGCTGCGCCGCACGATCCAGCGCGAGGTCGACAACCGGCTGTCCCGGATGCTGCTGGGCGGCGATCTGGCGCCGCACTCCAGGCTGCTGGTCGACGTGGCGGACGGACAGTTGGAGTTCCGCACCGAGGGGCGTGCGGATCTGGCCGGGGCGCGGCGCTGAGGCGCGGGCCCGCCCACCACCGGGGCCGGGGCCTGAGCACGGCGCGACTCCGGGCACGGCACCGGGCCGGCGTGTCGCCGTACCGACGGGCGTCGCACATGCGCGGCGGCGCCGCCCGCCCACCCGGAGCATGCCCCGCGCGGCGGCGGGATCCCGCACGGGTTCGACGCCGGGGCTCGGCGGGCATGCACTCCCTACCGGGCGTGGCAGCCCCGGTCACCGCGGCACGATCGAGGAGCCACCCGTTGGGAGACGTCACATCGCAGGAGCGGCACCGGGAACGCGTCCCGGGAGGCGGATCCCGTCCGCTCGGGGGCGCCGGGTCGGCGCCCCCGGACGCGCCGGGCACCGGCGCCGATCGCGGAAGCGGCCGCCCCGGGCCGGACGACGGGAGCCGGGAGCGGGAGCAGCCGCAGGACGTCTGGCCGGTCGTCTCCGCGCTCGCCCGCGCCTTCGACACGCACGGCGAAGCGCAGGGCATGACGCGGGAGCAGCAGTGGACGCTGCAGGTGCTGAAGCTCTCGGAGGAGACGGGCGAGGCCGCCCAGGCGGTCATCGGCGTCCAGGGCACGAACCCGCGCAAGGGATACAGCCACGCCTGGGAGGATGTGCACGCGGAAGTGGCCGACGTGGCCATCACGGGTCTGGTGGCCCTGGCACGCATGCGGCCGGACGACGCGGCGGACTTTCTCGGGAGGCAGCTCGCGCGGCAGGCGGCCCGGTTCCCGGCCGCCTGGGGCCCGGACTCGGAGCCGTCCCCCGCGGACGGCGGACAGGCGCCGCCCTCCGGCGCCCCGTACCGGGCGTGACGGCTTTCAGGACGCGGAAGGCGCCCCCTCCGGGGTGAGGAGGTCGCTGCGGCGGGCGGGGCGGGTGAGGGCGAGGAGCGCCTGGTCGTCCTGGGCGGGGCCGGAGCTGTGCCGGTGCACGTCGGTGACCAGGAAGTCGAGCACGGTGGGCGGGTCCGCCGGGTAGCCGGTGTTGCGCCGGTAGGCCTCCAGCATCTGCGAGATCCGCTCGGCCGGCCGGTAGAAGGTGCCGCTGCGGTCCCGGGCCTCGGTGACGCCGTCCGTGAAGCACAGCAGCGTCCCGCCGGGCGGCAGGTCGTAGGTCTCCACGGGCGAGGCCCAGGATCCCAGCGTCGTGATGCCCAGCGGCGGCGCCTCCCGGGCGGGCTCCAGGACGCGGGCCGGGCCCGCCGGGTCCAGCAGCAGCGGCGCGGGATGACCGCGGTTGACGAGGCGGACCCGTGCCAGGTCCTGGGTGAACTCCACGAGCAGCGCCGTGGTGAAGCCCTCGGACTGTTCCAGTCCGCCTTGTCGCTCCCCCTCCCGGACGAGCGTCTCCTCCAGGGTCTCCACCACGGTGGGCAGATCGGCGCAGTGGTCGGCGGCGTAGCGGAACGCGCCGATGTCCGCGCTGACGACCGCGATGGCGGACAGTCCCTTGCCGCGCACGTCGCCGATCATCGCGCGCACCCCGTAGGGCGTCTCCTGGACCACGTACAGGTCGCCGCCGATCAGGGCGGTCTCGTCGGCGGGCACGTAGCGCGCGGCGACCCGCAGTCCGCCGGTGCGCTCGGGCGGGGTGGGCAGCACCGCCTGCTGGGCCACCTGTGCGGCGTGCCGGGCCTTGTCGGCGGAGGCGTGGTGCGAGCGCAGAGTGCGGTTGAGGCCGACCGCCAGCGCGGTGATGGCCACCAGGGTGAGCTGGGTGCCGATGCCGCTCTGCGGCCCGAACGTGCCGTTGGAGTAGGCGAGCCCGGCCTGTGCCGCCATCGCCGCGACCCCGACCGCGATGATCGTCGGAGGTTCCAGCACCGGCGCCGCCACCACCGGTGCGACGGCGAGCAGCGGTGCCGTGGAGACCCAATGGCGCGCCAGCAGGTCCAGCCCGACCGCGAGCACCAGCACCCCGGCGGGAACCCACCGGTAGATCCGTCGCCACACCCACACCTGACTCACCCGGACATCCTGCCCCGCGACCGTGCCGCCGTGCGCGTCCCCGCACCGCCGGGTCGGAAGGTTGTGGCGCACCTCCGCCCGCCTGCCCCGCACAGGCCGGTCGCCGAGGGGCCCCGCACGCTCCCTCGCGGGGACGGACCGGCGGCGCCCGCCCTCCGGCCGCCTCCGGTACGCCACCCGGCCGTGCCTCCGGTGCCACCGCGCGCGCCCGGTCGGCACCCGTCGGCGGGAGGGTCTCAGGGTGCGGTCAGCGCGGTGAAGTCCCGCACGAAGCGGGTGAGGAGGCGGGCCAGGGCCGCGCGGTCCGGTTCCGGCCAGTCGCGCAGGGCTTCGGCCACGACGCTGCCGCGGAACTCCCTGACGCGGGCGAGCAGTGCTCGCCCTTCGCCGGTGAGCACCAGGAGTGAGCGCCGCCCGTCCTGCTGGTCGGCCTCCCGGCGCAGCAGCCCCGCGTCCCGCGCCTGGGCGGCCAGCCGACTGGCACGCGGCTGGTCGACCCCGAGCACCGCGGCCGCCTCGGTGACGGTGAGGGTGCTTCCCGCCTCGTCCTCGGCCGCGACCGCGTCCACGAGCTCGACGACCGCGTCCGGCAGTCCGGCGTGCGGTCCCGTGCGCTCACCGCGCCGCTCTGCGAGCCGGGCCAGCGCACGCCGCTTCTGCGCCCGGCGCAGCGCGACCAGCGCGGACTCCAGGGCCGCGACATCGGGTTCCGGGTTGTCCACGGCACGCTCCCCACCGCCCAGGCTGCTGTATGACCAATCACATTCACATGTTAGTTTACATGCATTACTCCCTGGGGACGGAGGTCGGCATGGACGCGACCAAGCCCATCGGCTACTGGCTCAAGCACTTGGACAACCTGCTGGAGCGGCAGTTCGACGCCACCCTCGCCGATCTGGACATCGGCCGTCGGCACTGGCAACTGCTGAACACTCTCAGCCGCGGCCCGGCCTCACGCGAGGAGCTGACCCGCGCGCTCGCCCCCTTCTGGCAGCCGGGTGCGGTGGAGCCGGCGGAGGTCCTCGACGGCCCCGGGAACAGCCTCACAGCCCGCGGGTGGGCAACCACCGGGGGGCAGAAAATCGCCCTCACCGCGGAGGGGCACGCCGCGCACGCCCGGATCGCGGACCGGATCGCGCACAGCCGCCGCACCGTACTGGGCGAGCTCACGCCCGAGCAGTACACCGCGACGGTGCGGACCCTCTCGGTCATGGCCGCGAACGTGGAGGCCGACCTCGCCTCCGGCGGGCGCCCGGCCTGAGGCCTGAACGCCGAGCGGTGACAACGGCTCCCGGACGGCCCGCGGCACCCCGGCCGGGCTCCGCGAGGCCGGCCCGGCCGGCTCGGGCAGGCGGGACGGGCTCAGGCGGGCGGGGCCGGCAGCGCGGCGAGCCACTCGGTGAGGATCCGGTTGATCTCCTCCGGACGTTCCTGCTGGATCCAGTGGCCGCAGTCATCGAGGATGTGCGAGGCGTGCAGACCAGGAAGAGTCGCGGGGTAGGCGTCGACGGCGTCGGCCATCCAGGTGGTGGAGGCGTCCCGGCCACCGCCGGCGAACAGCGACGGCTGGGTGAGCGGTGCGCCGTCGAGGTCCGCGAGCTCCTCCCAGTCCCGGTCCATGTTGCGGTAGCGGTTGAGCGCCCCGGTGAACCCAGTGCGCTCGAACTCCCCCGCGAAGACGTCGAGCTCCCCCTCGGTCAGCCAGGTGGGCAGCCGCCCGGTGGGGAACCGGTCGCGCATCCGGCCGCCCGGGGCGACGAAGTGCGGGTCGGGCGCGCCGTCCGCGGGCATGGTCTCCGCGGACAGCGCGGCGTAGACACCCGCGAGCCAGCCGCGCACGTCGGGCTCGATCTCGCTCTCCGCCCGGCCGGGCTGCTGGAAGTAGGAGATGTAGAACTCCTCGCCCCGGCCGATCCGGGAGAAGACCTCGGAGGGCCGGGGGCCGCCGCGCGGACTGTAGGGGACGCTCAGCATCCCCACGGCCCGGAAGACGTCCGGCCGCAGCAGACCGGAGTTCGCGGCGATCGGGGAGCCCCAGTCGTGCCCGACGACGACGGCGGTCCGCTCCCCCAGGGCGTGCACGACCGCGACGTTGTCCTCCACCAGGTCGAGCATTCGGTAGGCGGCCGTCCCGGCAGGCTTAGAGGAGCGGCCGTAGCCGCGTACGTCGAGCGCGACGGCGCGGTATCCGGCCGCGGCCAGCACGGGCAGTTGGTGGCGCCAGGAGAACCAGGACTCGGGGAAGCCGTGCACGAGCAGCACCAGCGGACCGGCGCCCTGTTCGACCAGATGGATCCGGCCTGCCGGGGAGGGCACCAACCGGTGGGTCGGGGGCGGGATCCGGTCGGTCCGGTCGGTCTCGTCGGTGGCCTGCCGGGACATCTACCCCTCCGGAACTGCGGAACCGTCGAACGCCGCACCCGGCCGGCGACCGGGCACCCTGGCGACGATCATGGGGCCTGTCCCGCCCGAACGCCACCCCCGCAGCGCGCTCGGGCGTCGAGGGCGCCGGAAGCGCCCGGCCGCGCCCGCCCGCCGTCAGCTCTCCGCCGCCGCGGAGCGCGAGCCCGCGGCGGGCAGCAGCCGGAGCTTCTCGTCGCTCTCCGAGCCGGGGACGGCCGTGTACACCAGCAGTGCCTGGCCCTGGTCCGGATCGAGGAGCACCTGGCAGTGCACCTCGATCTCCCCCAGTTCGGAGTGCAGGAACCGTTTCGGCTCCACCCGGGGCGCCCCGACCTCATGGGCGCTCCAGTACCGGGCGAACTCCTCGCTGACCGCCAGCAGTCGTTCGACCAGCGCCTCGGCCCGGCTGCCCCGGCCCTGCCGGGAGTAGGCGGCCCGCAGTCCGGAGGCGAAGAACCGGCTGTGCCGCGGGTGGTCCTCCCCCGGGTACAGCAGCCGGGCGGCCGGGTCGGTGAACCAGCGGTGGTACAGGCTGCGGTCCGCTCCGGTGAACCGGGACTCGTCGCCGAGGAGCCCGGTCGCCAGCGGGGTCTGCCAGAGCGTCTCGGCGAGGTCGTTGATGACCTGCGCCGGAGTGTCGTCCAGCCTGCCCAGGATGCGCATCAGTCCGGGGGTGATGTGGTCCGAACCGGTCCGCGGAGGTGCGTTGTGCCCCGCGACCTGGAAGAGGTGGTCCCGCTCGGTGAGCGACATATGCAGGCCCTGGGCGATCGCGGCCAGCATCGGCGCCGACGGCTGCGGGCCGCGCTGCTGCTCGAGGCGGCTGAAGTAGTCCGTGGACATGCCGCTCAGCGCGGCCGCCTCCTCACGGCGCAGTCCCCTGGTCCTGCGCCGCGGGCCGCGGGGCAGCCCCACGTCCTCCGGCTGCAGAGCCTCCCTGCGGGTGCGCAGGAAGTCCGCGAGCTGTGCTCGGTCCACGGTCTGCCTCTCCCTGTCCGTCGCTCGCCGGTACGGTGCCATTCTCCCTCGCTACAGGAGCATGCCGCCCGATGCCTCGATGCGCTGGCCGGTGATCCAGGAGGTGCCCTCGGCGAGCAGCGCCGCGGCGGCTGCGCCGATGTCGTCCGCCTCGCCGACCCTGCCCATCGCGGTGACCGCGCCGAGAGCGGACCGGGTCTCCTGCTGGTCGCGGACGGCGCCGCCGCCGAAGTCGGTCGCGGTGGCGCCGGGGGCCAGGACGTTGACGGCGATACCGCGCGGTCCCAGTTCCTTGGCGAGATAGCGGGTAAGGACCTCGACGGCGCCCTTCGCCGCGGCGTACGCGGATGTCTCGGCGGCGACGAAGCGGGTCAGCCCAGTGGAGGTGTTGAGGATCGTGCCGCCGTCCCCGAGCAGTGGGAGCAGCGCCCTGGTGAGGAAGAAGACGCCCTTGACGTGGACGTTCATCAGCCCGTCGAATTCGTCCTCGGTGGTCTCCGCGAACGGCTTGTGCACGCCGTGTCCGGCGTTGTTGAGCAGGATGTCGAAGTTCTCGCGGTCCCAGTGCTCCTCGAGCACTCCGCGCACGGTGTCGGTGAAGGCCGGGAAGGCGGCGGTGTCCGAGGTGTCCAGCGGCAGCGCCACCGCTGTCCGGCCCAGCGCGCGGAGCTGGGCGACGACGGCCTCGGCCTCGTCCGGGTGCGAGCGGTAGGTGAGCAGCACATCGGTGCCGGCCTCGGCGAGGTGCAGCGCGGTGCTGCGACCCAGCCCGCGGTTGGCACCGGTGATCAGAGCGATGCGGGTCATGCCGTGTTCTCCGTTCACGAAGCGGGTTCCTGCAGCTCAACGGTGCCGCGTACGGGGAACGGGAGGAAGGCAGCAGCTGTCCGGGGATCGCCGGTCCCCCCTTAGGGTGCGAGGGGGCGGTGGAGAACAGGGCTTCGACCACCGTGAACTTCTCCGCCCGTTCCGCCGTCGAAGGCTGTGCACGGTCCGACAGCGGGGGACAGCACGAGCAGGGACACGATCAGGGAGTCGACGAGAGCGATGGCACCGGACGCGGACATGACCTACGCCACCCCGAGGGCGAACCGGCGCGCGCGGACGGCCCCTGCCGCGAGCGGCAGCCCCTTCACGCGCCGCGGCCGTCCCCGGCATCCGGCGAGAGCCGCCGCGTCGGTCGCCACGGCGCTGGTGGCGGCGGGGCTGCTGGCCGGGTGCGGCGGCCAGGACGGCGGCGCTCCGGAACTGCGGCGGGTCTCCGGTGAGGCCACGCCCGCGGGAATCGCCTCGTCCGGCAAAGAGAAGGGCGGCAGCGGGAAGGAGAGCGGCGGCAAGGACAGGAAGGGCGACGGTGAGCGCGCCGAGCCCTCCGCCTCGTCCTCCGAAGGCTCCGGCAGCTCCGCGGACGGCGGTTCGGGCGGCGGCGGCGCGGAGGCCGGCGGCGACGGCACAGAGCCGGGAGCCGGCCCGGGAGGGGCGTGCGCGGCCTCCGACCTCCAGGCGTCCATAGGCCCCAACCACCCCGGGGCCGGCCAGCACCACCACGCGCTGGTCTTCACCAACAGCTCCGGCAGCGCCTGCACGATGAGCGGCTTCCCGGGGTTCGCCTTCGTCGACGCCTCGGGCAACCGGGTCTCCGTTCCCCCGCAGCGCGAGGGCGGCAGCTCGCAGCAGGTCGAGCTGGCGCCCGGTTCGAGCGCCTGGGCACCGCTGTCGTTCGCCGATCCGCGCATGACGGGTACCGCGACCGTCACCCCGGACGGCGCGCTGCTCACCCCGCCGGACCAGCAGTCCTCGTTGCGGGTCGGGTGGTCCGGCGGTCCGGTGACCGCTTCGGGGGACGCCTCGGTGCCGAAGATCGGCCCGGTCTCCCCCGGCACCGGCGGCTGAACGCCGCGCCACGTACGCAGTCCGCAGACCTCGGAAGGACCCAGATGAGCGAGCAGCGCACCGACGATCCCCGCGTCCCGGCGGCGGACTCCGTCCCGTGGTGGGCCGGCACCGGGCCGATCGGCGGAGTCGTGCTGATCCTGCTGGGCCTGGGGGCGGCCGCCGCGCTCGTCGTCACCGGCCACGCGGCCCCGGACGCGTACCTGAACCTGTACGGAGCCGCCAAGATCGTGGCCGTCGGGCTGGTCGTCGCGGGCACCGGCCTGCTCGCCAAGCGGCGCCGCACGCCTGCGACGTGCGACGCCGACCGGCCGGACGAGGCTCAGTAGCCGGGCACCGGGCCCGCCCGCTCAGTCCGCGGCGGACCGCGGGCGCAGCACCACCGGGAGGGTCTGGTGGCCGTTGCTGATGAGCGAGGGAACGGGGCGCAGCTCCTCCTCCGGGACGCCCAGCCGGGCGTCGGGGAAGCGGGCGAAGAACTTCTCCAGCGCCGTGATGCCCTCCAGGCGGGCGAGCGGGGCGCCGAGGCAGAAGTGCACCCCGTGGCCGAAGGCGAGGTGCTCGGGGCCGGGATCGGTGCGGGTGAGGTCGAAGGTGTCCGCGCTCTCGCCGTGCCAGTCGGGGTGCCGGTTGGCGGCGGCGTACGAGGCGAGGACCGGCTCGCCCTTGGCGATGACCTGACCGTCGGGCAGCGGGATGTCGCGGACGGCGAAGCGCAACGGCAGGTGCTTGACGGCCGGTTCGAAGCGCAGCGTCTCCTCCACCACGTCGGCCCAGTTCGCGCGGCCCTCCCGGACGAGCGCCAGCTGCTCGGGGTGGGTGAGCAGCACGGTGATGGCCTGGTCGAGGAGGTTGACCGTGGTCTCGTACCCCGCACTGATCATCAGCAGCAGCGTGTCGCGCAGTTCGGCCTCCGAGAGCGCCGACCCGTCCCCCTCCTCGTCCCTCGCGTCGATGAGCAGGGAGGTCATGTCCTCGCCGGGCTGCTCGCGCTTCTCGGCTATCAGCTCGTCGAGCACTCCGTAGAGGCTCGTGGTGTTGGCTGCGGCCTCCTCGGGGGTCAGCGTGGTGGCGAAGACGTTGTCGACCAGTTGGCGGAAGCCCGCACGGCGCTCCGCCGGCACTCCCATCAGGTGGCAGATCACCTGGATGGGCAACGGGTAGGCGAACAGCTCCCGCACATCGGCCGCTTCCCCTTCCGGGGTGCGCGCCAGCACGTCCAGCAGGTCGTCGACGATGCGCTCGACGCGCTCGCCGAGCGCCGCCACCCGGCGTGCGCTGAAGGACGGGGCCACCATCCTGCGCAGCCTGCGGTGGTCGCTGCCGAACGAGGTGAACATGTTCTCCACCGCGACCCAGAGCGCCAGCGGCCAGGTGGGGACGGTCTCGGCGAACTGCGGCCAGTGCTGCCGCGCGTCCTTGGAGACGTCCGGGCCGGTCAGCAGCTTCTTGAGGAGGACCGGGTCGCTGACCGACCAGGCGGTGACGCCCAGCAGGTCGACCCGGGTCGCCGGCCCCCGTGCATGGAGGGCCTGGTGTTCACCGTGCGGGTCGCTGCCGGTGGGATCGAGAGTCAAAAGCTCGGGAACAGACACGGTGAGTCGCAATCTCCGTTCGCGGGGCGGGGAATTGACGCGGTGACGCCTGCCCACAGTACGAGCCGATCACGCGTCCGTGTAGGGGTCAGACGGTGCAAGATCATCTCACGTCGCGCGGCATGCGCCAGGGCCAGGCGGCCCGGCCCGCCGGCCGCACGCTCCACACGAGCGCGGGGCCGGTGCGGATGTCTCCTCTTCCGGACGTGACCGGACTGCCGAAGGCAGCGCGTGCGACGGAGAACCGACGGTGCGGCGTATCCTTCCCGGCGCGGCCGGCGCGGGAGCGCCGCGGTGGCCCGCGGCCGATTCCCGGGCCGCTCCCGGGCGGTCTGCGGACGCACCCGGAACGGGTCACGGTGCCCCGGGCACACCGGCGGGCGGTCCGCGACCGGCCCCGGCCGGAACCGGTCGACGGCGGTCCCGGCCGGGTAGCAGTGCCGGGTCCCCTCAGTTTCCGCCCAGGGACACCACACCGCCCAGCAGCGTGCCCAGGGCCTTCTCCGCGACCTTGAGGGCGGCCTGTTCAGGAGGGGTCAGTTCATCGGTCTGCGGCACGGAGGCTTCGGCGGCCGCAGCGGCCGGTGCCACCGCGAGGACGGTCGTGGCCAGCAGCGTGGCCAGGGCCAGTACGGATCGACGGAACATGCGCGCTCCTCAGGAGACGTCCGGGGCAGTACGACACCCAGCGTCCGGGAGCGGCCGGCGACGGAGCCGACGGCCGGTCCGGCGCTGCTGCGAACGGACCAGCCGGTGCCACTCGTGCGGCCGTTACCGCGGGTTCACTGTTCGACGCCGCCGAGCAGCCGCTCCGCGCGTTCCTCCACCAGTCGTACCGCACCGGGCTGGCGGCCGGGGACCCGGCGGCGCAGGAGGACCAGCTCCGGTGCCAACTCGCGGGCGGCCTCCCCCTCGTCCAGGCACTGCCACTGGTGATGGGCCCGGTCCACGGCGCCCTCCACCTCCAAGGCCCGCTCGGACTCGCCGCGTTCGAGACGGCCCCGGGCAACCCGCAGCCACAGTTCGCAACTGCGGTCCGGGGCACCGGCCAGCCGGGCGAGGTCGGCACGGACCTCCACCCAATGCAGCGCTCCCTCCGAACCGGGCCCCTCCGTACGCTCGGCAGCCTCCTCCCAGGCCACCGCGAGCGTCTCGGCCTCCTCGTGGCGCCCGGCGCGGGCCGCGGCCATGATCGTCTCGTGCGGGTCCTCGGCCGGCTCGGTACGCGGGCCCGGGGCCCCCGGGGGCGGCGGCGCGGGCCGGTGCCGGGGTTCAGCTCCGTGCCCGGGTTCCGGCTCGGCACCGGGCGGCCCGTATGCGGCCGGGACCGGCTGCGGGTACTGGTCGGCGGACTGCCACTCCGCGGGGAGGTCCGGCGGGAGCCCGTGCTCCCCTCCGTTCGGGCTCACGGGTGCGGCAGCGGGCCGGTAGCCGTTCGGCGGTTCGGCCGCCGGTTCCGGGGCCACGGGTGCCGCGGCCGCAGACGAGGCGACGAACAGCGCCTGCTCGTGCTCCGTCGTACCGGAGACGGCCGCCGCCCGCTGATGCAGCTCGGCGAACGGCATCCGGCCGCCCGCGCGCCACAGCCGAATGCACTCCAGCAGATAGGCGGGCTCCATGGGGGCGTTGCCGCCGCGCAGCCGGCGCCACGCCGACTCGCGGCTGTTCCGCACCACGCGGCCCAGCACGGCCACCCCGGGGACCTCCGGCAGGCCGCCCGCCCGGACCGCCTCCCAGGCGCCGGGCTCGGTGGCCACGTCCAGCAGCACAGTGGTCGACCCGGGGGGCCGCACGGCCAGCTCCGCTGTCAGCCACTCCCAGGGCAGCCCGCTGTACCGCACCGCGGCCGAGTGCTGGCCGGGCGCTCCCAGCCCGATGTGCAGGCCCCCCTTGCGCGGATCCTTGCGCAGTTCTCCCACGACGACCACCAGGAGCCGGCCGGAGGCACCGGCCACCAGGCGCACGCGGGCCAGCACCATCTGCGGGTCGACCGGACCGGCCAGTTCGACGACGTTCACCGCGCCGGGACCCGCGGTGTGCACGTCCGCACCGGCGAGTATGCCGCTCCAGGACACTCCGCCCAGGCCCGCCATCACGACGCCGACGTCCATCAGGCCCCCGCCGACACCCGCCATCACCAGCACCCCGTCGCTCGCGCCTTCGGAGCCCGCACCCGGAACCGACACCAGAACCCCCCACACACCAAACCGATCAGAACACGGACAGTTGTCAGCCCAAGGCCCCGGTGGGCCGTTGCCGCCACGCGGATCGCAGGCGGCCCCTGCCCGGCCGTGTCGGGCCGGTGGCGCACTCCTGCCGGGCCCGCAGCCGAGCCCCTTGCTACGGCGACCTCCAAACCTTCGACGGCGGACTCCAATTCAACACGACGGCGTCGGCGTCGGCGATCCGGCTGCCGCCACCCGACCCGACCTGCGGGACATTGCGGCTGATTCGGACGCCGTGCCGGTTCGCCACCCTCAAGAGTGAATTCCGCGTGGCTCACTCCGATGGTTGGCATACGACTCCCGCGCGGAGCGAAGAGTGACGACCCGACGGGAAACCCATCAAGAACGCCATCCAATTCATCGAAAACGATCTACATCGATCAGACAAGAGCAATGCAATGGCAATTCCTCGCGCGGAAGTTCGACAGCGGGCCGACTTTCCCGCCGAGCGGCTGCTCGTGCAATTGCCGATGAATTTGCACGGTGCAGAAGCTCATGGCGTCCGACGCATCTGGAGCTGTAGCTTCCGCGGGAGGGGGACCGCAACGGAGGGATGGGAGGGGAGAGGAACGTTGAACGTTCGTATGCCCTTGCCGTGCGAACAGAGCGCCGCGCCCACGGCGCAACCACAGACCTGCCGGGAGTCGGAGCACCTCGAATCCGCACCGGAGGCTCCGGTGGCCTTCACCGCATTCTGCGTTCTCTACCGGCAACGGTATCTGGAGTACGCGCACAACCGCCTGGCCGATGCGCGACAGGCGGACGCCGTTGTACGCCTGGCCTTCGCCGAGTTGGCCGACCAGTGGGACCTGGCGCTGCGCAGCCCGCACACCAACGCGTACGCCTGGCGGCTGCTCAGCCGCCGCATCCGCGACCACGCGCACGGAGCGGCGGACGAGCCAGGAGAGCGTCCGGGCGGCGAGAGCCCCGCCGGACACGAGGGCCACGCCTTCCTCCCGGACCACACGGACGACACCCGCGTCCTCCTCCAGGACCTGGGCATGCCGCTGCTGGAGGCGACCGAAATGATGGGGCACACCGCTCCCCGGCCCCGCTGAACCGCCGGGAGACGGACGCGCCCTCGCTGCCCCCGTGCGCTCCCGTGTGCCGCCCGCGAGCGGGCAGCCATCTCCGGGGAGGTGGGCGGATGCACGGCCCTGAAACGGTCGGATGGCTGCTGACGGCGCTCTGCGCGGTCACGGGCGTCTCGTGCCTGCTGCGGGCGCGCGGCGCGGGACCGGGCCGGCGGTCGGAGGCGGGGGGTGAGGCCGTGATGGGGCTCGGGATGGCGGCGATGGCCGCACCGGCCCCCTGGAGCGGAACGCCCGCGACGCACACGGTGTCGGGGTGGGTCTTCGGCGGGTTGTTCGGCGCGCTGCTGGTGCGGGAACTGCGGCTGACGGCGACTGTGCGGCACACCGGCGCCGGGCCGGGACGCCATCTGCACCACCTCCTGGGTAGCGCGGCGATGGTGTACATGTCGCTGGCGATGGCCCTGGGCCCGCCCGCCGGAGCGGCCGCGCACCACTCCGGAGCGGGCGGTCTGCCGCTGGTGACGGGGATGCTGTTGGTCTACTTCGCCGGATACGTGCTCTGGACGGGGACGCGTCTGATGCCGGCGGGCGCCGCCCCGGGGAGCGGCCCGGCCGCACGGAGGACAGCCGTGCCGCCCGTGGCCCGGCAGGCCGGGGTCGCGGCCGGCTGCAGAGTCGCCATGGGGGCGGGGATGTTCGCGATGCTGCTCGCCCTCTGAGGAGTGTCCGCACCGGAGCGGAGGCCCTCCCGGACGCGGGCAGCGGCCGGAAACCCGGCAGGGCTGTGAACCGCGTCACTTCTGCGCCGCCGGGCGTATCACTGTCTCGTAACGGCCTTCTAGGCTGAGCGGTATGACCGTCCCGCTCGCGCTGATGGTGCTCGCCCTGTTCGCCGCGGGTCTCGCGCCGCGCGTACTGACCCGCTCCACCTGGCCCGACCGGGAACCGGTGCTCGCCCTGTGGGCGTGGCAGTGCGTGGTGGGAGCTGTGCTGCTGTGCTGCTTGCTGGCGATGGCCCTCTCGGGTGCCGCCGCCTTCACCGCGGTACGCAGCCACGTCTTCGCCGGGGCGCCGCACGGTGTGGCCGAGGCATACTCCTCCAGCACCTCCGCGCCCTGGGCAGGCGCCCTGAGCGTGCTGCTGGCCTGCGGGGGTGCCTGGACCGGAGCGATGCTGCTGCGGGAGATCAGGGACGCGCGGGCCAGGCGCCGCAGGCGGCGGGCGGAGCTGCGCGAGCGGGCGCCGCGGCTGCCCGGCGAGAGCGCCTCCCCCAGCGAGCGGCTGGTGGTCCTGGAGGAGGAGAAGCCTGACGCCTGGTGGCTGCCGGGCGCCAACCCGCAGTTGGCCATCACCACCGGCGCACTGGGCCGGCTCAAGGGCCGGCAGCTGGACGCGGTGCTGGAACACGAGCAGGGACACGCGCGGGCGCGCCACGACTGGCTGCTGCACTGCTCCTCGGCGCTGGCCGCGGGGTTCTCGCGGGTGCCGGTCTTCGCGGGCTTCCGCGACCAGGTGCACCGGCTGGTGGAACTGGCCGCCGACGACGCCGCCTCCCGCCGCTACGGCAGGCTCACGATCGCCCTGGCCCTGGTGGAACTGAACGAAGGGCGCGGGGTCTTCGGGCCCTGCCCGACACCGGTGGCGCTGGTGCCGCAACGGGTGCACCGGCTGCTCGCGCCCGGACCGCGACTGTCGGTCAGTCGCCGGCTGCGGATGACGGCGGTGGCCTCCCTGGTACCGGTGATCCCGGTGCTCGTGGCGTTCGCTCCCGGGCTGTCCGCGCTGCGCCACTGACCCGCTCCCGGGCCGGCCCCCGCCGTCCGGCGCGGAACACCCGCCGGGAGTTGTACCGCTACCGGTGTCAGGGGCGATGATCGGGGCATGCGAGGTGCTACCCGTGCCGGTCCGGCAGGCGCATGGCAGGCCGCAGCGGCCGCCGCGCTGGGTGCCGCGGCCGTACTGCTGACCAGCCTGGCCCTGCTGCCCTGGGAGCCACTGGCCGTGCTCGACCGGGGTACCGCCTCCGGGCTGCACACGGCGGCACTGGAGCACCCGGCGCCGACCCGGACCATGCGGGTCCTCACCGACTGGGTGTGGGATCCGTGGACCTTCCGGCTGCTGCTGGCGGCGGTGTGCGTCCGGCTGCTGTGGCGCGGGGAGCGTGCGGTGGCGTACTGGGTGGCGGGCACGGCACTGGTCGGCGCCGGGGTGCAGCAGGGGATGAAGGCGGCGCTCGGCAGGGAGCGGCCGCACTGGCGGGAGCCGGTGGCCTCGGCGGAGTACAGCGCGATGCCGTCGGGGCACGTGCTGACGGCCGCGCTGGTGTGCACGGTGCTGCTGTGGCTGTGGTGGGAGCGGGGAACACCGGTGACCACCTCGGGGTGGCGGACGGGGCTCGGCACCGCCGCGGTGAGCGTTCTCGGCGTCGCGTTCACCCGGCTGTGGCTGGGCGTGCACTGGCTGACGGACACCGTGGTGGGCGCGCTGCTGGGGACGGCGGTGGCCCTGGCGTCCGCGGCCGCGTGGGCCGCGCTGCGGCCCGGGGAGCGGCTGCCCGGCCCCGCGTCCGGATAGCCCGCCGGCAGCCGCCCGGTGGCCGCTCAGGGCTTGCGGGCCACCGCGCCCACGTTGTCGACCTCTTCGGGCTCGCCGAAGGGGAGCGCCTCGGGCCGCCAGCGGGTGACCGAGACCAGCCCCGGTTCCAGGACCTCCAGCCCGTCGAAGAACCGGAGGATCTGCTCGCGGGAGCGGTTGACGCGCGGGTTGTCGCTGGTGCGGTTCCACTGCCGCACCATGGCACGGACCGCCTCCGGGCTGACCACTTCGGCCGAGTCGCTGAACACCAGATGGCTGCCGGCCGGGAGAGCCGCCGTCAACCGCGCCACCACGTCGTAGGCGCTGTCGTCGGTGAGATGGGCGACGACGCCGAGCAGCATCAGCGCCACGGGCCTGTCGAAGTCGAGTATCCCCGCCGCGCCCTCGAGGATGGCGTCCGGATCGCGCAGATCGGCGTCGAGGTAGTGGGTGACACCCTGCGGCGTGCTGGTCAGCAGGGCGCGGGCGTGCGTGAGGACGAGCGGGTCGTGGTCCACGTAGACGATCCGTGCGTCAGGGGCGATGCGCTGGGCGACCTCGTGGGTGTTGTCGACGGTGGGCAGACCGGTGCCGACGTCCAGGAACTGGCGGATGCCGAGATCCCCCGCGAGGTGGCGGACAGCCCGGCACAGGAAGGCCCGCTGAGCGCGGGCCGTGGTCACGATGCCGGGGTTGGTGCGCGCGATCTCGTCACCCACCTGCCGGTCGACGTCGTAGAAGTCCTTGCCGCCGAGCCAGTAGTTCCAGATTCGCGCCGAATGCGGCAACGTGTTGTCGATCTCTCTGGGGTCCGGTCCCGGCACCATGGCTCTCCCCTGCCCTCGGCGGTGTGTACGTCGTGCGCTGTGTGCGCACCAACGTACCGGGGACGGGCAGTGACCGTACCGGGGGCTGCGGCCGGAAGCCGGCCGGGGAAAGCCGCGGCGCAGGAGGGATGTTGAGCGGGCGCTCGTCCTCCGGAGTCGCTCCCGGAACCGCCGATGCCGGTACGCTCGGCCGGACCTCGCCGGTCCGCCTCACGGGGCGCCTGGTCGACGCCGATACCGGGGCGATCCCCCGCGTCGCCCCGATATCGGCTGCTGCAGCGGGCGTTCCGGCTCCCCTGGAGGCGAACACCCGAAGTCGTGCTGAATATATTGGCTGCCGGCCAGTCAACGCAGGAGTTACAGGATGTCCCCCCGGAGCGCATCGGTCAATGAAGAGTTGCGCCGACGCTCGCGTGAACGCCTGCTGCAGGCGACCGTCGAGCTGGTCGCCGAGCACGGGTACGAGTCGACGACCCTGGGCGCCATCGCCGACCGGGCCGGCTCGGCACGCGGGCTCATCTCGTACTACTTTCCCGGCAAGCGGCAGCTCTTCCAGTCGGCGGTGCACCGGCTGATGCATCTGACGCTGACCGAGGCCCTGGAGCGCGGACCGTCGCCGGAGGGACCGGACGGCGGACGGGAAGTGCTGGCGCGGGCCATCGACGCCGTCCTCGGACTGGCGTGCTGCCAGCCGGTGCTGATGCGTGCCCACATGGCCGGGATCCTGCAGCAGGAGGGCTTCGTGCGGTGCGACGAGCAGCAGCGCCTGGCAGCTCTGCTGCGTGGCGTCGTGGTCCGCTACGGCTCCCCCGACCCGGACACCGACTATCCGCTGCTGCGCGCCAATCTGATGGGCGCCGTCGTCGCGGTGCTGCTGCCCGGTGCGCCGATGCCGCTCGGACGGCTGCGGGGAGAGCTGTTCGCCCGGTACGGCCTCGCCTGGCGGCAGGGGACGCCACCGGAAGGGGAGGAGGGCCCCGAGGTGTCGCATGCGGCCCGGGTGCGGCAGTTGGAACGGCTGCGTCCGTGCGGTTGGGGCACCGGCTCCGGACCGCACGGCGGGCCGTGAGCCGCGCGGGGCCGCGGCGCGCCGCGCGGGTCGCGGCACCGGCACGCCCGGTGGAGGCGACGGCGGACTCCGCGTGGCCACGGAAGTACGCACGGGGCTCGTAGCAGGCGCCGCGTGCGAACGGGACCGGCGCAGGACGGCGCAGTTGCTCTGCACGGACCGCGCCGTCCGCCGTTCAGCGCCGCCGGCGGGCGTGACGCGGGCTCAGCAGCCCCGCGTCGCGGGCGCTCGCGATGACGCGCAGCGACTTGCGGCGGCTGTGCCCGGTGACCCGCATGACGGCCAGCACCGGGTCCTGGCCCTGCGCCCGGGCCGCGGAGTAGGCACCGGCCGCCGTGTGCAGCGCTGCCGTGCCGCTGAGACCGGACGGCCGCCTCCGCCGTCCCGCGGGCGCGGGCGGTCTCCGCTGCGTGGCCGCCGCGGGGGCCGGTACCGGTACGGGATGCTGCGGGGGCGCGGACGCCGGCGGTGCCGACCGCGGCGGGACCGGGTGCGGCGCCGCGGGCAGCACGCAGGGCCCGGTGGTCCGGACGGTGGGGCCGAGCGCCGGTGGCCGGAGCGCGGCGGGGCAGGCCAGCGTCAGCGGTTCGCCGAGGCGCGGCGCGAGCTCCGCGAACTCCCGGAGGGTCAGCGGCGGATCGGCCCGCACTTCCTCCAGCCGGATGCCGCCGTCCACCACGGCGGCCACCATCTCCACCTGGGTACCGTCCGGCCGGCTGACACCGACGGCGAACCAGGGCGCCCCGGCGGAATGCGGGACAGTACCCGCGCCGCTGCCGTAGCCGCGCAGTTTCCACGCGGGCCCGGACGGCGGCGAGGGCCGGCCCGCGGACGGACAGCTTCCCCGCCGGCAGGACTGGTCCGACGCGCAGCACGGACATGAGGATCTCTCCGACACGGCGGCACCGTAGCCCCGGCGTCGGCGGCCGGGCCCGCGCGGCGCGCTCGGCCGGGCCCGGGGCAACCCTGACGACGGAGGCGGTCGCAGCCCGTTCGGCGCACCGGTATGCCGCCGTTCGGGGGTCCGGTGCACGCCTCCGGGGGCCGAACGGGCGCCGCGGACACCGCCCCGGGACGCCGTCCGGGCAGTCCGGCCGGGAGTGTCAGTGGGCGGGTGCAGACTGTTCCGTGTCCCGGACGACTCGGGGACGGACACCTCGGACAACGACGTCTCGAAGGCGGTGCCGCAATGGCGGACGTACTGCTCGCGGTAGGTACGAGAAAGGGCCTGTTCCTCGCCCGGCGGCCGGTGGCCGGGCGAGGCGGGGCGGACTGGGATTTCACCGGCCCGTATTTCGACGCGCAGGCCGTCTACTCCTTCAGCATCGACCGGCGGGGCTCCACACCCAGGCTGCTGGCCGGAGGGGACAGCGCGCACTGGGGCCCCTCGGTCTTCCACTCCGACGACCTGGGCAGGACCTGGAAGGAGCCCCCGCGGCCGCCGGTGGCCTATCCGCGGGAGACCGGAGCCTCCCTGGAGCGTGTCTGGCAGCTCCAGCCCGGCGGGGAGGACGAGCCCGGTGTGGTCTACGCCGGGACGGAGCCCGGCGGGTTGTTCCGCTCCACGGACGGCGGCGAGTCCTTCTCCCTCGTCCACGCGCTGTGGGAGCACCCCACCCGACGGGAGTGGGCGCCCGGTGGCGGCGGTCTGGGCCTGCACACCGTCCTGGTCGACCCGCGGGACACGCGGCATGTGACCGTCGCCGTCTCGACGGGCGGCGCCTACCGCACCCGGGACGGTGGCGAGAGCTGGGAGCCGTGCAACCGCGGGGTCTCCGCGGTGTTCCTGCCGGAGGGCCGCCGCTACCCCGAGTACGGACAGTGCGTACACAAGATCGCGCGGGACGCGGAGGATCCCGACCGGTTGTATCTGCAGAACCACTGGGGCGTCTTCCGCAGCGACGACAGCGCCTCCAGCTGGCATTCGATCGGCGACTCCCTTCCCTCCGACTTCGGATTCCCCCTCGCGACCCACCCGCGGCGCGGCGGCGTGGCCTACCTCTTCCCGCTCAACGCGGACGCGGACCGGGTGCCGGCGGGGCACCGTTGCCGCGTGTTCCGCACCCAGGACGCGGGCGGCAGCTGGGAGGCGATGGGCGCGGGCCTTCCCGAGGCCGCTCACTACGGACCGGTGCTGCGGGACGCGCTGAGCACGGACGACGCGGACCCGGCCGGGATCTACTTCGGGAACCGGAACGGCGAGGTCTTCGCCAGCGCGGACGAGGGCGAGAGCTGGCGGCAGCTGGCCTCGCATCTGCCGGACGTGCTGTGTGTGCGGGCGGCGGTGGTCGACTGAGGAGATCCCCGCGTGCGGACCGCAGCGCCCGGCTGAGCCAGTAGAGTGACCGCTCGTGGCTGCACGACCGTTGAACGAGATTGTCGAGCCGGGCTGGGCGAAGGCGCTGGAGCCGGTGTCCGAACGGATCGCCGCGATGGGCGACTTCCTCCGCGCGGAGGTCGCCGCGGGGAGAACCTATCTGCCCTCGGGGCCGAATGTGCTGCGGGCCTTCCAGCAGCCCTTCGACGAGGTGCGCGTCCTGATCGTGGGCCAGGATCCCTACCCCACGCCCGGGCACGCCGTCGGACTGTCCTTCTCGGTGGCTCCCGAGGTCCAGCGGCTGCCGGGCAGCCTGGAGAACATCTTCCGGGAGATGCACAGCGACCTCGGCCTCCCCCGCCCCTCGAACGGTGATCTGACGCCCTGGACGGGACAGGGAGTACTGCTGCTCAACAGGGCACTGACGACGGCTCCGCGGCGGCCCGCGGCGCACCGCGGCAAGGGCTGGGAAGAGGTCACCGAGCAGGCGATCCGTGCCCTGGTCGCCCGCGGACGCCCCATGGTCTCGGTGCTGTGGGGCCGCGACGCGCGGAATCTGCGTCCGCTGCTGGGCGAACTGCCCGCGGTGGAGTCCTCGCATCCCTCACCCATGTCGGCCGATCGCGGGTTCTTCGGCTCGCGGCCTTTCAGCCGGGTCAACGAACTGCTCGCCGCCCAGGGGGCCGACCCCGTGGACTGGCGCCTGCCGTGACCGCCGCCGCGGAGGGCACCCGAGCGGCCGCGCGGGGCGCGGACGGCTGGGTGCTGGGCGTGGACTCGGGCGGGTCCGGACTCCGGGTCGCGCTGGCGCGCCTCCCCGGCGCCGGGCACGCGGGCGGCGGGCCACCGGAAGCCGTCGGTACCGTCGCCTGCCCGGAGCCCGTACGCACCGGACCGGCCGGAATCGACGCGGCGCACCTGTCCGGCCAGTTGGTGCCCGCGGTGCGAGCGCTGCTGGCGGACGCGGGCGCCGCGCACCTGGCGGCGGCCTGCGTGGGCGCCGCCGGGATGGCGACCCTCGGCACGGGGCTGCGGGCCGAGCTGCCGGGCGTGTTCGCGGCGGAGTTCGGGGTACGGCGCCTGGCGCTGGCCGCCGACGCGGTGACCGGGTACGCCGGGGCCCTGGGCGAACGGCCCGGTGCCGTGGTGGCGGCGGGGACCGGGATGATCGCCATGGGCACCGACCTGGAGACCTGGCGGCGCGCCGACGGTTGGGGGCATCTGCTGGGTGACTGCGGCAGCGGCGCGTGGATCGGGCGCGCCGGACTGGAGGCGGCGCTGCGCGCCTTCGACGGCCGGGCGGGAGGTTCGCGGGCACTGCGCAGACGCGCCGAGGCGGTGTTCGGCACCCCGCTGAGCGCGCTGCCCGGGCAGCTGTATCCCCGTACGGACCGGGCGGCCGTCCTCGCCTCGTTCGCGCCCGAGGTCGCACGGTGCGCCGAGGAGGACGCCGTCGCGGCGGGGATCATCCGAGCGGCGGCCCGGGAGATCGCCGCCGCGGCCGAGGCCGTGTGCCCGGGCTGGGAGGGTATGCCCCCGCCCGCGAGGGCCCGGGTCGCGCACCGCGAACCGGCGGAGCGCCGCGGGCGGGCGGTGCGCGTCGCCTTCACCGGGGGCCTGTTCAAGCTGGGCGAGGCTCTGCAGGGCCCGCTGCGTGCGGAGTTGGCCGGGCGGCTTCCGGACGTCCGGATCGCGGAGGCGGCGGGCGGTCCGCTCGAAGGTGCGCTGCTGGTGGCCGCGCGGCTGGCGGACGGGGCGTTGGCGCTCCCGGGGGATCCGGCGCTGCTGTCGGTGGCGGATCCGGACGCCCAGGAAGCCGCGGAGGCGCCGGGCCGGGAGGCGGGCAGCGCGGACTGAGGCGGGGCCGGGCAGGGCGGCACTCGGCCCGGGCCTGGGGCGCGGGCCGTCGCGCTGTGCACCGTATCCTTTGCGGGGTGCCGCATTCCAGGATGCCCGGAGAAGCAGCCGTCTCGCTCGGATGAATCGGGACATAAGCCCATCGGTCTGCCCCGGCCGAACAGTCAAGCCCATGAAGGCATTAGCATGCGGGCGCATGAGCTCCCCCACAGGACCGGACAATGGCCTGCCCGTACGAATGCCACGTCCCCGCCAGCCCGGACGGCACCGCCGGCCGGAGCCCGTCGTCGCTCCCGAGGGTGCGCCGGCCCTGGTTCTGGCGGTCCCCGGCGCCCCCTCCGGCGCCACGCGCAGTCTCGCCGAGGAGACGCTGAGCATCGCGCGCTCGGAGCTGCCCGGCCTGGACGCGCGCGTCGGTTTCACCGAGGGCGACGACGGGGAGTTCCCGACCATCCGCTCGGCGCTCGGCCAGGCGGTCGAGGACCGGGCGACGCGCCGCCGGTACGCACGCGAGGCGGCGGCCATGGCGGAGGAGGCCGGCTCTCCCGAGCAGGGGGCAGCGGTCGCGGCACCGCCGGCCGGCACCGCCGACGACGGGCTTCCCGCCGTGGTGGTGCCGCTGCTGGCCGGGCCGGACGCCGCGCAACTGCGCCACATCCGCCAGGAGGTGCTCAACAGCGGTTCCGGCGCCGAGCTGACCGACGTACTGGGCCCGCACCCGCTGCTCGCCGAAGGCGTGCACGTGCGGCTCTCCGAGGCGGGGCTGGCGCGCGCCGACCGGGCACGGCTGTTCACGGTCGCGACGGCGGCCGACGGCATCGTCCTGGCGACGATAGGCGGGGAAGAGGCGGTGCAGGCGGCCGGTATCACCGGCATGCTGCTGGCCGCCCGGCTCGCGGTGCCGGTGCTCGCCGCGGCGCTCGACGACGAGGGCGCCGTCCAGCAGATCGCCGAGCAGCTCCGCAACTCCGGTTCCCAGCAGTTGGCCATCGCACCGTGCCTGATCGGCCCGGAGATCGCCGAGGGCCTGCTGGAGGCCGCCGCGGAGGAGGCGGGCTGCTCCACCGCCGAACCGCTGGGTGCCTACCCGGCGCTGGGCAAGCTCGTGGCCTCGACGTACGCCGCCAAGGCGGGTATCGCGCAGCCTCAGGGAGCGACGGCGCGCTGAGCGCCCGCCCCGCCCCGTCCAGGGCCCTCGCGGGGGGACGAGCGCGAGCGGCCGTACCTGTCGGCCGGGGGCGAGCGGCCCTGTCCGGAGCGCCGCCGGCGGGCCGTCTCGCACTGCGTCGCCTCACCCTCCGGCGGTTCGCTCGATGACGACGCAGGAGGCCGACGGCAGGGACAGCGAGCCCGCGCGTCGCGGGGTGCCGGTGGCCGGGTCGACCGTGAACCAGGTGACGTCGCCCGAGCGTTCGTTGGCGGCGTAGAGCCAGCGGCCTGCCGGGTGCACCGCCAGGTCGCGGGGCCAGCAGCCGCCGCAGGGCACGGTCGCGACGCGTTCGGGCAGCGTGGACGAGGTCAGGTCCAGGACGGTGATGCTGTCCTCGCCCCGGTTCGCGGCCCAGGCGAAGCGCCCGTCCGGTGCGATGACGAGCGCGGAGGGGTGGTTGGGGGCCGCCGCGTGCTCCGGCGGTACGAGCCGGGTCTCACCGAGCGGCTCCAGGGCGCCGTGCACGGGGTCCCAACCGCAGGTCACCACGGTCGAATCCAGCTCGTTGACGACGTGGGCCCGCCGGGCAGCGGCCCGTCCGCCCCCGGAGTGCGCGGCCCCGAACGCCAGATGGCGGGGGCCGGTCCCGGGACGGAGCGGGACCTCGCGGTGCGGCCGCAGACCGGCGTCGGCGTCCCGCAGGTCGTAGATCCACACCGAGTCGGTTCCCAAGTCGGTGCAGAGCAGCCAGCGGCCTGACGGATCGGGGGTGACGCCGTGCGCGTGCGGCCCGTCCTGCCGCTCCCGGACCGGCCCCCGGCCGTGGTGCCGGTGTGTGCGCGCGGGTGCGCCGGGGGCGCCGTCTGCGCGCAGGGGCAGCAGGCTGACGCTGCCGGAGGTGTAGTTCGCGGTGCAGAGGCTGTCCGCGGTCACCGCCAGATGTGTGGGACCGGCGCCGTCGACGGGGACCGGGGGTCCCAGCAGCGCGGGGAACGCGCCGGCGGAGGAGCGGCCCGCGCCGGGGCCTCCGGCCGGGCCGCGGCCGTCGAGGCGCAGCGCCGTGACCGCGCCGCGGTCGGTCTCGCTGACGGCGTACAGGAGGCCGCCCGCGGGCGCCAGAGCGAGGAATGAGGGGTTCGCGACGGTGTCTTCCGTATGGTGCAGGGCGCTGAGCGCGCCGGTGCGGGGGTCGAGAGCCGCGGTGGTGATGCCCCGGCCCCCCGCCGAGGTGAACGACCCGATGTACGCCCGCGGGTGCCGTCGCGTCCTGCTGTTCATCGCACCGCCCTCTCGCCGCCCCGTCCGGAGGGCACGACGGTAACAGGCGAGCGCGACTTGGTCTGGACCAAATGGGTCGGCTCGTTCCGGACGGAGCGCGGGTCAGCTCGCCGCGGAGCGATCCCGGCGGAGGCGCGGCCCCGGCCGGAAGCGCGCCCTCAGGCGGCCGCTCGCGGGTGGGTGTGCAGCGGCGCGGCGAGCTGATGGAGGGCGTCCTCCAGAGCGTGCAGATGCACCAGTGCGCGATCACCGGAAGAGGGCGGCTCCGCGGCCGCGGCGGCCACCGGGACACCGGCGCCGGAGGCCGGGGCGATCCGGGCCCGCGCCGGCACCGCCAACCGGTGCACCGCGGCCTCGACCCGCTCGCAGGCCGCGGTGAGCCGGGCGTCGTGCGACGCCCCGGGGTCGGCCGCGGCCTCGGCCAGGCCGCGGATCTGGCGGGCGCAGTCGTCCAGCAGGGCCAGCACCTGGCGGGCCCTGGCCCTGCGCGCACGCAGCGGACTGAGGGGATGGACGAGCGGCGCGACCGACAGCCGCACGCGCCCCAGCAGCAGTTCCAGCTCCGCGACCCGCGGCTCGGGCCCGTCGCCGCTGCCGCCCGCGAGGCGGTCCGCCGCCTCCCTGGCGCACTCGTGGACGCAGTGCACCGCACGCCGTATCCACACCTCGGTCGCGGCGTGGGTGGTGACGGGCAGCACGAGGGCGACCGCGAGCGCGGCCCCCAGCGCGCCCACCGCGGTCTCCTCCAGACGCAGCCCGAGCAGCCCGGGATGCAGGACGCCGAGCAGGCCGTAGAGCATGCCGACCATGAGCGTGACGAAGAACATCATCCACGAGTAGGACAGCGGCGCGGTGTAGAAGATCCCGAAGACGCAGCAGGCCACGACGGCGAGCGTGGGCGCGACGGCGCCGTCCACGGGCACCGCGACCAGCAGCCCGGCGGCCAGGCCCGTGACGGTGCCCAGCACCCGGCGGAAGCCGCGGACGAGCGTCTCGCCCCGGGAAGCGGTGTTCACGAAGATCCACCAGGCGGCGCCGACCGCCCAGTACCAGCGGTCAAGGGACAGGGCCTGGCCCGCGGCCAGGGCGAATCCGCAGGCGGCGAGCGCCTGGAACGCCTGCCGGGTGGTGGGCCGGGCCAGCCCCCGGCCGCCGACCGGCGCGATGGCGGGCTGCGGCGCCGCGCCGCGCTCGATCGGCCACAGCACGAACCGGGTGAGCGCGGCCGCCACGAGCGCCAGCAGCCCGGCGGTGAACGTCTCCAGAAGCCGGTCGGGCTCCGTGCCCAGGAACTGCGCGGCGAAGAACTGCATGAAGGCGAAGATGCCCAGCGCGTTGCCGCGCGGCCCCCAGCGGCGCGCGTACACCCCGGCGAAGACCACCGCGAGGAACGCGGCGTCCCGGGCGGGCGGCTGCCCGTGCAGGAACGCGGCCAGCGCCAGCACGGGGACGCCGACGGCGGGCAGCAGCGCCGTGGTGCGAGCCTGCGCCCGCGCGGTGGGGTCCGCGACGGTGAACAGTGCGAGCAGCGCCACCAGCCCGCCCGCGACGGTGGCCTGGAGCGGCAGACCGGCGCCCGCGCAGCCGGCCACCGCGAGTCCGATGCCGATGACAGCGCGTGCCGAGACGCGCGCCCGGTGCGAACGTTCGGGACCGAGTGCCGCGACGGTGCGACGGAGGAGATGTGCTGGGGTGCTTCCCCCGGGCTTCCGCAGCGACTCGTCCAAAACCCCTCCAATCCGGGCTGACCTGGTCGGCCATGCGTCCACATGCTGGTACGAAGAGGAAAGCACCCCTTCCCACCTGCTACCAAATCGCACGCGTTTGACATGCTGGGCGCGTGAACAGTTCTGCCGCCGCACCCGCGGTCGTCTTCGACCTGGACGGCACTCTCGTCGACAGCGAACCGCACTACTACGAGGCGGGCAGGCGCCTGCTCGCCACTCACGGCGTTCCCGGCTTCACCTGGGCCGAGCACGCGCAGTTCATCGGAATCGGGACCCGGGAGACCCTCGCCGCACTCCGCAGCGCACACGGGCTCAGCGCGTCCGTGGACACCCTGCTGGCCGAGAAGAACCGTCTGTATCTCCAGTCGGTGCGCTCCGGCACCGAGGTGTTCCCCGAGATGCGGAAGCTCGTGGAACACCTGCATGCCTGCGGGCATCCGCTCGCGGTGGCCTCCGGATCGTCGCGCGGCGCCATCGACGCGGTACTCGGAGCGACCAGCCTGGATGAGCTGCTGCCGCTCCGAGTGTCGGCGGAGGAGGTGCCGCATGGCAAGCCCCGGCCGGACGTCTTCCTCGAGGCGGCCCGCAGACTCGGCGTCTCCCCCGCGGACTGCGTGGCCGTCGAGGACGCCCCGGCGGGCGCCGAGGCGGCCCGGCACGCGGGAATGCGGTGCGTCGCGCTGCCGTATCTGGCCGAGCAGGCCGCCGATCGGGGATTCGCGGGCGCCGGCCTGCTGTTCCCCGGCGGTCAGCGGGAGTGCGACGCGCAGCAGATCTACGACTGGATGGTCGGCCGCCCGGCCGGTTCCCGGCCGCCCTCCGGCGGCCCGCAGCGGGCGTGAGGCGCGGACCCGGGGCCCGCGGGTCCGGGGGCATCGGCACGGAACGCGGAGCACCCGCGCGCATGGGCTGAGGGCGCCGAGCCGGAATGCGCGGAGGGGGAGCGCCGCGCCAGGGGCACGGCGGAAGGGCGCGGACGGCGGTCGGGGTTCCCGCCGTCCGTCGGTCCGCCATCTCCGGCGCCGCACGCGCGGAAGCCGGTCCGGGCGGGACCGGCCGCGCGGGTGTCAGCCGCCCGTGGGCCGGACGGTGTTCATGATCTTCTTGATGTCGTCGGCGTTCAGCGCGTCGGGCACGCCCTGGTCCGCGTAGATCACCCAGCCGTGCATGGTGCCGTCGGGGAGCTTCTGCGCGATGCTGTGCACGACGGCCTTCGGCGGCACGCACGCGCTCGGCCGGTTGGTGACGGTGACCTGAGCAGTCGCCGTGTAGCCCTCGATGCCGCCGTGCTTCCACGGCTTCGCCTGGCTGACCTCGATCTTGGGCTTGTGATCCTTCCCGCCGTATGCGGCGAAGCCCCAGTTGCCGGCCCAGTTGCGGGCGTTCTCCTGGAGGGAGCCCTCCTTGCCGCCGCCGGTGGTGCCGACGGTGGCGAGCTGCCCCTTGCTCGCCTGGCCGATCGCATCGGGGTTGGGGTGGGAGCTGCAACCGCCCTCACGGTAGTTGGCCGCCGCGGTCATGACGACTATCGGCTTGCCGTCCTTGTCCGTGTAGGAGAGAGCCGTCCCCTTGTCCAGGACCTTCCACTTCTCGGCCTTGGCGGGCACGTCGTAGCGGAAATGATGCTTCTGCGAGGTCTGGGTCTGCCAGCCCTCGACCATCGGCTCGTCACCCGCGGGGCCCGCCGGGCCGGAGGACGGCGAGGCCCGTTCCGAGGGGCTCTTCGAGGCGGCGGACTCCTTGTCACTGGCCTTGCCGGTGTCGTCGTTGCATCCGCTCAACGCGACGGCCAGTCCCATTCCGAGGGCTGCGACCAGGGTCCTCTTCCTCCGGAGTACCGGTGCCGCCGGGGTGGGCTGCGAGTGCTGAGCGGTGCGCTGCGGAGTTTTTGACTGATACATGATCAATACCCTAGGTGAATGGCCCCGCTGCTCCGGCACCGGACGGACCTCCCTTACCAGACGCATACCGGCCCGTGACACGGCGCGCAAAACCGTCCCCCGACCGGGACGCCGGCCTCCGAGCGACCGCACGGCCAGCCGGATTCCGGAAATCCCGTGCGGAGCACCGGGCCGGCGTACCGCGGAGAGGTCCGGCGGCCGGGCGCGGGCAGCGCCAACGGCCCGCACACGGCCCTCCGTCGCTGCCATCCGCAGCCATTTTGGATCACCTCCGGATCCTCAATACGATCTGGCGATGATCACCAGAAGACGGCTTGTGACCGGGGCCTGCGCCCTGCTCATGGCCCTGCCCCTCGGGCTCCTCCCGACCGGCACCGCGAGCGCGGAGCCCGCGTCGGACGAGAACGCCCCCAAAGTCGAGTTGACGCTCGACGTCAGCGGTTCCATGCGGAAGCGCGACATCGACGGCAGATCCCGGATGGCCGCGGCCAAGCAGGCGTTCAACGAAGTCATCGACGCGGTACCGGACGAGGTCCAGCTCGGCATCCGGACGCTGGGTGCCCGCTACCGCGGGGAGGACCGGAAGGAAGGCTGCAAGGACACCCACCAGCTCTACCGGGTCGGCCCGCTGGACCGCACCGAGGCCAAGACCTCCGTGGCAACACTGGCGCCCACCGGCTGGACGCCCATCGGCCCGGCGCTGCGCGCGGCGGCCGACGACCTGGAGGGCGGCGAGGGTTCCCGCCGCATCGTCCTCATCACCGACGGCGAGGACACCTGCGCGCCGCTCGACCCCTGCGTGGTGGCGCGCGAGATCGCCGCGAAGGGCATCAACCTGACCGTGGACACGCTCGGCCTGGTCCCCGACGCCAAGACCCGCGAGCAGCTCAGCTGCATCGCGGAGGCCACCGGAGGCACCTACACCTCCGTCCGGCACACCGAGGAACTCACCGACCGGGTGAACCAGTTGGTCGACCGCACGGCCGACCCCGTCGCCGTCCCCCGGCCGGCCGAAGGCTCCCGGACGTGCTCCCAGGCGCCGAAGCTGCGCCCGGGCCTGTACACCGACCGCGAGAAGTTCGGTCAGCACCGCTTCTACCGGGTCGAGGTCCCGCCCGGCAAGGAGCTGCGCGCCTCGGTGAGCATCGGGGCCGACCGGGCCGTCCACAACGACTACGGCGTCCTGCTCCGCGCCGTCACGGTCCACGGCCGGGAGATCGTCCGCGGTTCCGAGTCCGGCGACGGGCGCACCGACCTGATATCCACCGGCCTGCGCTATCCCAAGGCGCCCGCCGACGAGGACGAGGCGCCTGCGGAGACCGTGTGCCTCCAGGTCAGCAACTCCTTCTCGGCGCCCGCCTCGGTCAAGACCGAACCCGGGCTGCCTCTGGAGCTGACCGTCGACCTGGTGGAGGGCCCGCACGAGGCGGCCGACGTCGCCTCCTTCGGCCTGGGCCGCGGCTGGTGGATGCTGGGCGTCCTCACGCTCTCCGGGCTGCTGGCCGGGCTGCTGTGGGGCTGGCTCGCCCGCTGGCGCAACCCCGTCAGGAGGGGCAACTGATGCGTATCATCCGCACCCTGGCAGCCGCGGCACTGGCCTGCGCGGCACTGTTCGCGGGAACGGGCGGCGCGGCAGCGGACAGCGCCTCGCCGGACGCCGAGGACGGCAAGTCCGGGCCGACCCGGGCCGGTACCGGCTTCCGTGACGCCGCAGCCGTCCCGCCGGGCCGATCGGCCACCGCGAACGCGTCCAGCGGCGACTACCTGTACTGGGTCTTCCCTCTCGACACCGGGCAGCGCGCCACCTTCAAGGCCGAGGTGGAGCTGCCCGAGCAGTCCGCCCGGCACGGCGACTCGACCTGGCGGATCGACGTGTACGACGGACTGCGCCGCCGGCAGCCCTGCATGTACGGCATGCAGAGCAGGGTGGCCACCGGGGACACGGCGTCGGTCGAGCTGTCCTGCACCCTGCGTCCGGTGCGTTCGCTCACCGATCCGTGGTCGGCGCACCCGCTGCCGGGCAGCTACTACTTGCGGCTGACAGCCGTGGACGCCCCCGAGAAGGATCTCGGCCTGCCGATCCGCGCGAAGGTCGAGGCCGTCACCAAGGACGCCGGCGGCGCCCACGCGGTCGACGGGTCCCTGTCCACTCCCCTGACCCCGGGAGTCTCCGCGGGAGACGGCCGGACCGCCGAGAACGGTGAGGACACCGAGAACGGCGAGGACACCGAGGAAGGCGCGAGCCCCGGCGCGCAACAGGCCCCGGCAGCCGTCGAGCCGGAGGACGGCTGGTCCTCCGGCCGCTGGTCCGACCGCTGGATCTGGACCGTCGCGGGAGGGATCCTGGCCGCTCTCGGCACCCTGGCCGGCTACGCCCTCGCGCGCGGTGCGGGACGCCCCTCCCGCACGCCACCGCGCGCCTGACCGAGCGGGCCCGGTACGTGGTCCGGGCGGCGGATGCACCCCCGCCGCCCGGAGCACGTCGGTGCGGCGCGGGCGGCCCGGACTCTCACGTGCCTGCACGGCTGCATCGTCCCTGTGGACACGGCCTCGCCAAGGCGACGAACCGCCCCTCGACGCCCGGTTGCCGCAGCCGGGTTGCTCGTTAGGGTGATACCCGGCGGCCGGTGACGGGCGCCCCCGGGCAGCACGAGCCGCGTGAGCGCGCGAGGACGCTTCCGGCAGGGCGTGGACCGGGAGAGGCGCGCGGTGGAGTGCCGACCGGGAGCGGGTGTCCGCGGAGCGGCTGCGGCCGCCGGGGAAGAGCCGGGCCGGCGGGGCCGCAGACGAGGGGCCCGGCACCACGGCGGGGCCGACAGACTGTGAGGGCGACGGTGCATCAGCTGGACGGAGCGGGCCCGGCAGTCGGCCCGGCCCGGTACGGGCCCACCGGATCCGGAGTCCGGCTCGGCCCGGCCGCGCGGCCCGCGGAGGCCGGCGGTCCGGACCGTGTGTGCGGGCGGACAGTTCGGGCGGTGCCTGGTCGCCGCCGCGCGGGGAGGCACGGTGGAGAGCCAGGCGTCTCGACGGACAGGCAGGTCGCCGCGGCGGGCCGGCCGAGCGCGGTGGGCGGGTGACCCGGCGGGCGGCGGCCGTGCTGCTGACTCCCCCGCTGCGCGCGTCGTTCGGGCCGGCCGCGGCTCTCGCCGCGTTGGTGGTCGCGGTGCTCGGATTCCGGTACGCCGGGGAGAGCGGGCCCGGCGAGGTGGAGGCGCGGGTCCGGGCGGAGTTCGAAGGGGTGGGGTCGCCGTGGCGACAACTCGCCGTGGCCACGGACTTCCTGGGAGAGCCCGCGGGGGCGGCGACGCTGGTCGCGGCCGCGGTGACGGGCTGCCTGCTGGTCAGGTGGTTCCGGGCGGCGGTGCTCACGGTGGTCGGCGCGGGGCTTGCCGTGGGGGCGACGACGTTGCTCAAGCACGTGGTGGGACGCACCATCAACGGCGGGTATCTGTCCTACCCGAGCGGGCACACCGCCTTCGCCACCGCGCTGGTCCTGGCCGTGGCACTGCCTGTGGCCGGCCGGCTCGGCCCGGGCAAGGCGGCCGGCCCGCTCCTGGTGTTTACCGCGGCGCTGTTCGGCGGTGCCGCCATGGGCTGGGCTCAGGTCACCCTGGGGGCGCACTACCCGACCGACGCCCTCGGCGGCTGGTGCACCGCGCTGGCGGTGACCCCGGCGACCGCCCTGCTGATCGACCGTGCGGCCGGCCGACGGGCCATCCGCACGGACCGGGCCGCTCCGCCGGGGCCGAGGTGACGCTACGTCAGAACGTGCGGCGGAACACGGGCCGCACGGGCCGCCCGCCCAGCCAGGGTGTGGGGTCCGCGGCGTCGAGCGCCTTCCGGTACACCGCGCAGGCCCCGGCCACCACTTCGACGGTGCGGTCGATGTCGGCCTCGTCGAGCGCGCTGCTCACCACGAACGAGGGGGCCAGCACCCCACCCGCGAGCAGGTGGCGCAGGAAGAGGGTGCGGTACTCCTGGGAGGGCTGCCCGTGCTCGTCCAGGGTGGCGAACACCAGGTTGCTGGCCCTGCCTCGGACGACGAGGTGGTCCCCCACACCCGTGCTCACGGCGGCCTCACGGACACCGGCGGCCAACTGCGCACCGAGGGCGTGCAGCCGTGCGGTGATGCCTTCTTCGACGTAGGTGGTGAGCACGGCCTGCGCGGCGGACAGCGAATGCGTCTCCGCACCGTGCGTGGTGGACAGCAGGAACACGCGGTCGCCGGGGTGCCGCAGCCCGCCCTGCTCCATCAGCTCGCGGCGCCCGGCCAGCGCCGAGACCGCGAACCCGTTGCCCAGCGCCTTGCCGAACGTGGAGAGGTCGGGGACCACGCCGTACAGGCCCTGGGCGCCCGCCTCGGACCAGCGGAAGCCGGTGATCATCTCGTCGAATACCAGGACGCAGCCGTGCCGGTCGGCCAGCTCGCGCAGACCTGCGAGGTATCCGGGCGGCGGCTCGCTGTGGGAGGCGGGTTCGAGGATCAGACAGGCGACCTCGTCCCGGTACCGGGTGAGCAGCTCCTGGGTGGCGGCCAGGTCGCCGTAGGGGAACGTCAGGGTGAGTTCGGCGGTCGCCGCCGGAACACCGGCGGACATCGGCGTCGTGCCGATGAACCAGTCGTCGACGGAGAAGAACGGGTGGTCGCCGCAGAGGGCCACCCGCGAGCGCCCGGTGGCGGCGCGGGCGAGACGGACCGCGGCCGTGGTGGCGTCGGAGCCGTTCTTCGCGAACTTCACCATCTCGGCGGTCCGCACCGTGGCCAGGAAGCGCTCCGCCGCCTCGACCTCGACGACGGACGGCCGGACGAAGTTGCTTCCGCGGTCGAGTTCCCGCCGCACCGCCTCCAGCACGCGCGGATGGGTATGACCGAGGCTGACCGAGCGCAGGCCGGAGCCGTACTCGATGTAGCGGTTGCCGTCCAGGTCCCACACATGGGCACCGCGACCGTGGCTGATGACCGGGGCCAGGCCGGCGGGGTACTGGTCGTCGCCCTTGGCGTAGGTGTGCGCACCGCCGGGGATCAGCGCATGCAGCCGCTCGTTCGCCGCCCGCGACCGGGGTAGGAAGAACTCTTCGCTTTCCACGCTCACTTCACCTCTCCAGGTGCTTCAGGGCCTCGGCGAGGGCGGGCGCGTCCCGGTCCCGCCGGGACATGGATGTGACCGGCAGCGGCCAGCCGATGGCGAGCTCCGGGTCGTCGAAGGCGATCGTCACGTCCTCCGCGGGATCGTGCGGGCGGTCGATCCGGTAGCAGGTGTCGGCGGTGTCGGTCAGCACCTGGAAGCCGTGCGCGCATCCCGCCGGGATGTACAGCGTCGTCTGCGTCTCGCCCGAGAGCTCGAAGGAGGCCACGTTGCGGTGGGTCGGCGAGTGCGGCCGCAGGTCCACGACGACGTCGAAGATCTGCCCGTTCGAGCACCGCACCAGCTTGGCCTCGCCGTCGCCGGAGCGCAGGTGCAGGCCGCGCAGCACACCCCGCACCGAGCGGGACACGCTGTCCTGGACGAAGGCGTCCGGGTCGAGGCCCACCGAGCGGATCACCTCGGCGTCGAAGGTGCGGCAGAAGAAGCCGCGTTCGTCGGCGTGCGGCGTCGGCTCGAACAGGAACGCGCCGGCGATCGCCGGGACGGGGGTCGCCTTCATGAAGTCTCCTGCCGGGTGCGGGCGTGTGGGTGGTCGTTCGCCGGGAAAAGAGCGGCCGTCAAGGCGTCGAACTGGTCCCGGAGCTGCCGGGACGCGAGCCGGTTCCGTTCGGCGAGGGTCCGGCGCAGCCCGGCCGATCGCTGCTCGAGCGCGCGGAACTGCTCCAGCAGCCGGTCGGCGTCGACCTCGCGGGCCGGGTGGCAGTACGCGCCCAGCCCCATCCGGGCCATGAGCGCGTCGCTCTTGGCCGCATAGCTGAGAGCGAGTGTCGGGGTGCCGGCCTTCAGGGCGCAGACCAGGTTGTGGTACCGGGTCGCCACCACGGTGTCGGCGGCCGCGGCCTCCGCCGTCAGGTCGGCCAGCGAGGTCGCCTCCGCTGCGCCGACCAGCGGCGAGTCCACCGCTTCGCGGATCGCGTCGACCACCCGGGCGTCGCACCCGTCGCCGGTGAGCAGCCGGACCGGCCTGCCCTCCGCGACCAGCGCGCGCACGAAGCGGGTCGTTCCGTCGAGGTAGCGGCGGTGGATCTCCTCGGCACGGGCGCGGTCGTCGTTGCCGCCGTGGAAGTCCATGACGCCGACGCAGACCAGGCCGGGCGGGCCGGGGTCGCGGCCGGCCACCGATGGTGCCGGCAGGGCGAACGCGAGGTCCGGGTGGACCGCGTCGCGTGCGGTGTCCACGCCCATCTCCCGCATCGCGTCCCGGGACAGGTCGTCCCGGTAGGACCGGTAGGCGGCCAGCCGCGCGGAGCGGCGCACCAGGACCCGGGTCGCCCGGTCGCCGATCGCGGCGGCGCCGACACCGACCAGCGCGACCTTGGTGCCGAACAGCCGGCCGGAGGCGCAGAGCAGGAACAGCGCGTAGGGGAAGCCCCACGGCCGCAGCGGCAGTGTGGCCTCCAGAACGCCCATGCCGGGCACGATCACCACGTCGTGCCGGCGCACCCAGGCGGCCGTGCGGACCGCGTCGACGAGCTTGCCCACTCCCTTGCCCGCGAGCGAGCCCGCTCGGGACGCGGTCCGGTACTCCCCTCCGTACCAGTGCAGCCGCGTCGCGGGAATCCCGTACCGGGCCGCGACGGCCTCGGGCCCGCCGCACAGCGCGTCCACGGCCGCCTCCGGATGCTCGGCGCGCAGGTAGCCGAGCACGGCCTCCAGCGATCCGTCGTTGCCCAGGTTGCCGGAGCCGAGCAGTCCGAAGACTCCGACGCGTACGGGAGTTCTCATGTCCGTCGCCCCTCGCGGCCCGCGACGAGGTCGTCGACGGAGACGGTGAGCCCGGCCGGGTCGGCCGGGGCACGGTCCTCGACCCGTTCGCCGGCGCCGGGACGGACCCGGCTGGCCAGCCACGCGGCCAGGTGCCGGTAGCAGGCGCGCCGGTCGGCTGCGGACAGCGGCGCCCGCCGGATCGCCGAGGCGAAGCCCCAGACGTATTCGGCCAGCAGCCGCGGCGTCGGGTGCAGCGGGCCCGCCCGCCGCGGGTCCAGGTTGACGCACCGGGAGCGCTTGGAAGGGTTGGCGCGCTCGGCGCGGCCGGGGTGGTCGCGGCGGAAGTAGAGAAGCTCCGGCACCTGGTGGAAGGGCCCGTGCAGGACGATCTCGGCGACGAAGGTCCGGTCCGCGTGGTGATAGCTGTCGTGCGGCTGCACGCGGCGCAGCATGTCGGCGCGCATCACCCCGTAGAAGTCGTCGCCCCCGGGCTCGAACAGGAAGCTGCGGAAGCGCTCCGGCGCGTGCGGCGAGTCGGTGGCGAGCCCGTACTCGTAGGGGACCTGCAGCTGTCCTGCGCCGTCGACGACTGCCTGGCCGGAGTGCGCGAGGATCACGTCCGGCCGTGCGTCCAACGCCTCCACACAACGCCGCAGCAGGTCACGGGCGTAGAGGTCGTCGTGCGAGGCCCACTTGAACAGCTCGCCGCGGCACTGGGTGAAGACGTGGTTGTGGTTCGGTGCGGCGCCGATGTTCCGGCGCAGCCGGAGGTAGCGGATGCGGGGGTCCTGCGCGGCGTACGTGCGGCAGATGTCCTCGGTCCCGTCGGTCGAGGCGTTGTCGGAGACGACAAGTTCGAAGTCCTCGTAGGTCTGGCCGAGCAGCGCGTCGAGCGCCTCGGCGAGGTACTCCTCGCCGTTGTACACGGGCAGGCCGATGCTCAGCCGGGGATGCGCTTTCATGGCGTCCTCACTTCGCGGATGGGGTGGTGGTGGCGCTCGCGCAGGGCGGACCGCAACTGCAGCCACCACACAGCCGAGCCCAGGAGGGTCGCGGCCGCCACGCCCCAGGCGGAGCCGACGGTGCCGGCCGCGGCTGCCCCGCCGAGCCCGCCGCCGGCATAGCAGGCGGAGGCGAACAGCTGGCTGCGCAGGCTGCGCCGGGCCGCGGCGAGGGCACGGAGCCCGGCGGCCGCACCGGTGCCGAGGCCGGCGCCCGCGACGCCGAGCGTGGCGGGCACGATGAGCTCCGCGGCGGCATGCCAGACGTCGCCGAGCACCAGCACACCGGCCCGGTCCGGCAGCAGCAGCAGCGCCCCGCCCCACAGCAGCGCGGCGGCGGCCTGCCCGCCGCCCAGCAGGAGGCAGAACGGGCCCAGCCGGTGCGGGGCCCGCCGCAGCACCCGTGCCGCCTCCGCGACGGTGACCAGCGAGAGCCCCATCAGCACGGCGAGGAACGGACCGAGCAGCAGCTCGGCGCCCCGGATCACCCCCACGGCGCCGACCCCGGCGATCGCCCCGAGCCCGTACGCCCGCAGCTGGCTCGCGCCGCTGACGCAGGTGTTCTCGACCAGATACCGGTAGCCGAGGTCGCGGTGCTCGCGCAGCCACGCGCGCGCTCCGGTGGGCCGGGGCAGGATGCCGGACTGAAGGCAGCCGCAGGCCGCGGCCACCGCGGCGGACGCGCCCCAGGCGACCACGAAGGCGGCGACGCTGCCCACCCGGGCCGCGCAGACCATGGCCGGGACGAGCGCGAGGCCCCACACGAGGTCGTTGACGAACGCCTTCCGGCCGGTGCCCGCCGCGAAGAACGCGTACCGCCAGGCGTCCTGCAGCAGCAGCCCCGGCAGCAGCGCGCCGAGGCAGGCGAACGCAGACCCCACCGGCCCGCCGAGCGCCGGTCCGAGTGCAATGCACACCGCGCCGACGGCGGCGCCGACACCGAGCGCGGTCCCCGACGCACGGGCCACGGCGCCGCGCCAGGAAGCGTCCGGCACGCCGCTGAAGCGCACCACGAGCGGGTCGGTGGCCACGCCGCGGGAGACGCTGAGCACCACGCCGTAGGTCACCCAGGCCAGGCTGAACGCGCCGAACGCGGCCAGCCCGAGCGAGCGCGCCACGTAGACGCCCACCGCGAAGTTGGTCATGCTGGAGGCCGCCTGGTCGGCCAGCCCCCAGGAGAGCCGGCCGACCACGGCCCGCCGGGCGGTCGGCCCGGAGCGCCCGGCCGGAGCCGACGGCGCCGTGCGCTCCTCCTCGGTGCTCATCGGCGTCATGCCTTGATCAGCCCTGCCTCGTGCAGGGCGTCGGCCGCGACGGCGACGGTGCCGAACGGCAGCCCGGACCGCTCCGCGACGTCCAGCAGGCTGTGCGCGCCGTCGGAGAGGTTGAGCACCCAGAGCATGGCGAGCTGGGCCTGCTTGGCGTCGCTGCGGCCGCCGAGCGACTCGTACAGCCCCCGGCGGCCCAGTTGCGGTTCGCCGTAGGGGCTGAGGTTGACGTAGCGCCGGTTGCGGTCCAGCACGGCGAACGCCTCGCGGCAGACGGCGAGCGTGTCGGCCATCGCCTCCGGGGTGACGAAGTCCAGGTTGTCCGCCGAGGTGTGGTATTCGGGGTATCCGGCGTACGGGGTCCGGCAGAGCGAGCCCACGCCGAGGTCGAACCCGGGTGAGCAGAACTGCCGCTCGTCGTAGCCGTAGGGGGTGAACTCCGTGATCCGGTGGGGGCGTTCGGAGGTGCGCAGCACGTGCCGCAGCACCCGGTCGATCTCCGCGTCCCCGCGCCTGCTCTGCTTGTACGTCAGGCCGCCCCGGTCGCCCGCGCAGGCCAGCACCAGTCCGTGCTCGACCTGTCCCCCGGCTCCCGGCTCCGCCCGTGCCGGGGACGGTCCTTGCACCCGGTCCGTGTTGCGGGCCAGCCAGGTGATCGCGCCGATGGTTCCGGGGGCGAACAGGAACCGGTAGGTGTACCACGGCGTGCGCTCCGCCAGTGCGCGGGCCAGGAACGTCGCCACCGCGATGCCGGCCAGGTTGTCGTTGGCCAGCGACGGGTGGCAGACGTGACAGGAGACGAGCACCTCGTCGGCGACCTGCCCCGGGACGACGTGCTCGGCGTAGGTGAGGTGGCCGTCGGTGAGCGTGGAGTCGATGCGCACCTCGTACATGCCGTCCGGCAGGGCGTCCAAGGTGTCCTGGGCCAGGCAGAACCCCCATTCGGGCGCGTAGTAGCTGGTGCGGTAGGGCACCCAGGACGGGTGGTCGGGCAGCGTGTGCAGGTGTGCGCGCAGTTCGGCCAGCGGCATGGTCGCCGACACCGGCACGCTGTAGCCGAGCACGTGCAGGCTGGAGTCGGCGAAGTCGACGACCCGGCGGCCCGTGCTGTCGGCGATGTACGCCTCCCGGATGTTCCACTCCTGCGGCACCGTCCAGTCGAGCACCCGGGTGCCGGTCGGCACCTCGTGCGTCTGCAGCGGGAGGTGCTCGCCGACGATCTCCAGGGTGGCGCGCACGCCGTCGCCGGTGATGCTCCGGCAGAGCGGGTAGAGCCGCTCCACCAGGGCGTACATCTCGTCGCCGGCGGTCATCGGCGCCTCCGCAGGGTCTCGTCGACGGCTCCGGCCTCGGACGCGGCACGCAGCACCGCCAGCCGGGTGAAACGGTGCTCGAAGTCCTCCCGGGTCAGGCCGTGCTCCCGGTAGGCGTCGGCGAGTTCGAGCGCGCCCTGCTTCACCGTCCACGCGCACTCGAAGCCGGGCACCGCGGCGCGGAACCGGGAGAAGTCCACCCGGTAGGACCGCGGGTCGGCACCGGTCTCGCCGGTGATGACCACGCGCGAGCCGGGCACCGCGGCGGCGACCTCCTCGGCGATCTCGGCGACCGTGACGTTGTTGGTCTCGCTGCCGATGTTGAAGGCCCGGTCGTGCACCGCCTCCCGCGGTGCGGTCAGCGCAGCAGTGAAGGCCCGTGCGATGTCGGCGGCGTGCACGAGCGGGCGCCAGGGCGTGCCGTCGGAGAGCACCCGCACCTCGCCGGACAGCAGCGCGTGGCCCACCAGGTTGTTCAGCACGATGTCGGCGCGCAGCCGGGGCGAGTAGCCGAAGGCGGTGGCGTTGCGCATGTACACCGGGCTGAAGTCGCCGTCGGCCAGCGCGTGCAGGTCGTCCTCCACCCGCACCTTGGACTCGGCGTAGGGGGTCACCGGGCGCAGCGGGGCGTCCTCGGCCACCAGTTCGCCGCCGCCGGCCGCGCCGTAGACCGAGCAGGTCGAGGCGTACAGGAAGCGCCGCACCCCGGCCTCGCGGGCCAGCCGGGCCAGCCGCACCGAAGCGTGGTGGTTGATGTCGTAGGTCAGCTCCGGCGCCAGCGCGCCCAGCGGGTCGTTGGACAGTGCGGCCAGGTGGATGACCGCGTCGGCCCCGGCCACGTGTGCGGCCGTGATGTCGCGCAGGTCGACCTCTCCCCCGGCCCCCGGCGGGTCGTCGGGTGCCGGCCCCAGCACGCAGTCGGCGAACAGGGCGGCGTCGAGGCCGACGACTTCGTGCCCGGCGTCGGCGAGGACCGGGGCCATCACGGTGCCCAGGTAGCCCTGGTGTCCGGTCAGCAGCACGCGCATGGTTCAGTCCCCCAGGTCGAGAGTGAGTTTGGTGACGGCGAACGCCTCCGCGTAGCGCGTGTGGCATTCGACGCCGCGGATCCGCGCGAGGCCCAGGAAGACTTCGTGGTCGTACCAGGGCCGGTGCCGCTGCGATGGGTAGTGCTCCTGCAGCAGCCGCACCTTCTCTTCGGCGTGTTCCGGCGACAGCGGCTGGTAGGCCGCCGGACGGCCGAGGTCGCCGTCCCACTTGACGATCTCGTAGCCGAGCACGAGGTGGTCGCGGAACGCGGTGGTCATCAGCTTCGCCAGGCAGCGGTGGTCCTGGTGCGCGTCGTCGGTGCGGGGTGCCAGCACGAGGTCCGGGTCGGTCTCCGCACGCAGTTCCTCGACCGCGGCCTTGGCCTCGTCCCAGTGTGACGGCAGCCGGCCGTCGGGCAGCTTGAGCACCGTCAGCCGCAGTTCGGCGCCCGGGCAGAAGGCGGCGAGCGCGGCCCGTTCCTCCTGTTCCCGCTCGCCGCCACCGCCGGAGAGCACCAGTGCGTCGACGCGGAGGCCCGGCCGCGCCCGGCACATCGCCAGCAGCGTGCCGCCCGCTCCGATGGCGATGTCGTCGCAGTGCGCGCCCACCGCGGCGACCCGCTCCAGGCACCCGGCGCCGAGCCGGATCACGCGCCGACTCCGGCGCCGTACCCGCTGCCGGGCGCGGCTGCGGCCGCTCCGGCACCGTCCCGTTCCCACACGGCCCACGGGCGGTCGCCCCGGGCGTAGGCGGCGTCGAGCGCGGCCCGCTCCTTGACGGTGTCGGTCGGCTTCCAGAACCCGCGGTGCCGGTGCGCCACCAGCCGGCCCTGCTTGGCCAGTCGGGCGCATCCGTCGGCGACCAGGTCGCCGTTCTCCGGTATGTGGTCGAAGATCTCCCGGCGGAGCACGAAGTAGCCGCCGTTCTCCCACAACGGCAGGTCGCTCACCGCGGTGATGCCCCCGACCAGCCCGTCCTCGCCCAGGTCCACGCAGTGGAAGGAGGACTGCGGCGGCACCACCATCATCGACGCACCGGCGTCGCGCCGGCTGAAGCGCTCGATCATCTGCGGCAGCGGGGCGTCGGTGAGCACGTCGGCGTAGTTGGCCAGGAACATCTCGTCGCCGTCCAGGTGCTCGCGCACCCGGCGAAGCCGCTCCCCGATCGGCGATTCGATGCCGGTCTGCGCGAACGTGATCGTCCAGTCGGCGATGTCGGTGGACAGCAGCTCGGTCCGCCCGTTGCGCAGCACGAAGTCGTTGGAGGTGGTCTCCTCGTAGGTGAGGAAGAAGTTCTTGATGTGGTGCGCCCCGTATCCGAGGCACAGGATGAACTCCGTGTGCCCGTAGTGCGCGTAGTAGCGCATGACGTGCCAGATCAGCGGCCGCGGCCCGACCATCGCCATCGGTTTGGGGATGTCGTCGGAGGCTCCGCTGCGCATCCGCAGTCCGTAGCCGCCGCAGAACAGTACGACCTTCATGATGTGACCTCGACGATGCTCAGTTCCGGGATGGGAAAGACCAGTCGGCCGCCCCAGGCGTGCACGTAGGACAGCTGCTCGACCAGTTCGGTGCGCAGGTTCCAGGGGAGGACCAGCACGTAGTCCGGCCGGTCGGTGCCGATCTGCTCGGGCGGCAGGATGGGAATCCGGGTGCCCGGGGTGAACCTGCCGTGCTTGTAGGGGTTGCGGTCGACCGTGTACGGGAGCAGGTCGGGCCGGATGCCGCAGTGGTTGAGCAGGGTGTTGCCCTTGCCGGGGGCGCCGTAGCCGACGACCGTCTCACCACGCTCGGCCGCCTCGATCAGGAACCGCAGCAGGTCCCGGCGCACCTTCGCCACTCGCGCGGAGAATTCGGTGTAGCCGGTCAGCTCGTGCAGTCCGGCGGCCTTCTCCCGGTCCAGCACCTCGGCGACCCGCGGCGTCGGCTCCCCTGCTGCGCCGGTCGGCCGGGCCCACAGCCGGATGGAGCCACCGTGGGTGGGCAGCAGTTCGACGTCCACGAGCGCCAGTCCGCCGGTGGCCAGTGCCCGGGCCGCGGAAGCGACCGTGTAGTACTGGAAGTGCTCGTGGTAGATCGTGTCGTACTGGTTCTGCTCGATCAGGGTCAGCAGGTGCTGCACCTCGATCGAGACCCAGCCGTCGTCCGCGACCAAGGCGCGCAGCCCCCGCGTGAACCCGACCACGTCGGGGATGTGCGCGTACACGTTGTTCGCCACGACCAGGTCCGCCGCTCCGTGCTCGGCGCGGACGGCCGAACCGGTGGCCGCGTCCAGGAACTCCGTGCGGGTCGGGACGCCCGCGTCCCGTGCCGCGACGCCGACGTTCACCGACGGTTCGATGCCCAGGCAGCGGATCCCCCGGTCGACCAGGTGCCGCAGCAGATACCCGTCGTTGCTCGCGACCTCGACCACGAAGGCGTCCTTCTCCGCGGAGTCGAGGGCGAGCTTGCGCACGGCGTCGGCGACGAACGTGCGTGCGTGCTCCACCCAGGAAGTCGAGAAGGAGGAGAAGTACGCGTACTGCGTGAACGTGTCCTCCGGCGTGATCAGCGGCGGGATCTGCGCGAGCCGGCACTCGGTGCACACCCGCAGGTGCAGCGGGTAGGTCGGCTCCGGCTGGTCGAGTTGGTCCGCGGCCAGGAAGCTCTCGCACGGTGGCGTCGCACCGAGGTCGACCACACTCGCCAGCGCTTCCGCGCCGCAGAGCCGGCATCGTGTCATCTGCATCTGCTGTCCCCATCCCCCCTGCGCGCCGAGCCGTCCCCGGCGCGATCCGGTGCTGACCGACCCGCGATCGCGGTGCGGTACTCCTCCACCAGGCGCTCCAGCCCGACAGCCGGGCTGAAGTCCTGCTCGTATCGCTGCCGGGCCGCTCGGCCCAGCTCCCGGTTGCGGGCCGGCCGGTCCGCGATCCGGCGGATGCAGGAGGCGAGCGAGGCCGCGTCTCCCGGCCGGTGCAGCAGGCCGCTCACCCCGTCCTCGACGAGTTCGACGAAGGCGCCGTGCCCGGCGGCGACCGCCGGTACCCCCGCCGCCATGGCCTCCACGACCACCAGGCCGAACGCCTCCAGCCAGGTCGAGGGGGCCACCACTGCGACCGACCCCGCGACCACCTGCCGGCACTGCTCCGGGTCGTACAGGCCCACGTACCGCACGTCGTGGCGGCCCGCCGCCCAGGCGCTCACCTCGCCCTCCAGCGGTCCGGTTCCGGCGACCACCAGAGGCACGCCCACACCGCCCGCCGCGGCGATCCGGTCCCATGCGGCCATGAGCAGCCGGACACCCTTGGCCTCCGCGAGCCGGCCGAGATACAGCAGATGCTCGCCGGGGCCCGCTCGGCAGCCGCCCGGATCGGGCACGAAGTTGTGCTTCACCGCCAGCCGCCCGGGGGGCATGCCGGCCCGCACCAGGACATCGCGCTGCGCCGCGGAGATGCACAGGAACCGCTCGACGCCGGACCACCAGCGCCGCCGGTTGACCGTCAGACTGACCGCGAGGGGCACCGTCGCCAGCCGGGAGCCGCGATAGCAGCCGTGCCGGACGGCGGGCAGCGGTGCCGCGCCCACGCACTCGGTGCACGGCCGCCCGTCGCGCTGCAGCGTGCCGGGCGGGCAGACCTGGGTGTAGTTGTGCAGGGTGGCGACGGCGGGCACACCGGCGTCGGCGCAGGCGGCCAGCACCGCGGGCGACAGCAGCGGGAAGACGTTGTGGACGTGCACCACGTCCGGCCGCTCGGCGCGGAGCCGGGCGGTGAGCTCGGCGCGGACCCGCGGGTTCCACGGGACCAGCAGCGGCAGCGCGGCCTTGCCCGGCAGGGAGCGGGCGGCGATGTCGTCGCTGCGCCGCTCGAAGACCCCGACCCGGTGTCCGGCCGCGCGCAGCAGCCCGACCTCCTGGTCGACGACTTTGTTCTCCCCGCTCGGCTGCGCCGAGGCGTAGCGGTTGTGCACCACGAGTACGTGCATGCTCAGGTCACCTCCCGGTTCGGACTCAGGGCGTGCGGCCCACCGCGGCTTCCGGAGCCGCCGGGCGGCGAGAGGGCCGGGGCCTCGGCGGGTGCGGCCAGCAGCGAGGCGGCGACGGCCAGATGCAGCAGATAGGGCGAGGCGTCGCCCAGCCCGGCCTCGGTGTAGGAGGCGATGGCGCAGTAGCTGATCAGGAAGATCGCGCAGGCCCGGGAGAGCGACGGGGGCCGCAGCAGCGCGCCGCCGCCCAGCACCACGAAGAGCGCCGCCACGAGGGCGATACCGGTCAGGCCCTGCTCCTGGTAGACGGCCAGCCAGCTGTTGTCGATCGGCAGCCCGCCGAACGACTTGTCGCCCAGGCCGGCGCCGAACAACTGCTCGACGGCCGTGCGGGGTGCCGCCAGCAGGGCGTCCCAGACCTTGGCCCGGCCGGTGAGGCTGGTGAAGTTCTCCTGGCTCTGCCCGCGCAGGAACCATGCCCGCAGCGCGGGGCCGAATCCCACCGCGGCCAACGCGGCGCACAGCACGGTCCACACGAAGAACCTGCGCGCCGCGGCGCTGGTCAGGACGAGCGAGCCGATCGCCAGCGCCAGCCCGGCGAACAGGCCGAGGGTGGCCGTCCGGGTGTGGGTCAGCGCGAGGAGAACGGCTGACGGCACGATGACAGCCGCCGCGCTGCCCTTGTCGGTCCGGTGGCCCAGCAGGAGCAGCACGGTGAGCCCGATGAGCACGGCGGCGTACTGCCCGATCTGCGGCGGGGTCAGCGGCCACAGTGCGCCGACCAGCCGCCCGCCGTAGAGGTCGGGCAGGGCGGCGCCCGGCGAGAGGAGAGCACCTGCGGCCACCGACCCGAGCACCGCCAGATACATCCGGATGTGGTGTCTGACGAACGTCGAACTGCCGTCCCACCAGCGGCTGAGCAGCCACAGGGTGCTGACGAAGAGGGCCAGCCGGGTGCAGCGGAACAGCGCGCCGAGTCCGGATTCCGGATTCGCGCTGGAGATCACGCTCGGCACCAGCAGGAGGGTGAGCAGGAGCAGATAGCCGCCGGGCCGGATGCGCAGCCGGGGATTGAGCACGAGTGCCAGCGCGAACGCGGCCACCAGCGCGCCCATGGTGACCAGTTGGATGAGGGAGCGGGGCAGCGGGATGATGGTCTTCGCCCCGGCGGAGCCGAGCGTGTTGAGGATCAGCAGTCCCCAGACGACTCCGACGGTCCTCGGTGTGCGCTGTCCCATCTCACCCACCGCCCAGGGGCCGGAAGGTGCTGCCCGTGTCCTGCCGGTAGGGCGCGGCCTGCCACTGGCCCGGGTCGAGGACCCGGCTCGGGTCGTGGGCGACGAAGCTCCACGGTCCCAGGTAGACGTTGTCGTGCCAGCGGTTGTGCTGTTTGCGGGTGATCGCCTCGGCCACCCGGTCGCCCTGGTAGGGCGACCAGTCCGGATAGGTGCCGTAGTTGGCCAGCAGAGCCATGCGGTCGCACTTGACCGTGCACTCGACGACGGAGGTGTCCAGCACGAAGCGGTTGTGGTGGATGTCCACGCGCTGGGTCTTCCACCGGCAGTCGCTGTAGAGCGGCGGGCCGGCGATATCCGGACGCGTGCAGCGGTCGGTGTCCTTCACCAGCAGCGTGCAGGAGCCGGTGGAGGTGTTGGCCGGGCTGTTGCAGAACCGGTCGGCGTTCTCCCACAGGGTGATCCCGGACCAGTTGTTCTCCAGCACGTTGCGGTAGATCTCCATCCTGTCCGTGCGGGCCGGGATCCGCGGTTCGCCGCCGGCTTCGGACAGGTAGACGGTCGCGAACGGGAAGCTGTCCCCGCGGTCGGCGTATCTGCGGCCCTCGACCCAGTTGTTGCGCCGGATGGTGTTCTTGCGGATGACCGCGTTGTAGCTGGCCTCGTAGATCAGCGCGGCGCCGTCGTTGGCCTCCAGGACGTTGTCCTCGATGCGGAAGTCGTTGTTGTTGGTGTCCGCCCACAGTCCGGCTCCGCGGTTGTCGTGCACCCAGTTGCCGCGGACGTCGGCGCCGTCGACGGCCCAGAACTTGACACCGCCGGTGCAGCCGCAGCCGGGCCGCCGCCGCTCCCAGTCGTCCCGGTTGTTGTCCGCGATCTCGTTGTCCTCGACCACCAGGCCGCTGATACCGCCGGACGCCTTGTAGGCGTTCATCCCGTACTGCCCGTTGCCGCGCAGGCAACTGGCGCGGACCCGCTGGCGGGCACCGGCCATCAGTCCGGCGCCCGAGTTGTACTGGATCCTGGCGTGCTCGATCGCCCATCCGTCGGCCGAATCGTGGTTGACCACGCCCTCGTCGTGCGGCGCGACGAAGCCCTGCACGGTCAGGTGCCGGATGGTGACGTCGCGGGCGCTGCCGCCGAACGCGTACTGGTTGGTCTTCCGGCCGTCGAGCACCGCGCCCGGCGCACCGAGGTAGCTGTTCCCCTTCTTGGGGACGACCTGGGCGTGGCGGTCCCGCTCGAGTCGGTGCTCGCCCGGCCGGAGCCAGAAGACGGTGTTCGGTGGGTTGCTCCGGGTCTTCGCGGCCAGGTCGCCGACCACCGCGGGGTCGACCTGAACCGCGTCCGCGGGCGGCTTGGCCGGACCGTCCGCGGGCTCGGCGCACACCCTGGCCGCCGGCCGGGCCGCGGGCGGGGGCGGCGCGGCGCCGGGCTGTGCCGGGGCGCCGGGTGTGCCCACACAGCCGGTCGCCGCCACCAGGGCCAGTACCGGCACCGCCACCGGTAACGCCCGGTGCCGCCGTTCGATCCCCACGCGTCCCCCTAACCGCGGAACCTGAGTACGGTGACGAATCCCTCGGTGCTGTCGGTGAACCCGCTGCCGACCAGTGTCGTGGCGGGTTCCTTGCGCCCGAACCCGGCGGAGTACCAGCCCAGTGGCGGGTCGGTCTCGCCACGGTGGGCCCGCCAGGTCAGCCGCTCGGGCAGTTCGAGCACGGCGGAGCGGTCCTCGCCGTCCCGCAGCCAGCTGAGCACGGCCCGGTTCTCGACGAGTTCCGCGGTGATCGCCGGGCCGAGATGGAACGCCAGGCGCGCGGCCCGGCGTGGTCCGCGTACCTCGTCGACCATCCGCAGCTCCCGGTCCGCGGAGGTCAGCTCCACCCGGCGGCGGTGCACGGAGTGCCGGTAGCCGTCGTGCTCGGCGCACCAGCGGGCCGCGCCCTCCGCGGACGGGTCCGCGAACAGGACGCGGCTGCGGGCGTGCCGGGTCCACAGGAACGGCCCGCCGGAGGCGGACTGGTCGGTGCCGTCCAGTTGCAGGGTGTTGTGGCCCAGGGTGGATCGGAAGTACTGCCGCCACCCGGGCTGCCCGTGGTAGCAGTACGTTCCCGGGTCGGCGAGTATGTCCACCCCGTCGTGCCGGACCTCCACGGACAGCGCGTCCGCGTGGGCGTGCGCGGCGATGGACAGGAAGCCGTGCGGACCGCCGTCGCAGCGGCACCAGATCTCCCCCGGGCCGCGCAGGATGGTCATGCCCGCGTCGGCGAAGTGAGCCGGGCGGACGGCGGGCCGGGGCATGGCTGGTTCGGTGGGCCGGAGGAGCGCGGCCAGCAGCGGGGTGCGCACATCGGTCCCGGTAACCGCCGGCCACCAGGCGAGCCCGCCGAAGACGGCGTCCCCGGTGGCCAGCAGCGAGGCCCAGCGGTCGGTGCCCGCGCCGTCCAGGACCAGCCCGTGCCCGTCGTCCGCGTCCCCCTGGCGCGGCGGCCGCAGGCGGCTGTCCAGTACGGCCGCCAGCGCGTCGGTCATCCGCAGCAGCACCGGCCGGATCGAGGCGGGGGCGGGGACACCGGCGGCGTCCGCCTCGGCCAGCGCGGCCAGGCCGAGCTCCAGGACGAGTCCGTGGTACTCGGTGGCCGACTCACGGTTCAGGCCGGAGGCGAAGGTGTTGCTGCGCAACTGCCGCTCCAGTGTCCGCAGCGCCTCGGCCCGCCACCGTGCGGAGGAGGGGAACCACCCGAACGCGCAGGCCGCCGCGGACTGTCCGGCGGCCTCGGCGATGATGTGGTTGTTCGCCGACGATCCGCGGCTGGGGAAGGCGGCCAGCCAGCGCTGGTGGTGCCAGATCTGGGCCAGCGCCACCGGGTTGTCCTCGAACAGCTCCCCCGCGCCCGGCCAGCCCTCCAGCAGCCGACGGATCCACACCCAGGAGAGCAGCCGGATCCCCAGCTCGATGCCGCTGACCCAGTGCACACCGCACAGCGGCGGGTTGGCCCGCCACCACGACCACAGATGAGCGGCAGTCCGCTGGGCGTAGCGCTCGTCGCCGGTGAGCGCGTAGGCGGCGGCGAGCACGGTGAGGTACTGGTGCCGGGAGAGTTCCCAGATCTGCTTGATGTCCCCGACCGCGTCCTCGTCCCGGTAGGGCACGTCGAAGGCGTAGCCGCGCGGCGCACGGCGCCCGGTCTTCGGGTCGTACCACCAGTCCGGGTCGGCCAGGTCGGCGCGCTCCACGCCGAAGTGGGCGGCGTGCCCCTCCAGCAGCCGGTCCGCCTCGGCGACGAGCCGTTTCGCGGCTTCCGGGGGCACCGCGGCGAGTGCTCCGGCGGGCAGTACGGAGGTGAACCGGGCGCCGGTCACCCGCGGACAGTCCGGCCGCAGGGACCGCCAGCGCCGCCTGCGCACCGCGTCGCCCGCACGGCCGACAGCCTCCCCGGCACCCATGCGGGAGAGCCGCCGCAGGTACCAGCCCGCGCTCATCGTCATCGCGGCGCCGCCAGGGTCACCGGTGCGCCGCCGACCAGCGCGGTGCGCACGGCGAGGGTGGCCGCCGTGGTGGCGGCGAGCGACTCCAGCGGCACCGGCATCGGCCCGCCGGTGCGCACCGCGCTGAGGAAAGCGGCCAGCTCGGTGCGCTGCCCCTTGTCCCGGGTCCTGGACAGCCGCGGCGAGGCCCACCGCTCGGGGCCGTGTACCGAGGCCCGTACGAAGTCGTCGAGCCGCAGCACCTTGCCGTCCGCGACGAGGTCCAGCGTCTCCTTGGGGAAGCCGGGCGATCCGGAGGTGACGTAGCCGAGAGTGGCGGTCGACCCGTCCGGGTAGCGCAGCACGACCTGGAGGTCCTCGTTGTCGGGTGTGGCGACCGCGTACACCGCGACCGGATCGCCTCCGAGCAGCCAGCTCACCGTGTCGATGAAGTGCCCGCCCTCCCCGGTGAACCGGGAGCCCTCCGTTCCCTGCCGGAGGTACCAGCTGCCGTGCTCCAGCCGGCCGGCGTTGACCAGGTAGCGGACGCTCGCCGGACCGGTCCGGGCGCCGAACCGCTTCCTGGCCTGACGCAGCAGCGGCGCGAACCGGCGGTTGAAGCCCACCTGCAGCCGGTCGTTGCCGGACTCCTCCACCGCCGCCAGCACACCGGCCAGCTCGTCCTCGGTGAGGGCCAGCGGCTTCTCCACGAAGACCGCCTTCCCGGCCAGCAGCGCCTTGCGGGTCAGTTCGGCGTGCGAACTGTGCCGGGTGACCACGAACACCGCGTCGACGGCCGGATCGCCGAGCACGCCGTCGAGATCGGTGGTCGCCTCGGCGAAGCCGAACTTCCGCTTCGCGTTGGCGGCCGAGAGCGCCGTCGTGGTCACGACCGTCGACAGCGCGACACCGTCCCGCTGGGCCAGGTGCGGCAGCAGCATCGACGACGCGTAGTTGCCCGCACCGACGAACGCCAGCCGCACCGGTGCGGCGGCCGCCCGGGCGGGGACGGACGCCGCGGCGCCGCGGCGCCGCACCGCCGGTACGGCCACCTCGGGTGCCGCCGGGTCCGCCGGCCGTCCGGCGGGTCCCGGGTACCGGAACAGCACGGCCACGGCCTTCAGGTCGCCGTCCGCCAGGCGCCGGTAGGTCTCGACGGCGTCGTCGAAGTCGGCGACCTGGGAGACGAGGGGCTCCGCGTCGACGGCGCCGCGGGCCAGGAGGTCGAGGAAGCATGCCAGGTTGCGGCGTTCGGTCCAGCGCACGTAGCCGATCGGATAGTCCCGCCCGGCGAGCTCGTACTCCGGGTCGTAGCGCCCGGGACCGTAGCTGCGGGAGAACCGTACGTCGAGTTCCTTCTCGTAGTACGCGTTCCACGGCAGGTCCAGGCGGCACTTGCCGATGTCGACGACCCGGCCGCGGTCCCGGCTCAGCCGGGCGGCCAGCTCGACGGGTTCGTTGCTGCCGCCGCCGGCGGCAAGATACACCTGGTCCACGCCGTGCCCGCCGCTGAGTTCCGCGACGGCCGTCGCCACCGCGACGGACGCGGGATCGCCGCAGGCCACCGCGCCCAGCCGGGCGCCGAGTTCGCAGCGCGCCGGGTCCGGGTCCGCCCCGACGACACGGACTCCCGAGGCGGCCAGCAGCTGCACCACCAGCTGCCCGATCAGCCCGAGGCCGACGACCAGCGCCACGTCGCCCAGCTGCGGCTCGCCGCGGCGGACACCCTGCAGCGCGATCGCCCCCACTGTCCCGAACGCCGCGTGCCGCGGCGCGAGACCGTCCGGCACCCGGGCGTAGAGGTTCTTCGGCACCCAGTTCAGCTCGGCGTGCAGCGCGTGCTCATTGCCGGCGCAGGCCACGTGATCGCCCACCGCGACGTCGTCGATCCCCGTGCCGACCTGCTCGACCACCCCGCACAGCGAGTAGCCCAGCGGCGTCCAGGAGTCCAGCTTGCCCATCACCTTGCGGTAGGTGGCGGGCACCCCGTTGGTGGCCACGCTCTGCATGACCTTGGCCACCTGGTCCGGGCGGGAGCGGGCCTTGCCCAGCATCGACATCCCGGCCTCGGAGACCTTCATCAGCTCGGTCCCGGTGGATATCAGCGAGTAGGCGCTGCGGACCAGTACACCCCCGGGCTTGCACCCCGGTACCGGCACGTCGAGCACCGTCAGCTCGCCGCTCTTGTAGTTCTGCACAACCTGTTTCACCCGAAGTCCTCTTGTCTCTACACCGTCAGCTGAGGGTTGTGGCCGACCCCGGAGGTCGCGCCGCGGTACCAGTACTCGAGGGTCAGCACGTGCCACAGATGTTTGGCGTGGTCCCGCTGCCCGGCGGCGTCCTCGGCGACAAGCCGCTCCAGCGCGTCACGGCGCAGGAACCCGGACTCGACGAGCACACCGTCGTGCAGCACCTCGCGCACCAGCGGCGCCAGATCGCGGCTCATCCAGGCCCGCAGCGGAGCGCTGAAGAGGCCCTTGGGCCGGTGGACGATCTCCTCGGGCAGGATCGAGGCGGCCGCCTCCTTCAGGACGGCCTTGCCCTGCCGTCCGGTGATCTTGCGCTCGCCCGGCACGGCGAATGCCGCCCTGACCACCTCGACGTCCACGTAGGGCACCCGTACCTCGGTCGAGGCGGCCATGCTCGACCGGTCGGTATAGGTGAGGTTCAGGCCCGGCAGGAACATCCGGGCATCGGCCAGGCACATGCGGTTGACGAAGTCGTCGAGTTCGTTGTCCCGGTAGACGTCCGCATGCTCGGTCAACACGTCCTCGACCGTCCCGGCCAGGTCCGGATCGACCAGGGCGAGCAGTTCGTCCCGGTCGTACATGGTGTAGCTGCGCCGGAACGCGGTCTCCTCCGGCAGGTCCGCGAAGGAGAGGAACCGCTTGGCGAAACGCACCGACCGGTACCCGCGGCGGGCCGAGGCGACCGGCAGCCGGTCCACGGCCCTGGAGAGACCGCGCCGCAGCGGCCGCGGAACGCGCCGGTAGCGCACCGCGAGCAGGTTGGCCAGGTGCTTGCGGTATCCGGCGAACAGCTCGTCCGCGCCCATCCCCGAGAGCAGCACCTTCACCCCGGCCTCCCGGGCGGCCGAGCAGATCAGGAACGTGTTGATCGCGGCGGGGTCGCCGATCGGCTCGTCCAGGTGGTACGTCATCCGCGGCAGCAGATCGAGCACGTCCGGAGCGATCTCGATCTCCCGCAGGTCGACGCCGAACCGTTCGGCGACCCGCCGGGCGTGGCGCAGGTCGTCCGGCATCGCCTCGAATCTGGCGTCCTCGGCGCGGAATCCGATCGTGTAGGCGGAGATCCCGGGCAGGTCGCGGGCCGCCAGCGCGGTGAGATAGCTGGAGTCCAGACCGCCGGAGAGAAAGGTCGCCACAGGTACGTCGGACAGCAGATGGCGCCGGGTCGACTCCTCGACGACGGCGGCGAGATCCGGCTGCTCCCCGGCCCGGGCACGCTCCCGGCCCTCGGCCGCGACCTGGCGCAGGTCCCAGTACCGGCCGCTCTCCACCCGCCCGTCGGGCCGGCACCTCAGCCAGCTGCCCGGCGGCAGCTTCTCCGCCCCGCGAAGGGCACACCGTGAGTCCGGCACCCAGTAGTACAGCAGCGAGGCCACCATCGCCGCGGGGTCCACCTGCATCGACCCGCCGGTGACGGCCGCCAGGGCCTTCAGCTCGGAGGCGAACACCAGGCCCGTACCCCGCCGGAGCAGGAACAGCGGCTTGATGCCGAGCTGGTCGCGGGCGAGCACCAGCTCTCCGGTGCGCTCGTCGAAGACGGCGAAGGCGAACATGCCGCGCAGCCGGGGCAGGCAGTCCGTACCCCAGCGCCGCCAGGCCTCCAGCAGCACCTCGGTGTCGGAGGTACCGCGGAAGCGCACCCCGCGGGCCGCAAGTTCCGCACGCAGCTCGGGTGCGTTGTACAGCTCGCCGTTGTAGGTCAGGACGAGGCCGTCCGCGGCCATCGGCTGGGCGCCGGTCCCGGACAGGTCGACGACGGCCAGCCGGCGGTGCCCCAGGTGCACCTCCCCGTCGCCGAGAGGGTGACTGTAGCGTCCCGACCCGTCCGGGCCGCGATGGGCGAGGGTGTCGGTGAGCCGGTCGGTGACACCCTTCCCATCCGGCCATCGGTACGTTCCTGTGATGCCGCACATGTCCTATCTCGCCTCCTGGTCGCTGTCCGGGACCCGAGCAGCCGGCACGGGCAGCCGTTCCGACTGCGGGGCGGCCGTCCCGTTCCGCCGGGCCGCCGGGCGTTCGTCCCGGCCGCGTGGCGCGGTGTGCGCGCCGTCCCAGAGGGTGCCGTCGGTCCGGTCCCGCGGGTCGGGGTCGATCAGCACCACGCCGAGCACCGGGATGTGCTGGTCCGCCAGCTGCCGCGCCACCGTGTGCAGCCAGGCGGCGCTGCCGTGCCCGGCGCGCACGACCAGGACGGTCCGGCTTCCCAGGTGCCTCAGGTCGGTCCAGGCCGTACCGGGCGCGACCGAGCCGACGCCGAGCCGGCGTTCCGGGCGCTCGGCGTCCGCGGCCCGCTCACCGCCGGCCAGCACGACCGGGTCGTCCGGCGGCCGGCGGCGGTTGGCGTTGGCGAGGTGCGGGCCGGGCAGACCGTCGAGGACCGCCACCGGCCCGTCCGCCGCGAGGGTTTCGGCCAGGTCCAGGGCGAGCACGCTCGTGCGGCGCGCGCACCCCAGCTCCAGCAGCGACAGCGGTTCGGCGGAGCCTCGCACGGTGCGGGCCAGGGTCGCGGTGAGCCGTTCATGCGCCGCCCGCTTCCGCCTCGGCTGCCACAGCCTGCCCGTCCGGAGGGGCAGTTCCGCGAGGACCGAGGCACCCAGGTTCGCCGCGATCTCCCGCCGCAGCACGGGGCGGTCCGCCACCACAGCGCCGACCGCGGCCACCGCGAGCCCGAGGGCGAGCCCCAGGACGAGCCCGATCGCTGCGTCGGTGGCGGCGGCCGCGGGCAGCGAGTGGTGCACCGCGCGCGGGGCGTCGACGATCTGCGTTCCGGCGACGATGCGGGGTGTGCCGGTACGCGCCTCCGCTGCCCGCTGGTCGAAATCGGCGATCCGCGAGTTGAGTTCGGCCCGGCGGGCGAAGAGCGATTCGATCCGCGCCGACGCCTTCGGGTCGCTCTCCGGTGAACGCCCGCCGATCGACTTGTTGACCTGCGCGAGTTCGTCCCGCATCCGGTCACGCTGGTCGAGCAGGGCCCTGGTCTCGGCTTCGGCGGTCTCGCGCATCCGCCGCACATGGTCGGCGACGAACGCGTGGGCCAGCGCCTCGGCCCGGGCCACCGCCTGGGCTTCGTCCTCACCCGTCACATCGATCCGCAGCAGGTTGTTGGTCACGCCGGTGCCCCGGTAGTCCCGCAGGAAGTCCTCGGGGTCCGCGGAGGAGTGGAGGGACCGCAGGGCCCGGCCCGCGATCCGGGTGGTGCCCAGCAGCTCGACGTCGGTACGGATCAGGGTTCCGGTGTCGTTGGGCTGGTCCTCCTGGTGCGCGACCAGCACCGTGGTCACCGCGGTCGGCGGCGGGGGCAGCAGGACCGCCACGGCCGCACCGGCCAGCAGTCCCAGCAGTGCCATGGAAGACCAGAGGCGCCGGCGCCGGCGCACCGCCACGACCAGCGCCTGGAGATCCAGCAGCGGAGCGGCGCCCGACGCGTCCGCGGTCCGGCTCGTCGTCACGCCGGGCCTCCCCTCGCGGTGCCGCCGACCGCAACCGCCTGCTGCGGGGGCTGAGCGGACCGGTCGGCGGGCCGCTCCGGCCGGGCCCGGACCGGTTCGGCGACGACGACACCGACGACCTGGTGTCCCGCGTCCGCACACGCCGCGGCGATGCCGCCGAGCTCCTCCGCGGTCCAGTTGCCGGCACTGAGCACGACCAGGGCACCGGATTCGGTGTCGCGATCCGGCACCAGCGGCCGGGAGGCGGACACGTCCACCGCCGGCAGCAGCGGGTCGCTCCCGGTCTCGGCGGCGAGCTGCTCGGCGGCCCGGCGGCCGAGCACGTCACCCTCCGGTACCACGGCCAGTACCCGCCGCGGGGCCGCCGGCAGCTCCTCGCGGAGGCGGGCGCACACCCGGCGGCAGCGGATCCGCCTGTCGGCCTCGCCGCCGGACGTCCGCGGCGCGGGTCCGTGCCATCGGGTGTCCAGACCCAGCAGTCGGCGGATCCGGACCGGGCCGCGGCCCGCATGGCGGTGCGCGAGCTGTTCGCCGGGCACTTCGACGGTGCCCAGCAGCGCCGAGCCCAGTGCCGCGGCGATCTCCCCTCCGCTGTCCAGCCGGCGGCTCATCCGTGCGGCGGCGAGCTGCCCGACGACGCCGAGCAGGAAGAACAGCAGCGCCCCGGCGCCCATCCGTTGCAACGTCGTCGGCGGTGCCTCCCCGGTGGGCCGGGCCGCCGGCCCCATGACGACCAGACCGGTCCTGCTGCTCGCCGGGGCGGCGTCGTCCAGCTTCTTCATGGCCTCCTGCAGCGCGGTACGCAGCTTCTCCAGCTCGGTGCGGGCCTGCACGCTCTCCACGGTCCGCCCCGGATCGGCCGCCCCGGCCAGCTCGGTGATCCTGCGGTCGGTATCCCGCACCTTCTGGCGCAGTGCCTCGGTCCCCGCCGCCGCGTCGGCGTCGGTGCCCTCGCCCGCGATCCGCGCCGCGAAGGTGACGAACTGCTGGGCCATCCGGTCGGCGAGCTGCTGCGCGCGCTCCGGCGTCCCGGCCGTACCGGAGATGGTGATGATGTTCCCGTCCGCCGCCTCGGCACGTACCCGGTCCCGCAGCTCGGTACCACTGACACCCCGCCAGTCGAGCGCGGCGGCCGCGCGGTCGACCACGGCCGAGCTGGTCGCGATCTCCACCTGGGTCAGCAGCTCACGCTCCTCCCACTGCCCCGGCAGCAGTACCGACGCCGACGCCGTGTAGCGGGGCGGGAACAGCGCCGAGGTGCCGTAGCCGATGAGCGCGCCCAGCACGGCGAGGACGGCGAGCAGGCGCCGGCGTCGGCGGAGCAGCCGCCCGATCGTGAGCAGGCGTATCGTGTCGTCGCTCAACGGCGTCGCCTCTTGCCCGCCGGGGCCGGGGTACCCGTCGCGACCGGGTGGTCGCGACAGGCGGCGGCGTAGGCGGCGAGCAGCGACTGCTGGGAGTTCCGCCAGGAGAGCTTCCCGCTGATCCGTTCCCGGCCGATCCTGCCCATGCGGGCCCGCTTCGCAGGATCGTCCAGCAGCTCCGCGACGGCCTCGGCGAACGCGGCCTCGTCGTCGGCGGGCGCGTAGACGGCCGCCTCTCCGGCCGAGACCCGGGCCTCCCGCAGGTCGAAGGAGACGATCGGCCGGCCCATCACCATGTACTCCAGGACCTTGTTCATGGTCGACACGTCGTTGAGCGGATTGTGCGGGTCGGGAGAGAGGCACACGTCCGCGGTGGACAGGTAGCGCACCAGGTCGGCGTCCGGGATCCGCCCGGTGAACTTCACCTGCTCGGAGAGCCCGAGCTGCCGGGAGAGTTCCACCATCGCGTCGAAGGTGTCGCCGGCGCCGACGAACACCGCATGCCAGTCGGTCCGCCCCAGGTCGTCGCGCAGCTTCGCGAGGGCGCGCAGGGCGTAGTCGACGCCGTCCTGCGGGCCCATGACACCGAGGTAGCACAGCAGGTGCGGCTTGCCCCGCTTCAGCTCCGGCTCCGGCGGCACGGCGCGGAACCGGTCGGTGTCGGGCGCGCTGCGCACCACGAAGACGTCCGCCGCGCTCCGGCCGCCGCGGCGCAGCGCGACATCCCGGTAGCTCTCGTTCGTGGCGAGCACGATGTCCGCGGCACGGTAGGTCATCCGCTCCAACGCGCACACGGCACGGTGGAGCAGGTCCTGGCCGCGGCCGAACCGGGAGAGGTACAGCTCGGGTACCAGGTCGTGCTGGTCGAAGACGAACCGCGCGCCGCGCCGCTTCAGCCACAGTGCCGGGAGGAACAGCAGGTCGGGTGGATTGCAGGCGTGGACCACATCGACCGGGCCGACCCTGCGGGCCAGCCGGACCGTGTGCCACAGCGCCGCTCCGTACTCCCGCAGATACCCGGTCGGCCCTCCGGTGGCGGCGCGCAGCGGATAGCGGTGGATCCGTATCCCGTCGATCTCCGCCTCCGGCTCGGTGTCCCGTTTCCCTCCGCGGGGGCAGATGACGTGCACCTCCCAGCCGGCGTCGTGCAACGTCCTGCACTCCTGCCACACCCGTCGGTCGAAGGGGACCGACAGGTTCTCCACGAGGATCAGCGCGCGCCGGCCCGGCCGGCCGCCGGTGTTCGTGTCACCAGGCAAGGCCCAGGTACCCCTGTTCGGCCCGGCGCGCCTCGGCGTCGGGGAGGTGGACGAGGTCGATCAGCTCCGGTCCTTCGCCGGCGGGCGGCAGTGCCGAGAGGACGGCCGGGTCCCTGGTCCCGACCAGGCAGACCTCGGCGTGTTCGAGCACCTCGGAGACGGAGTCGGCGAGGAGCTGGGCGAGGTGGGGCAGCCGGGTCTCGATGTACTCGCGGTTGGCGCCCAGCAGCTGGGAGAGGCTCACGTTGGCGTCGTGGATCCGCAGGTCGTATCCCCTGCCGTAGAGCCGTTCCGCCAGTTCGACGAGCGGGCTCTCGCGCAGGTCGTCGGTGCCGGGTTTGAAGGACAGCCCGAGCAGTCCGGCGCGCCGCTTGCCGGTGCGCTCGACCAGGTCCACCGCACGCTGCAGATGGTCGGAGTTGGAGGGCAGCACGTGGGCGAGGATGGGTACCGAGACGTCGGCCCGCCGGGCCGCGTGGACGAGGCTGCGCAGGTCCTTGGGCAGGCAGGAGCCGCCGAAGGCGAAGCCGGGCCGCAGATAGGCCGGGCTGATGTTCAGCTTGCGGTCGGCCAGGAACACGTCCATCACCTGGTGCGAGTCCACTCCGAGGGCCTGGCACACCGCGCCCAGCTCGTTCGCGAAGCCGATCTTGAGGCCGTGGAAGGCGTTGTCGGCGTACTTGATCGCCTCGGCCGTCGGGACCGGCACCCGGAAGACCTCGCCGGGCAGACCGTCGTACAGCGCCGCCACCGCCTCGCCGCTCGCCGGGTCGAGCTCGCCGATGACGGTCTTGGGCGGGTCGAAGAAGTCCCGCACGCTCGTGCCCTCGCGCAGGAACTCCGGGTTGACCACGACCCCGAAGTCCACTCCGGCGGTGCCGCCGACGTACTTCTCCAGAATCGGGACCAGCAGGTTCAGGCAGGTACCGGGGAGCATGGTGCTGCGGTACACGACGGTCTGCCGCCCGCCGCGCCCGTCGCGCTCCGCCAGCGCGGCACCGATCTGCTCGGTGACCCGCTCCAGATACGCGGTGCACAGGCTGCCGTTGGGCTCGGAGGGCGTGCCCACGCAGACGAGCGTCACCTCGCTGTCCAGGACCGCCTCACGGACGTCGGCGGTGGCGCGTAACGCTCCGGTCCGCACGACCTCGGCGACGAGTTCGCCGATCCGCTCCTCGACCACCGGGGCCCTGCCCGCGTTGACCAGGTCGACCTTCGCCTGGTTCACGTCCACCCCGACGACCTGATGCCCCCGGCCGGCCAGGCACGCGGCCGATACACAGCCGACGTAGCCGAGCCCCAGAACACTGACCCTCATGACACGTTCCTCCCCCAGAGCAGGCCCCTGCGGCCTGCGTTCCGCACACCGGCCGGACGACGGCCGCCGCGCATCAGTAGGCCCCCTGCCCGTGGAGCACCACGCGCAGGGTCTTCCACAAGATCACCGTGTCCAGGGCCAGCGACCAGTCCTCCACATACCGCAGGTCGAGGCGGACCGCCTCCTCCCACGGCAGATCGCTGCGCCCGCTGATCTGCCACAGGCCGGTGAGCCCGGGTTTGACCAGCAGCCGCCGCCTGATGTCCGGGTCGTAGGCGGCGGACTCCTCCGGCAGCGGAGGCCGCGGACCGACGAGCGACATGGATCCGGCCAGTACGTTGAACAGCTGCGGGAGTTCATCGATCGAGTACCGGCGCAGCACCGCTCCCAGCCGGGTGACCCGTGGATCCCGGCGGAGTTTGAACAGCAGCCCGGCGCCCTCGTTCCGGTCGGCCAGCTCGGCGCGTGCCCGGTCGGCCCCGGCGACCATGGTGCGGAACTTCAGTATGGTGAACTCCCGGCCGTCCTTGCCGACCCTGCGCTGCCGGTAGAACGCGCCGCCTCGGCTTTCCGCCAGCACCAGGAGCCCGACGAGCACCATCAGCGGCGCGAACAGCACCAGCAGCAGCGTCGCACCCATCTTGTCGACGACCTCTTTGACGGCCCGGCGGCCCCCGGTGAAGGTCGGCATGCTGACCCGTAACAGCGGTATCCCGAGCACCGCGTCGACGTGCAGCCGCGGGCCCGCTACTTCCATCAGCACGGGGGCCACGACCATCTCGGCGTCGCTGCCCTCGAGGTTCCAGGCCAGCCGCTGCAACTGCTCGGGCGACCAGTGCGGGTCCGGGGTGACCGCGACCACGCGGTAGCCGTCCCGGCGGACGTGGCCCGCGAGGTCGGCCAGCCGGCCGACGACGGGCACTCCGTCCAGGTGGTCACCGTGCAGTCCGAGTCCGTCCGGCGTGCACACCGCCTCCACCCGCCAGCCGAGGTGCGGGAACTTGCGGACCCGGGATATCAGATCGCGCACGGTGTCCGGGCTCCCGGCGGCCAGCACCGGCCGCAGGCATCTGCCCGCCATCCGCTGCCGGTGCAGCGAGAGGCGCAGCAGATACCGCGCGATCATGGTGAGCAGCGCGATCGCGGGGATGGCGACGAAGATCCAGAGTTTGATGTTGCGCGAGGTCAGGGCTATCCCGCCGAGCGCCAGCACGACGACCGCCGTGAACAGCGAGCGTCCGAGCCGGCGGAATTCCTCGGCACCCTGGCCGAGCACGGCCGGAGCCCACGCCCGGCTCACCGCGAGGGCCCCCAGCACCAGCAGTTCGGTGCCGAGCGCGAGGATGCTCCACTTCTCATGCCAGTTGGCCGCGTCCCGGGCCCCGAAGAAGATGCCGATCGCCGCCGCCACAACGGCGGTCACCACGGTGTCGCTGGTGATCACGGTACGGCGGTACCGCTGCTCCCAGTCGCTCGCGGGCCGGCTGACTGCCCCCTCCGCCGGACGCCCGAGCGCCGACGGTAACGGGTCGACCAATTCCCCCTGCCGCACAGAATCCCCCAGCTCGCCAGTGGTTCGACCTGTTCGCCCATCACTGTTCCCCGGGAGACATCCGCCCCCGCGCCGCGCTGTTCCTTTCCCCGGGAACGCTCCCGCCCGGGCGCACGCACTCCCGCCGTCGCAGGCCGTACGTGAACACCACGCCGGGCGGTGGCGTATCCCCCTTCTCCCCACCCGGCTCCCTGGTGGCACAGGACCCCGCGGAACCGCCGGATGCTCCCCGCACCCGCGGTGCCGGCTCGGGATCCCGGAGCCGAGCGCCTCTGTGTCCGGCGCAGGGATACGACCAATGGCTGCCCGAAACATCGGACCGTTAGATCACCATTTGTCGCCCCGTGTCCAAACATCTGAAGCACGGTCAATGTAGACCATCAAGCGCCACCTGAAGAGGGGGTGTGTGCAATTTGTGCGCAAGCTTTGGAGTTTGAGTACCGGACGAAGGCGGCTCGCGCGAGCTTCGACAGCGAAAGCACACCGCGCGACCTGCGAGAACGCAATATCTCCGCGGCGCAGGGTCCGCGCCCCCGAGGTGCCCGGATATGCGATACACCGCGCTCGAGGACCACCGGAGATCCGTGAACCGGTTCGCATGTGCCAGTGGTCTGGTCCGGCGGAGGGGAAACGGAAGGTCCCCTGTGAAGCAGACCGGAGATCGCGACGCACGGTAGCCGGTGACGCACGGTTCGTGCTATGGCCTACGATCCTCTCCTGGCCGCTGTAGGCCCGTGCAGGAGCTCTCCACCCGCCGGCAGGGTTGACAGTACATTTCCGGCGGATTTCGGTCCCTGTCCTCCGGTCCGGCGGCCCGTGCAACTCTTGCGCAAGGGAACAGGCACACCAAGGACGGTGACCCATGGCCGGTACAGCCATGACTGCGACGTTTCTCGCGGTGCTCGCCGGGGCGTCGCTGCTCGCGGTCACCGCGCGCCGCCTGCGTCCCAACGACCGGCTTCCGTCCCTGGAGGGCTGGGCGCTGGCCGACCGGAGCCTCGGACCTTTGTGGACCTGGGTGCTGCTCGGCGGCACGATCTTCACGGCCTACACCTTCACCGCCGTACCAGGACTGGCGTACGGCAACGGCGCGCCCGCATTCTTCGCAGTGCCCTACACGGTACTCGTCTGCCCGCTCGTCTTCGTCCTGCTCGCCCGGCTGTGGACGGTAGCCCGCCGACACGGCTACATCACCGTCGCCGACTTCGTGCGCGGACGGTACGGATCCGCACCACTGGCCCTGGTGGTCGCGCTGACCGGGATCCTCGCGACGATGCCGTATCTGGCGCTGCAGCTACTGGGCATACGCGCGGTGCTGACAGCCGGCGGCATGTACCCGGCGGGCGCGACCGGCGATCTGGTGATGGTGGCCCTGTTCGCCGGGCTCGCGGTGGCGACCTACCGGCACGGACTGCGGGCGCCCACCGTCATCTCCGCGCTGAAAGCGCTAGCCGTTTTCGTCTCACTGACCGCTGTGACCTGGTTGGTCCTGGTGCGGCTCGGCGGTCCGGGTGCGGTCTTCGAGGGCGCCGCCCAGCGGCTGGGTTCTCCCGCGCTGCTCCTCAGCCCCGCTCATCAGCCCGCCTACGCCACCCTCGCCCTGGGCTCCGCGCTCGCCCTGCTGATGTACCCACATGTGCTCACGGCGGGCTTCGCCTCCGACGGTTCGCGCACCCTGCGCAAGACCGCCGTGGCGCTGCCCGCGTGGACCGGGCTGCTCGCGCTCTTCGGGTTCCTGGGGATCGCTGCGCTCGCGGTGGGGGTGCGGGCACCGGAGGGCGCGGCCGAGGCGGCCGTGCCGATGCTGGTGGACCGGCTGATGCCGGGACCGCTGGCCGGGCTGGTGTTCGGAGCGATCACCGTGGGGGCGCTTGTCCCGGCTGCGGTGATGTCGATCGCAGCCGCGACCAGCTTTGTCCGCAATGTCTATGTCGAGTACGTCCATCCGACGGCTACGCCCAAGCGACAGGTACGCATAGCCAAGTTGGTGTCGCTCACCGCGAAGGTGGGCGCGGTGGCGTTCGTGTTCGGGCTGCGCGATCAGGACGCCGTCAACCTCCAGTTGCTCGGCGGGGTCTGGATCCTGCAGATCTTCCCGGCCGTGGCTGTGGGGCTGTACACCCGATGGCTGCACCCCCGGGCCCTCCTTGCCGGGTGGGGCGTGGGCATGGTGGCCGGGACGTTCCTCGTGGTGCGGGAAGGGTTCTCGCCCATCGTGCCACTCGGCACGGATGCCGGACCGCTGGAGATATACGTCGGACTCGTCGCGCTGCTGCTCAATCTGACTGTCGCAGTGGCCGGGAGTATCGCTCTCGAACGTCTCCGCGTCCCGCGCGGCGCCGACCTCACCGACCTGCCCCCGCGTCTGACCGTCAGGCGGCGCCCCGAGACGGGAGCGAACAACCCATGAGACACAGATCCGGCCTCCCTGTGCCCGTGCCGCAGCCCGCCGTTCCGGCCGACGCACTCGCCCCGACGATCAACGACCCCGCCGACGCGGAGAGGGAGGCCGGTGTGGCTCGGCTGTTCGAACTGCACTACACCCCGATGCTGCGACTCGCCGTGCTGCTGGGAGCTGACGATCCGGAGAACGTGGTGGCCGAGGCCTACTACCAGATCTACCGCAGATGGCGACGGCTGCGGGACACTGCGGCGGCTGAGGCCTATCTGCGCTCCACGGTCTGCAACCTGACGCGGATGCGGATACGCCATCTGCAAATGGCACGCAAGCACGCGGTGAGATCGCCCGACGAGCTGGTCGCCTCGGCCGAGAGCACCGCGCTGCTGCGCGACGATCAGCGTGTGCTGATCGACACGCTGCGGCAGCTCCCGGCCCGGCAGCGTGAGGCGCTGGTGCTGCGGCACTGGCTCGGGCTGAAGGAGAGCGAGATCGCCGCTGCGATGGGAATCTCCTCCGGATCCGTCAAGACGCATACGGCGCGCGGTATCGGAGCGCTGACCCAGGCGATGGAGGCCCGGAAATGAACGACACCAGTCCCGACCGAACGGAGAGGGAGCTGGGCAAGGCCCTGGCCGCGCTCGCGGACGAGGTGCGGGGCGCCCCCGACGCCTACAGCACTGCGCGCGGCGACTGGCTGCGCCGCGAGCGTCGGCGCAGACTCCTCCTCGCGATGCTCATCGCGGTCGTCTTCACACTGGCCACGCTGATCGGCCTGTGGGTGCTGAATCGGACGCCCTCGGACCGGGGGGTCGTGTTTTCCGGTGCGGGGCCCACCAGCGGAACCCTCGCGTCCCTCCCGCGAACCCTTCCCGACTGCCTCGTGCCCTGCGCCTCAACCGTGTGACCGCTCGGCCGGTTCCGACGGCGGGGCGACTCCCCCATGAGGACGCCGCCCACGGCGCCGACCGCGCACCGTACGGACGCGGGGAATGCCTCGTTCGCCGAAGAGGTTCGCCGGGGCGGAACCGTCACTTCGATGTCCTGCTGTATTCGCGTAGTCGGCGAAGAATGGAGCCGCCGTATGCCGGGGAGGCCTCGAACGAGACCGGCGGTGATCACGCCGGCCCGGGTGGTGATCGCCCTGTGTCTCATCGCCCCGTTCGTGGCGATGCTGTGGGTCGGCTCCTACGCCAGAACCGACCCCGCCCTGATGGGCATCCCGTTCTTCTACTGGTACCAGTTGCTGTGGGTGCCGCTTTCCGCAGTGCTGACGATGATTGCCTACCAGCTGTGGCGGCGTGACCAGCGGGCACATCGGAGCGGGGGCGCCGCGGAGTGAAACGGGGGCAGTGGCGTCCGGTGTGTGCGTCGCGCTGCTTGTGACCAGGGCCGTCGAGGAGGTTCTCCGGCCCCGGCACAACGGTCGCCGGCCGGTACAGCGGGGCGTGTCCGTGACGACAGGACCCGCCACCTGAAACTCGAGGAAATCTCCTGTCAACCGAATCGGAACCCCCGACAACTCCTGAGCAGACCGCCGGGCGGCCGGCCCGCGGCATCCACGCAGGAAGTCAGGGGGCACCATTGGCCGACAGCGGGTACGGACTCACGCCGAGCCGGGCGCTGACCGAACAGGCGTGTGTCGTGACGGGAGAGCTCCGCCACCGCCGCGGCACAGTCGCCGCCCGGGCGCAGCACGCCGTGACCGGGTACACCGCCGAGCCAGGCAAAGCGGGCGAAGGTACCCGATGCCCCGTTCCGGTCGCCGGCATCGCTCGGTCGAGGAGGGCCACGCTCCACCGTCCACGCTGTCTCCCTGCCAGGTGCACATGCCGTGCAGGGCAACGGCTCAATCTCCCAGAACCCAGAGAGCGTCTCGCATGAACGCACTTCCGCTGCTGTTGATCGGCCTTGCGATATTCGCGGGCGGATACGTCTTCTACTCGAAATTCCTGGGCAACCGGGTCTACAAACTTGACGCGTCCTTCAAGACACCCGCGCACGAGCTGCAGGACGGCGTGGACTACGTCCCGACCAACAAGTTCGTGCTGTGGGGTCACCACTTCACCTCGGTCGCGGGAGCAGCGCCGATCGTCGGCCCCGCAGTCGCCGTGATCTGGGGCTGGGTGCCCGCGTTCCTGTGGGTCACCCTCGGCACGGTCTTCTTCGCGGGCATGCACGACCTGGGTGCGCTGTGGGCCTCGGCACGCAACAAGGGCCGCTCGATGGGCACGCTCTCCGGCCGCTACATCGGCGCCCGGGGCGCGAACCTCTTCCTCGTCGTGATCTTCCTGCTGCTCCTGATGGTGATCGCGGCCTTCGCGGTGGTCATCAAGGACCTGCTGATCTCCACTCCCTCGGCGGTGATCCCCGCCTGGGGCGCGGTCGCGGTGGCGCTGCTGGTCGGCCAGGCGGTGTACCGCTACAGGATGAGCCTCGGCCTGGTCACCGTGGTGGGCGTCGCGGCGCTCTACGGCCTGATCCTCCTCGGTGACGCCGTTCCTGTGGAACTGCCCGACCCGATCCTGGGCATGTCCCCGGCGACCTTCTGGATCGTCGCCCTCTTCGTCTACGCCGGCATAGCCTCCCTGTTGCCTGTGTGGGTGCTGCTCCAGCCGCGTGACTACATCAACGGCGTCCAGCTCTTCGTCGGGCTCGGCATCCTGTTCGTCGCAGTGCTGCTGAGCGCTCCGACGGTCGTCGCCCCGGCCTTCAACGACGCCGTGCCCGCGGGCACCCCGGACCTTCTGCCGCTGCTCTTCGTGACCATCGCGTGCGGCGCGATCTCCGGCTTCCACGGCATGGTCTCCTCGGGCACCACCTCGAAGCAGTTGGACAAGGAGACCGACGCCCGCTTCGTCGGCTACTTCGGCGCGGTCGGCGAGGGCATGCTCGCGCTCGGCGCGATCATCGCCGCCATCGCGGGCTACCGCACCATGGCCGACTGGAAGGCCGTCTACACCGCCTTCGGCGAGGGCGGCGTCGGGGCGTTCGTCACGGGCGGCGGCGAGATCGTCAACAGCGGCCTGGGCCTGTCGGCTTCGCTGAGCTCGACGGTCCTGGCCACCATGGCGATCCTGTTCGCCGCCACCACCATGGACACCGGCATGCGCCTGCTGCGCTTCGTCGTCCAGGAGGCCGGCGAGGTCGCAAAGTTGAAGATCAGCAATGGCGTCGGCACCCTCATCGCGCTCGCCGCCGGTATGGGACTCACCTTCAGCCAGGGCGCCGATGGCGCCGGCGGCCTCCGGATCTGGCCGCTGTTCGGCACCAGCAACCAGTTGCTGGCCTCCCTGACCCTGTCCATCGTCGCGGTCATGCTGATCCGCAAGCGTCGCAACCCGGCTCCTGCGCTCGTGCCGCTCGCAGTCGTGTTCGTGATGGCGTTCTGGGCCGCGCTCGCCCAGCTCGGCGACCTCTACGACGCCCGGGACTGGCTGCTGCTGACCATCGACGTCGTCATCATCGTCGCCGCCGTGTGGGTCGCCTTCGAGGCGATCGTCGCGATGCGGCGGGCATCCCAGGAACCGGCGGAGGCCCCCGACGCCGATACGGCGGAGAAAACCGAGGTGACGGGGTGACGTCCCGCTGGACCTCGTTCCGGGCCGGGCTGGAGGAGTTCTACGCCGGCCCCTACCGGCGCACTTTCGCCCGCGCCCGGCGCGAGGAGGACGACCTCTTCCGGATGGTCGTCCTCGCGGAGGCGCTGGGAGTGCCCGACCCGGCGGCGTACTACACCGTCGAGCTGATGCCCGCCCTCTATGAGGACTTCCACGCCTGGCACCGCCGGATGGGCATGGACCGCTCGCCCCTGGAGCATGTCGGGTGCTGCTAGATCTCATCACCCCGCGCAGGGTCGTCTTCGTCGGCGGCAAGGGCGGGGTGGGCAAGACGTCCATCGCCGCGGCGCTCGCCCTCGGCCGTGCCAGGGCGGGCGCCCGCGTGCTGCTGGTCTCCACCGATCCCGCCCACAACCTCGGCCACCTCTGGGACCGCCTCGTGGGCGACGAGCCCACGCGCCTCGCCGGCCCCGGGGACCTCGCCCCCGGGGCCGGGACGGCGGGTTACGTCGACGGGCTGGAGATCGACCCCGAACGCACGGTCGAGCAACACCTGTCCGCGGTCGCCGGGACGATGCGGCGGCTGCTGCCCGAGCGGATGCACGCACCGGCCGCCCGGCACCTCGAGCTGGCCCGGCTGGCACCCGGCACCCACGAGTCGGCGGTGCTGGAGCGGATCGCCGAGGCGGTGGAGCTCGGGGAGGAGGCGTACGACCTGGTCGTCTTCGACACCGCCCCGTCCGGCCACACGCTGCGGCTGCTCGCGCTGCCCGAACAGCTCACCTCCTGGACCGAGACCCTGTTGGCCAACCGTGACCGGTCCGAGCGGTTCGGCGCCGCGGTGCGCGGCCTCGGCGGCGGCGAGCAGTCGGACCGCGACGCCGACCTGCGCCGGATCCTGCTGCGCCGACGCAACCGGTTCTCCCGGCTGCGCGAGGTGGTGACGGACTCGGCGCAGTCAGGGTTCGTGGTCGTGCTGACCGCCGAGTTGCTCCCGATTGCCGAGACCATGGAGGTGTACGAGAAGCTCACCGGCCTCGGCGTCGAGGTGGCCGCACTCGTCGCCAACCGCCGTTCTCCCGCGGATGCCGGTGAGGTGCTCGCCCGGCGCCGGGAGCAGGAGGACCAGCACCTCGTCCGACTGCGGCAGCAGGTTGAAGTACCGCTGCTCGACGTACCGTTGCTGCCGGGGGATCTGGTGGGCACTCAGGCGCTCGCCGCGCTGGCCGACCTGGTCGGACCCTCCTCTTCCTGAGGTTCCGGATGATTCCGGACCGCTTGCCGGTCCATGGCGCGCGACGCCGGGCTCCTCCGGGGGGCCGACAGGTGCGGCGCCGGCGGCTTGCCAGTGGCGATGACAGGTGTCTTGAGGGCGGCCATGGCCTGCTCGACGAGCGCGCGGATCTTGGCATTGGAGCGGTCGAGCGCCTGGACAAAACGGTAGGCGGGGCGACTTCCGCCCGGCGGCCCGTCGCAAGGCCGTCCCGATCCGGCCGCAGAACGGGAGGAGGGTTCTCTCAGTCCCGGACGATGGACTGTATTTCCTTGACAGTGACGGCTTGTTCGTAGACGGAGTTGCCGTCGGGCAGGGCGGGCTCAGCTACCGGCTGACCGTCCGGGTCGGCGGAGTCGGTCCAGGTGACCTCCCACACAACAGAGGCGGAGAAGGTGTAGGTGCCGCCCTTGCCGGAGGAGCGCTTGTACGTGATGTTGCAGTCCGCGTCCGTGGAGTCGACCTGGTAGCCCCCATGGGCTTTGGACAGGTTGTATGTGCACGACTTCGGTTCGGCGTGGTCCGTACCCGCTTTCACGGTGAGGGCCTTGGGAGTGGCCACCGTGGTCGCCGCAATGTCGACACCGAGGTGATCGATTCCGGCGGTCACCCACACCCGGTTCAGTGGCTTCTTGAAGACAATCCGGGTCTCCAGATTCACCACCTGGCGGCCCGGGCCGGGGCTCAGCTTCACCGGGGGCGTGGGGAGCCTGGTGTTGTCGTACGCGATTCCGGCGAGCATCTGCGGATCGATGGCTGCCGGGTCTTCCGGGGGGTTCCCCTTGGGTACCCAGATTTCGCGTTCCTTGGCCAAGCATTCTGCGTCGTCCTTGCCTGTCTCATAGTGCAAGGACCACCACAGGCCCTTCTTGCCGATGTTGTAGTTCTGCTTCTCCCGCTTCTTCTGGTACGCCTGGTATTCCTACGCGTAGTCGCCCAGCACCTGCGGGGTGGGGCTCTCCGTCCGCAGTGCCTCTTTGTACGCCTTCGGCTTCCACATCGGTTCGTACCAGCACGCCGGAGGCTTCCAGTTCGCTGCGGTGGCGGGCGCCATCGGCGTGCCGGAGGCGGGAGCGTTGCCGTGCACGGCGATGTGCATGCCCACGGTGTCACTTCCGTCGCTCTCCGGGGTGGGCCTCTCCTCCACCACCGTGCCGCCCTGCCCGTCTCCCACGCCCGCATGTGCCGGGGACGCCACGGCCAGCAGAAGGACTGTGGTTCCCGCTGTCGCCATGCACGTGCGTCCTGTACGTCTGCTCACGGTTGGCATTCCGCGGCCCCCTTGGTCGCTTGCGTCTGCGATACCCGCCACTGCTCGCCGTCGCTCTTGACCAGCCCGGCCTTCCAGGCGACGAAGTCGTCCTTGCTGGGCTCCGTCTTGAGTGTCTTCCCCGACTTCTTGTCCTTGGCGAAGGCGTTGCGCTGCGACTCGCAGTACCGCACCCATGCGCCCTTCTTCGTCAGGTCGGTGACCTCGAAGTCGTAGTAGCGGAGAGAGCCGGTGAAAGTCCTGTTGTCCTCCGCGAACCTCGTGATGTCCTTGCCCCAGTACTGAAGCGCGGGATGCTTCCAGTACCTGACCATGTTCTTCGTCGCCGGATCCGCCTTGGTGTACGCCTCGACACGTGCCTTCGCGGCATACTCCGTGGCTTGCAGGACCTCGTCTTTGCCGGGGTCCTCTGACCGCACGTCCTCGAAGTCCAACTTGAGATCGTCGGGAAAGTTGAACTTCGGCGCCTGAGCGGCCGGCGAATCCTCAGCAGGGGAAGACTCCACCCCTTTCTCTCCCCCGTCCGCGCCCGCGATCTTCTCGTCCCCGCCCTTGTGCCCTCCGTCGCCGCCGCAACCGGTCACGAAGAGCGCACACGCGAACCCCAGAGCGGCCATCGATCTCGTGGCTCGGCGCGGAAGATGGCGACGACGATGCACGATGCGCTCCCTGGGAAGGTCTGGAGACAGGTACAACCCTCGATCGTAACAGTGTTAGTCACGTGAACATGACATCCGGCTGCTCACGGTGACGGGCTGTTTCATGTCTATCGAACGCTGGTCATGTTCTGGGGTCCTCGTTCTGTACCCATCGTCACAGGGATTCGCTGACAGCCGACAGTCGGCAGAAGCACGAGACGTCGACCGGGATGTCGGCCCTGGCTTGGGCGAGGCGCAACTGCTGTTCGATGAGGGCGGCCTCTCCCGTGCGCTCCTGCCGAGCCAGACACTCGTGGTAGCCACGCAGGCTCCAGACGTTTCCCGGGTGCTGTTGGGACCGTGGGATGGTGCCGTCCAGGCCCAAGTCGGCTCGGTACACCGCCTCGGCTTCCTCGACATGGCCCTGCTCCAGCAGCAGCGCCCCGTAGGCGTGCCGGGTCGGCTGCATCCACCCCCAGGGTTCGTCGTAGGGAAGGCCGTCATCGAGTTCGATCGACCGCCGCAGCGCGGCGAAGGCCTGGTCGGTGTTCCCCTTGCGGTACTCCACCTCGCCCTCCAGCATCGCGGCCGCCACCGCGAGGATGTCCTGACAGGTGTTGTTGAAGAGCATGCGCGACTCCGGGACACGCTCCACCCCCTCCCTGAAGAGCCCCCGCTGCGTCTCGGCCATCCCCACCTGGCCGACGGCGGCGTGGGCGACTGCCTTCGCATAGAGCATCATCGCCGTGGTCACGCAGTAGAGCTCGGACTCCCTCGGCAGTTCTGCGTCGATGATTTCCTGCCACATGCCGAAGCGGATCAGCACGTGCATGCGCAGGGGAAGGAGGCCCTCGAGCCAGTCCGCCATCGGTGGCGCCTCGACACGGAGGAGCTCCTCAGGAACTGCCGCTTCCAGTTCACTGCACGTCTGCAACGCGACGGCCCGCTGCCCGAGGAACATCGAGCCGTAGACCTTGAAGTGATAGTTGTGGCAGCGGTAGAGCGTGTAGAAGTTGATCGGGCCGGAACGCGTCACGAACTTCTCGTCCGCCTCGACAGCACGCGTGTTGGAGGAGACCACGCGCGAGTAGTCACCGCAAAGGACGTCCAGATGCGTGGGCATGTGCTGCAGATGACCGGCGTCGGGGACGAGGTCGCGCAATCGATCGGCCACTGGCAGGGCCTGCTCCGGCGCGGACGACATCTCCATCAGGTGGATGAACATGTGCAGCACGCCCGGGTGATCCGGGCCGCCCGGCAGTTCCAGCGCGTGCTCGAGCACGGAACGCGCCTCCAGGGCAAATGATCCCGGGGCCGGCTGACCGGTGCGCTGGTCCCACATCTGCCACGGGGTGAGGTTCATCAGCGCGTCGGCGAACAGCGTGCTCACGTCGAGGTCGTCGGTATGTTCCCCGTACACCGTGCGCATCGCCTCGGCGTAACGGTGATTCCATACCGAGGGGTCCGACACCGGTTCCGGCTGAGGACAGCGATGCCGGAGCGCGCCGATGAGCGCTCGCTCGACAGGCGTGGCCCCACCCGCGAGACGTTCCGCCCGGGCAGTCGCCTCGAACGCCCGGGAAACGCTCGTCTCGAGATCGGCCGGGTCGAAGCGTTCCCAGGGCTTGTTGTAGTTGGGCCCCACGGCGTAGGCGATGCCCCAGGAAGCCATGGCGCACTCCGGGTCGAGCTCGCGGGCCCGCTCGAAGCAGTCGATCGCCTCCTCGTGGTTGAAGGCATAGCTCCACAACAGGCCGCGGTCGAACCAGGTCTGCGCCTCTCTCGTCCCGGTCGAGACCGGCCGGGTGTAGCGGCCCAGATCGTAGTAGTCCGTCATCGGGAGTCCCTCCTCGGAACATCGCCCGGCGTCGCGTCACGTCGGACGTCATCGACGACCTCGGGCGCTGTCTGCACGGGCGCACCGCCGGCCGCGTCGAAGAGCTCGAGTGCGGCGCCCGTTGTGCACCCGAACCCCGGTGCACCGGCCGCGGCCAGGAGCGTCGCTTCAGCGATCCCCTCCTGCCCACGCCCGTCATCTTCGCAGGACGACGTGATCCTCGATGCAGTACACACGCCGGGGGACGGCGAACGGCCGTGCTGCCACCCGGGTGCATGCACGCACAACACGCGTCCGGCCCCACCTACGGCCACCCGTTCGCGAATCCCCGTGTCCGCTCGCCTCCTGGCACCTCCATGAGGCGGCTCCCGGGCGGTGACGGCGACGGCGTGGAGCTTGTCGGGGATGGTCGGGATCCGGCCTTCCGTGTCGAAGTCGAAGGGCAGCGTGGCGATCACACGCCCGGACGTCGCAGCCGGCGGTAGCTCCAGGCGAGGAGCACGAAGAGCACGATGCCGGAAGCGATCAGGCTTCCTCCGGTGCTCCAGCCAGCGAACGGCAGTTGCGGCACCAGACCCCAGGCGACGCCCGCGCCGATCAGCCCGAGGCCGGCCAGCGTCGAGCCGACGATCCGCCAGCTGGACGACACACTCTCCTCGGCGGCCCGCATGGCGCGGACCCGCACCGGTTCCAAGTGGCGGTGCAGGGCGGGGACGGCGCGGGCGAGCAGCACCATGCCGGCGAACACCAGCAGCAGTCCGGGGCCGGGAAGGACGAGCAGGACGAGACCCACGGCGACCAGCACACCGCCGGCGATGGCGGATACGGCCCGCAGCGCGGGATGCAGATTGTTGTCCGCCACGTCGTCTCCCGTTTCTGTCGCCGTGTGGCCTCTTCGGCCCTGGTCCGCGTCCCGGCCGGGCGCGGCAGGCTCGTGGTCCCGGTGGAGCCTCCGAACGCAGCGCCACCTTCTCTTCCCGCTGCGGTCGGCCTCGCACCGCGCCGCAGCCGAGGGCTCGCGGACCAGGTTTGGCCGCGGCACGGGCCGAGTACCGGTACCACGCCAACGGGTCACCCGCATGGCGGCAGGTGAACCGCCGCAGTGCTGACAGGTGCCGGTCCGCAGTCCCGGGCTCCACGAGCCGGCTCCCTGCGAGGCTGCGAGCTCGGGGGCGTGACCGAAGCGTCAGGGCCGGTGGTGAACCGAGACCGCGTACGCCCCACCGTCATAGGGCTCGCGGGACCATGTCGCATAGCGCCTTTCGAGAGTGAGGCCCGCCGCGGCACAGTGTGCGTCGTAAGCGTCCAGTGTGTACCCCCGGTCCAGGGAGAACCCTGCCACCAGCCGGCCTCCCGGGCGGACGTGTGCAGCCACTCCGGCGACCAGGGCCGGTTCCGTTCCGGGCGGCGTGAACAGGGGGACGTTGCCCGCCATCACCACCACGTCGAAGGGCCTCCCGAGATCCAGATCGGCCAGATCGCTCAGGTGCCAGGTGATCTCGGGAGCGAGCTGCCGGGCCGTGGCCAGCATCGAGGAATCGAGGTCCGCTCCCACCACGTCGATCCCGTGCCTCGCCAGTTCGATCGCCACCCTGCCCGTGCCGCATCCCGCGTCGAGGACACTGGACGGCTCCAGAGCACGCACCAACGCGGCTTCGCCGTGCACATCCCCGCCCTCGGCCGCGATCCTGTCGAACCGGGCCTGGTACTCCTCACCATTCCACGCCATACCGGCACCTTGGCACATCAGGTCTCCCCCATGGCACTCTCCCCCGACCCGCGCGTTCGATGACCGCGGGCGGACGTCGACGTGGATCACGCACCCATGACGTCGGCGATCAGCCCCGTCATCGCCTCAGGCGCGTCACGGACTGCGAATCGCTGTGACCGTCCGCACACCGGAGCATCACCGGGACGACACTTCGGACCGCCCGGCCGCAGGCCGCATGAGGGTCGGTGTCGATGCGGCCGAACGGTGAACTTCGCGGTCTGTGGCAGTAGAACCGTGAACGGCGGCGGGGCGGTCGAGGCGCTGCGAAGGAAATGGCCTTGTGCGCGGAGAAGACCGGACGGCTCCCGGGCGGCCCAGGCTCACCCCAGGAAGCTCAAGGACACCGCTCGGCGGACCATGATCGCGCCCTCCGTGACCGACGAGGCGTGGGCCGCCGAGGTGACCTCGGGTACGGACGGGCCCTACCTGTTCCTCGCCGAGGCCGTACTTCCCCACTTCGATGGGGCTGCCGTCCACCAGGTCGTCGATCTGCTCGCCGACCGCTTCCCCGGCCCCCTGCTCGCCCTCGACACCGCGGGCCCCGGCTTCTTCGACACCCAGGGCAGCACGACGCGCTCAGCCGGGTCGAGGCCCGCATGCGTTGGTACTGCCCAGACGTAGGGGCCCAACTGGCCCACTGGCGTCCCGGCACCGAGACGGCGGCTTCCCACACGCTCACCAGCCTGCCCGCGCCTCTGCTGGCGCAGTTGCCGCTCCCCTACCAGCAGATGGTGTTGCCGAAGCCGGGCTTGGCGCCGGTCAGTTGGCAGTGGGCGGACAAGGTGCTGCTCCCTCTCGCCGGACGGCCACTTTTTGATAATGGAAACCATTCCCATATAGTACCCCTCATGGCCCGCAACGAGGTACGCCCGATCATCAAGCTCCGCTCCACGGCCGGGACCGGCCACACGTACGTCACCCGCAAGAACCGCCGCAACGACCCGGACCGCCTGATCCTGCGCAAGTACGACCCCATCGCCCGGCAGCACGTCGACTTCCGCGAGGAACGCTGAGACGCCGCCGCTCCACCACTGCGACCCCAGACCCGAGGAAGCCCCCATGAAGCCCGGAATCCACCCCTCGTACGGCCCCGTCGTCTTCCGCGACCGCACTGCGAACCACGCGTTCCTCACCCGTTCCACCATGACCAGCGACAAGACCATCGACTGGGAGGACGGCAACACCTACCCGGTCGTCGACGTCGAGATCTCGAACGTCAGCCACCCCTTCTACACGGGTACCGCCCGCGTACTGGACACTGCCGGGCGGGTCGAGCGCTTCGAGCGCCGCTTCGGACGACGCGGAGCCAAGTGATGCAGGACGAGACCCGACTGCCCGTCGTCATAGTCGGCGGGCTGCACTCGGAGGCGCGCCGACAGGTCGTGGACCACCTTCTGTGCTCCGTCCCCGGCAGCGTCGCCCTGCACCACGACCTGTCCACGGCCGCAGAGCACGGCACGGTCCTGCGGCAAGTGCGCGACGCCTCCGGCGAGGTGTCCCGCGGCGAGGCCCCGTTGGCGAACGACTGCGCGTGCTGCGCGCTGCGCGAAGACCTGGTTCCCGAACTGGAACGGCTCGCCGACGCGGGTCTGACCCGCCTGGCCGTCGTCGAGTTGTGGGACTCCGTCGAGCCCAGGGGGATGGCCGAGGTCGTCGTCCACCACGGCGGCGACGCGATCCGGCTCACCAACGTGATCACGGCGGTGGACCCGGCGCTCGTTCTCCCCTGTCTCGGCAACGGCGACGACCTGGCCGAGGTGGGGCTCGCGGCCGCGGCCGGCGACCGGCGCACCGTCGGTGACACCTGGGCCAGGCAACTGGAGTACGCCCCGGTGCTCGCCATCGCGGAGAGCCCGGAAGCCGACGACGGGGATCGCGCCCTCCTCACCCAGCTCCACCCCACCGCACACCGGGTCCATGCGGACTCCCCGGAAGTCGCGGAGCTGGCCTTCGCACGTTTCGACGCCGAGGCGGCCGCGGCAGCCCAGCACCCGGCCTGCGCCCTCCTCCCTCAGGACGCAGAGGAAGCGGGCGTCACCACCTTCGTGTGGCGGCGCCACCGGCCGTTCCACCCCGAGCGTCTCTTCCAGGCGCTGGAGGATCTCTGCTGCGCCGCCGCCCGCAGCCGCGGACGGTTCTGGCTTGCCGACCGCCCCGACACCCTGCTGGCCTGGGACGCCGCCGGCGGGGCCCTGTGTGTCGAGAGCGCCGGACCGTGGCTCGCCTCTCTACCCGACGCCGCCTGGGAGATGGAGCCGCCCGTCCGCCGGGCAGCCGCAGCTCTCGACTGGCACCCCGAGCACGGTGACCGCTGCCAGCACCTCGTCTTCACCTCACCCGGACTCGACCACGACGGACTCGAGCGCGTCCTCGAGTCCTGCCTGCTCACCGACGCCGAGTACGCAGCGGGACGTGAGGCGTGGAAGCGCCTCCCGGCAGCGTTCGACGCCCTCCTCGACCCCGTCGCATGAAGCGGCCCGTCCACCCCGCACAGAAGGAGCCCACATGCCCTCTCGCCAAGGCCCCCGCAAGCCCCTGAAGCCCCGCCCCAACCCGCTCGACGCGGCCGGGATCACCTACATCGACTACAAGGACACCGACCTGCTGCGGAAGTTCATCTCCGACCGCGGCAAGATCCGCAGCCGGCGCGTCACCCGCGTCACGGCCCAGCAGCAGCGGCAGATCGCGACGGCAATCAAGAACGCCCGGGAGATGGCGCTGCTTCCGTATTCAAGCCGGTGAGCAGGTAAGCCGGTCCAGGAGAGCGCAGAAAGCAGAAATGCACCCCCGTTTCCGAGGGTGCATTTCTGTCATCGCACGGGTTCAGGCGCGCCGAAAGATCAGTGGTCGCCCCAGTGGCCGCTGTGCGCCGCGTGTCGGTGGCCGTCGTGGACGTAGTCCACGTGGTCACCGTGCGGGACCGCCACGTGCCCGCAGCCTCGCCGTGCGTGTGATCGTGTCCGGGGTGCGGCTGGTGCTGCACTGATGTTGCCATGCCACCATCTCCACGGATCAGACCGCCGGCCATCGAGGACGGCGGTTCCGAATTTATTTCCGTTTTCCATCCCGCGGGAAAAGACTGCCACGGAAGGACACGCGACGACAAACGGCCGCCTTGATGCCGTGAATTCGATAACGATTTCCACTGCCCGGCTCGGACAGCAATTCCCTGAATTCGACGCCCACAGGCGGTGACGTTAGCGGCAGGAAAGGAAGTTCGACTGCACCGGTCCGACGGAGGACGCGGTCGCGCCACACCCGTCAGTCCGTGGTGAACCGCAGGTGCGGGGCGACGCTGCGCAGTTTCTCGCAGGTCTCCTCGGTCTCCCGGTCCGGGCTGGAGTGGGCGGTGACTCCCGCGCCCGCACGCAGCCAGGTCTCGTCGCCGTCACCGACGAGGGTGCGCAGGACGAGGGCCGCGTCCAGGGCTCCGGCGGTGCTGCCCCGGAAGACCGCGCCGCCGTACAGGCCCCTGGGTACGTCCTCGTGGCGGGCCAGGGCGTGGAGGGCGTCGCGCTTGGAGACACCGGTGGCGGTGATCGCGGGGAAGAGGGAGGCGAAGGCGTCCCACGGCCCGGCGTCCTCGCGGAGCCGGCCCGCCAACCGTGACGCCAGGTGCTGCACCGACCCACGCGGCCGGACCGTCATGAACTCCTCGGCCACGACCGAGCCGGGCCGGCACACCGCCGCCATCTCCTCCCAGGCCAGGCGTACGGACACGACGTGCTCGTGTATCTCCTTGGGGTCGCTGAGCAGTTCCGCGCGGCGACGGTCGTTCTCCGCCGGGTCGAGGCCGTGCGCGCGGGTGCCGGCGAGGGGCTGGGTGCTGACCCGGCCGTTCTCCGCGACCTCCAGGACGGTTTCCGGGCTGAACCCGGCCGCCCGGTAGCCGCCGAGGTCCAGCAGGTAGGAGCGGGCCGGGGTGTTGGACCGGCGCCCCGCGAGATAGGTCGCGGCGAAGTCGACGGCCGGCGCGGCGGGCAGGGGGACCTTCCGGGAGACCACGGCCTTCTCCAGGAGCCCGGCACGGATGTCCTCGATCGTGCGGACGACCGCGCCGCCGTAGGCGGCGGTGCCCGCGGTGATGACGCGTTCGGCTGCCTCCGCTGTCATCGCGTCCGGTGTCGGCTGTTGGGCGGCCTCTTCGGCCAGCAGGTCCGCGACCTTGCGCAGCCATGCCTCGTCCACCGCTCGCACCACGGTCTCCGCCTCGGTGAAGGTCACCTCGACGGCCGGGACGAGGGCGTGCAGCAGCGGACGGTCCCCGGCGGCTTCGGCGTCGGCGTGCAGGAGGTGGGCGAGTTCGAAGGCCGCCCAGCCGTAGAAGTGACGTCCCCCGTCCGCCGCCCCGTGTGTCGCGGACAGGGCGCTGAGCGCGGCGGCGAACGCGGTCAGCGGTCGGCCGTCGGTGCGGGAGGTCCAGGTACGCCCGGCGGCCCGCGCGGTGACGGCGTTCGCGTGTGCGGTGAGACTGACGGCGGAACCGGCCGCGTAGCGCCAGACGCCGCCTGCCGCCTCGTACACCACGTACTGGTCGGCCAGGCGTGCCTGCGCGAGACGGGTGACGGCGGCCGCGGGGTCGGGGCTGGGTTCCAGGGTGCTCGCGCGCCCGAGAGGCGTCACGGAGCGCGCCCAGGAGTCCCAGATGTTCCGGGGGCCGGTGCTCATCCTGTCGTACCCTTCCTCTGCTGCCGGGTCCGCCGGATCCGGGTGAATCGGTGCTTCCGGGTGCGGGTTCATGTCCGTGCCCCCTCCAGCCGCCAGCCGTGGGCGCGGGCCCGACGCTGCCAGAAGGAGGCGTACGTGCCGCCCGCGGTGACCAGGTCCTCGTGCCTGCCGCGCTCGGTGATCCGGCCGTCCTCCAGGACCAGGATCTGATCGGCGTGGACGACGGTGCTGAGCCGGTGTGCGATGACGAGCAGCGTCTTGCGGTCGGCGAGGGTGCGCACGGCCTCGGCGAACAGCGCCTCGTTCTCCTGGTCGAGCGCGGCGGTGGCCTCGTCGAGGACGAGGATCGGCGCGTCCTTCAGCAGTGCGCGGGCGATGGACACGCGCTGGCGCTGTCCGCCGGACAGCCTCGCGCCGCCTTCTCCCACCTTGGTGTCCCAGCCGTCGGGCAGCTCCTCGATCACCCGGTCCAGGCCGGACAGGGCGGCGGCCTCGGCCAGTTCGGCGGCGCCCGCGTCCGGGGCGGCGATCCTGACGTTCTCCTCGATCGTGCCGTCGAAGAGGTAGACGTCCTGAAAGACGAGCGAGACGTGTGCGGCCAGGTCCTCGGCGGTGATGTCGCGGACATCGACGCCGCCGATGCGGACGGTGCCCTGTGTGGTGTCCCGGAAGCGGGCGAGCAGCGAGGCGACCGTGGTCTTGCCGGCGCCGGAGGGTCCCACCAGCGCCGTCATGCTGTGCTCGGGCAGGCGGAAGGTCACGTCGTCCAGGACGGCACGCCCGCCGGCCTCACCCCCGTCGTAGTGGAAGGTCACGCCGGTGAACTCCACGCTCGCGTCACGGGGCGTCCGCGGCTCGGCGGGCTGGGGGAAGGGCGGTTCGTCGAGGACCGCGCCCAGTCGTTCCAGGGTGTTGCGGGCGATGCGCATGCCGGCGCCGGCCTCGGCGGCGGACGACACGCTGTCGATCAGGCGGACCAGCAGCACCAGGAGAGCCAGCAGTGTGGGCACGGTGAGCGACCCGTCGAGCTGCCAGGACACGCCGAGGGCCAGCAGCAGGGCGAAGACGAGCCGGGTGGCGAAGGTGAAGGAGACCAGGCCGGGGAGGCCGCGCGCGATGAGCCGACGGTCGGCCCGTGCCTCGGCCACCAGGGCGTCGTCCAGCGCGCCGTAGCCCTCCGCGGTGCGTCCGAACGCCCGCAGGACCGGCTGGTTGCGGGTGTACTCCAGCACCCGGTCGGCGGACTCTCCGATCGCGGCGTCACGACCGAGGTCGAGGCGGCGCATCAGCGACGTGCTCCCCTGCTGGACGGCGTACAGCACGGGTGCGCAGACGAGGAGCACCAGGGCGGTGCGGACGTCGAAGAAGAAGGTGGCCACGATCAGGGTGACCGGGGTGAGCAAGGAGCTGATGAACGGTCGCAGCAGGTGGGCCGGCGTGCTCATCACCTGGATGACGTTCTGCCCGGCGAGTCGGCTGAACTCGGCGGTGCGGTCGGCGGTGAACCAGCCGAGCGGCAGGCGCAGCGCCTGGTCGGCCAGCCGCCGGTGCAGCACCCGGGAGAGCTGGGAGCCGACCGTGAACCCGCCGCTGAGAGCGGCGCCCTGGAGTACGGCGTACGCGACCACGCAGCCGGCGAACGCCGCCAGCCACGGCCAGACGTCGGCAGGATGGGACCCGAGCAGTGCCTTGAGGGCGGGCACCAGGAGCGCGAAGGCGACGCCCTGGAGTACGGCCGCCCCGGATTGGAGGAGCAGCAGCCGGTTCAGCGGCCGGGAGCCTTCCGGGCCCAGTACGCGGTGGAGCTGACGGATCATCGTGCGCTTCCCTCTCGGATGTCGGCCCTCGCGCGGACGGGCCGCTGGTCTGGTACGCCGTCGATGTCGTCCGGGCCCGTGCCGCTCTGGGCGTCCCACAGCGCGGCGTAGCGGCCACCGGCGGCCAGCAGGTCGTCGTGGCGGCCCTGTTCGGTGACGCGTCCGTCCTCCAGCACCACGATCCGGTCGGCGGAGCGGATGGTCGCCAGCCGGTGGGCGATGACGAGCAGGGTGCGGCCGGCCGCGAGCGCGGACAGGCCGTCCTGGATCAGGGCCTCGGAGTGCGGGTCGGCATAGGCGGTCGCCTCGTCGAGGACGAGGACGGGCGCGTCGGCGAGCAGGGCCCGTGCGATGGAGAGTCGTTGGGCCTCGCCGCCGGAGAAGGTGACGGCCGTGCCGAGTTCGGTCCCGTAGCGGTCGGGCAGCTCCGTGATCCGATCGTGGATGCGGGCGGCGCGGGCGCACCGTTCGACTTCCTCGTCAGTGGCTTCGGGGCGGCCCAGGCGGATGTTGTCGGCGACGCTCGCGCGCAGCAGCCGTACGTCCTGGAGGACGAAGCCCACCCGTCGGTACAGCTCGGTGGCGGGGATGTCCCGCAGGTCGGCGCCGCCGAGGGTCACGGTGCCGGCCGTGACGTCGTGGAAGCGGGGCAGCAGCGATGCCAAGGTGGACTTGCCCGATCCGGAGGGGCCGACGAGTGCGGTGACGGTGCCGGGGGCGAGGTCGAGGTCGACGCCGCTGAGGACGCTGGTGGTCCCGTCGTAGGAGAAGGACACCCCGCGCAGACGGACGTGGTGGCCGTCGGGGAGGGCGGGGGCCGTGGGCTCGGGGAGGGCGGGGGCGTCCAGGAGTTCGGTGACGCGTACGGCGGCGGCCTGGCCGGCCCGGATCTGCTGGATGCGGGGGCCGACGACGCCCATGGGGGCGGCGACCGCGGGGCCGAGCAGCAGGAAGGGTACGAGTTCGGCGCCGGTCATCCAGCCCTGGGTGACGAACACCGCGCCGGGTGCGGCCAGGAGCAGCAGGGCCACGGCCGGAGTGACCACCAGGATCGCGGCGGTGGAGGTGGCGAGGGTGGAGCGGACCCAGCCGGAGAAGAAGTCGGCGAAGCCCTCGGTGGCGCGGACGAAGCGCTCGTGGGCCTTGCTGCCGCGCCCGAAGCTCTTGAACACGGCGATGCCGGAGGCGAACTCCACGGCGGCGGCGGAGATCCGGCCCACCGCGGCGCCGAACTCGGCCATCTGCGCCGCCGCGCCCGCCATGGCCCGGCTGAACAGGAAGACACCGAGCAGCAGGGGGACCACGCTGATCAGGGCGAGGCGCCAGTCGACGGTGAAGAGGTAGGCGAGGGTGAGCAGCGGGGCGGTGAGGACGGAGACGACGTCGAGGAGGGTGTGGGCGAACAGGGTGTGCAGCGCGCTCACGTCGTCCTGCACGGCCTGCTTGACCTCGCCGGTGCCCCGGTCGGTGAGCCGGCCGAGGGGCAGCCGTCCGATGTGCCGGGCGAGCCGGCGGCGGAGGGTGAGCTGGAGGTCGTTGTCGGCGAGGTGGGCGAGGGCGCCTGCCGCGGTGCCGCACACCAGAGCGACAAAGCCGGCCGAGCAGGCCAGGGCCACCAGCGGCCAGAGGGTGTCGCCGTCGGCCGGAGTCCCCGCGGTGAGGTGCTCGGCGATGCGGGAGACGGCGATGAACGGGACCACTCCGGCGAGGGCGGCGACGGCCTGGAGGCTGACGGCGAGGGTCAGTCGGCCGCGGAGGGGCTCGGCGAGCCTGCGCAGCGGGGACGGAGTGGCGGCGGAGGTGCCCGCCCCGGCGGTGGCGTCCTCGGCTGCCGGGGCCGGGTCGGGCTCGGGCGGTTGTGACTTCACTTGACGAGTACTCCGATTTCGGGGATGGGCCTGCCGCCCGCCTCGGTGATGCGGCGGCTGGTCATGCCGGCCTCGCGGGCCAGCCGGGCGACGTCGAAGGTGTGCCATTCGTAGCTGTCGGCGACCTCGCGGACGATGCGGCCGTCGCGCAGGACCTTCCAGGTGGTGGTGAACCGCATGCCGTCGCCCTCGGTGGGTTCGCCGCCGATCCACCACTCGTAGGTCTGGCGGCCGATGGTCTCCCTCAGGGACATCACCGGGGGGATGACGCGGGGTGAGGAGACTCCCATCAGTTCGACGACGAGGGGCGCCCCGTCGGGCAGGCGGTCCGCGAGCCGCTTCCACAGCGTCACCCGTTCGGGGACGGTGAGGTGGCCGATGACGCCGAAGATGACGACCGCTGAGAGGCGTTCGGGCAGGACGAGGTCCTGGGCCGATCCGTCGACGACGGTCACACGCCGGCGCAGGTCCGGGTCGCGGGCGACCCGGGAGGTGAGCATGGCGCGCATGGTGGCCGACGGTTCGGCCGCCAGGATCTCGGCGTCCGGCAGGGCGGCGGCGATGACCTCGGTGACGCGGCCGGTACCGGCTCCGATTTCCAGGACGGGTCCGTGGGACACGTCCAGGCCGGTCAGGACTCCGGTGAGCGGAGGGCCACTGCTGGCGGTGTGCCGGGTGGCGACCAGTTCGTAGAACTCGGCCGAGGTCGAGTAGTAGTCGATCACGTTGGTCTCCGGGCGTGGGTGGCCGGGTGGGCGTGAGTGGCCTGGCGTGCCGGCGCGGCGGGTCCGCGGCTCACGGGGTGCTCGGCCAGGTGTGCGCGCCACCAGTGGTCAGCGAGGGGTCCAGCCTGCGCAGGACCGTGGCGACGACCTCGCGGCGGCGCGGGGTGAGGTAGAAGTGGTCGCCGGGGAAGACGCGTACCTCGGTGCGGGCGGTGGTGAGGTCCGCCCAGCCGCCCGCCCGTTCACGGGTGCGTTCCGCGCCGAGTTCCGGGTCCGCGCTCCCGGTCAGGACGTGCAGAGGGCAGGACAGCGGTGGCCGCTGCGGCGGCCGGTACGTCTCGATGATCCGGTAGTCGTGGCGCACGGCCGTCAGGACCAGGGAACGCAGTCCGGGATCGTCGAGGACCTCCCGGCTGGTGCCGCCCAGTCGGGCCAGCTCGGCGCCCAGGGTGTCGTCGTCCTGGCGGTGCAGCTGCCCGGTGACCGCGGTGCCGGGGGCGGCCCGGCCGGACGCGAACAGGCGGCGTGAGCCCGGGATGCGGCGCCTTTCCAGCTCGTGGGCGAGTTCCCAGGCCACGGCGGAGCCCATGCTGTGCCCGAAGAGGGCGTATGGCCGGTCGAGCAGCGGCGCGACGGCGTCGGCCACCGCACCCACCAGGTCGGCCATGTCGGCGGCCTCCGGGTCCTCGAATCGGTCCTCCCGGCCGGGGTACTGGATGGCGAGAAGTTCGACCTCGGGGGGTGTGAGCGCCGCCCAGGGCCGGTAGAAGCCCGCGCTGCCACCTGCGTGCGGCAGGCAGATCAGGGTGTACCGGGGTGCGGGCGCGCCGCTCCACCGCCGGATCCACGGGCTGTCGGCACGCGCGGCGCGCGCGGAGGGCTGTACGGGAGGCCGCGCCGAGTGCTGGAAGGACGCGTTGGGTGCGGAGGACGCGGTCACCAGATGACCCTCAGTTCTTCGAGGCCGAAGGTGGCCGAGTCGTGCTTGACGACGACGTCGTCCCGGTCCCCCGCGAGGCGGAGGGTGGGCACACGGCGTATCAGGGTCTCCAGGGCGACCTCCAGTTCCAGCCGGGCGAGGTGCTGTCCGATGCACTGGTGGACGCCGTAGCCGAAGGCGACGTGGTGGTTGTCGGTGCGGTGGAAGTCGACCCGCTCCGGGTCGTCGAACTGCTCGGGGTCGTGGTTGGCGCCGGCCAGGAGGGCGATGACGCCGTCGTCGGCGGGGATCGTCCGGCCGCCGGACAGGTCGATGTCCTCGGCGGCCACGCGCAGGGGGATGGAGTCGGCGACGGAGAGGACGCGCAGGAGTTCCTCGACGGCGGCGGGCATCAGGGAGGGGTCGCGGCGAAGTTCCTCCATCAGCTCCGGTCGGTCCAGGAGGAGCAGTGTGCTCAGGGCGATCATGCTGGTGGTGGTCTCACGGCCGGCGTTGATGGTGATGCCGAGCGTGGACAGGAGCTGGTCCATGGTCACGTGGCCGGGGACGAGGTGCTCGGTGACGAGCTTGGAGATCAGGTCGTCGCGGGCTTCCTCACGCCGCTTGCCGACCAGTTCGGCGAGCAGGCCGAAGAGGCCGCCGAGGGCTTCGGAAACCTGTTCGGCGGTGCTGCTGCGGGAGCCGGAGACGCGGGTGACGTCCCGGAAGAACTCCAGGTTCTCGCGGGGGATGCCGAGCAGTTCGCAGATCACCGACGTGGAGACCGCGTTGGCGTACACGGAGACGAAGTCCACGGGGCCGCCGCCGGCGAGCATGCCGTCCAGGATCTCGTCGACGCGGGCCTGCACGGCGGGCCGCATCGCCCGCACCCGGCGGACGGTGAACACCGGCAGGAGCATCCGCCGGTACTTGGTGTGCTCGGGAGCGTCGGTGCGGATGAAGGGACGGAACCTCGCCCCGGCCTCCTGTTCGCCCTCGCCGAGGGCGGGGAAGTCGGGGCGGCGGATGTCGGCGCTGACCCGGGAGTCGGAGAGCAGCTCGCGTACGTCGTCGTAGCGGGTGACCACCCATGCTTCCTTCTTCGTCGGCAGGGTGACGCGGGCGACCGGGTCGTGGGTGCGCAGTGCGTCGTACTCCGCGGGCGCGGTGAAAGGGCAGCCGCGCTGGACTGGGAAGTCCCGGGGCTGGGCCTCGGGGTTCGGTCCGGCGTCCGTGCGGAGCCGGTCGGGGGTGGAGGTCTCGGGGGTTCTCATGGTGGTCCTAGCCGTCGGTGGAGGAGACGAGCGGGGGGTCGGTGCGCGGGCGGCCCGGGGAGGCCCGTGTGGCGGAGGCGTCGGGGGCGTCGAGCGCGGTCCGCGCGTGCGGCAGGTGCGCTCCGGCGGCCTCGCCGGTCGTGTCCGGGGCCCGGGTGAGGACGGCCAGCGGGGGTGCTCCGGGGCGGGTGGGCAAGGTGCGTGCGGTCATGCCGGACTCGGCGACCACGTCCTTCAGTCCGAAGGGCTCCCAGCGATAGGAGTCGTGCACCTCGCGTTCCGCCCGCGGGGCGCCGTCCCGGTAGACCCGCCACGTGGACTGCAGACGCATCACGCCGTCCTCAGCCTCGTCGGGTGCGCCGCCGAACGACCACTCGTAGCGGTGGCGTCCGGCGGTGGTGGTGGCGAGCCGGGTCTCGGGAAGGGTCGTCGGTTCCTCGAACTGCATGAGTTCGACGACCACGAGCCCGCCGGGGGCCAGCCGCCGTGTCACGCGCCGCCACAGCCTGGCCCGCTCCTCGGCGTCGAGGTGGCCGAGGACTCCGCAGAGCAGCACGACGCTGAACCGGTCGGGAAGATCGAGGTCCGGGGCGGCGTCCGCGGTGACGGTCACCCGGGGCCTCAGGTCCTCGTCGCTGAACACCCGGCTGGTGAGCACGGCCCGCATGCCGACGGACGGTTCACAGGCGATGATCTCCGCGTCCGGCCGGGCCCGGGCGACGGCCTCGGTCACCAGACCGGTGCCGGCGCCGATGTCCACCACCGGTCCGGTGCCGAGGTCGGCGTCGGCGAGGAGTGCGGCGACGGCGGGGGCGCTCGCGGTCGCGGTGTGCTCGGCGGCGACCAAGTCGAAGAACTCGGCGGACGGGGAGTACGCGACGCTGTCCGCCGGGCCGGCCGACGCCGGTTCCGCGCGGCCGGACGGTGGGGCCGGGGCGGAGTTGGAGGCGCTGGTGTCGTACGGGAACCGCTCCGGCGCTGGGAAGACGTCACTCACCGCGAGGGGCCGGGGCGTGGCCGGCCTGACGATCTCGGGGGGTCCCAGCCGGGACGCGAGATCGCTCCAGAGACGGCACACGGCCAGGTCGTACTGGCCCGCGCGCAGGGCGTCGCCGCCCTGCGCGACCGCGTCGCGCAGCCCGTCGAGCGCGCTGCCGATCGCTTCCGGCCACAGGTCGGAGAAGACCGTGCGGAAGGACCCCGTGCCGCCGACCACCGCCGTGCTTCCGAGCCCCAGACGGCCGGTGCCCGGCCCGTCCAGGACGAAGCGCCGGTCGGCGTCCCGCCCGATGTGCAGGCGGGGGCTCCACAGGACGGGGCCGTGGGTATCGGCCAGGGTGAGCACTCCGCCCTCGGTGCCGAGGGAGATCCGGTGCCAGTGCAGGGCGTGGTTGTCCCGGTCGGACGGGTCGAGCTGGTGATGCACCCGCAGGGTGAGGGGCGCGCCGGCGAACACGCCGTGCAGGGAGCGGAAGGGCTGCGGCCCGATCTCGGCGGGCAGCGGCGCCGGGTCCGCGAAACGCCAGGGCCGCAGGGTGCCCATGGCCTGCCCGAGGATGTCCACCAAGGGGTGCATCAGGTGGACCGGGGTCGCGGCGTCCAGGAACAGGGGCTGTTGGCGTGCGACGAGCCGCCGGGCCGCCTCGACGAAGGAGCGCACCGGGGCCACGTGCGGGTAGTGGGTGTTGAGCCGGTACTGCACGCCGCGACTGCGGGCGTGTTTGAGGTTGCCCGTCAACTCGGACAGGTGGACGGGGTGTTCCTGGAGAACGTGGATGCCGCGGTCCATCAACGCACGCGCCAGGTCGGTGCCCTGGCCGCCCGAGATGGACGAACTCACCGCCACGCAGGCGGCGTCGATGTCGGCGGGCAGGTCGTCGGCGTCGGTGCAGAAGGGGACGCCCAGGCTCTCGGCGTACGTCCGGGAGGCCGATGACCCCCTGCTCAGGATGCCCGCGAGGGTGTACCCGGGGAGCCGACGTACCGCCTCGGCGTAGAAGCGGCCGAAGTTGGTGCCGCAGACCAGGACGCGCAGGGGTGTCGAAGTGCTCACAGGACGCCCTCCTCGACCTGCTCGGTCTCGGCGGCCGTTCCGGTGAGCCGGAGGTCGGCGACGCCGTGGGAGCGCAGGTGCCCGGTCACGGTGTCCGGGTCCAGCACGTCGCAGGCGAAGTGCACACCCGCGCCCACCGCGCCGCGCAGCACCGCGTCGACCGCCATAGCGCCCACGACAGCGGTGAGCCGGTAGCTGCTGGCCGCGCGCAGGGTCGCCCCGGCGGTCGCGGGCGTTCCCGATGCCGTGCCCGACAGTTCGAAGTCCATGACGTAGTACGGCCTGCGCCCGGCCAGGTCCAGGTCGGCGGCGAGGATCAGCCGCTCGGCCAGCCGGTCCGGGTCCTCCCCGGCCGCGAGTCGGCCCGGCAGGAGGTTGAGCAGCGCGCGTACGGCGGGGCCGGGGTGGACGTTGTACCAGTCGAGCCGGTCGAGGCCGAGGACGGTGGCGAGGCGTTCGCTCTCGCCGCTGAGGTAGGGCTGTACGGCGACCCGGCCGGGGAACGCCTCGTGCGCGGTGTCCTCGTCGGTGCGCAGGACGCGCGAGACGCGCCGGCCGCCTCTGACAGCGGCGAGAGCCTCCCCGTAGGCCGCGCCGTCCGCGCCTCCCGAGCTGAGGGACAGCATCAGGTCGTGGGCGACCGTCGGTGAACAGGTCTCCAGGCCGCCGCAGTGGGCGGTGAGCGTGGTGGCGGTGTCCAGGCCGCCCCGCGCCGCGAGCCAGCGGGGCAGGAGGCTGGACAGGCCGGGCAGGGCGCCCGCGGACAGGACGACGGTGCGGGCGTCGCGGACCGGGTCGCCGCCCTTGTCGAGGTCCTCGGCGGCCGGGTCGTCCCCGGCCACGTCGACGCAGTGCGCGCCGGCGTCGAGCGCCGCGAAGGCCACGGCGGCGCGGAGCCGGTAGGTGGGTCCGACGCAGTTGAGGACGATGTCGCAGCCCTCGGTGAAGGCCCGCAGACCGTCCGGTGTGGTGGCGTCGGCCCAGACCGTCTCGTCGTGGCCGGCGGGGTCCTCCTCGGCGACCGCGCACAGGGAGGACGGGGTCCGGCCGCCCAGGCGCAGTCCGGTGTAACCGAGGGCGCGCAGTTCGCGCACAGCGGCCCTGCCGACCGCTCCGGAGGCGCCCAGGACTCCGATCACGGGCTTGGTCATCGGGTGATCGCTCCCTGGGTCAGCTCGGCGAGGGTCTTGAGGATGCCGGGCGCGTGCTCGACGGAGAGGCAGCTGTAGTGGTCGCCGCCGATGTCGACGATGTCCAGGTCGCCGAGGGCGAGTTCCTCCCAGTAGGTGGTGACGGCGTCCTTGCTGCCCGGGAAGGGGTAGTCCCCGTCGTGGCGCAGGAAGGTGATGTCCCCGGCGTAGGGCTCGGCGTCGTAGCGGGTGATGGCGAAGACGCTCTGCCGGAAGGCGAGGAAGAGCCGTGTCATGTGGTCGGGTTCGTAGGTGCCGGCCGAGGCGGGCACCGCCTCGCACATCCGGGCGATGCGGGTGGCACGGGGGATGTCGGCCAGCTGTCGGAAGCGTCCCGCGACATCCGCGAACTCCTCGGACAGCGCGGCGAGTCCGCCGTCGGGCAGGACACCGGGGCTGGCCGCGAGGACCGCGTCGGCCGCGGCGGCGACCCGGTACTGGTCGTCAGGGAAGCCGAGGTCGGCGGGGTCTATGCCCATCATGACGGCGAAGGAGTACTCGGCGAGCAGTTCGTCGTCGAGCCGGAAGCGGGGGCTGTGGCTGCTGATGACGGTGAGGCTCTCCACCTCCGCGCCGGACTCGGCGAGGTTGCGGGCCACCTCGGTGGCGATCAGGCCGCCCAGGCAGTAGCCGACGACGTGGAAGCGGCTGCGGCCGTCGGCCGTCAGGGCGCGGGCGTAGTCGGCCGCCATCTGCTCGATGAGTCCCTGGGGCGGGGCGGCGAGGAAACCGCTCAGGTCCGGGACCTCCACGCCCACGACTTCGGCGAGGCCGGGCGAGCGGCGCCGGATCTCGGTGATCAGTGCCCGGTAGGGCATGATCGTCGCGGTGCCGGCGTGCACGAGCACGGTGGTGGGTTCGTCGTCGGACCGGGCGCCGTGCAGATGGATCACGGGGTCCGTGCGGACCGCGCCGGTGGCCGGCGCGTCCTCGGGGCCGGCCAGGGAGCGCAGGAACGCAGCGAGACCGGCGACCGTCGGGCGGCGCAGCATGTGGCGCAGCACGACCTCCCACTCCAGGTCCGCCGCCTGCGGCACACGTTCGCGCAGGCGGCCCACCATGCGGGCGACGAGGAGGGAGTCGCCGCCGAGGTCGAAGAAGTCGTCGTTGCGGCTGACGCCGCCGACCGCGAGGAGTTCGGACCAGAGGTCGGCGAGGCCGTGCTCCAGGTCGTCCTTGGGCTTCTCGTCCACGACGGACGGGGCGCTCTCGCGGGGCAGCCAGCTTTGCAGGCGGGCGCGGTCGGTCTTGCCGTTGGCCGTGCGGGGCAGGGTGTCGACGACCTGCCACACCGAGGGGAGCATGTACTCCGGGAGCCGGGTCGCCGCCGTGCGGGCCAGTTCGCCCACCGGGACGTGGTGCCGGTCGTCCTTCAGGGTGGCGAGAAAGACCTCTTGGCCGGTCCGGGCCAGCGCGTCCCGGGGGCCGGGCAGCGAGACGACCTCGGACGCGGCGTGCGCGTCGAGGAGTGCACGCCACTGGGTGTGGGTGAGGAAGGACTGGCCGGTGTGCTCGCGGACATCGGTCCACGTCCGGCCCGAGACCTCCAGGAACTCCATGGAGATCAGCAGCGGCAGGTTCTCGTCACGGGTGTTCTCCACGAACACCAGCTGTCCACCGGGCACGAGCAGTTCCCGCAGGCGGCCCACGGCCGCGTCCGCGTCGGCGGCGGCGTGCAGGGTGTTGGCGCAGATCACCACGTCGAAGGTGTTGGGCTGCAGGTGCTGGGCGCGCGGGTCCTCGTCGACGTCGAAGCGCTGGTAGCGGACCCACGCGTGGTCGGCGAAGCGCTCGCGGGCCTCGTGCAGGAAGAACGAGGAGGCGTCCGTGAACAGGTAGTCGACGCCGTACTCGGCGAGGACGGGCACCAGTTCGCCGGTGGTGCCGCCGACTCCGCCGCCCACCTCCAGGACACGCAGCCGCTCTTCGCCGGTGTGGCCGGCGGCGATCTCGCGCAGCGCGGCGACCACCGCGCGGTTGAGGTGCCGGATGGCGAGGTTGTCGCGGTAGGCGGCGTCGGCGGCCTCGGTCGCCGCGCCGGGGAAGAGCAGTTCCCGGATGCCGGTAACACCGGAGACGAGCTGGGGCAGCCGCTCGGCACAGGTGCGCATGGCGGTGAGCAGTTCCGTGCTCCAGCCGATCTCGTGCTCCAGTTCCGCGGCGCGCTGCCAGCCGTGCTCCGCGTCGGGAGCGGAGACGGGGACGAGCCCGCTGTACGTGTCGTCGGACTCCCGGTGCGCAAGCCGGTCGCGCGCCGCCAGCGCGCGCAGCCAGCGCCGCACGATGTGCCGGTGGCGGGGGGTGGCACGGAGCGCCGCGCCCACCTCCTCCGCGGTGCGCGACGCACCGTCGGCGAACACTCCGGAGCCCTCCAGGACGCGGGTCATCTCCACGAGGGCCACCTCGTCGAGGGCGGCCAGGAATTCGGTCAGCCGGGCGGCGTCGACGGCCGCGGAGGCTTCCCGTACGGCGCCGGCGGCAGCGGCGCGCGCCTGGGCCCGGGGCGTCGGTGTACCGGCGCCGGCGGCGTCCGGGTCGGGCGCGCCGTCCTTGCGGGCCGTCTCCACGAACGCGGCCAGGCGCCGGCCTCCGGCCGCCGAGTCGTCCACGATGACGGCGCCCGCCGCGATCTCCGGGTGGGCCTGTGCGGCGGCTTCCACCTCGGCGAGTTCGACCCGGTAGCCGCGGATCTTGATCTGGGCGTCCTCGCGGCCCAGGAATTCGATGGTGCCGTCGGGGAGGTACCGCCCGAGGTCACCGGTGCGGTAGAGCCGCTGTCCGGTCGCGGGGTCGGTGAGGAACCGCTCCGCCGTGCGCGCCTCGTCACCGAAGTAGCCCAGGGCGACACCGGCGCCGCCGATGAACAGCTCCCCCGGCACCCATTCGGGCCGGGCCCGCAGGTGCCGGTCGAGTACGGCGAAGGTCTGGTTGGTCAGGGGCCTGCCGTAGGGGATGCTCGGCCGGGCCGTGTCCACGGCGTCGATGGCGTGGGCGATGGACCAGACGGAGCCTTCGGTGGCACCACCGAGGGAGATGATCTCAAGGCCGGGAAGCAGCTCGCGGGCCTGGTCGGGCAGGGCGACGGGTATCCAGTCGCCGGATATCAGCGCGAGCCGGAGTGAGGCGTCGTCGGCGGGGGGTTCGGAGCGCAGCCAGTCGCACAGCATGTGGAGCTGTCCGGGGACCGAGTTCCACACGGTGACTCCGAAGTCGCGGACGAGTTCGGCCCAGTGGGAGGGGTCGCCGCGCCGGTCGGCGGCGGGCAGGACGAGACAGGCGCCCACGGCGAGCGGCCCGAACAGGTCGTAGACGGACAGGTCGAAGCCGAGTCCCGCGATGCCGAGGACACGGTCGCGTTCGGTGACGCCGAAGCGGCGGTTGACGTCCTCGACGGTGTTGAGGGCGGCCCGGTGACTGATCATCACGCCCTTGGGCGTACCGGTGGAGCCCGAGGTGTAGATGATGTAGGCGAGGTCGTCCGGGTCGCGCGGAGTTGCGCTCGCATCGGGCGTTGCCCGCGAATCCTGGGGCAGGAGATCGACGGCGACCGCCGTGACACCTTCCGGGAGGTCGTCGATCTCGGCGAGCCAGGACTGGGTGAGGACCGTGCGGACCCCCGCGTCCGCGATGATCGTGTCCCGGCGGGCCGGCGGCTGGGACGTGTCCACGGGGAGATAGGCACCCCCCGCCATCAGCGTGCCGAAGACTGCGACGACCTGCTCCCAGCCCTTGTCCGCCCAGATGGCCACGGGCTCCCCCGCCCGCAGACCCGACGCCGTCAGTGTTTCGGCAACGCCGTTGGCACGGTCGATGAGCTCCTGGTAGGTGAGGGTCAGTTCCGGAGTGCGGACCGCGATCGCGTCCGGTGTGATCCGGGCCCGGGCGAGAACCGGTTCGTGGAGCAGAGAGTCCGGCAGCGGCCCGGCGGTCGCGTCGACGGCGTTCCGCCGCGCGGCCTGGTCCTCGGGCAGTGTGATGCCGGCCGGGGCGTCCCAGGCGGCGTCGCCGGCTTCCCCCTCGGCCGACAGGGTCCGCACGAGGCCCGTGTACGCCTCGAACATCGCATCGGCCACACCGTGGGCGAGGGCGCCCTCGCGGATGTCCCAGGACAGGCTCAGCGTGTCGCCGCGGTGCATGACCTGGCAGTCGAGCCAGACCTGCGGCGTCCGGGTCGCGGCGTACGTCACCTCGGGGGGTACGCCCTCGGAGGTGGCGCCGGATCCCAGGGCGCTGGTGAAGACGACCGGCATCAGTACCGGGGCCCCGGCCCTTCGGGACAGCTCGGCGAGCACCTCCGAGCCCGTGAACAGGGGGTGCGCGAGGTCTTCCAGGAGCTGCTCCCCGAGGCGCCGCGTCCGTTCGGCGAAGGCCGCCGGGGCGTCCAGGTCCACGGCGAGCAGTTCGAGCGAGGTGAAGTCGCCCACGAGGCGGCCGATGTCCTCGTGCAGGTCGGGCCGGTCCACCGTCGGCACGTTGAGCGTGAACCGGCTGGTGCGCGACCAGCGGCCGACCGTCTCGGCATACGCGGTGAGCAGCGCCGTGGACAGGGTGAGACCTCGGTGCGCGGCCCGCTCGGTGAGGCGGTCCCGTTCGGCTGCGGTCAGCAGGACCTCCAGCCGGCGGAAGGTCCCCGACTCGGCCGGAGCAGCGGGGTGAGCCGCCTCCCGCGGGTCTCTGACGCCCGCCTCCCAGGCTTCGGCGAGGGGCAGCTCGGGCGCGGGCGGCAGGGTGTCGAGCCGCTCGGTCCAGTAGGCGCGGTCGCGGGTGTGCGCGTCCGTGTCGGTGAGGGCGCGGCGGGCCAGGACATAGTCACGGAAGGTGATCCGCGGTGCCTCGGTGAGGGGCTCACCGGCGTGGCCGCGCTGGAACTCGGCGAGCAGGACGCGCAGGCTGGCGTGGTCGACGACCAGCATGTCGAAGGCGAGGTGGAGGACCGCCCGCTCGGCGGTGCGGCTCACGTGGACCTCGAAGAGCGGCCACTGGTCGGTGGGCGTCTCGCGGGCGGACAGCCGTGCGCGGGTGCGTTCCACCTCCGCCTCGGCTTCGGCCGGCGGGAGGCCGGTCAGGTCGTCGGCCTTGATGTCGAGTTCGGGTACGTCGGTCAGGACCTGCTGGTAGCCGTCGTGGTGGATGACGGCGCGGAGCATGTCGTGCCGCTGGACCAGGTCCCGCCACACGGCGGTGACGTGGTCCGCGTCCAGGTCGGGGTATTCCAGTTCGACGTAGGCGTGGCAGCCGACACCGCCGTATGCGTAGGCGTCGGTGCGTCCGATGAGGTAGGCGGCCTGGATGTCCGTCAGCGGAAACGGCTCGTGGCGGCGCTTCGGGTCGGCGCGCACTGCCGGTTCCTGCGCCTCCAGGTGGCGCAGGATGGCTTCCTTGTGGGTGCGCAGTTCGGCCCGGTGGGTGCCGGTGAGCCGGCCCTGGGGGGCGCGGAAGCGCAGTTGTCCGTCCTGGGCCCACAGCACCACGCCGTCGTCGGCGTAACGGGCCAGCAGTTCAGCGATGTTCACAGCTCTCCGGTCTCATAGGCGGTCCCGTGGGCCGCGAGCGTTCGGGTGATGTCCGCGGCGAGCGCGGCTACGGTCGGTGCGGCGAAAAAGCGCCGGACGGGCACGGCGGCCCCGAGGCGGCGCTCGATCGCGGTGAGCAGGCGCAGCGCGGTGAGGCTGTCGCCGCCCGCCGCGAAGAAGTTGGCGGTGCGGTCCGGGGTCCAGCGCGGCAGGTACTCGCTCCAGAGACCGGCGACGGCCGTCTCGGTCTCCCCGAGTGGCGGTTCGGCCTCGGCCGGTGTGGTGTCGGGTCCCACCATGGCGGCGAGGGCGCCCCGGTCGACCTTGCCGTTCGCGGTGAGCGGCAGGGCGGGCAGCAGCTGGATGCGGGAGGGGATCGCGTAGACGGGCACTCGCTCGGCCAGATGGGCGAAGAGGCTCTCGGTGAGGTCCGCGTCCCACGCGGCCGCCTCCACCACCAGCCCGGCGCGCTCCGCGTGCGGTGTCGGCTCGTTCGGTACGGCGAAGGCGGCCAGGCGCTTGGCAGTGCGCTCCCCCACGGCCACGACGGCGGCGCGGGCGACGCCGGGGTGGGACTCCAGCGCGGCCTCGATCTCGCCGGCCTCGATGCGGTGGCCGGCGATCTTCAGCTGGCTGTCGAAGCGGCCGAGGAACTCGATCAGCCCGTCTCCCCGGAACCGGCCCAGGTCACCGGTCCGGTACCAGCGCCGCCCCTCATGCTCGACGAACTTCTCGGCGGTGCGGTCCGGGTCGGCGAGGTAGCCGACGGCCAGTCCCTCGCCGCCGATCCACAGTTCGCCGGGTGTCCAGTCGGGGCAGTCCCGCCCGTACCGGTCGACGACGCGGTAGCGCTGCCCGGTCAGCGGGCGGCCGTAGGGGATGGAGACCCACCGGGGATCCGGCTCGTCGACGGTGAGCGTGTTGGACCAGATGGCGGCCTCGGTCGCGCCGCCCATGGCGACGAAGGCACAGCGTCCCAGGGTGCGTTCGCGCAGCCGACCGGGCAGGTCGAGCCCGATCCAGTCGCCGGAGACCAACGCCGTCCGCAGCCCCACGAGGCGGGCGCGCTCCGGCACCTCGGGCGCCTCCTGCTCGTCGGCGTCGAGGAGCAGGTCGAGCAGGGCGGGCACGGAGTTCCAGACGGTCACTCCGAACCGGTCGAGCAGGCTCGGCCAGCGGGCCGGTTCACGGCACTGGTCCTCGCTGGGCAGCAGGAGGGATCCGCCGGCGCCGAGCAGCCCGAAGACGTCGTACACGGAAAGGTCGAAGTCCAGTGCGGACAGCGCGAACACGCGGTCGTCCGCGGCGATGCCGTGCCGGGTGTTGATGTCGGCGATCGTGTTCCAGGCGGCCGCGTGGGTGATCTGGACCCCCTTGGGCTCGCCGGTGGAGCCGCTGGTGAAGATGGTGTAGGCGAGTGCTTCGGGTAGCACCTTCGCCGGGGCGGGCAGGGGCTCGTGGTCCCGCGTGTCCGTGACGGACAGGACGCGGGGAGCCGCCCTTCCCGCGGGGGGCCAGTCGCCCACCACGGCGCGGAACCCGGCGGTGGCGTGTATCCGCTCCACCCGTGCGACGGGCTGTTCGAGGCTCAGCGGTACGTAGGCGGCACCGGCCGCGAGGACGCCGAGGACCGCGGCGATCTGCTCCGGCCCCTTGGGCACGGTGACGGCGACGAGTTCGCCCGGAACGACGCCCGCGTCCCCGAGTGCGGCGGCCGTGCGCAGCGCCTGGTCGGCGAGGGTCCCGTAGGTCACCTTCTCCCCGGCCGTCGTGACGAGAGCGGTGCGGTTGGGAGTGGCCTCGGCGTGGAGGAAGAACGCCTCGTGCAGCGGACGCGGCACCACCGGCTCCAGGGCGGCCTCACCCGCGGCGGCGGCCCTCCGTTCGTGGTGGGACGCGGGCAGCAGGTCCGGCAGCGGCGCGTCCCAGTCACCGGCGACGGCGTACCGCAGCAGCCCTGCGTAGGCGTCGAACATCGCGTCCAGCACACCCTCGGGGAACAGGTCCTCTACGGCGTCCCAGGTGACGACCAGGCTCCCGGACTCCTCGGTGACCTGGTTGTCCAGGCACACCTGCGGGGACTGCGAAATGCCCCAGACCTTGGCGGGCAGGCCCGTGCCCGTTCCGGCCAGCGTCGCGTCGCCGACGCCGATGGCACTGGTGAACACCACGGGCGCGGCCGCGTCGACGGTGCCCGTACGGCGGCCGAACTCGCGCAGCAGCCAGTCGATCGGGACGTTCAGGTGGTCCAGGTCCTCCGCCTGGCGGCGTTGCAGTGCTCCGGCCGCCGCCAGCCAGGTCGCGCCGTCGCGTCGGTACCCGGCCAGGGAGAGCGAGGTGAAGTCGCCCAGTACGCGGTGGATGTGGGGGTGGACGTCCCGGCGGTTGAAGAGGGTGAGCGTGACGGTCAGCGCGTCGGTGCCGCTCCAGACGGCCAGGACCTCCGCGTACAGGGCCAGCAGGACGGTGGACGGGGTGAGTCCGTGCCGGGCCGCGTCCCGCTTGACGGCCTGCCAGTCCTCGGCGGGCAGGCTCAGCCGGCGCCGTGTGAAGACGGGCGCGTCGAGGGTCGCGGGGTCACGGTCGAGGGGCAGCGGGGGCGGGGGCGGCAGTCCGGACAGCCGCGCCTGCCAGTGGGCCCGGGCCCGCTCGGCCGAGTCCGGATCGGCGGGCAGGCCGGTCAGGTAGTCACGGAAGGTGACGTCGACGGGCGGGAGTGTGTGCCCGGGATCGGCGTAGAGCGCGTTGAGTTCGGCGTAGAGCGTGGTGATGGAGAGGGCGTCCAGGACCAGGTAGTCCAGTCCGACGCCGATGCGGGTGCGAGGAGTTCCAGTTCCGCCGTCCTGGTAGCGCACCGCCTCGACCGCGAAGAGGGGCCACCGGGCGGGGTCACGCACCTGCTGGGACAGGCGGGCGCGCAGGTCTGCCAGCGCCTCGGTGGCATCGCCGGCCGGGAGGTCCGCCACCGCTATGCGCAGGGGCGGTACGTCGGGCAGGACGCGCTGGTGTCCTTCCGCCACGACCGCGCGGAGCATGCCGTGCCGGCGGACGAGGGTGTTCCAGGCGCGCTCCAGCCGGTCCAGGTCGACGTCCGTGCCGTCGAACTCCGTGTAGTGCCAGGTGCCGACGCCGCCGAGGGTGAAGCGGGGGTCGCGGCCCGTGTGATAGGCGGCCTGGACGTCCGTGAGCGGGAAGGGCTCGTGGGCGTGGTCCGGGTCGGTGGCCACGACGGGGGCGGGTTCCGTCTCGGCGCTCTTCCCCGCCTCGGGGCGCAGCGTCTCGCAGAAGTGCTGCAGCACGGGGTGGGCGAAGAGGTCGGCGACGCGGGCGTCGGGGAACCCGGCGGCACGCAGTCGGCCGATCATCCGGGTCGCGACGAGGGAGTCGCCACCGAGCAGGAAGAAGCTGCTTTCCCGGCCCACTTCGGCGACGTCGAGCAGGTCGGCCCACTCGGTCGCCACCGCGGTCTCCACCGGTCCGACCGGTGCCGAGGTCCGGGGGCCGTCGTCACCCGCCGCCTCGGTGAGCGCCCGGCGGACGGCGGCCCGGTCGAGCTTGCCGTTGGCGGTCAGCGGCAGGTCGCGCAGGACGAGCAGGCGCTCGGGGACCATGTGGGCGGGGAGCCGCTGTCCCGCCCTGAGCAGCACCTGATCCGGATCCGGTGCGTCCCCGGGCGCGGAGACCGCCGCGGCGAGGTGCCGTGCGGGGGTGTCCAGGACGCAGGCGACCGCGTGCAGCACGGCGGGGTCGTCCTCCAAGGCGGACTCGACCTCGCCGAGTTCGATGCGGTGACCGCCGATCTTCACCTGGTGGTCGGCGCGGCCGAGGAACTCCAGTACCCCGTCGGGCCGGTAGCGGGCGAGGTCTCCGCTGCGGTACCAGCGTTCGCCGTCGTACTCGACGAAGCGTTCCGCGGTCCGTCCGGGGTCGGCCCGGTAGCCGTTGGCGACGCCGGGGCCGCCGATCCACAGCTCGCCGGGGACGAGGTCGGGGCAGTCACGTCCCCGTCCGTCCACGACGCGGGCCCGCATGTTGCGCAGGGGGACGCCGTAGGGGACGGACTTCCAGGCGGGGTCGGTCTCCTGGACCTCGAACACCGTGGAGTGGACGGCGGCCTCCGTCATGCCGCCGAGGGCCACGAATCGGCAGCCGGGTACGAGGGCGCGCAGCCTGCGGGGCTGGTCGAGGCCGACCCAGTCCCCGCCGAGCAGCACCATGCGCAGACCGTCCCCGAGTCCTTCGCCCTCCCCTGCGGCCATCAGCAGGTCCAGCAGGGCGGGCACGCACTGCACCAGCGTCACCCCGTGCTCACGCACCAGGCGTGCCCAGTGGTGGGCGTCGCGGCGCTGGTCCTGGCCGATTGTCACGACCTGTCCGCCGAGCGACAACGGGGTGAAGACGTCCCAGGTGGCGAGGTCGAAGTCGAGCGCGGAGATCGCCAGGGTGCGGTCGGCGGGGCCGAGGCCGAACTGCTCCTCCATCGCCTCGACCGTGTTGACGACCGCGCGGTGCGACACCTCGACGCCCTTGGGCAGCCCCGTGGATCCGGACGTGAACAGCACGTAGGCGGGCAGGGCGGGATCCGGCTGAACCACGGGGGCGTGCTCCCGCGCCCCGGCGTCCTCCAGGAGGAGTACCGGGGCCGTGGACACCCCCTCGCAGAGCGGCGCGTGTTCCCGGTCGGTGAGCACGGCGGCGGCGTCGGCCACGGAGTGGATGCGTGCGCGGCGTACGGCGGGCTGCTCGACGCCGACGGGGGCGTACGCGGCGCCCGCAGCGAGGATGCCGAGGACGGCGGCGATCTGGTCGGTGCCCTTGGGCAGGGTCAGCGCGACGGTGTCGCCCTCCCGGACGCCGTGCTCGCGCAGGAGCGCGGTGATCCTGCGGGCGGTGTCGGCGAGTTCGCCGTAGGTGAGGGTGTCGCCGCCGGCGCGGACGACGGCGACGCGATCCGGTTCGTTCTCGGCGAGCCGGAAGAACCGGGTGTGCAGGGCGCGGTCCGGCGGTGGCGTGGGGGACAGGGCCGCCACCGCGCGCCTCGGCAGGACGTCGGGGGCGAGGAGGCCGTCCACCGGCCCGTACCAGGTGTCGGGGTCGCTGATCAGGCGGGTGATGAGGCGGCGGTAGGCGTCGAACGCGGCGTCCGGCACCCCGGCCTCCAGCACGCCGTCGCGGACGTCCCAGTTGAGCAGGAGGCCGCCGTCGAGTTCGGTGACCTGGGCGTCCAGGTAGACCTGGGGACCCTGGGAGATGATCCAGGAGGGGCGGCCGAAGGACTTCTGGACGTCCTGCTCGAAGATCTCGCCCAGTCCGATGGCGCTGGTGTAGACGACTGGGGCCAGCACGGGGGCTCCCTCGGCGCGGGCGAGGTCGCGCAGTACCTCCACCCCGCCGTACGTGCCGTGCGAGATGCCTTCCTGGAGGCGTTGCTGAAGCCCGCGGGCCTGGCGGGAGAACGGCAGGGACTCGCTCAGGTCCGCATCGAGCAGGACCGAGCTGCTGAAGTCCCCGACCAGACCGGCGACGTCCTCGGTGATCATCTCCCGGTCGAAGAGCGGGAGGTTGAGCAGGAAGCGCCGGCTGTCGCTCCAGGCGGCGATGACTTCGGCGAACGCGGTGGCGAGGGCGGCGGCGGGGGTGATGCCGTGCCGTCGTGCCGCGCTGATCAGGGCGGCCTTGTCGGCGGGACCCAGCCAGTGGTGCAGGCGGCGTGAGTGGGTGAGCGTGGTGTCGTCGGCGCCGACCGGAGTCAGCGGGTCGACGGTCGTCGGCAGGCGCGGGGCGCTGGGCAGCTCCGGAAGGCGTTCGCGCCACCAGGCCGCGTGCTGTTCGCGTTCCGTCTTCCGCCGGGCGGCGTGTTCCGCGAGGTACCGCCGGTAGTCGAGGGCGAGTTCGGGGGGCTGGTCGTCGGGACAGTCGTAGAGGCGGCGCAGGTCGGACAGGAGGACCCTGAGGCTCAGCGCGTCGTCGGCCATCATGTCCAGGTCGATCTGCAGTCGGGTCCGCCCCTCGGGAAGCAGGCACAGGGCTGCGCGGAAGACGTCGCCGGAGGTGATGTCGGGTGGGGCGTGGGTGTTGCGCTGGCGCAGCAGCTCCAGTTCGGTCTCGGCGTCGCCCGGATCGCGGTCACTCAGGTCGTGCACGGTGAGGGGGTCCCCCGGTGCCCCGTAGTACTGCCGCCCGTCCTCGTCGAAGACGGCCCTCAGCATGCCGTGGCGGCGCACCAGAGCGCGCAGGGCGGTGCCGAGCCGGGCTGGGTCGACGTCGTGGCCGTCGAGCTCGACGTAGAAGTGGGCGGCGACACCGCCGAGCGGCTGGCCGTCCTGGCGTCCGATCCAGTAGGCGTGCTGCATCGTCGCCAGCGGGAAGGGTTCCGTCTCGGTGCCGGGTGCCGGGACGGAGGCGGGCGGGCCGGCCGTGGCGGGACTTGGGGTGCCGGTCTCTGCCGCACTCTCCTGTGCGAGCAGGGCCGTCCAGGCGCCCAGGGTCGGAGTACGGGTGAGGTCCTGGAAGGTGACCGTGCTGCCCGCGCGACGCCAGGTACCGACCAGGGACATCAACGCCAGTGAGTCGAGTCCGAGTTCGAAGAGGTCCCGGTCGTCGTCCAGCTCGTGCGGCGCCAGCTCCAGCGCGCGTGCCACCGCTTCCCGCACCGCGCCGGACGCGTGAAGGGCCCCCTCGTCTGCCGCTGTTCGTGCCTGGACGACTGCTTCATCGCTCACTGAGGGACCTTCCTGGTCGGAGGGGCGGGAGGGAGGTGGCCGCGCCCGGAGGGCGGGTTTCGGAGGGGGCCACCCCCTAGATAGAAATGATTATCATTTCTATGCTCCATATCGTAGTCACACAAGGGTCCGCGGCGCCAGAGCCCGAGGCCCGGAAGCGAGAGGCGGAGCCCCATGACGGAGACCGAACAGACCTGGCCCGAGGCGGAGTCGGCGCGGTACCGAGCCGCCGGCCACTGGCAGGGATTGACGTTCGGCGCCCGGCTGCGCCAGTCGGCAGCCGCCCACGGTGAGCGCGTCGCCCTGGTGGACGGGGACCGCCGGTGGACTTACGCGGACCTGGACGCCGAGGCCGACCGCGTGGCCCACGGACTGAGGAGTCACGGTGTCGGGCGGGGCGACCGCGTCGTGGTCCAGCTCCCCAACCGGGCCGAGTTCGTACTCGTCTGGTTCGGCCTGCAGCGGCTCGGCGCCATCCCGGTGCATGCCATGCCCGGCCACCGGCGGCGTGAGATCGGTCACCTGGTGCGTGTGTCGGGTGCGGTGGCCTGTGTGGTGCCCGACCGGCACGCCAGGTTCGACCACCGGGAGCTGATGCGCTCGGTGCGGTCGGAGCACGGGCCGGGCCGTTCGCCCCGGGTCGTCGTCGTGGTCGGCGATCCCGGGCAGGAGAACGGCTTCGTCTCCTTCGAGGCGCTGCGGACGGCCTCTTCCTCGACGCCCGTCAGCTCCTCGCCGGACGCGCTCCAGGAACCGTGCGCCGATGACGGCGGCGCGGACCCGGCCGACATCGCTCTCCTGCTGCTCTCCGGCGGCACCACCGGCCTTCCCAAGCTCATCCCGCGCACCCACGACGACTACGCGTACAACGCCCGCGCCTGCGCCGAGGTCTGTGCCCTCGGCGAACGGACCGTCTACCTCGCGGTACTGCCGATCGGGTTCAACTTCACCTTCGCCTGCCCCGGTGTGCTCGGCACCCTCATGGCCGGCGGAACGGTCGTCGTCGCCCCGGATCCCAGCCCTCAGACGGCGTTCGCGCTCGTCGAACGGGAGGGCGTGACCCTCACCTCGCTGACCCCGCCGCTCGTCACCCACTGGGTGGACGAGGCGGCCTCCGGCGCCTGGGACCTGGGCAGCCTCGCCGTGGTGCAGGTCGGCGGGGCGCGGCTGCCGGAGGAGCACGCCCGCAGACTCGGGCCGGCGCTCGGGGGGACCGTGCAGCAGGTCTTCGGCATGGCGGAAGGGCTGATCAACCTCACGCGTCTGGACGACTCCGAGGACCTCGTCTGCGCCACCCAGGGCCGGCCCGTCTCGCCGGACGACGAGATTCTGGTGGTGGACGCCGACGGCATGCCCGTGCCGGACGGTTCCCCGGGGGAACTGCTCACCCGCGGCCCGTACACGCTGCGTGCCTACTACCGCGCCGAGGACCACAACCGCACGGCGTTCACCACGGACGGCTACTACCGGACCGGCGATGTCGTGCGGCGGCTGCCGACCGGGCATCTCGTGGTGGTGGGGCGGATCAAGGACCAGATCAACCGCGGTGGCGAGAAGATCGCCGCGGTGGAGGTGGAGGAGCAGTTGCTCACCCACCCGGCGATCACGGCGGCGGCGCTGGTGGGTGTGCCGGACGAGCGCCGGGGCGAGCGGACCGTGGCCTTCGTGGTCTGCACGGGCGAGGCCCCGGGCGCGCGGGAGATGGCCGCCCATCTGAGGGAGCGCGGGCTCGCCGAGTACAAGACTCCGGACCAGGTGGTCCAGGTCGTCGACCTCCCGCTCACCGCTGTCGGGAAGATCGACAAGGCCGCTCTCGCCGGGGAACTGTCGCGGCGGTGACGCGGTGCGCGCAGGGGCACCCGTCGCCCCGGGTGCCCTGCCCGCCCGCCCGCCCGCCGTGAGACGCATCTCATCCACGCCTACTCGGGTGCCGTGAGGACCGGACCGTCCTCACGGGCGAGCAGGTTGCGGGTAGCGGGATGCTCCGGGTCCACCAGTACGCGGTCGGCCCGGCCGGCTTCCACCACCCGCCCCTCGTCCAGCACGACGACCTGTTCCGCGCGGCCGGCAGCGGCCGCCAGGTCGTGCGTGACCATGACGACGGTCAGGCCGATCGTCCGTCGCAGGGAGTCCAGCAGATCGAGGACCCTGCCCGCCGTCTCCGGGTCGAGAGCCGAGGTGATCTCGTCGCAGACGAGAACCCGCGGTTCGGCGGCCAGCGTCCGGGCGAGCGCGACGCGTTGCCGCTGTCCCCCGGACAACTCCCCCGGGCGGCGGCCCAGTACGTCCGTGTCCAGGCCGACCAGCCCGAGCGACCGCACCGCCTCGTCGGACGCGGCCCGCGCCGGCAGTCCCCCGACCCCCCTGAGCGGACGGGTGAGCGCGACGCCCACGGACTCGCGCGGGTTGAGGGCGCCGCGGGAGTCCTGCGCGACCAGTTGCACCGGAGCCCCACGCCCCCCGCTCCCGCCCGCGCCGGACCACTCGACAGTTCCCGATGTCTTCGGGTGCAGCCCCCCGAGACAGCGGGCGAGGGTGGTCTTGCCCGATCCCGACGCCCCGACAAGCGCGGTGCAGGAGCCCGCCGGGACGGTGAGCGAGACGTCGTGCAGCACGGGGACACGCCCGTGGACGGCGTGCAGCCGCCGCACGGAGAGCCCGCCGGCGACGGTGGGTTCGACGGCGGTGACGCGGGCGGCCTCGCCGTGGGCGCCACCGCCCGGGGCAGCCCGGGACCGCGGGACCGACGGCGGCACCACCGGTGTTCCTCGCCCGGTGATCCGCCCCGCATCGAGGCGGATGACGTCGTCGGCCACCGAATTGATCCACGCCGGATCGTGACTGACCAGCAGCGCGGCGCGGTCGTCCTGACACAGGGCCTCGGCCAGCAGAGCACGCATCCCGTCGGCAAGGACCGGGTCGAGGCCGCTGGTGGGCTCGTCGAGGACCAGCAGTCCGGGCCTGCCCGCCAACGCCAGCGCGAGGGCCACCCGCTGTGCCTGCCCTCCCGACAACTGCCCGGGCAGCCGCCCGCGGAACTCCCGGTCGGCAGGCAGCCTGACCGACAGCAGAAGTTCACCGACCCTCGCACGGACGCCGTCCCTGTCCTTCAGGGCCGAGCGCAGCCGCACCGCCTCGGCGATCTGACCGCCGATCCGCAGCGCGGGATTCAACGAGGAGGCCGGGTCCTGCCCGAGGAAGGAGACCGCCCGGCCACGAAGCCGGCGGGCGCCCGCCCGGTCGAACGGATCGAGGCCGGCGACCCGGACCGTCCCGGCGCGGACCTCCAGGCCCGGACGCACATGCCCGAGCAGGCCGTGCGCCAGACTGCTCTTGCCCGATCCCGACCGGCCGACGACGCCCAGCACCTGCCCGGCCGACAGCGAGAGGCAGGCGTCACGCAGGACGGGCGGTCCGCCGGCCACCGGGCCCAGGGTCAGCCCGTTGACCTCGGCGACCGTCTCGGCCGCCCGCGGCCGGGGCGGCGTGGGGCCGGTCATCCGGCACCCCGCCCCACCCTGTCCGCCAGCCGCCCGGCCAGCAGGCCCGCGCAGACCGACAGCAGCACCAGCATCAGCGCCGGAGCGAGGAACGGCACGGCCGCCAGCGTCGCGCCCGGCACGTTCTCACTCACCATGCGCCCCCAGTCGGGAGTAGCCCCGCCCGGTCCGAGGCCGAGGAATCCCGCGGTGGCGGTGAGATGCAGGGAGGCGACCAGACGGAGCGCCGAGTCCGTGAGAGCCGGTCCGGCGATGTTGGGCAGCACGTCGTGGCGCAGTACGGCCCACCGGGTGTCGCCGCGGGCCAGCGCGGCCTCGACGTATCCGCTGGAGAGCACCGTGTCGGCAGCGGCACGCAGCACCCGCGTGGAGAACGGGACGGTGGCCAGGGCGACCGAAGCCACCAGGGCGGTGTGACTGCCCGGGAAGCCGGCCGCGAGGACGAGGACGACCAGAAGGGCGGGAAGAACGGCCAAGGCGTCCACGCAGCGGAGCAGCAGGTCTCCCAGCCGGCGCGAGGCCAGGGCCGCCAATACACCGACGGTCACCCCGACCGCTCCGGCGGCCGCCGTGCCGGCCAGGGCGGTGAGCACGATCGCGCGGCCGCCGGTGAGCACCCGGCTCGCCACGTCCCGGCCCAGCACGTCGGTGCCGAGCAGGAACCGGTCGTCGGGCTGCTGGAAGGGGGCGGCGAGCTGCGCTGTGGGGCTGTGCGGGGCGACCAGCGGCCCGGCCAAGGCGACCAGGAGGACGAGCAGGGTGCCCGCACCGGTGAGCAGCGGCGGCCTGCGGCGTCGTGGCGGGCCCGGCCCACGGGTACGTGCCCGTCTCGCCCAGGGTGTGAGGACCGTCGTCATCGTCGGTGTCCTTCCCGTGCGCCGAGCAGCCGCGCACAGATGTCCCCCGTCAGCAGCACCAGGAGCATCACCCCGGCGAGAGCGGTGGCGATGCCCTGCACCATGGGTATGTCCCTCGCCGCGACGGCCAGTTGCAACTCCCGGCCGATGCCCGGATAGTCGAAGACGTTCTCCACCACCACAGCCGATCCGACCAGCGCCCCCGTGGTGAGGGTGAGCGCCTGGACGGCGGGCGCCGCGGCGTTGGGCAGGATGTGCCGGACGGCGAGCCTCACCCCACGCACGCCGTTGAGTCGGGCGGCCTCGCAGTACGGGGTGGCCGCGGCGTCGGCGACGGAGGCCCTCAACAGCCTGGTGGCCACCGCTAGCCCGACCGCGCTGAGCGTCAGCACGGGCAGGATCAGCGCGTGCGGTACGTCGAGCGGTGTGCCGCCCAGCGGGACGACGGAGACCCGCGGCAGGATCTCGAGCCACACGGCCAGCACGGCGACGAGTAGCGCGGCGACGACGAACTCCGGTACAGCGGCCAGGGTCTGGGCGGCCGTCGAGACGATCCGGTCCCCGGCACCGCCCCGCAGGCCGGTCCACAGGCCCAGCAGCGTGGCGAGCGGCGCGGTGACCGCGAGGGTGAGCCCGGCGAGCAGCAGGCTGTTCGGCAGACGGGTCGCCAGGACCTCGGTGACCGGACGGTCTCCCACGAAGCCACGGCCCAGATCCCCGCGGAGCGCGCCCGCCACCCAGTCCGCGTACCGCTCGGCGGCAGGGCGGTCGAGGCCGAGTCCGGCCCGGACGTCGGCGCGCTGCGCCGCGGAGGCGTCCACACCCGCCACCGCGCTCACGGCGTCCCCGGGGAGGACCGCCGTTGCCGCGAAGATCACGGCGGACAGCAGGACGAGCAGCACGGCCGCCCCCGCGAGGCGGCGGCCGACGAAGGCGGCCAGGCTCACGTGAGCGACGCCCGGGAGAAACCGGGGAACTGCTCGAAGAGGTCGTCGCGGATCCCGGTGACGCCCTTGGCCTGCGCGTTCAGGTTCGGTTTGAACACCGGCAGCACCTGGTTGCCGTCCTCCCAGCGCGTGCGCTGCGCCTGGGTACCCAGCTTCTTCGCCTCGGCCGGGTCGCTCTCGGCACGGGCCTTGGCGACGAGGGCGTCGGTGGCGGACTTCTTCCAGCCGAACGCCGACGGCGATCCGCCCGCCGTGCTCATCTGGTAGGTCGACAGGGCGGGGATGGGCATCTGGTACGAGCCGGCCAGCGGCAGCCTCGCGTACGCCGGGAAGTCGGCGTAGAGCTGTCCCGCGGGCAGCTCCCGGACCGACGCCCTCACCCCGATCTTCTTGAGGTCCTCGACGAAGAGGGTGGCCATCTCCACCATGCCCGGCGTCTCCGGGCCGGTCGTGAGCGTCACCCGCATGCCGTCGGCCCCGGCCTCCTTGAGCAGCTCGCGTGCCCGATCCGGGTCGTGGGCGCGCTGGGGCAGGCCCTCGGCGTAGTCGGGGAAGCCCAGAGCGGGAAGGTCGTTGCCGATCTGGGCGTTTCCGTAGAACACAGTCTTCACCATGGCCTGCCGGTCGACGGCGAGCTTGAACGCCTCCCGTACCCGGGGGTCGTCGAAGGGCTTGGAGCCCATGTTCATCTGGAAGGACAGGCCGACGAGATAGGGGCTCTTCGTGGGGACGAGTTCGACCTTCCCGTTGTCGCCGAGCGTGCGCGCCGTGACGGGGGACAGGTCGTGGGCGAAGTCGATCTTACCGCTGGTGAGCGCGCCGGCCCTGGCGGTCGAGTCCGCGATCGACCGCAGCTCCAGGCCGTCCAGGTGCGGCACGTGTCCGTAGTGGTCGTCGTAGCGCTCGAACGCCGAACCCTGGCCGGCCGTGAACTCGGTCAGCCGGAAGGGGCCGCAACTGGGCATGCCCTTGCGGAAGTTCTTGGTTCCGTCCTTCACGACCAGGAAGTTGCCCTGGCAGAGGATCATGCGACCGTCGGCGATGGGCCGCAGCGTGGGCAGTACGACCTTCAGACCGCCGTCGGCCTTGGCATGAGCGAGGTCGAAATTGGCGGCGGCGAGGCGGTACACAGGCAGTTTGCTGCGGGCCGCGAGACCGCTGAGCGAGTGCAGGACGTCGGCGGCGGTCAGCTTGGAACCGTCGGTGAAACGGACGTCGGGCCGCACGTGCAGGGTGTAGGCCGACAGGTCATCGGATATGTCGATGCCCTTGAGCACGCCGTAGCGCACCCCGTCGGGGCCGCCTGGGTCCAGGTTGCCGAGGGTGCCGTGCCAGGCGCGGGCGCGCACCAGGTCCAGTGCGGACGGGCCGTTGAAGAAGTCGAGCGACTCGGCGGCGCCGGCTCCGACGAAGGCGGCCCGCAGTGTGCCACCCGAGCGGGGCGAGGAGCCGTCCCCGGCCTTCGTGTCGGTACCGGGCTCGTCGGTGGAGCACGCCGCCAGCAGGCCGGGGCCCACCGCCAGGGCGCCGGCTGCCGCCGCACCTCGGCGGAGGAAGGCACGACGGTCGATCTGTCTGGACATGCTTCTCCTTGACGTTCTGCTGAGCTGCTGACGTTCGCTGAGTGACCCGGGAGCCACGTGCCGACCCGACGGCGGTGGAGGTGAGTGCCGCCCAGAACGGGCTTGCGGGAGCCGGGGCGTGCTCGGCGAGGGTTCCGCGGCTTCGGCCGCGTCCGGCCCTCGCGGCGCGGGGCCCGCCGGTCAACGCAGGGTGAGGGCTCCCGACGGGCAGGCCCACACGGCCTCACGCACGGCGTCGGCGTCGGCGTCGGCGTCGGCGTCGGACGCGGGCACCTCGTCGTCCGGAACGAGTACGAGTCCTTCCTCCTCGTCCTGGTCGAACACCGTCGGTGCGGCGAGCACGCACTGCCCCGCACCCACACACCGGTCCCGCTGCACGCCGATCCTTCCTGCTCCGGACGGCTGTCGTGCCAAGGACATGTGGCCCCCTCCCCTGTCGCCCATGCAAGGCGCCTGTGCGACAGCCCGACACTAGTCAGTAATGACTTCCATATTCAATAACTTGCGGCCTCCACCCTCGCGGCACACCCACCGACCCCGGTCACTCTTTGAAACCGTAATGGAAATGATTACCATGTCAGCCACCCAGAGGAGGTGGGCGGCCTGAGCGAGGCGCCAGCGATCCGATTCAAGGCACCGTTGCGCACGACACGGCAGCGGACGGCGGTTCTGAGCGCCCTGCAGCAGCAGGAAGGGTTCACCTCCGCGCAGGAGTTGCACGAGGCGCTGGAAGCCGACGGCACCACCATCGGCCTGACCACGGTGTACCGCACACTCCACGCCCTCGACCGCTCCGGACAGGTCGACGTCGTGCGCGAGAAGAGTGGGGAGCGGCTGTATCGGCCAAGACCCGACGACGGGCACCGCCACTATCTCGTCTGCCGCGACTGCGGCTTCAGCGCCGAGGTCGAGGCGAGCGCGGTCGAGAGCTGGGCGGAGAGGGTCGGCGAGGTCATGGGCTTCGCCGAGGTCGAGCACACGCTGGAGCTGACCGGCATCTGCGACCGGTGCCACCCCGGCCGGAGCACCCCGGCCCCGGCGGAGCAGCACACCTGAACTGCGACAGCTCCCGACGAACGACCTCGGGTCAAGCCCCGGGCGGCCACCGCGTCCGGCGCCGCGGGGTGAACCGGCCGGCCTCGGTGGCCGGTTGAGGGCGCGATGGCGGGCAGAGCGGAACGCCCGCCGGGAACTCGAGTCCGGCGGGCGTTCCCCCTCGGGCCGCTCAGCGGCCCGAGGAATCCGTGCGACGGGACCGGTCAGTGACCGGCCACCGTCCCGGACAGCTCGTTGGTGCCCTTCGGCAGCGTCACCGACGTCAGCTTCTCGCCCGAGTCCAGGTCGAAGGCGTGCAGTTGGCGCTTCCCCGGCTCGGAGACGTACGCGGTGTGGTCGCGGACGAACAGAGTGGGCCTGGGCTGCTGCCAGTCCAGGGGTTCCGTCCAGTCGCCGACGGCGTCGATCTTCTTCTCGACCTTGCCGGTCTCCGGGTCGATGACGTGCAGGACGCCGTTGGTGCCGAGCACGAGGGCCTCTCCGTGCGGGCCGCGGGCGAGGGAACGGAAGGAGTAGCTGGTGCCGAGGTCGACCAGCTTCATCTTCGCGGTGCGGGTGTCGATCAGGGATATGCGGGTCGGCCGCTCCAGCTCCGCCTCGGGATCGGTCTTGTAGTCGCCCAGGAGGATCGGGGAGGCGTCGCTGCCCGCCTGGTTGCCGGTCCGGGCGTAGTCATCGGGAGCGTCGACCTTGGTGAACTTGCCGTCCTTGTAGAGCAGTACGCCGTCCTCGCAGCCGAGACCGACCACCTCGCCCTTGGCCGCGGCCTCGCCGTGCACGCCGGGGCAGTCCTCGGAGCGCGCGATCTCCTTGTCGTCCTTGTCCATGACGAGGGCGCCGGTACGCTTCTCCTCGGTGCCGAGGGTGGTGACGAGTTCACCGTCGGCCAGTTCGATGGCCACGCCGTGGTGGGGCTCGGCGGAGGTGTAGCTCCGGGTCCTCGGCTGCTTCCCGCCGGCCAGGTCGGCGGGGTCGAGGACGTTCACCTCGCCCGTGCCGTCGGTGAACAGGACCGTCTTGCCTCCGTGCCGCACGACGTGGCCCGGCTTGGCCCCCTTGAACTCGGCGTCGGTGAACTCCTGCCGGGCGGTGTCGAACACGCGGAAGCCGCTGTCGGTGGAGATGACGACGTGATCCTCGTCGCCCGCCGGGTTGACCCGGTTGAAGCCGGGCAGCTCGATCGTCTTCGCCGGCTTCAGAGTCTCGCCGTCGAGGACGTAGAGCCCCCCGTCGTAGGAGGCGACGATAGGGTTCTTGACGGCAGCGGCCTCGCTGCTCTTCGGCTCGGCGTCGGACGAGGCGTCGTCGTTGCCGCCGCAGGCGGTCAGCGCCATGGCTGTCGCCAGGGCGAGTGCCGTGCCAGTGAGCGCTCTGGCGCGTGTCGACCTGTTCATCACGTGTCTTTCCTCTCCGGCCCTGAGGGCGCGGGATTGGGTGGTGGGACGGCCGGCGTGTTCGTTTCGCCGGGCCGCGGGGAGGCTTGGTCAGTCGCCGGTGAGGCCTTCGGCCATGGCCGAGGTGTTGGCGCGCATCATCTCCAGGTAGGTGCCGGCACCCTTGGCCTTCTCGGTCAGCGACTCGGAGTAGAGGGAGACGACGTCGACGTCGTCTCCCATCTCCTGGCGCAGGACCTCGGCGAGCTTGGTGGGCTGGGAGGAGTCGGCGAAGACGGTGCGCACACCGGCCTTCTCCATGGCCTGGGTGAGGGAGCGCAGGTCGGAGGAGCTGGGTGAGGCGAGGGTGGTGCCGCTGGGGATGACGGCGCCGATCACACGGAAGCCGAAGCGGTCGGCGAGGTAGCCGAAGACGTGGTGGTTGGTGACCAGGGCGCGCCGGTTCTCGGGGACGGCGGCGAAGGATTTCTCCATCCAGGTGGTGAGGTCGGCGAGTTGTCCGTCGTAGCGTGCGGCGTTGTTCCGGACGGCCTTGTCGTCCACGCCGTCGACGTGTTCGGTGACCTGGTCGGCGACCAGGCCGGCGGCCTTGCGCACCCGGTCGGGGTCGGTCCAGAAGTGCGGGTCGGGTTCGCCGGCCTCGTCCTCGGGGCCGCCGTCCTGCCCGGTGTGGAAGGTGAGGGGATCGGCCGCCTCGCCTGCCGCGAAGGTGACCACGCCGGACTCACGGGCCGCTTCCACGTGTCGCAGTACGTTCTCTTCGAGGCCGAGCCCGTTGTAGACGACCAGGTCCGCGTTCTCCAGCTCCGCGGCCTGCACGGCCGACAGCCCGAAGGAGTGCGGGTCGGCGTTGGGCTTCATCAGGACGCTGACGTCCGCCTCGTCCCCGACGATCTCCCGGGTGATGTCGCCGAGGATGTTGGTGGTCACCACGACCCTGGGCCGTTCGTCGCCGCCGCCCGCGCAGCCGGTGGCCGTACCGGCGACGATGAAGAAGCTGATCAGGGTCACCAGCGCGGCACGGATCCGTGCCGCGCCCACGCGCACGCTCATCGGCCCGTCTCCGCCATCAGGGACGGCCGGATGTCCAGGTCGAACGTGCGGGCCACCCGGAGGTCGTCGTTGTAGTCGATCTCGTACACGCGCTTGCCCTCGGGGTCGTTGAGGTAGGCGCGGCTGCGGTCCACCTCGATCACCGGCGTCGCGGTGCCACCGGACTCCGCTTCGGGGATGTCCTTCAGCAAGGGTTCGGTGACCGTCGTCTCCTTGCCGGTGGATATGTCGTAGCCGTGCAGAGCACCGTCGGTCTCCAGGACCATCAGGGGCGCGCCTTCGCCGGCCGTGTTGGCGGCGACCACGGGACCGGTCTCCACCCGGGTCCAGGCGCCCTCGGTGACGTCCAGGACCCAGACGGCGTCCTTGCCCGCAGGTGCCGTGAGTGTGCTGCTGCCCGGACGGTGCCGGAACTCTGCGGCACGTTCCACCTTCGCCACGTCCTCGCCATAGGGGATCTTCCCGGCGGTGAAGGCGCCGTCGTCCTCGTGGATGAGCAGAGCGCCGTCGGCGCAGCCGAGGACGATCCCGCGCCGGGTGACCGCGTCGCCGTGCGGCTCCTCGCATTCCGCCTCCGGGGTGGCGACGCGCCTGCCGGACCTTTCGAGCACGGCGACTTCGGCAGGGCCGCCGCTCCCGTCGGCTAGGGCGATGAGGTGTTCGGCGTACGGCACGACGGGGCCCGCGTAGGCACCCGGGAGCCGGGAGGGGGTGCCGAGGGCACCCTTCTCCAGCTCAGCGCGGCGGTACACGCTCGCCTTCCCGTCGGCCGACGTGACCACGGTGACGCCCGCGTCGCTGCGGACGCCCGTGCCGGTGCCGCCCGGGAACTCGCCGACGTCCTGGATCTTCGCGCGGTAGTAGTGCACGTGGTCGCCGTGGTCGATCATCCACGCGCCGCTGTCGAGGACTCGGGTGCCGTTCGTGCCGTGGAAGTAGCCGAAGCGGCCGTCCGTGGTGAGTGCGGTGAGACCGGCTCTGCGGGCAGTGTCGTGGACCTTGCCCGCAATCAGATCCAGCACCCGGGTGTCGCCGCTGCCGGGGTCGCCGAGCAGGAGCCGGGACTGCTGCTCGGCCGCCTCGGTGGCGCCTTCCACGTTGCCGTGCGGGGTGGTGGAGGAAGTGGGGCCCTCGGAGGCGGACTTGGCATCATCCTGGCCTCCGCATCCGGCGGTCAGGAGGGCTGCGGCCGTCAACGCCGGGACCAGCGATGTGACGTTTCTTCGGACGAACAACGAGATCGCCTCAGGTTTCGTTCGGACGGGACGTGGTGACGCTCGGGGCCGAGGTGACCGCCGGGGCGGGGACGCCGGCACGGCGCGCACGGCGGCGGTGCCGGAGGCCGGACGCCAGGTGGGACAGGAAGAAGAGGCCGACCGCGAGGGCCGAGACGGTCGCTCCGGCCGCGGTGCTCAAGTACCAGGAAAGGAGCAGGCCGCCGAAGGTGGCGGCGGCTCCGAGGCCCGCGGCCAGGACCATGACGCCGCTCAGGCTGCGCGCCCAGGGCAGGGCCGCCGCCGGCGGTGCGATGAGCAGGCCCAGGACGAGCAGCGTCCCCACGATGTGGAAGGAAGCGACGATGGCCAGGGCCAGCAGTCCCAGCAGCACGGCGTGCGCGAGCCGGGGGCGCAGACCCAGCGTCCTGGCCTTGCGCTCGTCGAACGCCAGCACCAGGAAGGCCCGGTGCCCGAGAGCCGAGACGGCCAGCGCCAGCAGCAGGGCCGCCCCGAGAAGGGTCAGGTCGCTCTCGCGCACGGCCAGGACGTCACCGAAGAGGAAGCCGGTGAGGTCCACCGCGAAGGACTGCGAGCGGGACACGATGATGACGCCGAGCGACAGCATGCCGACGAACAGCAGGCCGATGCCGGTGTCCTGGGACAGCCTCGGAGTGCGGCCGAGGGCTGTGACGCCCGCGGTCATCACGGCCGCGCTCACCACCGCCCCCACCAGCAGGTTGCCCCCGAGCAGCGAGGCGACCGCGACGCCGGGAAGCAGTCCGTGGGACATGGCGTCGCCGAGGAAGGCCATCCCCCTCAGCACCACCCACGTCCCGGCGAGGGCGCAGATCGCCGACACCAGGATCCCGGCCCACAGGGCCCGCTGCACAAAGGCCACCTCGAAAGGGGCCGTCAACCACTCCATACGAAGACCCTACAATGACAATCATGTTCAACAACAACCCTCCGTCGTCGTCGGACGGCGATCCGAGGAACGAGCGCGTCCGGTTCCACGAGCTGAACGCCGGCTATCCGGGCCGACCCGTTCTCCACCAACTCAGCGCGGACATAACGGCTTTGACCACGACCGCACTCGTCGGACCGAACGGAAGCGGGAAGTCCACGCTGCTGGGCGTGCTGGCCGGAGTGATCACCGCCACATCCGGACAGCTCAGGTACACGGAGGGCGCACCACCGGCCTTCGTTCCGCAGCGCGGCGCCGTCGGCGACGCGCTCCCCCTCACGGCGCGGCAGACCGTGGAGATGGGCCGCTGGGGCGAGCGGGGACTGTGGCGGCGACTGACCCGGCAGGACCGGGCCGCGGTCGACCACGCCATGGAACGGCTCGGCGTCACCGGCCTCGGCGCCCGCCAGCTCGGAGAGCTGTCGGGCGGTCAGCGCCAGCGGGTCCTGATCGCGCAGGGCCTTGCCCAGCAGTCCGACCTGCTGCTCCTGGACGAGCCGACCACAGGACTCGACCCCGAGGCACGGGAGCGAATCACAACCCTGCTGACCGAGCTGGTCGCCGACGGCTCCACCGTCGTCCAGGCCACGCACGATCTCGAGGCCGCCCGCTCCGCCGACACCTGCCTGCTCCTCAGCGACGGACGGCTGATCGGACAGGGCCCGCCCGAGCACGTACTCACCCCTCAGGCATTGACCCGGATCTGGCAGCCGGCGTGAAGCCCAGGACCGGAGGCGGGGACGCTCGGCGTGGCCTCACCAAGCCGGGCGGGCCGCCACCGCGCGGAGGTTGCCGAACGGTAAAGCGAGTGACGTGAGCGATCAGAAGTACGCCGGAGGGCGGGGCGGGCTCGCCGACGCCGTACGCCTCACCGCGCGGGCGGGGCTGAACATCCTGCTGGGCGGGTTCGCGCTCCTCACGATCGTCACGGTCGCCAGCGCGCTCGGCCCGATGCTCGCGCTCGACCTCTACACGCCTCCCGTTGCGGCCTGGTGGACGGCCTTCACCGCCGTCGTCGTCCAAGGGGTGCCGTTCCTCCTGCGCGTCCGTGCCGGTGGCCGGCAGTCTCATGCGGCGCGGGGTGGCACCGAAGGCCGCCCTCGCCTTCCCGTTGTCCGCGCCCGCGGTCAACCCCGTGGTGGGCTTGATTCGGTTTGACGGACATTCGGGATCAGGGGCGTCGCCCCGGGCGCAGGTACGACGAGGCATCCGTCACGGACAACCTGCTCTACCCAGCAGAGCGAAGTCCCAGGACTGCTGACCTACCAGAGCAACCAGGCACAGGAGAGGGATTCCGGAGCCGACGGGGAGTGGTGGATCGGCGATGGCCAGGCAGGATGGATATGCCTACGCATCCAGACCAAGCGCGTCTACGACGACAACACCTACCGAATGCTGGAGCACCCGGGCGCCGGCGACGATGCGTTCCGGTACGACACGTTGATCAAAGGCTGCAACCCTGATGAGGCCCGCTATGCGTTTCACGTCTTCGACAACGGCTGGCCCGAGGACACCTTTGGAGAGGGGACATACTGGGCCCCGCCAGCTCTCTTTGAGCCGGCGTCTGACGACGAAGTCCCTGCAGCACCTCAAACGGTGATCGTCGAACTGAAGCCGAAGCGGGCACGGAAGCGGAGGTAGAAGTCCTGTCCGCCTCGGCAGCGGCGGTGTGCCCGAGTAGCTGGGCCTCCTGTCATGACGCCGATAGGAGGCCCAGCCGGGTTGACCAGCAAGCTGAGCAGATCAGCGGCACTGCCAAGCAGCGCAGCAACCCTCGCGCTGCCATACCCAGGCAGGCGGCAGAGCGGCTGACGCACCATCAGAACGAGCGTCATCTCAGCGTCAAGACATCGCCCCGCAACGCCCACACCGCACATAACACGCACAGCCAAAACAGCAGGTCAGGAGCCCTTCCCGACTGCATCAAGGATCGCCACGCACTCCATGTGCTGCGTCATCGGAAACATGTCGCGTCAGAGGGACGACAGAAGAAGTGGCGGCCAGGCAGGGTACATCGGCCCAATCGGTGACCTGTCACGAGCCCGGAGCGTCAGCTGACGTCACAGGAGCCCCGGCGCCTCGGGCCACGCGAAGAGGGCGTGGTACCTTCCGGACGCCAGTCGAACTCGTGCGCGCGGCTACGCGTGTACACGGGTCAGGGAATCCGGTGGGAATCCGGAACTGACGCGCAGCGGTGAGGGTGACGGGCGGGGCAGCAGGCCACTGGACGACGGTCACGACCAGGTCCGGGAAGGCGTCCCGCCGGGGTGACCCCGAGTCCGAAGACCTGCTGGCACCCGACCGTCCGCACGGGCCCCGCGCATGGGCCCGACGTTGAGAAAGCCGGCACTGTGTATCTGCCACGCCTCGCCCGCCGTTCCGTCGTGCTCCTGACCGGGACGCTGCTGCTCGCCGCATGCGGTTCCGGCTCCGGCTCCTCCGGGAAGTCCGCCGGCGACGGGACGCAGGCTGTCACGTTCGACAACTGCGGGCGGAAGGTGACGGTCGAGGCTCCCCCGAAGCGTGCCGTGTCCCTGAACCAGGGCACCACCGAGATCCTGCTCTCCCTCGGCCTGGCCGACCGCATTGCGGGAACCGCCACCTGGACCGACCCGGTCATGAAAGGACTGGGGAAGGCCAACGCGAAGGTGCCCCGGCTCGCTGACGACCAGCCGTCGTTCGAGCGGGTACTCGGCACCGAACCGGACTTCGTCGCCTCCTCCTTCGCCTCCACCCTGGGCAAGGGCGGGGTGGCCACCCGAGAGCAGTTCGACGAGCTCGGGTTGCCCACGTACCTGTCTCCCGCCGACTGCGAGGGCAAGGACAACAGCGGCGACGGCGACGGCAAACGGACCAAGCCCCTGGCTATGGAGACCGTCTACCGCGAGGTACGGGAGCTCGCCCGGATCTTCGGGGTGGAGAAGCGTGGCGAGCAGCTTATCGACCGGTTGAAGAGCCGGGTCACGAAGGCAACGGCCGGGATCCACGCCGAGAACACCACCGTCCTGTACTGGTTCGCGAACCAGGAATCCCCCTACATGGCGGGCTGCTGCGGCGCGCCCGGCATCATCACCAACGCGCTGGGCGCGAAGAACGTCTTCGACGACAGCACGCAGGAATGGCCCCAGATCAACTGGGAGACCGTCGCCGACCGCGACCCCGACGTACTCGTCGTCGGCGACCTCAGCCGCAGATCGCAGACCGCCGAGTCGGCCGCGAAGAAGATCGCGTTCCTGGAGTCGAACCCGGCGACGAAGAACATGAGAGCGGTGAAGGAGAAGCGGTACGTGCTGCTCAGCGGGCAGGCCATGAACCCGACGATCCGAACCGTCGAGGGCGTGGAGAAAGTTGCCGCGGTGCTGCGCGAGCACGGGCTCACCGGATGACAGCCATGGTGCGGTCGTCCCCGGACCGCCGGACGCGAGGCGCGGCCGCTGTGCTGCCCGTCGTAGCCGGCGTGGGCGGCGGTCTGGCGATGCTGGTCGTGTCCGTCGCCGTGGCCATCACCATCGGTCCGGCGGACATCGGTGTGGGCGACGCCTGGTCGGTGGTCGCCTCCCGGCTGGGCTGGGGGACGACGGAGCTGACTGCGATCCGTGAGGGCATCGTCTGGAACCTGCGGCTGCCGCGCACCCTTCTCGCCGCGGTGTGCGGAGCCGGACTCGCGTTGTGCGGCGCGGTGATGCAGTCGCTGCTGCGCAACCCCCTCGCCGACCCCTTCGTCCTGGGCGTCTCTTCCGGGGCGTCGACCGGCGCCGTCGTCGTGATCGTCCTCGGCGCGGGCGGTGGTGCCCTGTCGGTCTCCGGCGGCGCGTTCGTGGGTGCGGTCGGTTCCTTCGCGCTGGTGCTGCTGCTCAGCCACACGCTCGGCGGGACGACGGACCGGGTGGTGCTGTCCGGGGTGGCGGCGATGCAGCTGTTCTCCGCGCTGACCTCGTTCGTGGTGACGACGGCGGCCGACGCGGAGACCACCCGGGGCGTGCTGTTCTGGCTGCTCGGGTCGCTCAGCGGGGCCGACTGGACCGAGGTGGGGCTGTGCCTGGCGGTCCTGGCGCTCGCACTGCTGGTGTGCCTGGGGTACACGAGGACCCTGGACGCCTTCGCCTTCGGCCAGGACGCCGCGGCAACGCTCGGGGTCTCGGTCGCCCGGACCCGGCTGGTGCTGTTGTGCGTCACCGCGATGCTGACCGCCGCGCTGGTCAGCTCGGCGGGCGCGATCGGCTTCGTCGGCCTCGTACTGCCGCACGCCGCCCGCGCCGTCGTCGGCCCGGGGCACGCCCGGCTGCTGCCTGTCACCACGCTCGCCGGGGCGGTGTTCCTCGTCTGGGCCGACACCCTGGCCCGTACCGTCCTGGATCCCCAGGAGGTGCCGGTGGGCGTGGTCACGTCACTGGTCGGCGTTCCGGCGTTCGTCCTGGTCCTGTACCGCACGAGGAGGATGCGATGACGGGCCGTGCCCAGCGGCGGGACGGCGGTGCCCGGCCGCCCGCCGTACCGGATCGCGCCGCGGAGACCACCGGGTCGCCCGCCGGGCGGCCCACCCTCGCCGCCGACCGCGTGAGCCGCACCCTCGACGGACGGCTGATCCTCGACGGTGCCAGCCTCACCCCCCGGCCCGGCTCCGTGACCGGACTGCTGGGCCCCAACGGCTCGGGGAAATCGACGCTGCTGCGGCTGCTGTCCGGCGTCCTCACCCCCGCCTCCGGCGTCATCACCCTCGACGGGCGCCCGCTCGGCGACTGGGGCCGCCGCGCCGTGGCCCGGCGCGTGGCCGTCGTCGAGCAGCACGCCGACACCCTCGTCGAGTTGACGGTCGTGGACGTCGTCCGCCTCGGCCGCGTCCCACACCGCCGCGCCTGGACCCCCACGACCACGGCGGACGAGAACGCCGTACGCACCGCCCTGGAACGCACCGGCCTCACCGACCGCGCGGACCAGCCCTGGCACACCCTTTCCGGCGGCGAACGCCAACGCGTACAGATCGCCCGCGCACTCGCACAGGAACCCCGCGAACTGCTGCTCGACGAACCGACCAACCACCTCGACATCCAGCACCAGCTCGACCTGCTGAACCTCGTCGCCGACCTGCCCGTCACCAGCGTCGTCGCCCTGCACGACCTCAACCTGGCCGCCATGTACTGCGACCAGGTCGTCGTGCTCAAGCAGGGCCGGGTGGTCGCCGTCGGCACCCCGGGCGAAACCCTGACCGAGTCCTTGATCGCCGACGTCTACGGCGTGCGCGCCGCAGTCACCCGCCCCGGCCCAGGCCACCGGCCGCACATCCGCTTCCTGGACATTGTGGCCAAGAACTGACGGTGGCCCGGGCCGAGCACCGCGCGCACGGCGAAGCTGGTGCGAGCAACTGGTTCGCCCCGTCCACCAGCCAGGCGCGATGCGGCGTAAGAGGGAACCAGCGGACATCGACGGCGCATTGAACTGGGCTGCGCCCCGCTCAAGGGGGGCCGCTGCAACTCGCGGACCCGATCGGTCCGGACCCCGTCGCCTCGATCGCCGAGTCGCTCTGCGACGAGTTCAAGGAACCCCTCTACCCCCTCCCCCGACGGCAGGCATCGTCGTCTTCCTCGGCCCGCGCCACCCCGCCCGCGGACTCGTCCCGCTGCCGCTCTGTGCGAGGCGGTCGGTGCCGCTCAGGAAGCCGTACGACGGCGGGACGGGGTGAAGGTGTACAGGTCGAGGATCTCCGGCCGGGGTGCCACGCCGGGGCCGCCCGCCCGGACCCAGGCAGCGATGTCCTCCGTCGCGTCCGAGTCGTTCACCAGGCCGAACCACACCGGTCGCGCTCCGGCCGCACGCCCGGCGAACGAGGGCTGCACGACGACCACGTTGGCCTGGTCGCACACATCGAGGCAGGCGGAGATGCGTACGGGCACCTCGGCGCGCAGGCGTGCGGTCTGGCCCGCGTGATCGACGCCGGCCACCTTTCGCTGTGCCGCAGCAGCAGTCCCGGCACACGACGACCCGGCACGGCACACCACCGACCTGTCGTGCCGTGACCTCGGCGCCGTACGCCTCACCGTCCGTCGTCTCGGACACGCCGAAACCACCCCTCTCTTCCGGGGAGATCCGCCCCGGGCTCCGTCGAGGAGGCGACGACGTGAGTCTCCTGGCTCTCGGGGCACAGCTCGTCCCGGCCTTCCCGCCCTCCGCTGGGCAGTGGCCTGCTCGGGATCCGCTCACCGATCACAGTGGCGGGACCGCGCCGGATTCGCACCGGCTTCCTCGGACCGTCGTCGCCCTGTCGCCGCCATCATCCCATCGACCGGCCCCCGCTCCCAGGTGCGCGGCCCTGGATCACTCGGGCTCGTGCTCGTGCGGGCTCGTCGCCGGCTGCTCGGCCGGGCGTTCCCGGCCACCGTCATGGCCGGACACCACCACGAGGGCGACGCCCACCACGACGGCCGCGGCGACCACCCGGCCGGTGGCCCGCACCACCCAGCCCGGCAGTGAAGAGCCTGCGCGCCGCGTCGGCGTATTCAACCGCTCCGCCCGCCGGGCGGGCCTCAGCAGGCGCAGCAACAGCAGTAGCGCGACCGGGAGTTGCAGCAGCCAAAGGACGGTACGCGGCCACTCGCCGTACCAGACATTGGTGCCGTACAGCAGGGTGTGCCACACACTCAGCACGTACACGACGATGACGAAGCGGTGCAGTCGGCGCCAGGTGTTGGCACCGATACGGTGCCGGGCGTAGAACAACAGGCCCAGGGGGATGGCCAGATACAGAGCCCCCTGCCCCAGCGGAATGGCGATCCGGCCGGTGCCGGAGTCGTACCAGCCGGGCACGAACGTGTCGGCGAAGCCCGCCCACAACCGATCGGCCCACGCCAACTGTGCCTCGTAGCGAACGAGTTCGGCCGCGAACATCAGCGCGTGCGCTGACATCAGGGCCATCGTGGTCAGGCTCGTGGTGCGGTGCCAGCGTTCCAGCACGTGCCGGGACACCGGCAGCCGCCCGGAGCGCGGCCCCGACAGCAGCAGACCGAGCATGACCGTGCCCCAGGCCCACAGCAGGCCCGACCAGCCGAACGCCTGGCTGAGCAGGTACATCCAGTACGTTCCGGCATCGTCCATGAACGGCATGACCGCGACCGTCGCCGAATCCCCCGACTCCATACGGGCGTACAGGAACGCGAAGACCGCCGCCGTGACCAGGACGGCGGCGACCGCGTCGGGGAACGCGGCGCGCAGGTCGGCGCGCAGAACGACGCGCTCGGGAGGACGCTTGTCACGGGCGGGCGGCGGGGCCGTCGTGCCGTCGTCCTCCGGGGTCGTCTCTGGCAGCATCTGGGCCTTCCGAGCGTCTACGGCGTGACAAGCGAGGTCACCCTCCATCCGCGCACAGGCGCCCCGCAGGTGACCTTCCTCCCCAAGGAGCCACGAACACCCACGTCCTGTGGTTGAACACACCAGAAGTTGGGTCCAGCGGGGCGACAGCCGGTTCCGTGATGCCCTCCGTCCGACAAACGACGGACGGCGTCGATCCTGCTGCGCTGCAGGCATGCGGAGGCTGCGTTCCGCTCGGTAGCCGGTGCGCCAGTCGCCACTGGTCCCGTGCCACGGTCGTACCCGTAGACCGCCCTCGCGTCGGCCGCTGCCGGCCCTCGGCCCGTTCCGCACCCGGCGCAACGTATCCCCGAGCACCATCGCCTCGTCAGCGTGCAGCCCGCAACGCACTTGTCACGCGCAGCGGCACAGCTACGTGACCGCTTCCCCACTGCCGCACAGCCCACGTGTGAAAGCCCTCGGCCTCCCGCCTCCGGGCCCGCGACCTACCGGACACCCCGGAAGCGCTGAGACCAAACCGCCCCGTTCGCTGAGGAGGCACCCACTCCCAGTCCCGTCAAGAGGTGACGGCTCTGCACGCCGCGCCGGTCCACCCGGCCGGACCCGCCGTCAGCCAACCGGCGCGTCAGCCGCTGCTGATCGCGGGCTTCCGGCAAAAGGCCGACAAGAACGGCGACGTCCAGCTCACCGCACCGGGAGGACGCCACCACGTCGACTACATGCCCAACGGGCCGGCCCACGCCCTGCGGACGGTCCGTTGTCGGGCAGGCGACGGCCCGGGCCCAGGGCAGATGCCGTGCTCGGGCCCTTGACCGATGCCGGCCGGCGGCGTCGGGAGAACGAGTGGAAGATCGAATTCACCTCGCCCGACCATCTGGCAACCGTCATGCGACACCACACCCGGCCCTTCACCCGATGCGGAGTACGAGCCCTGGCGCATCTCCGGGCGGCCGCACCCTGGGGCACGGTGACGACTGGTACGGCGCCTTCACCACCCACGCTCCGACCCGCTTCGGCACCGCCGTGGCCGCACGCTGCCGTTCCGGGGAGGTTGTGGCCGCCTTCATGCGGGACAGCCGCCGCAGCCGCCGCACGCCGACCAGGCAACTTCCCGCACCCGTCCCCGGGCCGTTCCACCACATCCATGTCCATAACGCGCGCTGCTTCTCCGTATCGGGCCGGGAAGAGTACGGAGATACGGCGGCCGCGCCCAGGACCGATCTTGGTCAGACCAGGCTCACCCCAGGAAGCTCAACCGCACCTTCCGGTCCGGATTGTCCACATTCGTGTCCACCAGACACACCGACTGCCAGGTGCCCAGGGCCAGCTGACCCGCGACGACGGGCAGGGTGGCGTGCGGGGGGACGAGGGCGGGCAGCACGTGGTCGCGGCCGTGGCCGGGGGTGCCGTGGCGGTGGCGCCAGCGGTCGTCGGCGGGGAGGAGGTCGCGGAGGGCGGCCAGCAGGTCGTCGTCGCTGCCCGCTCCGGTCTCCAGCAGTGCCACACCCGCGGTGGCGTGCGGCGTGAAGACATTCAGCAGTCCGTCGCGGCCCTCGGCGACGTCCCGCAGGTAGGAGCCGCACTGCTGCGTCAGATCCTGGACCACCTCCTGCGAGCCGGTCCGGACGTCGATCTCACGGGTCGTGAAGCGCTCAGCCATGAGTCGATCCTCTCAAAGCGGACCACCCTCGCGTGCCGACGGCACGCTTCCGGTCGAAGGGGCGGCCCCGCGCACGTGCGGGAAGGTTTCGGGGGGCCGGATGGTTCGCAGGGGCATGAATGACGTGGCGGTCGTGGTCGTCGGGGCCGGGCAGGCGGGGCTCTCCAGCGCCTATCACCTGCGGCGGACCGGGTTCGAGCCCGGTGCGGACTTCGTGGTGCTGGACCACGCGCCCGCGCCGGGCGGGGCGTGGCAGTTCCGGTGGCCGACGCTGACGTACGGCCGCGTCCACGGCATGCACGCGCTGCCCGGCATGGAGCTGACCGGTGCCGACCCCGGGCGGCCGTCCTCGCAGGTGATCGGCGAGTACTTCGCCGCCTACGAGCGGGCCTTCGCGCTGCGGGTGCGGCGCCCGGTGGATGTCCGCGAGGTGCGGAACGCGGGATGGGGCGGACGGCTGCTGGTACGGACCTCGCAGGGCGACTGGACGGCACGGGCCGTGATCAACGCCACCGGCACCTGGGACCGCCCCTTCTGGCCCCGGGTGCCGGGGCAGGAGCTGTTCGGGGGCCGCCAGTTGCACACGGCGCAGTATCCGGGCCCGCGGTCGGACGCCTTCGTGGACCGCCGGGTGGTGGTCGTGGGCGGCGGGACCTCCGCGGTGCAGCATCTGCTGGAGATCGCCGAGGTCGCGCGGGAGACGCTGTGGGTGACGCGGCGGCCGCCCCGCTTCCGCTCCGATTCCTTCGATGAGGAGGCGGGCCGGGCCGCCGTGGCGCTGGTCGAGGAGCGGGTACGGGAGGGCCTGCCGCCGCGCAGCGTGGTGTCGGTGACGGGGCTGCCGATGACCGAGCAGGTGCGCCGCGCACGCGAGAGCGGCGTGCTGGAGCGGCACCCGATGTTCGCCCGGCTGACCGAGGACGGGGTCGCGTGGGCGGACGGCAGCCGGGCGCCCGCGGACACGGTCCTGTGGGCCACCGGCTTCCGCCCGGTCATCGATCATCTCGCTCCACTGCGCCTGCGCGAGCCCGGTGGCGGCATCCGGCTGGAGGGGACGCGGGTCTCCCGGGACCGACGGGTCCACCTGGTCGGCTACGGTCCGTCCGCCAGTACGATCGGCGCCAACCGGGCCGGCCGGTCGGCAGTGCGGGACATCCGGTCGCTGCTGGCGGAGCCGGGCCGGGCGGCTCCGGCTGTCAGCCCCGCCGCGGTGTGAGAGGCCCTGTGGCGCCGTTCGCCGCGGTGCTCCGGCCTCGCCCCCGCAGGCCGGCGCCGCGTGCCGACGCGGTCCGCGAGGGGCGGACGGGACCGGTGCGCGCCGGGAGTCAGCCGCGCGGGAGGGTGGGGGCGCCTACGACCAGGTTCGGGCTGGAGCACGATGCGCTGGTGCGTGTGGCCGACTGGGGCCTCGCCGGTCTCCTCGGTGAGCAGGTCGGCGGGCGCCCGGCCCATGCGGCGGGCGGGTTGCCGCCACGGAAGCGAGGGCGAGGGCCGCCGCGGCGGCGAACTCGATGTCGTCGTACCCCACCAGCGCGATCTCCCCGGCACGGAGACGCCGGCGGCGTACAGGGCCTGCAGCACTCCGAGTGTCATCAGGTCGTCGGCGCAGAAGACGGCCGGGAGGGGCGGCGACATGCCCAGCAGCCGGGCTCCGGCGTCCCCGCCGGTCGCCACGTCCCTCCGGTTGCCCTCGATGTGCCGCAGCCGCGCGCCGGATCCGCGCAGGGCCCGGGTGGCGCCGGTGTGGCGGTCGCGGCACTGGCCCAGCTGCATGGGCCGCCGACGTGGGCGAGGTCGCGGTGGCCGCTCCCCAGCAGATGGCGCACGGCCAGTCCGGCGCTCCGGACGCCGTCGACGGAGACCGAGCAGCCCTCGGCGCTGGGCGCCACGCGGTCGACGGAGACGTAGAGGATGCCGCGCCGCTGGAAGGCGGTCAGGGTTCCCTCCCGTCCTGCCGGTGAGGGTGATCAGGACGCCGCGGACCCGCTGCTCGGCGAAGAGGGCGAGGCACTCGGCCTCCTCGGCTGGGCTCTGGGCGCTGTTGCAGAGCATGACGCCCAGACCGGCGGCGTGGGCGGCGCGCTCCGCGCCCGCCGCGACGTCGACGAAGAACGGGTTGGCCATGTCGAGGGCCTGCAGGGTGATGATGCGGCTGCGTCCCGCACGCAGATGGCGGGCGGCCTCGCTCCGTACGCAGCCGAGGCGTTCGAAGGCGGACCGCACGCGCTCACGGGTCTCCGCAGCCACCATCGCGGGCCGGTTGATGACGTTGGAGACCGCGCCCACGGAGACCCCGGCAGCGCGGGCGACCTCCTTGATCCCGACCGCCCCGCTCACGCGGGCACCCCGGTAGTCCCCGGCCGTGCGCCCCGCTTGCGCCGTACCGGCCTCAGCCTCTCCCCACCGGTCCGGCCGGCTGCTCGCAGGTCGGACGCCGCGCTGTCCGGCGTCCTCCCGGCCCGATCTTCTCAGAAGTCGAAGTCGTCGATGTTCCCGCTGTCGAAGACCGTCGGGGGCCCGAGGACGACCTCGCCGTCCTTGCCGATGGTGTACTCCCCCAGCTTCCCCGCGGTGGGCTTCTCGCCCTCCTTCCCGGTCAGCTGTGCGGAGGAGAGGGCAGCGGCGGGGCCGGGCCGGCAGCGCAGCACACCCTAGAAGCCACCCGGCTCCCATGCCGCCTGCTGAACCGGCTCCGCCGCGCCGCGCGACAACGGCCCGCGGAGACGCCTTCGCCACCGTCGGCCTGGGCGCGTCCAGTGGCCGCGTCGTGCTCGGCCGAGCACGGGAGGGCCGGCTCGCCCCGGAGGAGGTGCACCGGGCATCGACTCCTGGGGCACCGGCTACGGCCTGCTGGACGCGGACGGGGCGTTGCTCGGCAATCCGGTGCACCACGCGACTCACGCACCCGAACACGCCGGTCGAGGTGGAGACGGTGCTGCCGGCCGCCGACCTGTACGCGCACACCGGTGTCCAGCGGATGCCCATCAACACGCTGTAGCAGTAGGCCGCGACCCGCGGCAGCCATCAGATGCGCGGTCCGCCGGATGCTGCTCGCCCCCGATCCCGTCTTCTACTGGCTCACCGGCACGTGGGGCCGCTGCCCGCGCTGCGCGCCCTGGTGCGCGACAGCGTACGGCTGCGACAGTATGACCCCGAAGGTGATCGCCCGCCGTGGGAGCGGGCTGTCGCGCGCCGCACCGCCGGCGGGCATCCCACCGGCCGGCAGCGCCAGGACGGAAGGGGGTCGCCGTGCGCGTAGCGCTCTTCGTCACCTGCGTCAACGACGCGCTCTACCCGCGCACGGGACGGGCCGTGGTGACGCTGCTGGAGCGGCTCGGCGTCCGGGTGGACTTCCCCGAGGCGCAGTCGTGCTGCGGCCAGCCCCAGTTCAACACCGGATACCGGCACGCGACCGAGCCCCTGGTGCACCGGTACGCCTCCGCCTTCGCAGACTACGACCACATCGTGGTCCCCTCGGGGTCCTGCGCGGCCATGGTGCGGGAGAACTACCCGCGCATCGGTGCCAGAGCGGTGGCGGAGGGGCGGGGCGACCGGCTGGCCGCGGCGGCCGAACGCATCGTGCCGCGTACCTACGAGCTGACGGAGTTCCTCGTGGACGTCCTGGGGGTCACCGATGTCGGTGCGTACTACCCCCGCACCGTCACCTACCACCCGACCTGCCACGGGTTGCGGGTGCTCGGCCTGGGCGGCCGACCGCGCGCCCTGCTGGACCAGGTCAGGGGGCTGGAGCTGCGCGAGTTGGCGAGTGCCGAGGAGTGCTGCGGCTTCGGCGGCACGTTCGCCGTCAAGAACCCGGCCGTCTCCTCCGCCATGGGCGCGGACAAGGCGCACCACATCCGCGCGAGCGGCGCGGGCTCGGTGTGCACGGTGGACAACTCCTGTCTGATGCACATCGGCGGCCTGCTCTCCCGGGCCCGCTCGCCGGTGCGTCCTGTCCACCTCGCGGAGATCCTGGCCAGCACCGAGGAGTCACCGTGGTGAGCGGCGCACCCGCGGCCGCCCGGCCCGGTGCGGCCGCCGCAGCGGGCCGCAGGGGCAGGACGAGAGACGGAGGGGTGCGGTGAGCGTCACCTACCTGGGCATGCCCCCGTTCCCGGAGGCCGCCGCAGCGGCCACCCGGGACGAACGGCTGCGCGGCAACCTCCGGCACGCCACCCGGACGATCCGCGGCAAGCGCGCCGGCGCCGTGGCGGAACTGGCCGACTGGCCGGCGCTGCGGACGGCCGGGGCGCAGATCAAGGACCGCACACTCCGCCACCTGGACCACTATCTCGAACAGCTGGAGACCGCGGTCACCGCCGCGGGCGGCACCGTGCACTGGGCCACCGACGCGCAGGAGGCCAACGAGATCGTCACGCGTCTCGTACGGGAGACCGGGGAGCGCGAGGTCGTCAAGGTCAAGTCGATGGCCACGCAGGAGATCGGCCTCAACGAGGCGCTGGAGCAGGCGGGCATCTCGGCCTACGAGACGGATCTGGCGGAGCTGATCGTCCAGTTGGGCGAGGACCGCCCCTCGCACATCCTGGTGCCCGCCATCCACCGGAACCGCTCCGAGATCCGCGAGATCTTCCGGGAGCGGATGGGGCATTGGGGCAGACCCGCGCCGGACTCGCTCACCGACCGCCCCGGGGACCTGGCGGAGGCTGCCCGGGTGCACCTGCGGGAGAAGTTCCTGAGAGCCAAGGTGGGCGTCTCCGGGGCGAATTTCCTGGTCGCCGAGACCGGCACCCTGGTCGTCGTCGAGTCCGAGGGCAACGGCCGGATGTGCCTGACGCTGCCCGAGACGCTGATCTCGGTGGCCGGCATCGAGAAGGTGGTCCCCACCTGGCAGGACCTGGAGGTCTTCCTGCAGCTCCTGCCGCGCTCCAGCACAGCGGAGCGGATGAACCCCTACACCTCCACCTGGACGGGCGTCACACCCGGCGACGGGCCCGCCGACTTCCATCTGGTGCTGCTGGACAACGGCCGCACCGACACGCTGGCCGACCAGGTGGGCCGGCAGGCACTGCGCTGCATCCGCTGCTCGGCCTGCCTCAACGTGTGCCCGGTCTACGAACGCGCGGGCGGACACGCCTACGGGTCCCCCTACCCGGGCCCCATCGGCGCGATCCTGACGCCGCAGCTCGACAGCCTGGAGACCGGGCTGGACACCTCCTTGCCGTATGCGTCGTCGCTGTGCGGGGCCTGCTACGAGGTGTGCCCGGTGGCCATCGACATCCCCGAGGTCCTGGTGCACCTGCGCGAGCGCGTCGTCCAGGGCGGCACCGCCACCGTGCGCGGGGAGCGCACGACGGTGCGGCCGGCCAGAGGGCACGCGGCGGAGCGTGCCGCCATGCGGGCGGCCTCCTGGACGTTCGACCATCCGCGTGCGCTGCGTGCCGGCGAGCGGATGGCCGCGCGGGCGCGGCGCCTGGTGCCGCGCAGGCTGCCGGGGCCCGGCCGCGCATGGAGCGACACCCGGGAGGTGCCGCAGGTGCCCGCGGAGTCGTTCCGCGACTGGTGGCGGCGCACCCGCGGGGCCTCGGGCGGCGCGCCCGGGAGCACTGTCGCGGACACCACGGGCGGAGGCACCGGAGCAGCCGGCTCGGCGGGCCGTACCGGACCGCGGGAGGACCCGTGGTGAGCAGCCGGGAGACGGTACTCGGACGGGTGCGCCGGGCGCTGGCCGACGTACCGCGCGGAGAGCTGCCGCAGCAGACGCCGGTGGCACGCGACTATCTGCGCGTCCACGGCCGGCGTTCCCCGGCGGAGGCCGCACGGCTGCTCGCCGTGCATCTGGCGGACTACCGGGCGCAGGTGCACCACAGCACTCCCGCCGGGGTGCCGCAGACCGTCGCGGGGCTCCTCCTGCGCCGTGGGGCGCGCCGTGTGGTGACTCCTCCGGGGGTCCCCGAGGAGTGGCTGCCGGACGAGATCGCGCATCTGCGGGACACGGCGGCACTCACCCCGCTCGTGCTGGACACGGTGGACAGCGTGGTGACCGGGTGCGCGGTCGCGGTGGCCGAGACCGGCACGCTGGTCCTGGATGGCTCCCGGGACCAGGGGCGGCGGCGCAGCACGCTGGTCCCCGACCATCACGTGTGTGTGGTGCGGGTGCCGGAGCAGGTCGTGGACTCCGTACCGCAGGCTCTGGAGCGGCTGGATCCGGCACGGCCGCTGACGTGGATCTCCGGCCCGTCGGCCACCAGCGACATCGAACTCGCCCGGGTGGAGGGCGTGCACGGCCCGCGCACCCTGGACGTGGTGCTGGTGTCCGCGGACGGACAGCAGGCGGCGGACGGCGGAGCCGGACGGAACTGACGGGCCGCGCACCGGTCGTCCGTTGTTCTCGCGGCCGTAACTCCCCTGTATTACCGCTGAGTTCAGCCGCACTGTTATCAGATTTCTCCACCGGAAGCGCTGGTTCGCGCAGGTGTTCCCGTGCAAGGGTCGAACCGATCGTTCCATATACCGTATTGCCGCAAGGAGTTCGCGCACGTGAGCCACCCCCAGACCGCCCCTCGCACCGGTACGCCCTCCAGCATCCCGGACTCCGGCCACCCGGCCGCCGGTCAACCGTTGCGGAAGCCGGGCGCCGTGGTCGCCCTGCTGGCCGCCACCGCGCTGTCCTCCTTCTCCGGCGCCGTCGGTGCGCTGCTGGTGTACGTCGGCGGCAAGGACCTCGCGGACCGGAACGTCCGCAACGCCGTGGACAGCGACCCGACGGCGGTCGGCCTGCCCGCGGGCACGGATGCGGCCGACATCGCGGAGTTGACCCGCATCGCATGGGACGACGTCGTCACCGAGTGGCAGAGCACCATGTCGGCGCGGGCCGCGATGGCCCTCGCTCTGGCCCTCGCCCTGCTGGTGACAGGACTGTTCGTCGGCAGCAGATGCACCCTATGGGCCCGGATCCTGCTCACCGCCCTGGCAGTGGGCGGAGCGGCCTTCCCGCATCTGCTGATCCTGCGGGACGCCGCCCCCGCCGGTCCGTACGCGACCAGTCTGATCGCCGCCGCGCTGGCACTCCTTGCAGCGGTGCTGTGCTGGCTGCCGCCGGTGGGGCGCTACCGGGAAGCCGTCCGCGACCGCTGACCGCACCCGCAGGGATCCCGGGTGACAACGTTGCCGGACGGGGTTCACCGGACGGGATCCCCCTGCCCGGAGCTTCATCGGAGGAGGTCCGCCGGACGGGGTTTCGCCGAACGGATATCGCCGGACGCGCAACCGCTCAGCCCCGGGCGTATCGCGGTGCGGGAGGCGCCCGGGGCCGCCTACGGTGCCGCTGTGGAATTCCGAACAGTGCGCCCCTCGCTGCACGTTGTCCCGTTCCCCGTCGGCCAGGCATATCTGTGGCAGGACGACGGCGAGATCACGCTCATCGACACCGGCCCTCCCGGCAGCGCCGACGCGCTGGCGGACGCCGTACGCAGTTGCGGGGCCGACCCCGGGCGGCTGCGCCGGATCGTTCTCACCCACTTCCACCCCGACCACGCCGGTTCAGCCGCCGAACTGGCGAGGCGGTACGGAGCGGAGGTGGTGGCGCACCGCGCGGACGCTCCCGTGATCCGCGGCCGGGCGCCCGCACCGCCACCGGACATGGCGGGGGCGCCGGAGTGGGAGCGTGACCTCTTCGACCAGGTGCACGCCCCCTTCGGCAGCACCTCCGAGACACCCGCGGTGCCTCCCGCGCCGCCCTGCCGGGTCGACCGGGAGGTGGCGGAGGGCGACCTGCTGGACTTCGGCGGCGGCGCCACCGTGCTGTCCGCGCCCGGGCACACCGAAGGCAGCATCGCGGTGCTGCTGCCCGAGCACCGCACGCTGTTCACCGGTGACACGGTCGCCCGGCTCGCGGAGGGCCCCGCACCGGGCGTGTTCGATCTGGACCGGGCCCGCACGACGGCCGCGTTCCTGCGGCTGTGCACCCTGGCGGCGGACGAGGGGGTCGAGACCGCCTGTTTCGGACACGGTGAGCCGCTGGCCACCGGTGGCGGTGAGACACTCGCGCGAGCCGCTGCACGTTACAGCTAGCCTGGTCGGCCGCACGGCGCGCGGGAGTGTGCCGCACCGTGCGCACCCACCGCCCAGCAGGACCGGGAGGCCCCGTGAACCAGCCCGCACCCCGCCAGGTCGCCTCGGTCGAGGGGGTCGGTGTCCGCCGCTCGACCTCCGACCAGCTCATCCTCGACGGCATCGACTGGTCGGTGCGGGCCGGGGAGCACTGGGCGCTGCTCGGAGCCAACGGCGCGGGGAAGACCACCTTGCTGAAGCTCCTCGGCGCCGTGCTGCACCCCACCACCGGCAGCGTGGAGGTGCTGGGCAACAGGCTGGGCAGAGTGGACGTGCGCGAGCTGCGCGCACACATCGGTCATGTGTCCACCGCACAGCGCGTACCGCAGGACGCCACGGCGCACACGGTCGTGCTGACGGGGGCGACGGGCACGGTGCAACCACTGTGGCGCAAGTATGACGACGCGACGCGGCAGTTGGCCGACGACCTCCTCACGGAGCTGGAGTGCAAGGAACTGGTCGACCGGCCCTTCGGGGTGTGCTCCGGGGGCCAGCGCGCCCGGGTGCTCATCGCCCGCGCCCTGATGCCCGCACCGTCGCTGCTGCTGCTGGACGAGCCCTTCAACGCGCTCGACCTGCCCTCACGCGAGGACCTGATCGACGCGCTGCGCCGGCTGGCCGCCGACCGCCCGTCCCTGGCGACCGTGACGGTCACCCACCATCTGGAGGAGCTTCCCCCGACCACCAGCCACGCGCTGCTCCTCCGGGAGGGCAGAACCGCCGCGTGCGGCCCCGCGTCCGAGGTACTGACCGGTGAGGTGCTGACGCAGTGCTTCGGCCGTCCCGTCGCGGTCTCCCGCAGGGAAGGCCGGTGGCTGGCCCGCTCGGGCCGCCGCTCGTGAGACCCGTCGGCTGCCGGGACCGTCGAGTCCGGACCCCAGGGAATCCGGGCCCCTGTGGCCGAGGACACCGGGGCCGTTCCGCCGTCGGCCCGGGCCTCCGGGACTGCGCGCCTAGGTCCTTCGCCGCGACCCGGTTCCACCCCGCGTCCGATACCGGTTGCCGGGCCCGCTCGTACCGTCCTGGTCATGGACTCGACGAGAGAGAACACGAGCGGCGGCGACCCGACCGGCACCCTGGACGAGGCCTTCGAACGCCTGCACACCAGTGGGCCCGAACGGGAGGGCTGGCTCAGCAACCACGCACCCATGGCGGTGGAAGCGCTGGTGCGGCACGGTCAGGCCCCCACGGTGCACCGCTGGATCGACGACTACCGGGACAAGCTGGAGGACCTGCCCGGCCGGAGCACGCGGGTCACCGCTGGGAACTGGACCGAGGCGCTGGGGGATCCGCGGCGGCTCGGGGACTGGATCGGCTACTTCGCCCGCCAGGTCGAGGAGCACCCTTGGCGCGATGTCCTCGCCCTGTGGTGGCCGCGGCTGCTGCCGGGCATCTCCGCGGGCGCCACCCATCCGGTGATCCGCACCGGACACGCCGTACGGGTGCTGCTCGCGGACGGCCCGCCGACTGCCCCGCGCCTGGCGGAGCTGGCGCACGCGCTCGGATACTGGGCGGCCCGGCACAGCACCCTGCCGGAGATCGGCCTGCTGCCGCGGGAACCCACCGCGGCGGCGGGTCTCGAAGCCGTCCCGCTGATCGCCGACCGGAGCGGCGGTATCCGCGAACGGCTGGCGCGCATCACCGCGCTGCCCCGTCGGCCGCGGGCGGGGCGGCCGGGACCGGACGCGATCGCCGCGGACGGCGCCATCGGTCATGACAGCGCCCGGGCCGGTCTGCGGGAGATCGTCCGCGCCGCCACCCACCGGTACGCCACCCATGCGCACGGCTCGCCCGTCATGCTGGTGCACGCGGCCACCGCACCCAACGCGGTGCTGCGCACCCTGCCCGCGCTCCCGCCCGGGCTGTGGGCCCCCAGCGCCGACGCCGCCTGGGCCGCGAGCGCCGCCGTCACAGCCGTGTACGCGCCCGGGCAGGCGGCGCCGGTCCCGGACGGCACCCCGCCGGCCCCGCAGGAGGTCTTCGGCCGGGCGGCGGCCCACGGCGACGAGCACGCGATCAAGTTCGCGGACACCGCGCTGGAGGTGGCGGCCGGCACGGAAGGCGACGATCCGCTGTCCCTGGCGGCTGCGCTGCGCGCGACCGAGCTGATCCCGCAGAGGAGCTGACCGGGGCTCAGAGGGCCGCGTGGAAGGCCTCGTACGAGGGCTGCCCGAACAGCACCAGGCGCACCTCGGCGAAGCCCTCGCCCTCGGCCCGCAGGGTGTGCAGCGCGATACGCGCGGCGTCGTCCAGCGGCCAGCGGTAGACACCCGTGGAGATGGCGGGGAACGCGATCGTCCGGGCACCGAGTTCACGAGCGGCGCGCAGCGACTCGCGGTGGCAGGAGGCCAGCAGCTCCGAGCGGTCCTCCTGCCCGCTCCAGACCGGGCCCACCGTGTGGATGACCCAGCGTGCCGTCAGCCGTCCTGCCGTGGTGGCGACCGCAGCACCGGTGGGGAGGCCGCTGCCGTAGCGTTCGGCGCGCAGCCTGCGGCACTCCGCGACGATCTCCGGGCCGCCCTTGCGGTGGATGGCTCCGTCCACGCCTCCGCCGCCCGTCAGGGAGGAGTTGGCCGCGTTGACCACGGCGTCGACGTCCTGCTCGGTGATGTCCCCCTGCACGAGGGTGAGGTGAGTGGGCATGGCCCCATCCTGGTGCGGCACACGGCGTGGCGCACGCCGGTCACCGGTCCGCGTCCCCGAACGGCGCCGCGGCACGGCTGTCCGCTGCGCGCCCTCTGGTCGGCGCCCCCGCGTTCGTATTAGCTTGCCCCACCGCCCGCTGCCCCCTGGATGCCGGAAGGACGGTCCCCGATGACCGCTGCACCCTCGCGCCGTTCGCTGCTGGCCGGTGGCACCGCCGCCACCCTCGGCACGCCGCTGCTCGCCCCGCCCGCCGCCGCGGAATCCTCCGCGCCCGGCGGCGGCCACCGCACGTCGCGGGTGGTCCCGGGCGCCGACGCGGCGGCCGCGGCGGGCTGGCGCACGCTGCGGGGGCGGAAGCTCGGTGTCCTCAGCAATCCGACCGGGGTGCTGCGGGACGCCCGGCACGTGGTCGACTCGATGGCGGCCCACAAGGAGCTGCGCATCGCGGGCGTCTTCGGCCCGGAGCACGGCTTCCGCGGCAGCGCACAGGCGGGCGAGTCGGAGCCCGAGTTCGAGGACCCGCGCACGGGGCTGACGGTCTACGACGCCTACGGCGCCGACGGGGCGAAGCTGGCCGCCCTGTTCCGCAAGGCCGATGTGGACACGGTCGTCTTCGACATCCAGGACGTCGGGGTGCGCTTCTACACCTACATCTGGACGATGTACCACGCGATGGTCGCGGCGCGGGAGATCGGGGCGTCCTTCGTGGTCCTGGACCGGCCGAACCCGATCGGCCGCAGGGCGGACGGCCCGCTGCTGACGCCCGAGTTCGCCTCCGGCGTCGGGCTCAAGCCGATCATCCAGCAGCACGGTATGACGGTCGGCGAGCTGGCCCGCTACTTCAACGGCGCACTGCTGCCCCGGGAGGGCGACGGCCGGCAGGTGGAGCTGGAGGTCGTCCGGGTGCGGGGCTGGTCGCCGCGCACCCCGGCGCAGGAGACGGGACTGGCCTGGGTGCCGCCCTCGCCCAACGTCCCGACTCCCGACACGGCGACCGCCTACGCGGGCACCGGGTACTTCGAGGGCACCAACCTGTCGGAGGGGCGCGGGACCACGCTGCCCTTCCAGTTCATCGGCGCCCCGTTCCTGGACCACCACTACAGCGACCGGCTCAACGCCCTCGGACTGCCGGGAGTGCGTTTCCGGGAGGGCTATTTCGTCCCCACGTTCAGCAAGCACCAGGGCAGGACCTGCGCGGGAGTGCAGCTCCTGGTGACCGACCCCGCCCGCTACCGGGCCGTGCCGACGGCGGTGGCCATGCTGCGGGAGGCGATGCGCTATGACGGATTCGCCTGGCGCGAGGACGCCGACCCCGAGCGGCCCTTCTGGATCGACAAGCTGTCGGGCTCCTCCCGGCTGCGGGAGATGCTGGACGCGGGCCGCGGCCTGGAGGCGATCACGAAGGCCTGGCGGGCGGAGGTGCGCGACTTCGAGCGGGCCAGGCGCCCCTACCTGCTCTACCGGTGAGGGGACCGCGGCGGGCGCCCCCGCCGGGCCCCCGGCCCGCCGGTGTCCGGGCGTGGGTCGTCCACCGCCGTCTCCGGACCGGACCGCCCGCTGTCGACCGCGGGTCAGCCGCTCACTGCCGCGTCCGCGGTCCGACTGTCGCGCCGGACCAGCGCGGCGTACCGCCCTTCCGCCGCGAGGAGCTCGGTGTGGGTGCCGCGCTCGGCGATCCGCCCGTCGTCCAGGACGACGATCTGGTCGGCGTCACGGATGGTGGAGAGCCGGTGCGCGATGGTGAGCGTGGTGCGCCCCTCCGAGAGTGCGTCGACGGCCTCCTGGACAGCGTGCTCGGTACGGGTGTCGAGTGCGCTCGTGGCCTCGTCCAGGATGAGCACCGCAGGATCGCGCAGGATGGTGCGCGCGAGGGCGAGCCGCTGCTTCTCGCCGCCGGAGAAGCGGTAGCCGCGCTCGCCGACGAGGGTGTCGTAGCCGTCCGGCAGCGCTGCGATCTGCTCGTGGATCTGCGCGGCGGTCGCCGCCTCGCGCAGTTCCTCGTCGGTGGCGTCCGGCCGGGCGAAGCGGAGGTTGTCGGCGACCGTCGCGTGGAAGAGGTAGGTCTCCTGGGAGACCACGCCGACGGCTCCGGAGAGGGTCGCGAAGTCGAGATCCCGTACGTCGACACCGTCGAGGGTCACCCGGCCTCCGGTCACGTCGTAGAGCCGGGGCACCAGGTAGCTGAGGGTGGACTTGCCCGAACCGGTGGCCCCCACGACCGCGAGGCTGCTGCCGGCGGGGACGGTCAGGTCGATACCGCGCAGGGTGTGGCCGCTGTCGCGTGCGGGGCTGCCCGGCGGACGGGCGTCGTAGGTGAAGTCCACGTTCTCGAAGCGGATCTCGCCGCGCACCTGCGGAAGCGGGACGGGGCGGCGCGGTTCGGTGATGGAGACGGGCAGGTCGAGGTATTCGAAGATGCGCTGGAAGAGCGCGAGCGAGGTCTGCATCTCCACGCCCGTGGTGAGCAGCGAGACGGTGGGGCGCAGCAGCCCCTGCTGGAGGGTGACGAAGGCGACGAGGGTGCCGATGGAGAAGGCGGGCCCGCCGAAGTGGGTGAGCATGCCCGCCGTCCAGTAGAGCAGTGCCGGGATCGCGGACATGACGATCCCGATGGTGGACATCCGCCACCGCCCGGCCATGTGGGACCGGATCTCCAGGTCGGCCAGGGTCTCGGATTCACCGGCGAAGTTCCTGGTGAGTGAGTCGGCCCGCCCCATGGTGCGGCCGAGCAGGATGCCGCTGACCGACAGGGACTCGGTCACGAGCGCGGACATGGCGGCCATCTGCTTCTGTCGCTGGGTGGTGATGCGTTTGCGCTCCCGCCCCACCCGGCGGCTCACCCAGACGAAGAAGGGCAGCAGGACCAGGGAGGCGAGTGTGAGCCGCCAGTCGAGCGCGAGCATGGCGACGATGGTGGCCACCACGCTGGTGAGGTTGGAGACCAGCGAGGTCGCCGTCGAGGTGACGGTCGCCTGCATCCCGCCGATGTCGTTGGCGATGCGGGACTGGACCTCGCCCGTCCGGGTCCGGGTGAAGAAGGCGAGCGGCATCCGCTGGAGCTTGGCGTACACCCCGGTGCGCAGGTCGTGCATGACGCGCTGGCCGACCGTGGTGCTGATGAGCGTCTGGAGCACACCGAAGACGCTGGTGACGACCGCGGTGCCGATCAGGCCGAGGGCGAGCAGCGAGAGCAGCCCGGTGCGCTGCTGGGGGATGGCGACGTCCAGGATCTCGCGCAGCAGGAACGGCGAGGCGACGGAGACCAGGGAGGAGGCGGCCACCAGGAGGCCGACCAGGGTAAGGCGGGCACGGTAGGGGCGGAAGAGCCGCAGGATGCGGCGCACCTGTGCGGGCTGCTCCCGCGGCGTCGGGGTTTCCTGCGGTGACGGCGTCCAGCCGGATGCTTCACGGTGCAAGGGGCTCCTCGGTACTCGGGGGTGTCGCCCGGGGGCGGACCGGTCCGCCGGCTCGGGCGCGCTCGGCGGGCTGCGCCGAGGGTCATGGAGCATAGTTCATCGTTACCTATGTTCACAATGACCTATATCCTGATAACCTGCCGGACATGGTCCACCACCCCTCCACCGAACGCGCCTCCGACCTGGCTGACCAGCTCCTGCATCTCACGAAGCGGATCAACCACGCACATCGGCAGAACTTCGCGCCGCTGGGGGTCACCCCCGCACAGGGCCGCATGCTGCGCACGGTCGCGCACTGTCCGCAGCCGCCCCGGATGGCGGACCTCGCCGCCCGGCTGGGCGTGGTGCCCCGGCAGGTCACCAGCCTGGTCGACGCGCTGGAGGAACGCGGTCTGGTGCGCCGCTCACCCGACGCCACCAACCGCCGGGTGATCCGCATCGAACTGACGGACGGCGGCTCGACGACCCTCACCGCACTGCGCCGGGCCCGCAGGAGCGCCGCGGAGGAGCTGCTCGCGCCACTGACCGCCGCGCAGCGCGACGAACTCAGCCGGCTGCTGGCCCTGCTCGATGCGGACCAGGGCGGTCACTGACTCCGGGCCGGGCCCGCGGAGGCACCGCCGCCGCAGCGCAGCGACCGGCCGGGGACCGTTACGCGGCGGGAACGACCCACACGGATCCGGCCGGCCGACGGAACTAGCATGTGCCACACACAAGCCCGCACTCCCGCCCGACCGCTGTGCGCCCAGGAGATGCCATGCCGCTGCTCGAACCCGAGGCCGGAGCGCTGCGCCCGCGGACCGGCACCGGCCACTCCCCCGCCGCCGACCGGGTCCCCGAGACGCTGGCACACGGAACGCCCCAGCCGCTGCGCGGCGACCTGGAGCGGCTGCTGGGACCGCAGAAGGTACTCAGCAAGGTGTCCGACCTGGTGCGCTACGCCTCCGACGCGAGCCCTTACCGCTTCGTGCCGCAGGTGGTCGTCCTGGCCGAGGACGTGGCCGATGTCTCCGCCGTGCTGGGGTACGCGCGGGAGAACGGCCGGGACGCCGTCTTCCGCGCCGCGGGCACCTCGCTTAACGGGCAGGCCCAGGGCGAGGACATCCTGATCGACGTCCGCCGGCACTGGGTGGGCGTCGAGGTGCTGGCGGAGGGCGAACAGGCCCGGATCCGGCCGGGTACCACCGTCTTCCGCACCAACGCCGCGCTGGCGCGGCACGGGCGGCTGATCGGCCCCGACCCGGCCAGCGCCATCGCCTGCACCGTGGGCGGAGTGGTGGCCAACAACGCCTCCGGGATGACCGCAGGAACCACGCGCAACTCCTACCGCACGGTCGCCTCGCTCACCTGCGTCCTGCCCAGCGGCACGGTCGTGGACACGGCGGACCCGGCCGCGGAGGAGAAGCTGGCACAGGCCGAGCCGGAGCTGTGCGCCGGGCTGCTGGCGCTCAAGGCGGAGATCGAGGCGGACGCCGCGCTGGTGGCCCGGATCCGGGCGAAGCACGAGCTGAAGAACACCAACGGATACCGACTCGACGCCTTCCTCGACGGCAGCACCCCGGTGGAGATCCTGCGCGGGCTGATGGTGGGCTCCCAGGGCACGCTCGGCTTCCTCGCCGAGTTCGTCTTCGACACCCTGCCCCTGCACAGGCGCACCTCGACCGGACTGTTCTTCTTCCCGTCGCTGTCCGCGGCGGCCGCGGCCGTCCCGCGCTTCAACGAGGCCGGCGCGCTGTCCGTGGAGCTGATGGACGGGAACACGCTGCGCGCCTCGGTCAGCGTCTCCGGCGTGCCGCAGGACTGGGCGGAACTGCCCAAGGAGACCACGGCCCTGCTGGTGGAGTTCCGCTCCCCCGACGACGCCGTGCGCGAGGAACGCGAAGAGGCGGCGCGTGCGGTCCTGGCCGGACTGGAGCTGGTCGCACCGGTCGCCTCCGTGACCAACGAACTGACCCGCGACCCGGCCACGATCGCCTCCTACTGGAAGGCGCGCAAGGCGTTCGTCACCGCGGTAGGCGGCTCGCGCCCCGCAGGCACCACGCTGATCACCGAGGACTTCGCCGTACCGCCCTCCCGGCTGGCCGAAGCCTGCGAGGCGCTGCTGGAGCTGCAGGAACAGCACGGATTCGACGCGGCCGTCGCCGGTCACGCGGCACACGGCAATCTGCACTTCCTGCTGGCCTTCGACGCGGCGGCGCCGGACGACGTGGAGCGCTACGCGGCCTTCATGGACGCGTTCTGCCGGATGACCGTGGAGCGCTTCGACGGCTCCCTGAAGGCCGAACACGCCACCGGCCGCAACATCGCCCCCTTCCTGGAGCTGGAGTGGGGCAGCACGGCGACGGAGCTGATGTGGCGGGTGAAGCGGTTGCTGGACCCGACCGGGGTGCTGGCGCCCGGGGTGCTGCTGGACCGCGACCCGCAGGCACACCTGCGAGGCCTCAAGTCCATCCCCGCGGTGGAGGCGTCCGCCGACCCCTGCATCGAGTGCGGCTTCTGCGAACCGACCTGCCCGAGCGAGGATCTGACCACCACACCGCGGCAGCGGATCGTGCTGCGCCGCGAGATGACGCGGCAGGCCCCCGGCTCGCTCGTCGGCGAGAATTTGCTGGCCAGCTACGGTTACGACGCCGTCGACACCTGCGCGGGCGACTCCACGTGCAAGCTGGACTGCCCGGTCGGCATCGACACCGGGGCGCTGATGAAGACCCTCCGGCACGCCCGCCACTCGCCGCGGGAGGAGCGCGCCGCGGAGCGCACCGCGCGGCACTTCGCACAGGTGGAGCGCGCGGCCCGGCTCGCGGTGGCCGCCGGGGACCGGATCCGACGCCGGGTGCGCGGGCGGGGAGGAGATCTGGGCGACCGGCTGCTCGGCGCCGCGACCGGTGCCGCCCGCCGGGCGGTCCGCCCCGACCTGGTGCCGCAGTGGCTGCCGGAGATCCCGGCGGCGGCTGCCAAACGTCTCCCGGCGACGGCCAGGCAGGACGCCGCCGCGGTCTACTATCCGGCGTGCGTGAACCGCATCTTCGGCGATCCGGACGGCCACCGCGGGCTGTCGCTGCCGGAAGCCCTGGTCACCGTGTCGGCCCGCGCGGGTCGCCCGGTGTGGACACCGGAGGACGTCACCGGGACCTGCTGCGCGACGATCTGGCACTCCAAGGGCTACGAGGCGGGCAACACCCTGATGGCCAACCGCATGGTGGAGGCCGCGTGGCGGTGGACCGACGGAGGTGAACTCCCGCTCGTCGTCGACGCGTCCTCCTGCACTCTGGGACTGACGGAAGAGGTCGTCCCGTACCTGACACCGGCCAACCTCAAGCTGCACGCGGGGCTGACAGTGCTCGACTCCCTCGTGTGGGCCGCCCGCGAGCTGCTGCCGCGGCTCACGGTGGAGCGGAAGGTCACCTCCGCCGTGCTCCATCCCACCTGCTCCATGCGGCACCTGGGCGACGAGGCGGAGCTGCGCGAGGTGGCCGAGGCGTGCGCCGAGGAGGTCGTGGTACCGCTCGACGCGGGATGCTGCGCCTTCGCCGGTGACCGCGGCCTGCTGCACGAGGAGCTGACCGCCTCGGCGACGGCGCGGGAGGCCGCGGAGGTGAACCGTCGTTCCTACGACACGTATCTGTCGGCCAACCGCACCTGCGAGATCGGCCTCGACCACGCGACCGGCAACCGGGGATACCACTCGGTCCTCCAGGAACTGGAGCTGGCGACCCGGCCGCGGTGAACCGGTGCGGGCGGGCCGCGGGCATGCGGCCCGCCCGTCCACCCCGTTCCTCAGCCGGCCGCCTCGACGTGGAAGGCCACCGCTTGGTGGGCCGGGACCGTCAGCCGGGCGCTGCCGTCTGCGGCGACCGTGATCTGCTGCGCGCAGCCGCTTTGCGCGGCGGCGACATCGCAGTACGTCCCGGCGGGCAGGGAGGTCTGGAACGTCCTGCTCAGTTCGGCGTCGCCGTTGTTGAGGGCGACGAATCCGCGGTCGCCGCGCCCGAAGGCGAGTGCCTGGCCCTCGGACCACCAATTCGTCAGCTCCGCGGTGCCGACCGCGTTGCGGAAGCCGACCATGCCGGTGACCTCGGGTTGGGCGTGGAGATCCGTCCACCCGGTCTCCCCGGTGGGCGGTCCGGCGTCGCGGTCGGTGAACGTGTAGCCCGAGAAGATGTTCGGGGAGCCGTAGAGATGGGCCAGCTCGAAGATGTTTGCGAGGGTGTGGGCGGCGCCGTCGCGGTAGGTGAGCGTCGAGCCGTTGCGTTCGGTGTCCCAGTTGTCGACGAATGTGCGTGCCGCCCCGCTCTCCAGCATGCCGTCACCGACGTTCCGCAGGGATCCGAGGTCGCCGCCCTGGAAGGCGCTCTTGAGGCGGCGGCCGTAGCGGAACTCGTCCACGTCGCCGACACCGGTGTACTCCTCGGGCTGCACCGCCCCGCCGGCACCGTGGATGACCTCGCTGACCCAGTAGCCCGGCGACTGGGTCAGCTTCGCCTTGACGGCCGCCAGATCGGAGGCGGCCATGTGCTTGGCGGCGTCGATGCGGAACCCGGCCACGCCGAGGGAGCGCAGATCGTCGAGATATCCGGCGAGCGCCCCGCGCACCTTCTCGCTGCCGGTGTCCAGGTCGGCCAGGCCGACGAGTTCGCAGTTCTGCACGTCGTCGCGGTCGGTGTAGTCCGAGATGTCGTGCCGGCAGGTGTGGAAGTCGGCGTCCCGGTAGGTCCCGGGGTAGTCGTACTTGTTGTACGCGGTGCCGCCGGTGCCGGTACCCGACCCGGATGTCATGTGGTTGACGACCGCGTCGGCGATGACCTGCACGCCGGCCGCCGCGCAGGTGTCGACCATGCGTGCGAAGTCCGCCCGGTCGCCGAGCCGTCCGGCGATCCGGTGGCTGACCGGCTGGTAGGACGTCCACCACTGGTCGCCCCGGATGTGCTCGGTGGCGGGTGAGACCTCGACATAGCCGTACCCCGCCGGGCCGAGGATTTCGGTGCACTCCCGGGCGACGGAGGCGAACGGGCGCTCGAACAACGTCGCGGTGACGGCCCGTCCGCCCGGCACCGCGGCTCTGTCCGCGGCGAGCCGCGGCGACACCGCGGGAGCCGGTGCCGAGCGGGCCGCCCGGGCCTGCCAGGGTGTCGCCGCCAGCAGGGCACTGGCCACCAGGACTCCCGCCGTACCGGCGCTGAGCAGTCGTCCTCTCATCGTGCGGCTCCTTCGATCTGCGGGCGCGCAAGGGCCCGGGAAGGCAGCAGCCGGATAGCTCGGCCACCGTGGGGGGAGGCGAACGGGCGGTTGCCGAGGGCCCGTTCACGGGTGGTACGGCGGGGAGACTGCCGGTGTCCGGGAGCGCCGTCAAGAGACTCTGCAAGTATTTCCGTCTCATTGCGGCAAGATTTTGCGAGCACGGAAGTCCATCCACGGACGACGAGAGTCCACGTACGCCCTCTTGCGGCCCAGTGGTCTCCACCAGCAGGGTCCTGAATCGAGATCACGCATCCGAGTTGCAGAGAGCTGCGGGAGACCCGATGAGTGACGACCAGGGATTCAGCCGACGTTCGGCGCTGCGCACCGCCGGTGCCGCGGGTGCCGGACTCGGCATCGGCGCGCTGGGCACCCCGGCGCAGGCGGCACAGGGCGACACCACCGCCGCCCGGCAGAGCGCGAGCGCCGCGGCACCGCCACGCCGGGGAGGCACCATGATCGGCGTACCGTTCGAGGAGCGCAGCACCATCCGGGTCGGCCTGATCGGCCTGGGCCGGCGCGGCGGGAGCATGATCGACCTGTTCCTGGCACTGGAGGGGGTGCGCGTAGTCGCCTTGTGCGACCCGGTGCGGGAGAAGACCGAACGCGCGGCGAGGAAGGTCACCGACGCCGGACAGCCCGCGCCCGCCCTCTACACCAAGGGGGACCACGATTTCGAGAAGCTGTGCCGGCGCGGCGACCTCGACTTCGTCTATGTCGCCACGCCGTGGGACTGGCACTTCGAGATGGCGAAGGCCTCGCTGAAGGGCGGCAAGCACGTCGGCGTCGAATGCCCCATCGCCCTGGAACTGGAACAGTTGTGGGAGCTGGTCGACCTCTCGGAGCGGACCCGCAGGCACTGCATGCAGTTGGAGAACTGCGTCTACGGCCGCAACGAGATGCGCGTGCTGCGGATGGCGCACGAGGGGCTGTTCGGCGACCTCCTGCACAGCGCCGGCGCGTACCTGCACGACCTGCGCGGACTGGTGTTCGACCCCGACTACTACGAAGGGCCCTGGCGCCGAAAATGGCACACCCGGCTGCGGGGAGACCTGTACCCGAACCACGGCTTCGGCCCCGCGGCCAACTACATGGACATCAACCGCGGCGACCGGGCCATCCGGATCGCGACCTTCGGCTCTCCCTCACTGGGCCTGGCCGCCTACCGCGAGGAACACATGCCGCCCGGCCACGAGAGCTGGAAGGAGACGTACATCGAGAGCGACATGTCGATCAGTCTCGTCCAGACAGCCAAGGGCCGGGTCATCCGCTTGGAGCATGACGTCTCCAACCCGCACCCCTACTCCCGGATCAACGCTCTCGGCGGCACCAAAGGTGTGTTCGAGGACTACCCACCGCGCATCTACCTGGAACCGGACATGTCCGGTGACCAGTGGGGCGACTTCGGGCAGTACGAGAAACACGACCACTGGCTGTGGAAGGAGCACGCCGATCCGCCCGGCGGGCACGGCGGCATGGACTACATCATGCTGTTCCGGTTGACGCAGTGCATGCGGCTGGGGCTGGTGCCCGACTTCGACGTCTACGACGCCGCGACCTGGACGTCGCCGGTGCCGCTCAGCCACGCCTCCATCAAGGCCAAGGGCACGCCGCAGGAGATCCCCGACTTCACCCGCGGGCGCTGGAAGACGAAGCGGCCGGGCGTCGACTCCGAGAAGCCGGAGACCTGAGCGGGGCCGGGGCACGCACCCGGCGCCGCCGCGGGCAGAACCGGATGCGCCAGGACAGCGCCCGGCCCTCGGCTCACTTCCTGAGCGAGGCCCGGTCCCCCATCACCACCACGGGATGCTTGTCCGGGTCCAGTGTGCGCAGCAGCGTCCGCATGCCGGACTTGGACAGGCTCACACACCCCGACGTCCCGCTGCCGTGATCCATGTGCAGCCAGATACTGCCCCCCTTGGCCTTGCCCTGCGGGCGGGTCGGGTCGAGGGGAGAGGTACCGGTGACGCGGTTGTAGTCGATCGCGATCACATGGTCGAAATCGTGCCGGGTCTTCTTCGGCCAGTACGAGGGCGGGGTGAACGCCGAGGTGTGCGTGTAGGGCAGCCTGGCCTCGCTGTCCGGCAGCACGCCCCCCGCGTCCGAGAGCGTGAAGACGCCGACCGGACTGCGTTTGTCACCCTCGTGGTGGTCTGCCGTCCAGCCCTTCTTACCGTTGTGACCGGCCCAGCTGTGCTCCTCGCGCCACTCCTTGCCGTGCCGTGTGTAGAGCCGCACCGTGGCCTGTGCCGCGTCCTCGCCCTTGCCCTCGACGGCCACGACCTGGCGCGCGTCATCGGGGATCCTCGACTGGAGCCGGTCACCCACCCGGGGGATACGGGTAGGGTTCTCGGTCAGTTCGGCCTGCTCCGAGTGCTCGGGCACCTTCGTCCGCTTCGGGCCGCCGGAATCGCGGTCGCTCCCACTGCCCCCGCCGCATCCGGAGAGCAGTACGGTCAACGCGGTGCCCGCCGCGGCGGCCGCCAGGACCCCACGCGTCGCGCCCCGGCCGCGGACCCCGCCGGCCGGCGCACCCCGGGAGAAGTCCTGGGCGGCCTCCGGCCGGACGGTTCCGCCACCTGTACGTCGTGCCCCACGCATGCCCATGCCCTCCATCCTCGCATTGGCCGGAAGTACGCCGCCGTCCGGGAAATCCCGTTGCAGACGCGGCGGCGACCCGGTGGGATCGGCGGACGCCCCGCGGGATCCGTACCGCCTGCCCGCCCGCGGCCTCGCGTCCGTCCCCACCGTGCGGTTTCGAGCCCATTGGAACACCATGCAGATCCGCGACCTGCCCTACGACGACCCCGGCGAACCCGATGTCCGTTCAGGCCTCCGGCTGCTGCTGTGGCTGGGGCGGATGCAGTTGGGCGGCCAGTGCAAGGCGCTGGGCTGGGCTGGGGAGTCGTGCACCTGGCCTCGATCGCCGCCTTCCCCGCCGTCGCCGGAGTGGCGGTGACCGCGGTCGTGGACCGCTCGGGCGGCGACCTGGCACTGGCCGCGCTGGCGATGGCCGTCGTCACGCTCACGGTGACGACAGGAGACACCCTGCTGCACAGGGCCGCCGTCACCAACTGGATCACCGCTGCCGCACGCATCCAGCAGCTCCTGGCGCGCCGCACCGCGGCTCTGGGCGCGACTCTCACCCGCAGGGTCGCCGCGGGCGAGATCGCCGCCGTCTCCACCGGTGACATCGAACGCATCGGATGGTGCGTCGAGGCGGCCTCACGCTTCAGCGCCGCCCTGCTGACGACGCTGGGCGTCTGTGCCGCGCTGGCCGTCTACCAGCCGCAACTGGGTCTGCTGGCATGCGCCGGCATGCTCGCGCTGGCGCTGACCGTGCTGCCGCTGCTGCCGAGGGCCACCAGGCGCGCGGACACACAGCGCGAACACGCCGGGCGCGCCACCGAACTGGCCGCCGACACCGTGGCCGGACTGCGGGTACTGCGTGGCATCGGCGGTGAGGAGCTCTTCCTCACCCGCTACCGGCGGGCCTCGCAGCAGGTGCGGCACGCCGCCGTGCGCACGGCCCGCATGTGGTCGTTCATCGAGGCGGTCCAAGTCGCACTGCCCGGGCTGCTGCTGGTGGCCGTCGTCTGGTACGGCACCCGGCTGGCGCTGGACGGGCGCATCGCGGTGGGCGAACTGGTGACGGTCTACGGTGCGATCAGCTTCCTGCTGGTACCGCTCCAGCTCTTCGGCGAGTTCGCCATGTCGTACTCCTTCTCCCGTCCCTCGGCGGCACGCGCGGCACGGGTGCTGCGACTGCGGCGGCCCGGCGAGGGGCAGCACGCGGGGACCGCACCCCTCACCCGACCGGAAGCGCGGGAGCGGCCCGCCCGCACCGGCTCCGCCGAGGTGCGGACGGGACTGTACGACCCGGCCACCGGGCTGCGCGCCCCGGCGGGTCTGCTGACCGCCGTGGTCTGCGGTGACCCGGACGCGGCAGGGCACCTCGCCGAACGGCTGGGCGGCCACCCCGCCTCCGCCGGTCCCGCGGGGAATGCACCACAGTCCGCCGCCGGGGAGCGAGCCGGCCGGGGGCGGAACCTAAGGCGGGAGAAGGGAGACCCCTCGGTACTGCTGGACGGTTCACCGCTGGACACGATGCCGCTGGCCCGGGCCCGGGCCGCCGTACTGGTGCAGGACAAGGATCCGGTGCTGCTCTCCGGCACACTGGCCGATCTGCTGGACGTGCCCTCCTCCGGCGCGGTGGACGCCGGCCGGGCGCTGCAGGCCGCCCAGTGCGGCGACGTCCTCGCCGCACTGGTGCAGGGCACCCCGGATGCGAAGGGCGATCCCATGCGGGCCAGGATCGCCGAGCGGGGACGCTCGCTCTCGGGAGGACAGCGGCAGCGGCTCGCGCTCGCGCGGTCGCTGCTGACCGATCCGCCGGTACTGGTGCTGGACGAGCCGACCTCGGCTGTCGACTCGCACACCGAGGCGCGCATCGCCCGGGAGCTGGCCGCGCTCAGGTCGGGGCGGACGACTGTGGTCCTCACCTCCAGTCCTCTGCTGCTCGAGACCGCCGACCGGGTGGTCTTCGTACAAGGTGCCAGGGCCGCCGCCGGCACCCACCAGGAGCTCCTCAGCTCCCAGAACGCGTACCGGGCCGTCGTCACCCGGGCACCGCAGCCCGACGCCGTGCGGCCGGCCGGGCCGCGGGCCCAGCACGCGACGACCGAGGGAGCCGAATCCACGTGAGCCGCCAGAGCCACCCGGCGCCAGACGACCGGACGGCGGGTGAGGGACGCCGCGGCCCCCGGTTCGGCGTGCCCGAGCCCGGCTACGACCCGTCGGCTCCGGAAGACGTCACGATCCTTCCCGTCGGCTCCTCAGCGACGGTCCGCACCTATGTACGTGAGCTGCTGCGCCGCCACCGGCGCGCCTTCGTGCTGCTCGTCGGGGTGAACAGCGGCGCCGTCCTCGCCTCGACGGTGGGCCCCTGGCTGCTGGGCGGCATCGTGGACGGGCTCGCAGCCGGCCGGGAGGACCTGCGACTGGGCCGGGTCACCGCCCTGTTCACCCTCGCCCTGCTGGTGCAGACGGTCTTCACCCAGCAGGTGCGGGTGCGCGGAGCGATGCTCGGCGAGGAGATGCTGGCGGACCTGCGCGAGGACTTCCTCGTACGTGCGGTGGGACTGCCGCCCGGCGTGCTGGAGCGGGCCGGAACGGGCGACCTGCTCTCCCGGATCACCACCGACATCGACCGGCTGGCCGACGCCATGCGCAAGGCGGTGCCCCAACTGGCGATCGGCCTGGTGTGGGCCGCGCTGCTGGTGGGGGCGCTGTGCGTCACGGCACCGCCGCTGGCCCTGACCGTGCTGCTCGCGCTGCCGGTGCTGCTGGCGGGCTGCCGCTGGTACTTCCGCCGGGCTCCGCACGCCTACCGGGCGGAGGCTGCGGGCTACGCGGCGGTCGCCGCGGCACTGGCCGAGACGGTGGACGCGGGCAGGACGGTGGAGACGCACCGGCTGGGCCCCCGCCGGGTGGCGCTCTCCGAGCGCCGGGTCGCCGAGTGGACTGCGTGGGAGCGCAGGACCCTGTGGCTGCGCACCGTGCTCTTCCCCGCCGTCAACCTCAGCAACATGCTGATCATGGGGGGTGTGCTGCTGCTGGGCGGCGTCTTCGTACTCCAGGGCTGGATCGGCGTCGGCCGGCTCACCACCGGTGCCCTGCTCGCACAGATGCTGATCGAGCCCGTTGGGCTGATCCTGCGCTGGTACGACGAGCTCCAGGTCGCGCAGGTCTCCCTCGCCCGACTGGTGGGGGTACGGGAGATCGAGGCGGAGGCCGGCGAGGGCCCGGCGCCCGACGGCAAGGACCTCCGCGCCGGCGGAGTGCGGTTCGGATACCTGGCCGATGTCGACGTCCTGCACGGGGTGACGCTGGATGTCGCCGCCGGCAGCCGGGTCGCGCTGGTCGGTCCCTCCGGGGCGGGCAAGTCGACGCTCGGACGGCTGCTGGCCGGGATCTACGGACCGCGCCGCGGCGAGGTCACCCTGGGCGGGGCCGCGTTGAGCGAACTGCCGGCGGAGGAAGTGCGCCGCCATGTGGTGCTGGTCAACCAGGAGCACCACGTCTTCGTGGGTACGCTACGCGACAACCTGCTGCTGGCCCGGCAGGACGCGGACGACGCCGGGCTGTGGGCGGCGCTCGGCGCGGTGGACGCCCGCGGCTGGGCCGAAGCGCTGCCGGACGGGCTGGACAGCACGGTCGGCTCCGGTGGGCCGGCCGTCACCCCGGCGCAGGCCCAGCAGATCGCACTGGCCCGCCTGGTACTGGCCGATCCGCACACGCTCGTCCTCGACGAGGCGACGTCGCTGCTGGACCCGCGTGCTGCCCGGCATCTGGAGCGTTCGCTCGCCCAGGTCCTCGAGGGGCGCACCGTGGTGGCGATCGCGCACCGGCTGCACACCGCGCACGACGCGGATGTCATCGCGGTCGTGGAGGAGGGCCGCATCATCGAACTGGGGAGCCACGACACGCTGGTGGCGGCTGACGGCCCGTACGCCGCCCTGTGGCGCTCCTGGCACGGCTGATCCGCGGCGTATCGGGGCCGCGGCGGGGCTCAGCCTATGAACCCCAGGGCCACCACGCTCCCGGCCCCGCTCAGCACCATGAAGGCGGGCATCAGCACCGCGTTCTCGACCTTGGCTCCGGCCCGGAAGCGCATGAACCGGGGGGTACCCAGCGGATACCACCGCTTGCCCGCTATCGGGATGGGCCACAGTATCGGGCAGCCGGAGATCGTCAGAGCGTCGCCGATGTTGTGCACCATCGCGCCCAGCACGATCGGCAGCCCCATCCACAGGTACTCCTGGCCGTCCCCGGTGAACAGCCAGTCGGCACCGCTGCCGGGCCTCTCCAGCAGGTTGGCCAGGATCCAGGCGCACGCGGCTCCCAGCAGCCACACCAGCACATCGCTGGAGACCCGGGCCATCCGCCACAGCAGGCCCTCGACCGCGAGGACCACGTGGATGAAGAGGATGACCAGCACCGCCCAGCGGCCCCAGACGGCGGCGGCCGCGGAGAAGCCCGCGCCGATGAGGAGCGCCCAGGGCCAGGTGTGGGTGAGGGTACGGTGCCCTCCGGAGCGGCGCCGCTCGCCACCGGAACGGGTGCTGTTGTAGACGGCGGCGGAGAGTTTGTCCACCACTCCGCACAGCAGGCGGGAGAGCGGGCCGAAGGCCCGGGAGATGGTGGCGGACTTCTGGTCGAGGTCGGGCGCCAGTGCCGCCCCGGCGCACAGCAGCGCCCCGATCACGACCACCGGCCAGGGCATCGGATGGTCCAGCAGCGCCGCGGCCGCCCCCACCCCGAGCCAGGCAGCGGCTCCCGACAGCGAGTGCGCCGGTCCCATCATGCGAATCCCCGCCCTGTTCCTCGTATCGCGTCGGCCGCGGCCCACGCGGGGCCCGCCCCGCGCCCGCGCCGCTGCCGTCGGCAGCTGATGCCCGTTCGGCGACACAGCGTAGCGCCAGGTGATCTTCAAGAGCCCACCGGTTCCCTGATCGCCCCGGGCAGCAGGCAGTATGGGGGGCGTGACAGCCACCCTTATCGACCAGATGCCGAGCGACGCCGATCCCGATGCCCTCTTCGAGTCCTTCTCCGGATGGGCGGAGGAGCGGGGCATCTCGCTCTATCCCGCCCAGGAGGAGGCGCTGATCGAGGTGGTCTCGGGGTCGAACGTGATCCTTTCGACCCCGACGGGATCCGGCAAGAGTCTGGTCGCGGCGGGAGCGCACTTCGCCGCGCTCGCCCAGGACAAGGTGACGTTCTACACCGCGCCGATCAAGGCACTGGTCTCGGAGAAGTTCTTCGATCTGTGCAAGCTCTTCGGCACCGAGAACGTCGGGATGCTCACGGGGGACGCGTCCGTCAACGCGGACGCACCCATCATCTGCTGCACCGCCGAGGTACTGGCGTCCATCGCGCTGCGCGACGGGGCGGACGCCGATGTCGGCCAGGTGGTGATGGACGAGTTCCATTTCTACGCGGAGCCGGACCGGGGCTGGGCCTGGCAGATCCCGCTGCTGGAGTTGCCGCAGGCGCAGTTCGTGCTGATGTCGGCCACCCTGGGGGACGTCTCGCGTTTCGAGGAGGACTTGACCCGGCGCACCGGCCGCTCCACGGCCGTGGTGCGCTCCGCGACCCGCCCGGTGCCACTGTCGTACGAATATCGCACCACCGGTCTCACGGAGACGCTGACCGAGCTGCTGGAGACACATCAGGCTCCTGTCTACATCGTGCACTTCACGCAGGCGCAGGCCGTGGAGCGGGCCCAGGCGCTGATGAGCATCAACATGTCGACCCGCGCGGAGAAGGACGAGATCGCGAAGGTCATCGGCAATTTCCGCTTCACGACGACGTTCGGCCGCAACCTCTCCCGCTATGTGCGGCACGGCATCGGAGTGCACCACGCCGGAATGCTGCCGAAGTACCGGCGACTGGTGGAGCGGCTGGCCCAGGCGGGGCTGCTGAAGGTCATCTGCGGCACGGACACCCTCGGCGTCGGCGTCAACGTGCCCATCCGGACCGTCCTGTTCACCGCGCTCACCAAGTACGACGGCAGCCGGGTGCGCACCCTGCGCGCCCGCGAGTTCCACCAGATCGCGGGCCGGGCCGGCCGAGCGGGCTTCGACACCTCGGGCTTCGTCGTCGCGCAGGCACCCGAGTACGTGATCGAGAACGAGAAGGCGCTGGCCAAGGCGGGAGACGACCCGAAGAAGCGCCGGAAGGTGGTCCGCAAGAAGGCCCCGGAGGGCTTCGTGAGCTGGGGCCAACAGACCTTCGAGAAACTGATCGCCTCCGACCCGGAACCGCTGACCTCCCGCTTCCGGGTGACGCACGCCATGCTGCTGTCGGTGATCGCACGTCCCGGTGACGCCTTCGCACAGATGCGGCGGCTGCTGGAGGACAACCACGAGGGCCGCCGGGCCCAGTTGCGGCACATCAGGCGGGCCATCGCCATCTACCGCTCGCTGCTGGACGGCGGCATCGTCGAACAGCTGGAGGAGCCGGACGCCGAGGGCAGGCGGATCCGGCTGACCGTGGACCTCCAGCAGGACTTCGCGCTCAACCAGCCCCTCTCCACCTTCGCGCTCGCCGCCTTCGAGCTGCTGGACCCCGAGTCGCCCTCCTACGCGCTGGACATGGTGTCGGTGGTCGAGTCGACGCTGGACGACCCGCGCCAGATCCTCGCCGCCCAGACGAACAAGGCCAAGGGCGAGGCCGTTGCCGAGATGAAGGCCGACGGGGTCGAGTACGAGGACCGGATGGAGCGGCTGATGGACATCAGCCATCCGCAGCCCCTCGAGGAGCTGCTTTTCCATGCCTACGGCCTCTACCGCAAGTCCCATCCCTGGGTCGGGGACCATCCCCTCTCCCCCAAGTCGGTCATCCGGGACATGTACGAACGCGCGATGACCTTCGGCGAGTTCGTCTCCTTCTACGAGCTGGCACGTACCGAGGGCATCGTGCTGCGCTACCTGGCGAGTTCCTACAAGGCTCTGGAGCACACCGTTCCCGACGACCTGAAGTCGGAGGACTTCCAGGACATCATCGAGTGGCTCGGCGAGATGGTCCGCCAGGTCGACTCCAGCCTGCTGGACGAGTGGGAGCAGCTCGCCAACCCTGAGGACGAGTCGGCGGAGGAGGCCCAGGAACGGGCTGACCAGGTCAAACCGGTCACCGCCAACCCCCGCGCCTTCCGGGTCCTGGTGCGCAACGCGATGTTCCGACGGGTGGAGCTGGCCGCTTTGGACAAGTTCTCCGAGCTGGGTGCCCTCGACGGGGACGCGGGCTGGAGCGAGGACGCGTGGGCCGAGGCGATGGCCGGATACTGGGAGGAGTACGACGAACTCGGCACCGGACCGGACGCCCGCGGTCCGCGGCTGCTGCGGATCGAGGAGGCTCCGGAGGACCGGCTGTGGCGCGTCCGGCAGGTGTTCGCCGACCCGCGCGGCGATCATGACTGGGGTATCTCCGCCGAGGTGGACCTCGTCGCCTCGGACGAGGAGGGCCGCGCGGTCATCGAGGTGACCGGCGTCGGCCCCATGTGAGCACGGCACCGCGCGTGCCGACCGCCCTGGACGCGAGAGAGGAACGCACGAGATGACCGGGCCCAGCCCTGCCGAACACCTTGTCGACCTGCTGAACCTGGAAGAGATCGACCTCAACATCTTCCGGGGCCGGAGCCCCAGGGAGTCCCTCCAGCGGGTCTTCGGCGGCCAGGTCGCCGGGCAGGCTCTGGTGGCGGCGGGCCGCACCGTGGACCAGGAACGCCCGGTGCACTCGCTGCACGCGTACTTCCTGCGGCCCGGGATTCCCGGGGTGCCGATCGTGTACCAGGTGGAGCGGGTCCGGGACGGGCGCTCGTTCACCACCCGCCGGGTGATCGCCGTCCAGCGGGGCCGCACCATTTTCAACCTCACCGCCTCCTTTCATGTGAGAGAACCCGGCTTCGAGCACCAGATGCCGATGCCCGGGGTGCCGGAACCCGAAAGCCTGCCGCGGCTCGCCGACGAGGTGCGCCGGCGGCTGGGCTCCTTGCCCGAGCCGCTGGAGCGGATGGCGCGCCGGCAGGCTTTCGACCTGCGCTACGTGGACCGGCTCCGGTGGAGCACCGAGGAGCTGGCAGGGGTCGAGCCGCGCAGCGCGGTGTGGATGCGGGCGATGGGCTCGCTCGGCGACGACCCGCTCGTCCACACCTGCGCGCTCACCTACGCCAGCGACATGACCCTCCTGGACGCGGTACGGCTGCCCATCGAACCTCTGTGGGGTCCGCGCAACTTCGACACCGCCTCGCTGGATCACGCCATGTGGTTCCACCGCCCGTTCCGGGCCGACGAATGGTTCCTCTACCAGCAGGAGTCCCCCATCGCCACAGGTGCGCGCGGTCTGGCCCGGGGCCAGATCTTCGACCGGCAGGGCAACCTGATCGTTTCGGTGATGCAGGAGGGCCTGTTCCGCCCGCACAGCCCGGAACCGCAGACCTCGTCCAGCGGGGAAGCCCGAGGAGAGACGCCCTCGCCCTGAGCACGCGCTCCTGCGCCCCGGTACGCGGGTCGGACGGGCCGCCGCACGGCCGGTTCATCCGGCGGCCCGCACCCGGGGCCCCGGCCTGCGGCGGCGCAGCAGGGACCACCGGCGCCGCGTGCCGGAAGCGGCGGGCGGTCCCGCGACGGGACGCGCGGTCCCGGGATGGGGCCGCACCTCTCCGGCGGCGTCCGAGGGACCGCTGCGGCCCTCCGCAGCTCCGGAACCCGGCTCGCGGGCGCCGTGGGCCGCGCACGCCGCTGCGGGAGCCTCTGCGGCCCTGGCGGTCTCCAGGTCGGCGTCCAGCAGGAAGCGGTACCAGCGGATCTCCTCGGCACCGTCGGCCAGGCAGACGTCCTCCAGGACGTCCCGCGTGGCCTCGGCGGCGCTGCGGACCTCCAGGAAGCCGGACCGCAGCGCCCTGAGCCTGGCACGTTCACCCGAGTCGGGCACGGCTTCGGCGAGCGCCGCATCGTCCAGCACGCTCGCCCGGGCAGCGGCCCGCTCCCAGTGGCCGGCGGCATGCCGGGTGAGCTGGCCCACCCGGCGTCCCCGCCAGCGCCGGGCGCGGTGGTCGGTTCCGGCCTCCAGCCCCGCCCGCAGTCCGGCGGGAAGACGACCGGAGAGCAGCCGGGGGTTGTTCTCCGCGAAGTCCCGGAGTTCCTCGGCGAGATAGAGCCAGACGACGGTGCGGTACCGGTTCACATAGAAGCCGACCGGCCCGAAGCAGCCCGCCCTGGCAAGCCGTGCGCACCGGGAGGGGCTGATGTCCAGCAGTGCGGATGCCTCCCCTGCGTCCATCACGCGCAGCCGCTCGCGCAGCGCCCCGGGGAATCCCGGAGCGGCCTTGATCCGCTCCACTTCCGCCCGGGGCACCCGGCGCGCCCGACCCGCCGGTCCCGGCACGGTACGCACCTCTTCGATCTGCACCGCCAGCTCGAACTCCCTGGGGCGCAGCCCCAGTTCCCGCGCGGCCGTGCGCAGGCCCACGTCGGCCGTCTCCCGGAGCGGAGCCGGCGTGCGGTGTTCCATGGGCTGATGTCGCATACGGTCATCCCCCGTCGCTCGTCCCTCACCTTGCGTGACAACGACGGTAGCCCCAGGCGCGGAACACCGCTCGGCCTGTGGAAAACTCTAGGGACCCGCAGGTCGGTCGCCGTTCCGGGCGGCCAGCCCGAGGTGCTCGCCGACACGGTTGACCAGCAGCGTCATCTCGTAGGCGACCTGCCCGATGTCCGCTTCCGCCTCCGCCAGCACACACAGGCAACTGCCGTCCCCCGCGGCCATCACGAAGAACACTCCCTCGTCGAACTCGATCATTGTCTGGCGCACCCGTCCGGCCTTGAAGTGCTGCCCGGATCCCTTGGCCAGGCTGTGCAGTCCGGACGAGACCGCGGCCAGATGTTCCGCGTCCTCGCGCTCGAGGTCGTGGCTGCTCCCCGTCACGAGCCCGTCGTTGGAGAGGACCAACGCGTGCCGGACCGACGAGATCCGCTTCGTGAGGTCGTCCAGCAACCAGTCGAGTCCCGTGTTCAGTGCCACGACGCGCCCCCTTTTCCTCGGCATCTGCCGTGCCACCCTTACCCACGAGAGCACAGTCAGCAACCATGAGGTGGTCATCTGTTGCGCACAGTCACTCCCCTGTCGCAACTGTCACAGAGGTAACGACGGACCGAGTCCGAATCAGCTTTGCCGAAGTCGGCGCCGGGCGGGGAGGATAGGAGGATGGCAGAGCACCTGGCAGACGATCGGGAGGCGGTCCGGGCGTTCTTCGGGGAGCGCGCCGCCCGTTGGGACACACGTTTTCCCGACGACGGACCCGCCTACACCGCGGCCGTGGCCGAGATCGGGCTGCGGCCCGGCGACGCCGTACTCGACGCGGGATGCGGGACCGGACGGGCGCTGCCCGCGCTGCGCGACGCGGTGGGTCCGCGGGGAACGGTACTGGGCGCCGACCTCACCCCGGAGATGCTGGAAGAGGTGGTGCGGGCGGGCCGGGGCGACACGGCCCTGCTCTTCCTCACCGACGTCGCCCGGCTCCCCTTGCGAGGGGCTTGCCTGGACGCGGTGTTCGGCGCCGGGCTCATCTCCCACCTCCCCCGCCCGCAGAGCGGTCTGCGCGAACTGGCGCGCGTCGTTCGCCCGCGCGGGCGGCTCGCCCTCTTCCACCCGGTGGGCCGCGCCGCACTGGCGGCCCGCCGCGGCCGGCAGCTCACGCCGGACGACATCCGGGCCGAGCCGCAACTGCGGACGCTGCTCGACGCCACCGGCTGGCGGCTGGTGTCCTTCGCCGACGAGGACGACGGTTACCTGGCGCTGGCGGAGCGGCAGCCCGGTTGACGCCCCGACGGCGGGGCCAGCGCCGAAACCGGAACCGGAACCGGAACCGGGCAACCGTAGCGGCATCCCGGCGGACCGGCGCCGAGGCAACGAGCCGGGCGCCGCGCTCAGGCGTGCCGGTCACGCGGCTCCTCCGCCGCCCGCGGCACGGGGCACGAACCGACCGGGCCGCCTCGGGCGGGAAAGACCCCCATTTCAGCGATACGGAAGCCGTTCGGATAGCCGGGGTATCCCCTGATCTCCGGGTTCTGCCTGGCATAGTGCGGCCGCCGGCGCGGCGGCATCAGCCGCACCGCCCGGCTGCGGAGCCGCAGCGCTCCCCGGGTCAGTCTGCGGGCGAGTACGCCCGGCTCGGGGTAGCGGAACGCCCGCAGCAGCGCATCGTCGAGCAGCGCCAGACTCGCACCGCGTACCACCGGTGCGAGCGGGCGCGGATACCAGGACGACATCAGTTCCAGGGTGGCGTCGGAGACCTTCCGCGCTCCCTCGTCCCAGCCGAAGTGCTCCGCCTCGTAGCGGTCGAGGAAGCGCTCGAACTCGGCGTAGCTGCCGGGAATCCCCTTGATGCCCATGCGCCGCCCGAGGGTGCGGTAGTAGGCGCTCACGGCGCGCAGCTCGTGCTCGGTGAGCCGACGCCAGCCGAACGCGTCGAGCCAGCGCTTGGGCATGACGACGAAGGTGCACAGCACGTAGCGCATGTCGTCGTCGCCGATGTCATAAGCATGATGCATCTGGTTGATCCGGCGCACCGCGGTGCGCCCCTGCACACTGTCGAAGCCGTGCTCGACAACCGCGTCCAGCAGGAGCGCCGTGTCGTCGTAGCGCTTCTGCGAGCGGTCGGTCAGCTCCGCGGTGGCGGCCAGGAGCGCGCCGATGCTCGGTACGGCGTACGTGCGGTACAGGGCGAGTTCGAGGGCCCGGGTGAAGTCCCAGGGGAACTCGTATGCCGCGATCAGGCGGTAGATCTCATGCGCGTCCTGCTCCGGGTCGAGCCGGAGGATGTGGCTGAGCCGTTCGTAGCGGCGCACGCGGAGTGCTCCTCTCCCTCGGATCCTGGCGTCGGTCACGGAGGTGTTTCGGCTGCCGCTCGTGGACACGTTCCATCTGTCGCCTCCGGACTCCGGGGGCTATCGTCACCGAGATCCACCAGGAACGGGAGGTCATCGGTGGCTGCGGAAGAGGAAGATTCGCTCTATGTGCTGACTGCCGTGCTGCTGACGCCCGCACAGTTCCCCAGTGTGCTTGCCGACGACTACCCCGCCGCCTGCGCCGCGCTGGGCCTGGAGCCCTATGCCGAGGGATACGGACTCGTGCTGGGACAGGACGGGGCCGGTGCGCGCTGGACCGTGGTGACGGAGGAGGTGCCCCAGGTGGCGTGTGCCATCGCGGCCTGGGACTGCGGTATGGAGGCGGATCTGTCCCCGGACGAGAGGGACATCGTCGCGGTGCTGCCCGGGTGGCCGCTGGCACTCGCGGTCTCCGCACCCGGTCTGCCCGAGCCGCACGATCCGGCCCTGGAGGGGGAGCTGGCGGACGCCGGGCCCCTGCTCGCGCCACCGGACACTTCCGGCTGGGGACCGGCGCAGCGGCGACTGGGCGCGGACGAGATAGCGCTCCAGTGGGCGCAGTGGCGGGCGCAGGTCGACGACGAGGTGGAGTTCGTGGAATCGGGCAGCGAGCCCGCCGCACCGGTGCGGCGGGTCCTGGAGGAGGTGCGGGCCTATCTGGCGGCGCCCCCGCCGCCCGGGCGGATACGGTCCGCGTTCGCCTCGGGCGAGTCCCGCACCCTGCGGGCGGACGGCCCCGGCTGGAGCGTGGTGGCACGCACCGACGACATCGCGTTCGTGCTGCTGGACGAAGCGCCTGGAGAGGTCCTCCCGGTCGGCCGCGGCCGCGAACTGCCCGAGCTTCTCACGGCCCTGGACGGCATCGCGCTGCGCCCGGTCGCGTGACGGCTCGGCACCGCGCGGCCACCGCACCCGGCCACATCCTCCGGCGCAGCGGCGCCGGGGCGGCCGGCGCCAGGGGCATGCTCCGCCCCGGCGAAGACTGCGCACGGTACGCCGCGGGCCGAGCGGCAGTCAGCGGTCCAGCTCCTTGCGGCTGACTCTGCGCAGCCTCCTGCGCTGCGACGGATCCAGCGCCAGGTAGGCGACCGCGGGGACGCCCACGATCACCAGCAGCGCGATCCAGAACGACGTCAGCCACCACAGCAGCAGCCCGACGGCCACCCCTCCGATGGCGATCTTCGCTCGGTTGGTCATCTCCGTACCTCCTGCGCACCCGCGGCGTGCCCTCTGTCGTCCAGTCCGGCAGCTCCGCCTCTCCTTCCATTGAACGCCATCCGGGCACGGCGGGTTCCCTCCCCGCGCGGGCGGGACCACCGCGTGCCGCGGGGATTCGCCGGTACGCGGCGTCCGGCCCCGGCGTGCTGTACTCTCGGCCGCTCCGCTCACTAATCAAATTTGAGGAATGCATCAGCACTGTGGCAGCGCCCCTGGCAAACACCCCTCGGATGTCCCAGCTCACCGACTGCGTGGCCGTCTTCCTGCCCGCGGACCCGCCACGCCGGTCCCGTGTCGCCTTCCGGCTCCCCGAAGGGGCCGTGCAGCAACCCGCCGCGCGCGACACGGCGCCGTCCCACACCCGCGGAGCCGACTGCGGCCCTGACGCCGATCCCCTCGAAGTGACAGTTGCCGTTCCGGTCGGCGGCAGCGCGGAGACCCGCACGGTGCCGGCTCTCACACTTCCTGTGGCGACGGCCCTGCCCGTACTCATCAGAGCCCGTGCCGCGCACCAGGAGGGCGGGGCGGGACCGACCACGGCATTCTGGGGTGCCGCCGCGCTGTTCGCCCTCCGGCTGACCGCCGAGGGGCGGCTGCGGCCGCGAGTGACGCCGGCCGGCTACGACGCCTGGGGCCTGGGCCCGCTCACCGGTGCGGAACGCACCGCGCTGGAGGAGCTTGCCGCCGCGATGCCTCCGGACGCCCACGCCGTGCCGCTGCCCGGAGGCGGCCCGCTGCGTATCCCGGAGCCCGGTGCGCTGCTGCCGGCGTTCCTGGACGCGGTCGCGGACGGGCTGCCACGCACCCCTGCCGCAGCGGTCGCGGCAGGAGCGGCCGCGTTCGCCGGTGACGGGCTCGTCGCGGTGCCTCAGCTGCGGCAGTGGGCAGCGGAGGTGGCTGCCGGCGCCGACGGAGGGCTGGGCCTGTCGCTGCGGATCGAGATCGAGAGACCGCATGTGGCCGGCGAGGAGGCGGAACGGAGCGGAGTACTCGCCGAGGAGCAGGGTGGCCCCGTCTTCCGAGGAGTGCTGCAACTGCACGCGCCTGCCGACCCTGCGCTGGTCGCCGACGCCGCGGCGGTGTGGGCGGGCACCGCGCCCGTGACGGAACGATTCGGCCCGCAGGCGCGCACGGACGCGCTCCTCGCGCTGCGGCGCGCGGCCGCCGCCTGGGAACCCCTCACCCCGCTGCTGTCGGCGGCGGTGCCCGACTCGCTCGAACTCACCGACGAGGAGGTGGCCGAGCTGCTGGGCACCTCGGTTCCGCGTGCCCTGGCCGCCGTCGGCATCCAGGTGCACTGGCCCCGGGAGTTCGCCCGGTCGCTCACCTCCCGCGCCGTGATCGGCCCGGACGGCGGAAGCGATCCCTCCGGAGCCGGGGGGCTGGATCCGCACCGCCGGGGGCTGCCCGCACCACAGGATCCCGGCGCGCTGCTGCGCTTCGACTGGCGCTTCGCCATCGGCGACCAGGAGGTGACCCGCGCCGAACTCGACCGATTGGCCGAGGCGGGACGCCCGTTGGTGCGACTGCGCGACCAGTGGGTGCTCGTCTCGCCGCGGGAGATCGCAGCCGCGCGGCAGCGCGAGGACCGCAGGGTGGGCACGCTGGAGGCACTCGACGCCGTACTGACCCGAGCAGCCGACACCGGAGCAGCCGGCCAGGAGGCAGCACGCGTCGAGGTCGAGGCCACCGGATGGCTGGAGACGCTGCGGGAGCGGCTGTCGGATCCGGAGCGGCGCGAGGAGCCTCCGCTGCCCGCACCCGCCGGGCTGAAGGCGACGCTGCGCGACTACCAGTCACGCGGACTGGACTGGCTGCACCGGATGACCTCGCTCGGTCTCGGCGGCTGCCTCGCCGACGACATGGGGCTGGGCAAGACGCTCACCCTGATCGCCCTCCACCTGCGCCGGCAGCACGTCGAGGGCTGCGGCCGACCGACCCTGGTGGTGTGCCCCGCGTCCCTGGTGGGCAACTGGCAGCGGGAGATCGAGCGCTTCGCGCCGGACTCCCCGGTTCGCCGCTACCACGGCCCGAACCGCTCACTGGAGGGGCTGTGCGAGGGCGAGTTCGTGCTGACGACCTACGGCACGATGCGACTGGACTCCGATCGCCTGGTCCCCGGCGACGGCGGGCTCTGGGGCATGGTCGTCGCGGACGAGGCCCAGCACGTCAAGAATCCGTTCGCGGCCACGGCCAAGGCCCTGCGCACGATTCCGGCACGGGCGCGGGTGGCGCTGACGGGAACACCGGTGGAGAACAACCTCTCCGAGCTGTGGGCGGTGCTGGACTGGACCACTCCGGGACTCCTGGGCCGCCTCGGTACGTTCCGCAGACGCTACGCGGACGCGGCCGAGGACGGCGACCCGGTGGCCGCGGAGCGGCTGGCATGGCTCGTGCGGCCGTTCCTGCTGCGGCGGCGCAAGACGGATCCGGGCGTCGCGCCCGAACTCCCACCGAAGACCGAGACGGACCGGGCGGTCGCCCTGACGCCCGAACAGGCAGGACTGTACGAGGCCGTGGTGCGCGAGAGTCTGGAAGCGCTGGAAGGGACAGAGGGGTTCGAACGGCGCGGCTTGGTGGTCGAACTGCTCACCTCGCTCAAGCAGATCTGCAACCACCCCGCTCAATACCTCGGGGAGCACGGCAGCCGGCTGCCCGGTCGCTCAGGAAAGCTGGAACTGCTGGACGAACTGCTCGACGTCCTGCTGGCGGAGGGAGCCTCCATTCTCGTCTTCACACAGTACGTGCAGATGGCCCGGCTGCTCGAACGTCATCTCGCCTCCCGGCGTGTACCCACCCAGTGCCTGCACGGGGGCACCCCGCTGCCCCGGCGTGACGAGATGGTGCGCCGCTTCCAGGAAGGGGCCGCACCGGTGTTCCTGCTCTCCCTCAAGGCCGCCGGGACCGGTCTGAACCTCACACGCGCGAGCCATGTCATCCACTACGACCGCTGGTGGAACCCGGCGGTCGAGGCCCAGGCGACCGACCGGGCCCACCGCATCGGCCAGACCCGGCCCGTTCAGGTGCACCGTCTGGTCACGGAGGGAACCGTCGAGGACCGGATCGCCGACATGCTGCGGCGCAAACAGGCACTGGCGGACTCGGTGCTCGGCACCCGCGGGGAGCCGGCGCTGGCCGAACTCACGGACCTCGAACTGGCCGAACTCGTCGAACTGCGCAAGGTGGAGCGTTGAGCGGCGGAGACGAGCAGGGGGACGTCATGGCGGAGGCGGAGAGCGGAACGTACATGAGCACCCCGGCCCACGCGGAGGGCGTCGAGGAACGAGAACGCGTCTTCGCGCCCCTGCCCCCCGCGCGGGGGCAGGCCTTCGCCCGCACCTGGTGGGGCCGGACCTGGCTCAGAGCCCTCGAGGACACCGCGCTGGACGGTGCGCAGCTCAAGCTGGGCCGCGCGTTCGCGCGGCGGGGCGCGGTAGGGGCCGTCGCCGTCCGCCCCGGCCGCATCACCGCGGTGGTCCTCGGCGCCGACCGGACACCGTGCCGCGCCGATGTGCTGCTGCGCGAACTGACCACGGACGAATGGGACCGGCTGCTGGACGTGGTCGTCGCACAGTCGGGCCATATCGCCGCGCTGCTGGACCGGGACATGCCGCCCCGGCTGGTGGAGGACGCGGCCGATGCCGGACTGGATCTCCTTCCCGGCACCGGCGACCTCGAACCAGAGTGTGCGTGCGGCGGATGGGACCACTGCGCGCACACGGCCGCGCTCAGCTACCAGACCGCGCGGCTGCTGGACGAGGACCCGCTCGCCCTGATGCTGATGCGGGGACGGGGAGAGCGGGAACTGCTGGAGACGCTGCAGGAGCGCAGCACCGCACAGGCCGCGGAGAAGGACGGCAGACCGCCCGCGGCAGCCGCGCACGAGAACGACGGGCCCGAGGGTGTGGAGGCCGCGGAGGCGTTCGCCCTCGGCGTGCTGCTGCCCCCGCTGCCCGGACCGCCCGCCCCGGTGAGCGGAGCAGTGTGGGAAGCGGCGCTGGACGGTGCCGCCGATGTGCCGGGACTGGACGTCGGGGCGCTCTCCTTCCTGGCCGCGGATGCCGCCGCGACAGCGCGCCGCATGCTGGCCGCAGCCGTCTCCCCGCAGGCGGCCGGCCGGCCGGTGCAGCAGTCGCTCACAGCTCAGGAGGACGCCGTGCGGCTCGCTGCCGCGAGCCCCGGACCGGCCGTCACGGCCCGGCTGGCCGCCTTCTGCGGCTGCTCGGAGGCCGAACTCGGGATCGCCGTACGCGCCTGGGGGATCGGCGGCGCGGAGGCGCTGGCGGTCCTGGCGGACCGGCCGGCGTCACCCGCGGCGCTGCGACAGGCGCGGTACGAACTCGACCTCGCCTGGGGCGAGGCGGAGACCCGGCCGGTGCTGCAGGGCCAAAGCCGGCGCTGGACGGCGCCGGGAGGCGAGGCCCAGCTGCGCTACGGGCCGGACGGCCGCTGGTGGCCCTTCCGCATGCTGGGGCGGTTGTGGTGGCCGGTGGGCGGGCCGGAGCGGGACCCGGCGGCCGCGCTCGCGACGGCGCTGGCCTACATCGGGGAATCGCCGCCCGGGCGCTGAACACGGGCGTGCCGCCGCCCCGGGACGCGGGCGGCGGCACGGACCGAAGGTGTTCTGTCAGGCGAGGCCCTCCAGAACGGGAAGATAGCCACCGGACTGCCCGGCGGCGGTGGGGTGGTAGGACTCGTCGATCGGGAAGGTGACGCTGTGCAGCCACCAGTCGTCCGAGCAGATCTCGTGTCCCGTGAAGGTGGGACGGACGTCGCCGAAGCTGAACCCGTGGTCGGCGGCGCGCTTCGCGGTGACCTCGTCCAGGGCGTCGGACGCGGAGTTGATGGCTTCGCGGGACCTCTCGCTGATGCCCACGATGCAGCCGCCGTCGAGCTCGTAGATGTGGGGATAGCCCAGTACGACGACCTTCGCGGAGGGGGCGCGCTGGGCGATGGCGTCGTAGACGCCGTCGAGCTTGCCCGGCAGAGTGTTCTCGACGTAGTCGCGGGCCTCCTGGACGCGCGCCAGGCAGGCGCTCTCGCCCTGGGTGACGCAGGTCGTCATGGTGTCGGCGAACCCGGCGTCGTTCCCGCCGATACTGATGCTCACCAGGCCCGTGGAGGAGCTGAGGGGGCCGAGCTGACCGGCGAGCACGTCGTCGGTCCGCGCGCCGGAGCAGGCGGTGAAGTCGAAGGACGAGGGGGAGTTGGCGGCGTTCCAGAGATTCGGGTAGGCATGTGCGCTTCGCTTGCAGTCGCCTCCCGAGTAGTCCCCGGCACCCACTCCGGAGGAGTAGGAGTCGCCGAGGGCCACATAGCCGGTCGCGGCCGCCTCTTCGGCGGAGGCGGACGCGGCACCGGTGAGGGAGGAGAGTCCGAGGAGGACGGCGACGGCCGCAGCCGTGGATGTCCATCTGCGCAGCTTCATGGAGCCTCTCAGGGATAGGCACGGTAGGAACTGCTGTCACTTCGGTCGCGGCTGGACTTACCCCGCGATCGATGCGTCCATGCCAACTTTGGGGACTCAACTACGCGCGCAGACTGCCGTGTTGATGCGAAGGGGCGCGTGCTCCCGGCCGATCACACCGGCCGGGTCGCACCGGGGAAGGGTCACACCAGGGGTTTCGACAACTGCTTGCCCTTGCCGGCCGTCAGACTGCAGGTGACATAGCTCAGGGCCGTTCCCGCGTTCTTCGCCTTGGGGTACGTGATGAGCGTTCCGCCCACCGTGCCGCGCGGCTGCTTCGCCGCCTTGTTCCGCAGCACGGTGCGGCACATCGAGTCCGCCTTGCTGCGGACCGCGTCGTTGGTGCTGTAGTCCCCGGTGAGCTTCTTGCGGCTGACCACCTCCGCGTCGTGAGACTCGTCGCACTCGCGGTCGATGATCGCTCCCTCACTCTCCTCGGACTGGTCGAAGCAGTCGCCGACGCGGAGCAGGAACGACGGAAGCGGCACATCGCTGGGGCTCTCGTCGGGGTCCTCGGAGGGTGCGTCCGGAGTCGGATAGTCGGTCGCCTCCTCGTCGGAGGGCTCCTCCGTCGGCGTCGGACTCTGCTCCGGGGAGGGCGAGGACGAGGACGACCGCGAAGGGACAGGCGCACCCCCGGCGGAGTCGTCGGAGCCGGAGTCGCCCCGCGTCAGGTACACGACCGAAGCGGTGATCAGGGCGAGCGCGACGACGACCGCCGCGACCACCGCCGCCACCATCTTCCCGGTGTTGCGACCGGGCGGCGGTGGAGGCGGCCATCCGCCGCCCGGCACTGCGCCGAAACCACCGGAATCGGGAGGCCCGAAACCTCCTCCCGGAGGCTGCGCCGGGGGCGGCGGACTGCCTGGGGGCGGATGGTTCGGCGGCGGTGGCATCGTCATGGACACCACTGTGTCATGTCGCACTCACTGTCGGCATCGAGGTTCCGGCGGAGGGACCCGCTCCGCCACTCGCCCGGTCTGCGGCGCAGCAGCCGGGGCCGCGACGGCGGCCGTCGCGGCCCCGGAGACCGGGCCGTTGGTCACTTGGCCCCGACGCCGCCGTACCCCATGTGGCGCCGGAGGTCGGCACCGTTCGGCACGGGCCCGTCCGGCCGCCACAGCGGGAGCTGGACCAGACCGGGCTCCAGAAGCTCGAACCCCTCGAAGAAGGCCGAGATCTCCTCCCCGGTCCGCCACTGGGCGCTGGAGGTCGACTCCTCGTTGTAGACCTTCGTGACCTTCCCGAAGCCGTCACTCTGGTTGAAGTCCGCCGTCCCGTGGCTGAGGATCAGCCGGCTTCCGGCGGGCAGCCGCTCGGTCAGGGACCGCACGATGCCCACCGCATCCTCGGCGTCGGTCACGAAGTGCAGGACGGCAAGCAGCACCAGTGCGACCGGCTCGTCGAAGTCGATGAGGTCCTGGGTGACCGGGTGGTCCAGGATCGCGGCCGGATCGCGGATGTCGGCCAGGACGAACCCGGCGTTGCCGGAATTGGTCAGCTTGGCCCCTGCGTAGGCCGCGACGATCGGGTCGTTGTCCACGTAGGCGACCCGCACCTCGGGATCCACCTGGCGCGCGACGTCGTGGGTGTTGGGTGAGGTGGGGATGCCGGTGCCGATGTCGATGATCTGACGGACACCGCTGTCGACCACTGTCCGCACGGCCCGGTGCATGAAGTCCCGGTTGCTGCGGGCGGTGACACCCACGTCCGGCAGAGCCGTGAGAATGCGGTCCGCCGCGTCCCGGTCGGCCTCGTAGTTGTCCTTGCCCCCGAGATAGTAGTCGTACATCCGGGCCGGGTGCGGCCTGGTGGTGTCTATCTGATCCGGGCTGAATCCAGCCTCCGACACGTGCTTCTCCCACTCGTCCGTCGATCCGGACCGGGCTTTCGCGGTCCGGTGGTGTGCTCAGCCGACCAGGAAGTCGGCTTCCCCCGCCTTGGCCGCCTCGATGAATCCCGAGATGTCACTCCGGCTGCAGATGAGCGCCGGGCCGTCGGGATCGGTGGACTGGCGCAGCGCGACCCGGCCGTCGGCCAGCTTGAGCGCCTCCACGCAACTGCCGCCGTTGCCACCGCTCCAGGGCTTGCGCCAGCCCTCGTCGCCCAGATGTGCGGCGGGCATCCCGTTGTAGATTCGACCCATGGTTCAGATCTCCTTGCGCAGTGCACTCAGGACCGCCCGGGTCCGCACCAGCGGCACGGCCTGGGCGCTCATCCGGTCCAGCGCCTCGAGGAACACGCTGACGTCGTCGCGCTGGTCGAAGTAGACCGCGCCCACGAGACTCTCGGAGCAGACCATGTCGGGCAGCTCGTCGAGAGGGAACCGGAAGAGGTGGAAGGGGCCGTACATGGCCGGATGCGGCCCCGCGTTGAACGGCATGATCTGCAGCGCCACGTTCGGCCGCTCGATGGCCTGGATGAGGTGGTCGATCTGCTCGCGCATCACATCGGGCGAGCCGAGCGGACGCCGCAGGACCGTCTCGTCGATGACGGCCCACAGCAGCGGCGGGTTCGCCTCCTGGGTGAGCACGGTCTGCCGTTCCATGCGCAGCGCGACGCCCCGTTTGATCTCCGCCTCCGGTGCATGCGGCATACCCGCGCGCAGGACGGCCCTGGCGTAACTCTCCGTCTGCAGCAGTCCGGGCACGTAGTGCGGCTCGTAGGCGCGGATGACCTCGGACTCGCTCTCCAGGCTCACGAACACGCTGAACCACTCGGGCAGCACATCACGGTACCGGTGCCACCAGCCGGGCTGGTTGGCCTCCCTGGCGAGCGAGACGAAGCCGTCGATCTCCTCCGGGTCGCTCACCCCGTAGGTGCGCAGCAGCTTCTCCACATAGGGGACCTTGAGGCCGACCTCCGCCTTCTCCATCCGGCGGATGGTGGCGTGCGTGACGTCGAGCGATCTGGCCGCCTGTTCGAAGGTCACTCCCGCCCGCTCACGCAGGTGCTGCAGTCTCTTCCCGAGCACCACCCGCAGCACGGTGGGCGCCGCACCGCCCGTCCGTGAGTCCGCCACAGCCGCTCCCCTCCAACTGACATCGGTAGAGGGAAGTTTGGCATGTGCCAGCTCGCCAGCACACCCTGTCAAACACAATTCTGCAATTCACAGACTGATCCTTGCCTAACGCGAGTGACGAACCGCATAGTGGACCTGTGGCTGCCCCCCATGACGCCCTGCCTTTAGAACACCGGCCAGACGGCGCGCCGACGACCCGTCCGCTGCGCGACGCCTTCCACCTGCCGGCCCGCGACACCTCCGTGGCCCTGGCACGCGCACGCGTGCTGGAGAGACTCCGCGAGTGGTATGTCGACGACGAGTCCAACGCCGACGCGCAACTGCTCATGTCCGAGCTGTTCACCAACGCCGTCCGCCACACGGACAGCGAGAAGGTGAGCTGCGAGCTGTGGGTCATCGGAGTGCGGCTCCGCCTCGAAGTGGCGGACGAGGGCGGCGGCCAGTCCGTCATGCGCGTGGAGGACGCGGACCGCGGCCGGACAGGCGACGACGAGCGCGAGAACGGAAGGGGCCTGCTGCTGGTGAGCGTGCTAGCCGACGACTGGGGCATACGCAGGGCCCGCACGAGCGGCTCCGAGACGACGACGGGGCACGCGGTGTGGGCCGAACTGGAATGCAACCGCACGCACGGCTGACGCTCCGCTCGCGATAGACGGCGGACGCAGAGCTGACAGCGCCCCGCACCGGTGGCAGGATGCACGGCACTTACCGGCCATGATCGGGCTCCTTTGCCGACCTGTCCCCCTTGTGGAGGCGCTGTGTCCGCACGATCCGCGCGTAAGCGACAGTACGGGATATCCCTGACCGCAGTGCTGACGGCGGCCCTGCTGACGGCCGTCACCGCCTGTTCCAGCACCAAGACCTCCGGCAGGAGCGGCGACGAGGTCCAACTTGTGGCCTCGGGCAAACTCACCGTCTGCACCCATCTGCCCTACGAGCCCTTCCAGTTCAAACAGGGCAAGAAGATCGTCGGCTTCGATGTCGACCTGGTCGACCTGGTCGCGGAAGACCTCGGTGTCGAGCAGAAGATCGTGGACACCCCGTTCGAGGGGATCCAGTCGGGCGAGGACCTCAACGCGAGCAAGTGCGATCTCGCTGCCGCGGGCATGACCATCACTTCGGTCCGCGAGAAGAACCTCGACTTCTCCGCTCCCTACTTCGAGGCCACCCAGGCGCTGCTGACCGGGAAGGGCGGAGAGTACGACTCCCTGGAGGACCTCAAGGGCCGGAAGCTGGGGGTCCAGCAGTCCACCACGGGCGAGGAGTACGCCAAGAAACACGCCGACGGCGTCACCGTGCGCCACTACGAGGATCTCGCTCTGCTGCTCAGCGCCGTCAAGACCGGTCAGGTCGACGCGGGGATCAACGACAACGGCGTGCTCTACGACTACGCGAAGAAGAACCCGGACACCGAGGTCACCACCGAGTTCGACACCGGTGAGCAGTACGGGATCGGTGTGCGCACCGGTAACGACGCACTGCGCGAGCAGATCGACAAGACGCTCAAGAAGGCCAAGGCCGACAAGCGGTACGACAAGCTCTACAAGAAGTGGTTCGGCACGGAGCCGAAGAAGTGAGCCGCCGCAACCGCACCCGCGCCATCCGAACCGCCCAATACGGCGTTCTGCTGGCCGTCGTGCTGGCTCTGGCCCTCGCCGCGGACTGGGGCGAGCTGCGCCGCGCCTTCTTCGACGTCGAAGTCGCGAGGAAGCAGTTCCCGGACGTGGTGACCACCGCCTTGGTCAACACGGTGATCTACACGGTGCTCGGCTTCGCCTTCGGACTGGCTCTGGGGTTGCTGCTGGCCCTGATGCGGCTGTCGCAGGTACCTCCGTACCGCTGGCTGGCCGTCGCCTACATCGAGTTCTTCCGCGGCGTACCGGCACTGCTGGTGTTCATCGCGCTCGGCTTCGGCGTGCCACTGGCGTTCCAGGTCTCCATCAACCAGTACGTGACGGTGATGCTGGCGCTGGGACTGGTCGGTGCCGCCTACATGGCCGAGACGATCCGCGCCGGCATCCAGGCGGTCCCCCGGGGCCAGACGGAAGCGGCCCGGTCCCTGGGGATGTCGCCGACGTGGGCGATGGTCTCGATCGTGATCCCGCAGGCGTTCCGGATCGTGCTGCCGCCGCTCGCCAACGAGCTGATCCTGCTCACCAAGGACTCCTCACTGGTGTATCTGCTCGGGCTGTCGATGGACCAGTACGAGTTGGCGAAGTTCGGCCGGGACGCGCTGAACCAGCACCGCAGCCTCACCCCGATTCTGATCGCGGGACTGTTCTACCTGGCCATCACGCTGCCCCTGGGCCACCTGGTGCGGCGCCTGGAGGCCCGTACGGCGAAGGCGAGGTGACACCGGAGTGAGTGAGAACACGGGAGCACCCGCGGCGGACATGGCCGCCATCGAGGTGCGGGGGCTGCGCAAAACCTTCGGCGAGCTGGAGGTGCTGCGCGGGATCGATGTCACGGTGCGGCGCGGCGAGGTGGTCTGCGTCATCGGCCCGTCCGGATCGGGCAAATCCACACTGCTGCGCTGTGTGAACCTGCTGGAGGAACCCACCTCCGGCACGGTGCGTGTGGCCGGCACCGAGGTGACCGACCCGGAGGTGGACATCGACCGGGTCCGGCGCCGCATCGGCATGGTCTTCCAGTCGTTCAACCTGTTTCCCCACCTGACGGCGCTGGGCAACCTGACCATCGCGCAGCGTCGCGTGCTGGGGCGCGGCAGGGCGGCGGCGGAGGAGGTGGCACGGCGCAATCTGCGCCGCGTGGGACTCACGGACAAGGAGTCCGGCTACCCGGCCCAGCTCTCCGGAGGACAGCAGCAGCGGGTGGCCATCGCCCGCGCACTGTCCATGGACCCCGAGCTGATGCTGTTCGACGAACCGACCTCGGCACTCGACCCGGAGCTGGTCGGCGATGTCCTGGCGGTGATGCGCGGACTGGCCGCCGAGGGGATGACCATGCTGGTGGTCACCCACGAGATGAGCTTCGCCCGGGAGGTGGCCGACCGGGTGGTCTTCATGGACGACGGACTGATCGTCGAGGAGGGACCGCCCGAGCAGGTCGTGGGCGCCCCGCGGCAGTCACGCACCCGCGCCTTCCTCGCCCGGGTGCTGGACCCCGCGGCAGCCGGAGTGCTGGAGGGCGGCGCGGCACAGCCGGAACCACCGGCCGCACCGCCCGGGCAGGTCCCGGAGGAGGTGCGCAAGCGGCCGCTCCGATAGCGGAGGCCGCCGTGCGGAAGGGCGCCGTCCGCCCTCAGGGGTGCCCGGTCTGTCAGACCTGTGCTCTACATTTCCTCTCATCGAGGACGAGTGTCCGCCGGCGCCGACGGGTGCCCGGTGGAGAACGAAAGGCCAGGACCATGGCAGACAGCCCGCGCTCGGCGGACGCTCCCGTCACCGAACCCCCGGCCGGCCCGGAAGAGCTGCTGGAACAGGCGAAGCCCTACCGCAAGGAGCTGCTGGCGCACTGCTACCGGATGATGGGCTCGGTGCACGACGCCGAGGACCTGGTGCAGGACACCTACCTGCGCGCCTGGAAGGCCGGAGACCGGTTCGAGGGCAGATCCTCGCTGCGCACCTGGCTCTACCGGATCGCCACCAACGCCTGTCTGACCGCGATCGAACAGCGCGGCCGCCGGCCGATGCCTTCCGGTCTCGGCGCGCCCAGCGACGACCCGGAGCGCCCGGTGGTCGAGGCCCCGGAGGTGCCGTGGCTGGAGCCGATCCCGGATGCCATGTTCGCGGGCTCCTCCGGGCCCACGGACCCGGCCTCGGTGGTGGTGGGCCGCTCGTCGATGCGGCTGGCGCTGGTGGCGGCCCTGCAGCACCTGCCAACCCGGCAGCGGGTCGTCCTGCTGCTGCGGGACGTGCTCAAGTGGCGCGCGGCCGAGGTCGCCGAACTGCTCGGGACGACGACGGCGAGCGTGAACAGCGCCCTGCAGCGGGCCCGCGCCCAGCTCGAACAGGTCGCCCCCGTGGAGGAGGAGCTGACCGAGCCGGCCGACCCGGCGGCGCGAGAGCTGCTGGACCGGTACGCGGCGGCGTTCGAGCGTTCCGACGTGACGGCCATCGTGGACCTGTTCAAGGAGGACGCCGTCTGGGAGATGCCTCCCTTCCCGGAGTGGTTCCGCGGCCGGGAGAACATCGTGCGGCTCATCGGGGCCCAGTGCCCCATCGGCCGGGACGAAGGCCTCATGCTGCCGACCTGGGCCAACGGCCAGCCCGCCTTCGGGCTCTACAGCCTGCGGGAGGACGGCGTGCACCGGCCGTTCCAGCTGCAGGTGCTCACGCTGCGGGACGGGCAGATCGCGCATGTGGGTGCGTTCTTCGGCGAGGAGCTGTTCGCCACGTTCGGCCTCCCCGCTCAGGTGGACGCGCAGGAGGCGGCGGCGCTGCGGCGCTGAACCGTCTGGGGCGCTCCACGCCCCGCCGCAACGGCGCGCGGTACCGCCCGGGGGCGGTCCGGCGCACCGTGCGGCGGGCCGCGCGCCGCTCCCGGGGGGCCGCGCCGCCACGCCCCGGGCAGCGGGAACCTCTCGGGAGCGTCGGCTCTCCGGCGGCTCAGACGCCCAGCAGGTGGTCCATCGCGAGTTGGTCGAGGTGTTCGAAGGCCATGCCCCGCTCCGCTGCCGCGGCGGGATCGAAGTCCTCGAAGGCGGCGCGGTCGGCCAGCAGCGCACCCGGCGTCTCCTGCGGGCCCAGCGTCGGGCGGGAGAGCTCGTCCACCCGCGCGGCCCGCAGCGCCTCCTGGACGGCGGGGTCGGCACGGAACGCGGCAGCGCGCTCCCGCAGGATGAGGTAGTTGCGCATGCAGCCCGCCGCCGAGGCCCATACCCCGGCGGCATCCTCGGTGCGGGGAGGCTTGAAGTCGAAGTGCCGCGGGCCCGCGTAGCCGCTGTGCTCCAGCAGGTCGACCAGCCAGAACGCGGCTCGCAGGTCCCCGGCGCCGAACCTCAGGTCCTGGTCGTACTTGGCACCGGACTGACCGTTGAGGTCCAGATGGAAGAGCTTGCCGGCCCAGATGGCCTGCGCGATGGCGTGCGGGTAGTTCAGCCCGGCCATCTGCTCGTGTCCGACCTCCGGGTTGACGCCGAAGAGTCCGGGCCGCTCGAGCTGCTCGATGAAGGCGAGGGCGTGTCCGACCGTCGGCAGCAGGAGGTCGCCGCGCGGCTCGTTGGGCTTCGGTTCCAGGGCGAAGCGCAGTGCGTAGCCCTGTTCGGTGACGTACTCGGCCAGCAGGTCGAAGGCTTCCTTCAGCCGGTCCAGGGCGGCCCGGACGTCTTTGGCCGCACCGGATTCGGCGCCCTCCCGGCCGCCCCAGGCGACGTAGGTGTGCGCCCCCAGTTCGGCGGCCAGGTCGATGTTGCGCATCGTCTTGCGCAGGGCGAAGCGCCGGATGCCGCGGTCGTTGGCGGTGAAGGCGCCGTCTTTGAAGACGGGGTGGGTGAACAGGTTCGTCGTGGCCATAGGCACCGCCATGCCGGTCGCCTCCAGTGCCTTCCGGAACCGTGCGACGTGCGCCTCGCGTTCCCCGTCCGAGGCGCCGAAGGGGACGAGGTCGTCGTCGTGGAAGGTGACTCCGTAGGCGCCCAGTCCGGCGAGCCGGTGCACGGACTCGACCGGGTCGAGGGGCTCCCTCGTCGCGTCACCGAACGGGTCCCGGCCCTGCCAGCCCACCGTCCACAGGCCGAAGCTGAACTTGTCCGCCGGTACGGGTTCGTAGCTCATGCTGTCGTTCCTCTCCCACGCATCGTCGCCCTCGTACGCACGGGCGGGCACCGCGATGCGCAGCTATTCGTCATGGCTGCTTACAAATTAGTATGCGCACAGCACCGGAAGCCAGGGAAGGGAGCGGCAGGCCATGAGCGCACCGGAAGGCCCGTTCGTCATCGGGGTCGACAGCTCGACCCAGTCCACCAAGGCACTCGTGGTGGACGCCGCGACCGGCCAGGTGGTCGCCCGAGGCCAGGCACCGCACACCGTCTCCCCCGGCGACCGCCGCGAGTCGGACCCCGAGGAGTGGTGGCAGGCGCTGCGCACCGCCGTGGGGCAGTGCGGGCCGGCCGCCGGCGAGGCCGCGGCCGTGTCCGTCGCAGGCCAGCAGCACGGCTTGGTGACGCTGGACGGCGCGGGAGATCCGGTGCGCCCCGCACTGCTGTGGAACGACGTACGCTCGGCGCCCCAGCGTGACCGCCTGGTCGCCGACCTCGGCGGCCCCACGGCTTGGGCCGAGCGCGTCGGCAGCGTCCCGGCACCGGCCTTCACCGTCACCAAGTGGGCCTGGCTGCGGGAGAACGAACCGGAGGCCGCACAGTCGACCGCTGCCGTGCGGCTGCCGCACGACTTCCTGACCGAGCGGCTGACCGGGCAGCCGGGCACCGACCGGGGCGATGCCTCGGGCACCGGGTGGTGGTCCTCGGCGACCGGCTCCTACGACACGCAGATCCTCGAACTCGCCGGCCTGGACCCCGCGCTGCTGCCGCCCGTACTCGGTTCCGGGGAGGCGGCGGGCACGGTCAGGGAGACCGGGGACGGTCTCCTGCCGGCCGGCACCCTGGTGGCCACCGGTACCGGGGACAACATGGCGGCGGCACTCGGCCTGGGGCTGCTGCCGGGGCAACCGGTGCTCAGTCTCGGCACCTCGGGCACGGTGTACGCGGTCTCCAGTCGCCGCCCCGCCGATCCCAGCGGAACGGTCGCGGGCTTCGCGGACGCGCACACCGGCTGGCTGCCGCTGGCCTGCACCCTCAACTGCACCCTGGCCGTGGACCGGATGGCCGCGCTGCTCTCCCGGGACCGCGAGGACGTGGAACCGGGCGGGCGGGTCACCGCGCTCCCCTTCCTCGACGGCGAACGCACGCCCGACCTCCCGTACGCGACCGGACTGCTGAGCGGGCTCCAGCACGCCACGACGGGTGGCCAGGTCCTCCAGGCCGCCTACGACGGCGCCGTCTTCGCACTGCTGCGTGCGCTCGACCTGGTGCTGGCCGAGGGCGGGGAAGCGGCTGCGGCGCAGGAAGCGCCGCTGCTGCTGATCGGCGGCGGCGCCAAGGGCACGGCGTGGCGCGAGACGGTGCGGCGGCTGTCCGGCCGGGCCGTCCAGGTGCCCAGCGCGCAGGAACTGGTGGCACTGGGGGCCGCGGCACAGGCCGCGGGGCTGCTGCTCGGCGAGGACCCGGGCGCCGTCGCCCGCCGCTGGCGCACCGCGCAGGGGTCCTCGTACGAGCCCGTGGCCCGCGACGACGACGCACTGGCCCGCCTCTCGGCGACGCTCGAAGGGGCGGGTGCGCTGCTCGGCCGACGCCCGTGACCGGCGGCCCTCCGGCATCGGCTCCGGACACCCGGCCGCTCATGTTCCGCCGCCTCCTTGCCGCGGCTCCGGCCGCTCACCGGCCGCTCGCACCAGCGGCGCACACCCGGCTCCGACGAGTCCCACGGGGCGCCACGAGAAGGAGCCGTTCATGACAGCTGAGGCACCCGGACCGCAGCGGGAGATTCGCAGGCGGAACCTCTCGCGCGTGCTGTACGCGGTGGCCCAGCAGGGGCCTTCGTCCCGTGCGGCGGTGGCGACGCGGCTGGGGCTGACGCGCACGGCCGTCTCGACCCTCGTGGACGAACTGCTGCGCGGCGGCCTGCTGACCGAGCAGGGGCCGACGCCGGCGGCCGGCGGGCCCGGGCGGCCCGGTACGGCACTCGCGCTCACCGACAGCGGGCCGTGCGGGCTGGGCGCCGAGATCGGCGTCGATCATCTGGCGGTCTGCGCGACCGACGTACGGGGCCGGGTGCGCGCCCGTGCGGAGACCGACTCGCCGGGCAGGGACAGCGTGCCTGGCGCCGTGCTCACGCCGCTGCGGGAGCTGGTGGACCAGGTGGCGGCCCGGGTGCGCGGGCTCGGACTGGCACCGGCCGCTCTGGCGGTGGCGGTACCCGGACTGGTCGCCCGCGGCACGGCGTCGGTTGTCCGCGCCCCCAACCTCGGATGGCAGGGTGTCGACCTCGCTCCCCCACTCGCGGAAGCGGGAGCGGAACGCGCTCCCCTGCCGCTCCTGGTGGACAACGAGGCCAACCTCGGAGCGCTCGCCGAACTCTGGCTGGGCGGCGGCAGGGTCCCCCGGGACTTCGTGCACGTCTCGGCAGAGGTCGGTATCGGTGCCGCCGTGGTGCTGGACGGCGCACTGCTGCGCGGCCACCGCGGGTTCGCCGGGGAGATGGGCCACATGCCGGTACACCCGGACGGAGACCGGTGCGCCTGCGGGGGCAGGGGCTGCCTGGAGCAGTACGCGGCGGAGCCGGCTCTGCTGCGCGCCGCCGGGATCGCAGCCGACCGGCCGCGGGCCGCCGCACTGGCCGACCTGCTGGAGCGCGCGGCAGCAGGAGATGTACGCACGCTGGACGCTCTGGCGGCAGCCGGTGGCGCGCTGGGGCTGGCACTGGCCGGAACGGTGAACCTGCTGGACCCCCGTGCTCTGGTGCTCGGCGGCGTACTGGCCCGCTTCGCTCCGTGGCTGCTGCCGCCCCTGGAGCGGGAGCTGAGCGAACGCACCGCCGCGCCCGGCGCCCTCCCGGAACTGCTCGTCTCGGAACTGGGCGCGGACGGACCGCTGCTGGGTGCTGCGCACGCGGCCGTGCGCGTGGTGCTGGACGACCCACTCTCCTACCTGGCCGGGCCCCGGGGATGACCGGCCGGCCCGGGGCGCGTCCCCAGGCCGGGCAGGTGTCCGCAGGACTCTTCCCCGCGGCCGACGGTCCACCCGCTCGGGGGCGGGGGGCTGTACGACGGCCACAGGTCGGTCCAATGGCACATTCTGGCGACTCTTGGCAGCCCTTCCGGGTGCTGCCATCATCAACGCGCGTCAACTCGCCCTGCACGTGCACCCATTCCCCCCACTGGGAGAGACGATGGACTCAGCACGCCAGAACCCCGCATCCTTCCCCTCACGCCCCCACCTCCCGCGGCGCGCGCTGCTGCGCGGAGGGGCAGGCTTCACTCTCGCCGCCGGCCTCGCAGGCGCCTCGCTCGCCTCGGGCGGAGCCGCGGTGGCCCGGCCCAGAAGGCCGCTCGCCGTGGACTATCCAGCGGCGGAGTGGGTCCCCGCCTCCTCCGCCAACTACACGACGGCGAACCGGCCCGCGCAGTACCCGGTCGAGTTCGTGATCATCCACGTCACCCAGGAGTACTACGCGGACACGCTGGAGATCTTCCAGAACCCTGACAAGGCGGTCTCCGCGCACTACGTGGTGCGCTCCGACGACGGTCACGTGGCCCAGATGGTGCGCGAGAAGAACGTGGCCTGGCACGCGGGGAACTGGGACTACAACACGCGCAGTGTCGGCATCGAGCACGAGGGCTGGATCGACGAACCGGCCTGGTTCACAGAGGCCATGTACGAGGCGTCGGCAGCGCTGACGGCGGACATCTGCCGCCGGCACGGAATCCCGCTGGACCGCCGGAACATCATCGGACACAACGAGGTTCCCGGCGCCGACCACACCGACCCCGGCGGCGAGTGGGACTGGGCGCACTACATGGACCTCGTCAAGGCCCAGTAGCAGAACGGGAGACGGGCCCGGCGGAGTCGGCGGACCGAGCCGGGCCCGGTCGGCGACGGGCCGACGGCAATGGGGCAGCCGTCGGCGGCGGATGGGCCGCCGGCCACCGAACGGGCGGGCGTGCTCGCTTCCGTACGGGTACGCGTGACTGTTCGCGAACAGGTGTCGCAGTCCCCACCTGCCCTCGGCCTCCGGCCCGGTGCCGCGCGGGCCCCTCGGAGCGGAAGCGTGCGCGGCCGTGCCGACCGGCCCTGATCACACGCCAGTTCGGGCGCATGATCAGCCGGACACGCAAGCACTTCAACCCATCGTGTGACTACCGGCCGGAAGGCTTCTGCGCGGCACACCTTCCCCGCCATCCTCAGCATGTGCGACAACGGGAGAACAAGCAGGCCGCCGGCCGCGACGGACGGCAGAAGCTGGCAGCGGCGGCACTGGTGTGCCTGGCGATGGGGGCAACGGCCGGTGGCGCGGCAGCCGCATCGACGCGTGCCGAAGCCCCCGCCCGCACCGACGAATCCGCCGTGCTCGCGGCAGCCACCCGGCCGGACGGCGGTGAACCGCCTGGCCGCCCGCAGCCGAAGACCGCCCGTGCGGCGAGCAGTTCCCCGGCGGCCCCGGCGCCTCCGGCGACGGACGACGCCACCCCCGCCACCGGCACCGCCGCCGCCCGGACGGTCACGCCGTCGCACCTCACGCCCACCGCGGTTCCACATGGAGCGACGGCCCAGAGGCCCCACCGGGACGGTGGCACCCGCCTCTCGGTCGGAACGGAGGGGACCCGCCTCGACGCGACGGCAGGGCGGGCCGGCCGCTGTCCGGGCGTGTCCCTGACGGTGCGGGCGCCCGGTGTCAGCCTGGAACTCTCAGCGGGACAGCCGTGCGCCCCGCGTCCGCCCCGGCCCACTCCGCCGACACCGACACCCTCGCCGCGGCCTCCGGAGCAGAGCCCTCCCGCACCCGCCCCGTCTCCCGCGCCCTCGCAACCGGCGCATCCTCCGGCCGCAGTGCCTCCCGCCGCCCCCGAGCCGCAGGCCGCCCCCGAGGCGTCGGCGGTCCGGGCCACCCCACGTCCGGTCCGGCCGGACCGGGCATCCCCACGACCCGCGGTGACGCCGCGGCCGCTCCATTCGCCGACGCCCTCGCGCACGGCGGTCGCCGCTCCACGCCGGCCCGCGCCACAGCGCGAACGACCGGACGGAAGCCTGTCGATGGTCACCCGCACGCTCCTGATCGTCACCCCGGCCGTCCTCGCGGCCGCCGCCCTGCGCCCCCGTTCGAGCGGTGGACGGCAGGCGGCAGCCAATGGCACTGGCACGAGCCGCAACTGACCTCATTCGGGCCGTGCACGTGGTGCACCGCCGCCCCTCTCCCCTGTCCAACGCTTCGTGGAGGACCCGTGTCCGAAAGGTTCATGCTGGCGCTCAGTTTGGTCGCCGCCTGTCTGGTCGTCGTCGTTGTCGTCGTCCTCAGACGCCGGCGTGCCACGCCGGGCGATCCGGCGGAGACCCCGGACGTGATCGAGTACATGACGATGATGATCGGCGTGGTGTACGCGATCGTGCTGGGCCTGGCCATCGCCGGGGTCTGGGAGGAACGCAACGCGGCGGACGAGGCCCTCGCCCAGGAGGCGCAGGCGCTGCACGAGGTGAGCGAGCGGGTGGGCGTCTACCCGGCAGCCGAACGCGAACGCGTACGCGGCGACGTGGACGCCTACGTCCGGTACGCGGTCACCACCGAGTGGTCGCACATGGTGGAGCAGGGCGAACTCACCGAGCGGGGCACCCGCATGCTCAAGAGACTGCGCGGCGACGCGGCTTCCTTCGAACCGGCCACCATGCAGCAGGCGCAGTCCTACCAGGCCGTGATCGACCAGATCGCCGCCGCCGACACCGCCCGCACCGCACGGGCGACCGGCGCCGGACCCACGATGCCGGGCGTGGTGTGGATCGGGCTGTACGCGGGCGCGGTGGTCTCGGTGGGGATGCTCTTCGCGCTGCAGATCCAGCGCTCCGGCAGGGAACTGATCCTGGCGGGCATCTTCAGCGCTCTGATCGCCTTCCTGCTCTTCCTGGTCTGGCACTTCGACGCGCCGTTCGCCCGCGGCCTCGAGGACCCCAAGGAAGCGTTCACGACACTGTTCCCGCGAGCGACGGGCTCCTCGGGCTGAGCGGTATCCGGCAGGCACCGGTGCGGACGTCCAGGGCGACCCGTCCCGCGGCGGGGAGACCCGTCGGCTCCCCCCTGCCGCGGGACGGGTGAGATGCTGGCGGTCCCAGAGGCGAGAGATCACAAAGGAGTCCGGGTGTCCCTGCTCTTCCCCGCGCTGCACGCGGCGTCCTCGCACACGGCGCTGCGCTTCGGCGACCGAGTCCTCAGCTACCGCCGGCTGGCTGCCGTGGCCGGCGGCCTGGCCACCAGGTTGCAGACCTCGGCGCCCGTCGCGGTCTGGGCGACGCCCAGTCTGGAGACGGCGGTCGGCGTGATCGCCGGGCTGCTGGCCGGAGTGCCCGTGGTCCCGGTGAACCCGAAGAGCGGCGAGAGCGAACTGACGCACATCGTCAACGACAGCGCACCCGCCACAGTGCTGGCGGAGCCCGGTGCGGAACTTCCGGCAGCACTCGGGGCGCTGCCGCGCACGGACATCGCGGTCCCCGACGAGTCGGAGGAGGGGACCTGGGTCCTGCCCACCGAGCCCAACGCGGAGACCGCGGCACTCATCGTCTACACCTCGGGCACGACCGGGCCGCCCAAGGGCGTGGTGCTGTCGCGGCGCGCCGTGGCCAGCAATCTGGACGCGCTGACGGAAGCCTGGCAGTGGACGGAGGACGACGTGCTGGTGCACGGACTGCCGCTGTTCCACGTGCACGGGCTGATCCTCGGCGTCCTGGGACCGCTGCGCCGCGGGGGCGCACTGCGCCATCTGGAGGCCTTCAGCACCCGGGGAGTGGCACGGGAGCTGGCGGGCGGCGGCACGATGCTGTTCGGCGTCCCGACCATGTACCACCGGCTCGCCGACGCCTGTGAGAGCGATCCGGACCTGGTGCGCGCGCTGGCCGGGGCGCGGCTGCTGGTGTCGGGCTCGGCGGCGCTGCCGCTGCACGACCACGACCGGCTCACCGCCGCGACGGGCAAGCGGGTGATCGAGCGGTACGGCATGACCGAGACGCTGATGAACACCAGTGTGCGGCCCTCGGGGAGCTCCCGTACGGGTTCCGTCGGCCTGCCGCTGCGCGACGTGGACCTCCGGCTGGTGGACGACACGGGGCAGCGCCTTCCCGCGGAGGACACCGAGACGGTGGGTGAGATCCAGGTGCGCGGGCCGAACCTGTTCACCGAGTACCTCAATCGCCCCGACGCGACGGCCGAGGCGTTCGACGGCGGGTGGTTCCGCACCGGCGACATGGCGACGCGGGACGCGGACGGATCGGTGCGCCTCGTCGGCCGCAAAGCCACCGACATGATCAAGAGCGGCGGCTTCCGGATCGGCGCGGGCGAGATCGAGAACGTGCTCCTCGGCCATCCCGCCGTCGCGGAGGCCGCCGTCACCGGTGAACCGGACGACGACCTGGGCGAGCGCGTCGTGGCCTGGATCGTGCCGGTGACGCCACGGCAGCCGCCGTCGGCGGAGGAGCTGACCGAACTGGTCGCCGGCCGGCTCGCGCCGCACAAACGTCCGCGCGACGTGCGCTTCCTGGATGCGCTGCCGCGCAACGACATGGGAAAGGTGCTCAAGCGGGAACTGCCCGGGCAGCAACGCTGACGGCCCACCGCGTCCCGCGGTCCGCGACCGCTCCTCCCCCGACCGGTTGCGGGTTCGCGATGCACGCTGCTCGCGCGGGTCCCCGGCCTGCTCTGTCAGCTCCGAAGCCCGGAGTCAGGCAGGCCCCCGCCGCAGGTCCGCGGCATCGGCCAGCCGTCGGTAGGAGCGGAGGCGGTCGTCGGGGTCGTGAGTGTTGAGCGTCAGCAGAAGTTCGTCGGCACCCGTGCGCTCCACGAGTCCGGCCAACGCGTCGGCGACCTCCTCCGGGGTGCCGCGCAGCTGGGTCTGCCGGGCCTCGTCGAAGGCAGCGCGCTCCTTCGGGCCCATCGTACGGCCGCGCACGTCCTGGGGCGGGACGAGCGGGGCGAAGGTGCCGCGGGTGCGGGACAGCGCCGTCGACCACGCCTCGGGGACCTGCAGCTCCTCCGCCTCCGCGCGGGTGTCGGCGGCGGCCGCGTTCACCGCGACGACGACGTGGGGCGCGGTCCCGTCCCGGACGGCTCCGCCCACCCCGGCTCCCGGGGCGCCGGCGGGGCCGGTGCGCGGCCGGAAGGCCGCCCGGTAGGCCCGTATCGCCTCCCGCGTCCGCTGCTCGTCGCGGGAGGTCCCGATCACCAGCGGCAGTCCGTGCTCGGCCGCCACCGTGGCACCCGAGCCGACCGCCAGGACGAACGGCGGTACGCGCAGCCCCTCTGCGGGCCGGGCATGTACCGGGCCGGTGCCCTCGAAGTAGCCGAGGAGTTCCGATATCTGCGCCCCGAAGTCCTCGGCGGCGTCCTTGCCGACGCGCAGTGCCTTGCGGACGCCGTCGGTGAATCCGACGGAGCGCCCCAGTCCCATGTCGATGCGGCCGGGATGGAGCGACTCCAGCACCCCGAACTGCTCGGCCACGACCAGCGGCCGGTGGTTGGGGAGCATCACCCCTCCGGTGCCGACCCGGATCCGGGAGGTGGCGGAGGCCACCGCGGCGGCCAGGACCGTCGGCGCGGAGCCCGCGATGCCGGGGACGGCGTGGTGCTCGGAGACCCAGAAGCGCAGGAAGCCCAGCGCTTCCGCCTGCTGTGCGAAACGCACCGTCTCACGCAGCGCACCGCCGGGGTGCTCACCCTCCCGGGTGAGAGAGCGGTCGAGGACGGACAGGGGTACCGGGATCCGGGGCGATGGTGTCACCTCCGGTACAACATCTGTCGGCGGTACGGATTCCCGACGCTCCTGCGGGATCGGGCTACCGGTCGGCCGGGGACTCCTCCAGCAGTCCGGCGTCGTGGACGAGGAGAGCGAGCTGGACGCGGTTGTTGAGGTCGAGTTTGGTCAGGATGCGGGAGACGTGTGTCTTGACCGTCGGCACGCTCATGTAGAGGGACGCCGCGATCCGGGCGTTGGCCAGTCCGCGGCCGACACCGAGCGCCACCTCGCTCTCCCGCTCGCCGAGCCGGGCGAGGGCGTCCTTGGCGCGCGAGCGGCGGGTCTCCCGACCCGCTGGGGTGACGTGCTGGATGAGCTGGCGGGTGACCGCGGGAGAGAGCACGGGCTCCCCGGAGGCGACCCTGCGTACCGCGGCCAGGATGTCGGCGGGCGGGGTGTCCTTGAGCAGGAAGCCCGCGGCTCCGGCACGCAGGGCGCGGAGCACCTGGGCGTCGGCGTGGAAGGTGGTCAGGACGACGACCTCGGGCGGTTCGTCGCGAGCCCGGAGCAGCTCGGTTGCGGTGAGCCCGTCCATGGCCGGCATCCGGATGTCCATCAGGACCACATGCGGACGGTGCTCGTCGACCAGTCCGAGCACCTGGCTGCCGTCCGCGGCCTCCCCCACGATCTCGACGCCCTGGGTGCCGCCCAGCATCAGCCGGAGCCCGGCCCGTACGAGAGCGTCGTCGTCGACAAGGAGCACGCGGATGGTCATGCACATACCGTAGCCAGCCGCTACCCGGCCTCCACCCCCGCCCTGCGGAGGCCACAGCCGGCAGCGCACGGGCCGGGTGCGCTCACGCGCGGGCGCCCGCGTCGTCGCCGACCGGTGCGTCCCAGTCGATGCGGTAGTCCAGCAGCCAGTCGCTGCCGGAGTCGTCGTCGCGCCGCGCGCCGGGCCGGGCCTCCGCGGGGCGCGGGACGACCCGGTCGTTCAACCGGGCGCTGCGTTCGACAACGGCCTCGACCCGGTTCCGGCGCAGCGACTCGAAGCGGATGAACGCCTCGGGCACCCCGGGGAGGTCGCGGAGGCACTTGGCGAGGACGACGCTGTCCTCGATCGCCATGGACGCGCCTTGCGCCGCGTTGGGGGCCGCCGCATGTGCCGCGTCTCCGAGCACGACCATGGAAGCACGGTGCCAGACCGGGGTGCGGGCCATGTCGTAGGCGTTGGTGGCGACGATGCCCCGGCTGCCACGGACGATCTCGGCGGCCGGCGAGGCGTCTTCGGAGAAGAGCGAGACGACGTGGTCCCGCCAGCGGGCCAGCTCCGCGGGCGTCCCGGTGGCCAGCTCCTCCCGGTCGAGCTCGCCGCCTGGGGTGTTGGCGAACCACCAGACCTCGCCGTCGGGCGCCGCGGTGCAGCCGAGGAACGCGCGCCGCCCCTGGATCATCCGGTAGGTGCCGGGAGGCGGCGCTGCTTCCGGGGGAACCTCGGGCGTGTAGCCGCACACGGTGATCTGCCCGGTGTGGCGCGGCGCGGGCGCGCGGGGGTCGATGAGCGTCCGGGTGACGGAGTGGAGACCGTCAGCGCCGATGAGCAGGTCCCCTTCGGCGCACGAGCCGTCCGCGAAGCGGGCGGTGACCCGCCCGTCGGAGGCCGTGTCGGCGGAGACGAGACGCTTGCCGTGCTCGATGGTGACACTCCGGCGGATCGCCTCGTCGTGAAGCGCACGGTGGAGAGTCGCGCGCCGGAGCGTGCGCGGCCCGAGAGCGCCGTCGGCGCCGGTGCCCCGGGCGACCGGCCGCACGCCCACGCGGTCCCCGGTGTGCGCGAGCATCTCCACACGTTCCGCGGGAAAGGAGACGTCCAGCGCGGCCCGGTGTGCGTCGACGGTGCGCAGGGCCTCCAGGCCGTTGTTGAAGAGCACGAGGAAGGCACCGGCGTCATCGGCGCCGGACGGGTACGCCTCGTGCACGGTCGAGCTGATCCCCGCCCTGTGCAGGGACATCGCCGTCATGGCTCCGGCGATACCTCCGCCGATGATGAGCGCGTGCCGCTGCCTCATGGCACCTCCTGTCGCTGGGTGTTCCGTTCGCTGCCGCTCTCCCCCTACTGACCGCCCTCGAGGGCCGGTGGTTGCGCACCGGCTCCCTCGGATGCGGCGCGGCTCACTCACCTCCCCGGCGGAGGTGACCGCAGGCGGCGGCCGGAGCCCGCGTACGGCGGCAGCCGGAGGCCTCCGCCCCGGCCGCGCGGCGTCCCCTGCTCCGGAGCGGCGCCGCGCCCCCGGTCACCGGCCCAGGGCAGCCGCCAGATAGGGCGCGGTGGCACTGCTGCGGGAGGCGGCGACCTCCTCCGGGGTTCCGGCGGCGACGACCCGCCCTCCCCGGTCGCCACCGCCCGGACCCAGGTCGATGACCCAGTCGGCGCCGCAGACCACCGCCGGATCGTGTTCGACGACGATGACCGTGTGGCCGGCCCGGACCAGTCCGTGGAGCTGCCCCAGCAGCACCTCCGTGTCGGCCGGGTGCAGCCCGGTGGTGGGCTCGTCCAGGAGGTAGAGCGTGTGCCCACGGCGGCCGCGCTGGAGTTCGGCGGCGAGCTTGATGCGCTGGGCCTCGCCCCCCGACAGCTCCGTCGCCGGCTGCCCCAGCCGCAGATACCCCAGGCCGACACGTTGCAGTGCGTCCAGCCCGCGCCGTGCGGCCGGGACGTCCGCGAGGAACTCGGCAGCGCCGTCGACCGTCATGCCCAGGACGTCCGCGACGGTCGCCCCCCGGTAGGTGATCTCCAGCGTTCGAGGGTTGTAGCGCGCCCCGTGGCAGTCCGTGCACGGCGCATAGCTGCCGGGCAGGAAGAGGAGCTCCACCGCGATGTACCCCTCGCCCTGGCAGGTCGGGCAGCGGCCCTCGGCGACGTTGAACGAGAACCGTCCGGCTCCGTACCCCCGGGCCCTGGCCTCGTCCGTGGCGGCGAAGACCTTGCGCACCGCGTCGAAGAGGCCCGTGTAGGTCGCCAGATTGGAGCGCGGCGTGCGCCCGATGGGCTTCTGGTCGACGCGCACCAGGCGGTCCACGGCCTCCACCCCCCGGACCTCCGTGACCACGGTGCCGCGGCCCCCGGGCGGCAACTGGTCCGCCTCCGACTCCGCATCGTCCGTGCCGGAACCTGCTGCCTGGCTCCGCTGCTCCGCGGGAGCCGTCCCGGTACCGGTGTGCGCGGCGACGACGTCGGCCAGGACCTGGGTGACCAGCGTGGACTTGCCCGACCCGGAGACCCCTGTGACAGCGGTGAAGACACCGAGCGGGAACGCCACATCCAGCCCTCGCAGGTTGTGCCGCCTCACCCCGGAGAGCGACAGCGTGCGCTCCAGCCGACGTGGTGGGACAGGTCCCTGCGCCCAGGCTCCGCGACCGGGGCGGGCGGACTGCGGTGCCCCGGAGGCGCGGGACTCCACACTGTCGCCTTCCGCCGCAGGGGATCCGCCGGGCCCGGAGGCGCCGAGGCGACCGCCTACCGCGGCGCCGGGGGCTTCCGGCGGGAACAGGTAGGTGCGCGTGACGGAGCGCTCCGACTGCGCCAGTCCGGGCACCGGGCCGCTGTAGAGCACCTCTCCTCCGTGCTCGCCCGCAGCGGGGCCGACGTCCACGACCCAGTCGGCCCGCCGGACCACGGCCATCTCGTGCTCGACCACGAACAGCGAGTTCCCCGCCTCTCGGAGCCTGTCCAGGACCCTCAGCAGTGCCTCGGTGTCGGCGGGGTGCAACCCGGCCGACGGTTCGTCCAGAACGTAGACCACGCCGAAGAGACCGGACCGCAACTGGGTCGCCAGCCGGAGCCGCTGCAACTCCCCCGCCGAGAGGGTGGGAGTGGGCCGGTCGGTGCTGAGATAGCCCAGGCCCAGCTCCACGAGCACGTCGATGCGGGAAAGGAGGTCGGTGGAGAGGGTTTCGGCGACGCTCTGCCGAATGCCTTCTTCGGGGGCCCCTCCCCCCTCCCCTCCCCCCGTTGCGGCTCGCAGCACCCCGGCGAGCCCTTCCAGCGGCAGGGCCGCCAGCTCCGCGATGTCCCGGCCCGCGAACGTCACGGCGAGCGCCTCCGGGCGGAGCCGGCGACCGCCGCAGACCGGGCAGTCGGCGCTGACCAGGAACCGCCGCACACGCTGCCGCAGGGTGGCGCTCTTCGTCTCCGCGAAGGTGTGCAGCACATAGCGCTTCGCGCTCTGATAGGTGCCCTGGTAGGGCCGCTGGATGCGGCCCGCCTCACGCACCGGGTGAACGGTGACGACCGGCTGCTCGTCCGTGAACAGCAGCCACTCGCGCTGTTCGGACGGCAGCTCCCGCCACGGACGGTCGATGTCGTAGCCGAGTGCCGCGGTCACGTCGCGCAGGTTCTTGCCCAGCCACGCTCCCGGCCACGCCGCGACCGCCCCCTCCCGGACACTGAGCGACGGGTCCGGGACCAGCGACTCCTCGGTGACCCGGTGCACCACGCCCAGCCCGTGACACTCCGGGCAGGCGCCGGCTGCCGTGTTGGGCGAGAAGGCATCCGAATCCAGCCGCTCGGCTCCTTCCGGATACTGCCCGGCCCGCGAGAAGAGCATCCGCAGCGAGTTCGACAGCGTGGTCACCGTACCGACCGACGAGCGGCCCGTGGGCGTGGAGCGCCGCTGCTCCAGCGCCACCGCGGGCGGCAGTCCGGTGACCTCCTGGACCCGCGGTGCTCCGACCTGGTGGATCAGCCGCCGCGCATAGGGGGCGACCGACTCGAAGTAGCGGCGCTGTGCCTCCGCATAGAGCGTGCCGAAGGCCAGCGAGGACTTGCCCGAACCCGAGACACCGGTGAAGGCGACCAGCGCGTCCCGCGGAATGTCCACATCCACGCCGCGCAGATTGTGCTCGCGCGCGTCGCGCACTCGTACGTAACCGTCGTCGCTCATCCTTCCATGATCGGACATGCCGCCGAGCACCCACGGCAGCGGCCCCTCCCCGGGTGCGGCCACGGTGCGTGAAGGGCTCGCCGGGGTGGTATCCATGGCCGCCATGGAGTGGTTCACGCCGTGGTTCCCGGCGCCCGAATACGGGCTGAGCCGACTGGTTCTCCAACGTGCGCTGGCAGGGGTCTACCTCGTCGCCTTCCTCTCGGCGGCACTGCAGTTCCGGGCCCTGCTGGGCGAGCGCGGTCTGATGCCCGCCGCGGCGTTCACGCGCCGGGTACCGTTCCGGGCCTCCCCCAGCCTCTTCCACTGGCGGTGCGGCGACCGCTTCACCGGCGCATGCGCCTGGGCGGGTGTCGCGCTGGCTGCCGCGGTGGTGGGGGGCGCCGCGGATGCCGTGCCCCTGTGGGCCTCGATGGTGATGTGGGCACTGCTGTGGTTCCTCTATCTCTCGTTCGTGAACGTCGGTCAGGTCTTCTACGGCTTCGGCTGGGAGTCACTGCTGCTGGAGAGCGGGTTCCTCGCGATCTTCCTGGGCAATGCGCAGACCTCACCGCCTGTGCTGACCCTGTGGCTGATGCGCTGGCTGCTCTTCCGGGTGGAGTTCGGCGCGGGGCTGATCAAGTGGCGCGGCGATGCCTGCTGGCGCAACCTGACCTGCCTCTACTACCACCACGAGACCCAGCCGATGCCCGGGCCCCTGAGCTGGTTCTTCCACCACCTCCCGCGGCGGATACACCGGATGGAGGTGGCCGCCAACCATGTGGCCCAGCTCATCGTGCCCTTCGGCCTGTTCTTTCCGCAGCCGGTCGCCACCGTCGCGGCCGGGCTGATCATCGTCACGCAGTTGTGGCTCGTGCTGTCAGGCAACTTCTCCTGGCTGAATTGGCTGACGATCGTTCTGGCGCTCTCCGCTGTCGACCCCTCTCCCGCAACGGGCACCTCCTCCTACGGTCATACTCCGCTGTGGTTCGCCTTCATGGTGTGCCTCGCAACAGTGCTGATCGTCGTGCTGAGTTGGTGGCCCGCACGCAATCTGCTCAGCCGGACCCAGCAGATGAACCGCTCCTTCAACTCCCTCCACCTGGTGAACACCTACGGTGCGTTCGGCAGTGTGACCCGTGTCCGGCACGAGATCGTCCTCGAGGGCACGGACGAGGAGCAGATCACGCCGGAGACCGTGTGGCGCGAGTACGAGTTCAAGGGGAAGCCGGGGAACGTGCGCCGGCTGCCGCGGCAGTTCGCGCCGTACCATCTCCGACTGGACTGGCAGATGTGGTTCGCCGCGTTGTCCCCGGCCTACACCCGCGGCTGGTTCGAGCCGTTCGTCTCCCGGCTGCTGGAGAACGACCCGGCCACCCTGCGGCTGCTGCACACCAACCCGTTCCCCCAGCAGCCGCCCACTCATGTACGCGCGCTGCTGTACCGCTACCGCTTCACGACACGGGAGGAGCGGCGGGCGACGGGGGCCTGGTGGCACCGGTCCTTCGAGCGCGAGTTCCTGCCCCCGTTCGCGCTCACAGGGCGTCCAGGTGGGCGCCATCGCTGGTGACCGCGGCCGCTGACCACGGCCGGGTTCGCTGGTACGGCTGGTGGCCGCGGCAGCGCGGCCGGCTGTTCTCGCCCGCATGCGCGTTCCGCCTGTGCGTGCAGGTGCATCCCTCATCGTCGTCCTCGCTCTCGATCCGCTGTCCCGGTACGAGGCGCCGTCTCGCCCCGGTGGAAGGAGTCTGTCCCCGGTCGCCACGCTCGTGGGCAGCCATCGCAGTTCCGGTGGACAACTGACCGGTTGTGCATAATCCCGCCACTCACATGGGCGACGAGGACGAGCGGAATACGGACGGGGCGTACAGCACTCAGCGCGACGGGACCCGGGCCACCTCGGGCGAGTCCGACTCGAGCGGCACGGACCAGGACCGCACGAGCCCCAGTTGTGCCGCCTGCCGGGGCAGCACCGCATCCAGCGCCCAGTCCGCCAGCACCCGGATCCGGTTCCCCGGCATGGCAGCGAGGTGGTACCCGCGGGTCACCAGATTGGCGAGCGGCCCCGAGAGCGGCACCCGGAGCGGGTTCGCTGCGGCCTTGACCCCGCCCAGGTCCACCATGAATCCGAGGTCGTGGTGCTTGTAGGGGCGCGGCTCCCCGTGCCCGAGTGAGGCGGCGAGATTGCGGCCCGCGACCTTCCCCTGCCGCACCGCGTGCTGCGCCGTCATCGGAGTGATCTCCCCCGGCCGGGTCAGGTCCGGTACAGCGGCCGCGTCACCGCAGGCCATCACCTCCGGCCTGTCCGGCACCCTCAGGTACTCATCGACCACGATGCGCCCCTGCCGGGTCTCCAGCCCGAGATCCTTCACGACGGGGTCGGGCCGCATTCCCACACACCAGATCAGCGAGTGGGTCGCTACGAACTCGCCGTTGTCCAGCACCACCCCCTCGCTCGTCGCCTCCTGGACGGAGGTTCCGGCCCGCACCTCGACCCCCCGCTTGCGCAGCACCTCGTCCGCCGTCCCGGAAAGACGGTGATCCAGTTCGGGCAGCACGCGAGGCGCGACGTCGAGCAGCATCCAGCGGGTCCGCACCTCCCCCGTACTCCGAGTGCCCGCCGGTCCGCGCCCGTCCGTCCCCTGCCGGCTGTGCTGCCAGGCCAGCGATTCGGCGAACATCTGGCCGTGCGCCGCGACCTCTGTGCCGGTGTATCCCGCACCGACGACCACGAAGGTGCGCCGCGCCGTTGCTTCCTGCGCGTCCTCGGCAGCGGCAGCCAGCGCGATCTGCCTGTTGATGTGATCACGGAGGTAGAGGGCCTCCGGCATGCCGCGGAAGCCGTGCGCGTGCTCGGCGACCCCGGGGATCGGCAGCAGCTTGTTGACGCTGCCGACTGTCAGCAGCAGTCGGTCGTAGCCGAGCTCGCCCGACCGGCCTTCTGGGTCCACGTAGCGGAGGCGGCGCCCGTCGAGGTCGACGCCGTCGACCTCGCCCAGCACGAGCCGCACCCGTGGCAGCGTGCCGGCGAGCGAGACCGAGACCCGCCGCGGTTCCAGGACGCCCGACGCGACCTCCGGCAGCAGCGGCAGATAGAGAAAGTAGTCGTTGGGGTTGACCAGCACGATCTCCGCTTCGTCACGGAGCGTGCGGGACAATGTACGCGCTGCCCTGTAGCCGGCGAATCCAGCTCCGACGATCACAATGCGGGACCGGCTCACAACCGGACCTCCTCCCAGAACCGGACCGGGCAGGTTCCGTTCCGACCCCGGCCGTCTGCCGCGGATCCGCCGGGTTTCCCACCGGCTCTCCCACCAAACGCGTTCCGTGGGGGATCGGGCGCAGCGGCCGGCCGCCCGCGACGGGCCCACACTCCGCCCACCCTGGAGGGACGACTGCCCACGCGTGATCCGCCGACCGTGTAAGCACCGGGAGGGGGTGAGCGAGCACCCCCTGAAGTGCTGTATTGTTCTTTGTGCGCGAGCGGCGAGGGAAAAGCCCCGAGCCGAGCGAGCACCGGGACGTGGCGCAGTTTGGTAGCGCACTTGACTGGGGGTCAAGGGGTCGTGGGTTCAAATCCCGCCGTCCCGACCGGAGAGAAAGCCCCTTGAACAGGAAGAAATTCCTGTTCAAGGGGCTTCTTGTTTATCTCAGCGCACGACTCGCAAGTGACGTGGCGCTCCCTCGCTGGGGACCATTTGGGGACCAGGTGCCTTCTGGCCTCCTGACAGGTGGGCCGAAAGAGCGGAGCCGGCCAACTCGATAGCTCCCTGATCCGGATGCAAGTACCGCTGCGTCGTTGTCAGCGCCCCGTGGCCAGCGATCTTGCGAAGCACATGAAGGGGCACCCCGGCATCCGCCATCCACGTGAGTCCTGTGTGCCGAAGATCGTGGCGTCGCAGGTGCTCGTACCCCAGCCTCACGACGACCTCGTCCCAGTGCGTCGCGTCGCGCAGCACAGCAGTGGAGATGCGTCCGCCGCGCGGCCCGGTGAACAGCCGAGCCATGGGGTCATGCCCCACGACAGCCAGACGGCGTTCCACCAACTCACGGATCTCGGCAATCAGCGGTACGCGCCGACGGCGCTTCCCTTTGGTGCCCTTGTCGACCAGGCCACCAGGGCCGGTCGTGGTCTGTCGGCACAGGTTCCACATCCACGTCCGCGGGTCGATGTCCTTGACCCTGACACCGGACACCTCGCCAATACGGGCAGCAGTGCAGGCCGCGAACTGGACGACCTCGCCCCAGCCCGCGTACTGCCCTGCCGAGCGGTCGACCAGGGCAGTCGACAGACGTTCCAGGGATTCCCAGTCCTTCAGCGCGAGGGAGCGGGGATCGTCCAGCTCATCCTCGGCCTGCCGGTACGCCTGCTGCCAGCCCACGACCCGCGCCGGGTTGGTGTCGATGATTCCGTCCCGGACCGCCTGCTCCATGACGCGGACCAGCGCCGCGAGACTGTTCTTGACCGTGGACTGCCCGCACTCGTCAGCGATCCACCCGTATACCGCCCGGTCGACGATGCCCGTGGTGACGTTCTGCACGGCGATGTGCCCGATGGTCGGCACCACCCGCAAACGCCAGCCTGCGCTGTACGGGTCCATGGTCTTGTGTTCCAGACCGCGCATGGCGAGGTCCCATTCTTCCTCCCCGTACTCAGCCAAGGGCATGGTCGCCACAGCTGGCGTGACGCCCCTTGCAGCGATGCGCCGCAAACGGTCAATCCACTCCTGAGCTTCCTTCTCCTTCTCGAACGCTTCGGACGCGGAAGAGCGCTTCTTGGTGACCGGGTCGCTCCACCGGACCCGGGCCCGGTACGACGACGCCCGGTCAGCGCGGTACTCGATGTCCGCACCAAGCTTGATTCCTACCGGAACGATCGGAGCAGCCATCAGGCAGCCTGCCTCGGGTCAACGCGACGGGACGCCAACCAGTCCTGAACGTCTCCGACGCTGTAAAGAGTCACCCTCGACGACAGCGGCACGAACGGCGGCCCCTGCGGCGGCTTCGAAGTTCGCCACCGACGAAGAGTGGAAGTATCCACACCGATCAGGGCCGCGACATCGTCAGTGGTGTACCAGCCACCGTGCAGGAGGTCTCCACTCTCCTGCGCATTCCGTTCGAACGACCGCGCCGTCCTGGGAGGCTCAGCCACCCGGGCAGGCGTCAGTACGGGTTTCACTACGGACAGGGGCCTTGCCATACCGACTCCCTCATTGAATGTGCGAGTAACAATGCTGTGGGTCGCGGACCATCGCGGACCACGTCTGTGACCTGCGGTTTTCTGGCCGTCTTGAGCGGACCATCGCGGACCGCCGTTGTCGGCCTGGTCCGCGATGGTCCGGACTGTGGGCGATGGAAAGCCCCAGCTCATGCGGGGTGGTCCGCGATGGTCCGCGACCCGGCGGACTGTGGGCGGTTCCTTACTCGGGGGCCGGCGCGCGAAGCGTGATCCCGCTGTAGGTGCGGACTCGGCTGTCGCCCTCGCGAGGGCGGGTGAGCCGAAGTTGGGGGACCACGGATTGGAGGTTGCGGCCGAACATCTGCTTGGTGCCGATGGCGCGGACGTTGTTGTCCTCGGCCCACTCGCGCCAGACGGCCCATAGGGTATCGACGGGGACTGTGCAGGTGGGGCCGGTCTGGCAGCGTTCGCGGACGAACGCGCTGGTGGGGCTTGCGGTGTCCTGCATGCTGGTGACCGCGTCCCGGGATGATGCCGGTTCGGTGATGCGGCCGTTGCGCTCCAGCCGGGCCAGACCGTCCAGTGCCCAGTTGAGGATGCCGGGCATCTCTGCCGCCAGCTTGCCGGTCAGGGTCGTGTCCTCGCGTCCCAGCCATGAGGCGGTCATGGTCAGCACGACGAACCGACGTGCGATCACGCCGCTGCTGTCCCCGAAGTTGGGCAGCTCGTTGGACAGGACCATCAGCCGGGTCGGCAGCTTCCCGGTCCACGCCTCCCGGTACTTGCGGTCGATGTCGATGGTGTCCTCACCCGAGATCGTGAGGAGACGTTCGACGACCTGCCCGCCGTCGCCGTTGAGTCGCGCGTCGGAGATGACCGCCAGCGGCTTGCCCAGCAGGGAGGCCAGGCCGAAGTTCGACCCGAGTCCGGCGAGCGTGGGGCCGGCGATGTTCTTGCGCCCCACCAGCTCGGCGAGAATCCGGGCGATGGTGCCCTTCCCGGAGCGGGAAGGGCCCTTCATGAGGAGGATCTTCTGCTGGTCTGTGCGTCCGGACAGGACGTAGCCGAACCACTCCTGCAGGGCCGCGATGGATTCGGGATCGTCGGGCCACAGCTGCCCGAGAAACCGCGTCCAGGTAGGGGCCGTGGCGTGGGGGTCGTAGGCGTAGGGGACGGAAACGAGGTTGAAGAAGTCCGGGGTATGGGGCAACAGGGCCCGGTCGGTGATGCGCAGGAGTCCGTTCTCGCACGCCACGATCGGGGCCTGGCCACTTGCCGCGGCCTGGTCCTCGTTGAGCCATGTGGGCGCGTCGGTCTCGGTCGGCAGGAGCAGGAGAGCGCCGAACGCGTCCAGCAGGTTGGAGAGCTTCGTCCTCGTGGGCGCCCACTCCCGCACCTCGGGCTCTCCCTTGGCGTTGGCGCTGTAGTAGACGGCGTGCTCCAGACGCCGGTACATCTCCGCCTTGACCTGCCGCTCGTCCAGCTCGCGCCAGCAGGTGCCCGTCCAGTCCATCCACGAGCCGCGCCACCAGCGGCGCCGGGGCTGCCCGCCCTGGCCCTGCCAGTCCGGCGCCAGGCAACGCGCCACAGCCAGGGGGTTGGAGGGAGCGGGAAGCTCTTCCTGCATCGAGTCGGTCATGCGGCGGTCCTCCCTTCCTGGGGAGCACGGAGCGGGCAGGTGGTGCGGTGTGCGGCGTGTGCCTCGGCCAGCGCCGCGACTTGCCGGTGGCCGACGGCGCTGCGGTCCCTGCCGCAGGCACACCACGACGTGCCGGTGGGGATGGCGCCGCGGCCGGGCGCTGTGATGGTCAGCCAGGCCACCGGGTGCCGCATGTTGCTCAGGTGCGGGTCAGGGCGAAGTGCTGAAAGGGCGCCCTGACGGGCGGCGTTCTTCGGCGCCCCACGGCCGCCGGGTGCGGCGGCGGGTTCGGCGGTGCTGGGCCGGTCGGTGGTGGGGATGCTTTTCAGGCGGGGGGAGTCGTGGGCACTCATGCGCTCTCCCGGGGCCGGGCGTTGCGGATGGACCAGTTCAGGGCGCTGCGCAGGGTCGAGCGGCACTCGGCGGCGGTGAGTCCGGCCGACTCTCCCCCCGCCTGAAAAGCCGTCTCGACCTCATGTCGGGGGATGTCGCCCCACGCCACGAAGCGCCCCATGGCGCGTGCGGCGGTGAACAGCGTGTGTTCCCGGACGCCTTCACACGCGGCTGTGATGCGGGCCGTCTCCCTCTCCAACGCCACCCGCGCCACCTTCGTGGCATCCCGCGGCGACGCGAGCACCACCGGGGCCGGCGGGCGCTGCTCACACAGCCTCTCCGCGAGCCAGACGGGCAGCGGTGCGACCGGCGCGGGGTCGGTGAGCCGGTAGGTGCCGCCCGGGGTGGTGCTGCCAGGGGCGACGACGTAGCCACCCCATGCGCGGGTGTCGATACGCCGCGCCAGGCGGCCCGCGGTGGACTTCATGCGGGTGCCGGGCGGAGCGGCGAAGTACAGGTGCTCTCCGCTGCTGGGAGTCCGCACGCGGCGGGTGTGGGGCACCGGCTGCCCGGCGCGCTCGCAGAGCGCCACAAAGGCGGTCGCGCCGTCAGGCGCTCCTTTCTCGTCCTTCGGCTTGAGCGTGTCCAGGTCGACCACCAGCAGCCCGGCGGGACCGGTCGCGATCCCGACGTTGTAGGGCCGGTGCCCCCACGCCGCGTGGATGAGGCCCGGGTCGGTGGTGGCGCGCTGCTCGGGCCTCTGGTGCCCGCCCGCGCAGCGGCCGGTGCCGGGGCAGCGGTCCTCCCGGTGCCCGGCCGGCCGCTTGCCGCCGGGCCGGAGCGGGATGACCGGCCAGCCGCGCCCGGCAGCGTCCAGGGCCGCGGTGAGCAGTTCGGGGCTCATGCCGCATGCCTCCCGTCGAGTGCGGGGGTGTCGAGCAGCAGGCGGTAGGCGTGGGCGGCCTGGTGGACCACGACGCCGTTGCCCAGGATCTTGAGCTGGTCGGAGCGGGAGAGGCCCAGGGTGGGGCAGGTGATCCAGCCCGCATCGGCGCCCATCATCCATTCCACGAACGCCGGGGACAGGCGCCGGTTGCCGCGCGTTCCCGCTTCGGTGGGCTCCGGCGCCCGGCGGCCCAGCACTGCCTCCCAGCGACGGATCGCGGGACCGTAGTCGGTGCCGTTGGTGGCCACCCACGTGCGGTCATCGAGCCGCACGGCCTGGCCCAGCAGGTAGTACCGCCCGGAGGCGTCCCGCTGGTTGGGGCCACCGTGCGGGCCGTCGCTGGCCTTGGGGGTGGGCAGCAGGTTGACGACCACCTCGTTCAACGGCCGGGAGTTGACGCCGATCAGGTTGGAGGCGCCCGACTTCCAGTCCCGCGCGGCCGGCGTGGGCAGCAGCGTGACGGCGGTGCGCAGGTTCATCCCGCCACGCCGTTTGGGCGAGGTCCCCGGCCCGCCCGTGCCGTCGGCAGCCGACGGCGTGGGCAGCAGCCTCAGCCCTCCCCCGGCTCCGTCCCCGGGTGTGGCGGGTGTGTGGACAGCAAGAACACCGCTTCGTCCTCCAGCGTCGGCCCGTGTCCCCCAGCCTTGCGCTTGTCCGGATGCTGCGGGCCGCCGTTCCTCCCGAGCTGGGAGGTGGGGGTCTTCAGCAGCGGGATGGGCGAGGGCGAACCACCGGTCCCGGCGGTGCGGGGCCCCGACTTCGGGGTCACCAGCTCGAAGGCACAGCCACCGCGCGTCATACCCGAGCGCGGCCAGGTCCCGGGCGACGACGTCGAGTCCCCGGCTGCGGATGGCCGCGACGTTCTCCAGGAACAGGAATCGGGGTCCCAGGTGGCGAACGGCCTCAACGATGGTGGTCCACAGTCCGGAGCGGTCACCGGCAATCCCCTTCCTCGGTCCGGCATTGGAGATGTCCTGGCAGGGAAACCCGGCCGTCAGCGCGGCCGGACGGCGCGGCAGACCGGCCGCGACGGCGGCCCAGTCCACCTGAGTGATGTCACCGAGATTGGCGGCGTGCGGCAGCCGCGCGGCCAGCAGCCGGGAGGCGGCCTTGTCCTTCTCCGCCACCACACGCACCGGCAGACCGGTGACCGCCTCCACGGCCAGGTCCAGCGCCGCCGAACCGGTGCACAGACTCACCGCGAAAGCACCGCCCTCGTGTGGCGTCGACAAGATGGGTTGGGACATGCTGGGACCTCCACAGGTCAGGAGATGGCAGGTGGAAGAGGGCGACCCCGGATCTTTGGCGAGAGGCGGGGTCGCCCTCGTGGTGTTCACAGGCAGGTGCAGTCGGGGCGCTCGTCGCCACCGTTGGCCAGGCACAGGCAGCAGTGCTGGCCCTCGTAGGGCTCGCTGCCGTCCTCGGGCCAGCACAGCGGGCAGCTGCGGGCCTCGATGTAGTCGTCGTAGCTGGTCGGGTCGGGTACGGACATGCGGAACCTCCTGGTGTGGGTCAGTGGTTGTTGATGGCGTTGGCGACGGCTGTTGTGAGGTCGTTGATGGTGTGGCTGGCGTCGGTGTCGGCGAGGTAGAAGCCGAAGAGGACGGCGACGATGGCGGCGCCGATGCCGAGGGTCTTGTGTCGGATGAGCAGGGCCAGGAGTAGGCCGAAGATGAGGACGAGGGAGAGGGTTACTGCCACGGCAGCGTCTCCTTGCCGGGGGTGGGGTCGGAGCGGGTTCCGTCGTGGTGGAGGCGGCGGCTGGTGTTGGCCAGGCGGCGGCCGGCGCGGAGGCGGTAGCGGTCGCCGTGGCAGCGGCGGCACAGCTTCAGCGACCGGCGTCGGGTGTCGCGCAGGCCGGTGCCGGAGCACTTGCGGCAGACGGCGAATGGCTGGAGGGCGCACAACGCTGCGTAACCGGCGAGGGTCAGCAGGATGAGGCCCGTGCTAGCGAGGAGCATCGGGTGCGGTTTCCCTTCGCGGGCGGGTTTTCGGGGGTTGCGGCAGGTGGGCCGCTAGACGCTAAGTTCCTGATCACAGGGGTGTTGGGCCGCTAGTGGGGGTGCTAGGCCTAGCAGCTGGGGCTGCTAGGTCTAGCGGCGCTGCTGGCCTCAGGCGGCGGCCCTGTCGGCGTCACGCCGTGTGATGGCGGCGGTGATGTCGGCGCGCTTGATGCCGCGCCGGTTCCGGCCCTCGCCCTCGTCGGTCTGGCCCCATACCTGCCCGGTCTTGATGCCCCAGGGCTTGAGCGCGGTGGTGACGTTCTCGCCCGTCCAGCCGGTGTAGGTCTCGGGCTGGTGAGCGGCAAGGCGGGCGGCGATCCGCTCGCACCATGCGGCCTTCTCATCCGCGGGCATCACCTCGGCGATGTCGGCGAGGATGTCCGAGCCGGCTGTCTTCTGCGGGCCGGCGCCGATGGCGTGGCCGGTGACGTTGCCGTACTCCTCGCGCACCTTCCGCGCCCGCGCGACAACCTGCTCGGCGGACACCGCGTCGACGAACGCGGAGGCGACGATGCGCGGGTCGTCTCCCTCGCCGGCCATCCAGCAGATGCCCTTGTCGTCGCGGGAGAACATCGTCGCCCGGTAGCCGGCCTTGTACATGCTGGTGCCCAGCACCATGTCGTTGGCCGGCTGCCCCATGACCTTCAGGCAGAAGCGCAGCACCGCGTTCGCGGAGATGCCGGTGGGCAGGGACTTGGCGTCCGGCCGCTGGGTGCCGAACAGCGCCACGATGCCCAGCGCCGGGCCCCGCTTGACCAGGTCGGTGCAGATGGCTTCGATCTCCTTGCCGTGCTCCTCGTGCTCGAAGGGCACTTGGCACTCGTCGAAGCCGGCCACGATCGGGTGCAGCCCCAGACTCTTGTCACCGGCCAGCTCGTCGGTGACCTTCGATTCGGGGCAGCGGGAGCGCGGCAGGTTCTTTATCACCTTCGCCCGGCGGCGCAGCTCCTCCTTCAGCTCCCGCAGCGCGTCCAGGACGTAGCCGATGTCCTCGTCTTCCTCGCCGGCGCGGTAGCGGTGGCAGACCGGTTCCAGGGCGCCGAAGTCGCCGGTGCCCTTGAAGTCGAAGGCGTGCACCTCGGCGCGCGGGTCGAGGGCGGCGATCAGCAGCAGGAGCCGCATCAGGAACGTCTTGCCCATGCGGGGGATGGAGCCGACCACGACCGAGGCGAACATCAGCGTCACGCTCACATCCCGCATGCGCTGGTCGTTGCCGAACACGACCGGCTGAAAGAGGTTGACCTGCCCGGACTTGGCCAGCGGCCAGGCCGGTTTCGTGGTCTCGTTCATGGGCTTGTCGCCCACCCACAACACCAGCCGCCCCTCGTGCTCGGCCGGGTCGGGCGAGGGCCAGACGCAGCCGACCTTGCGGCGCAGACCCGAGGCCAGCGGCTTGCGCGCCTCCATGATGTCCTCGGGGGTGACCCCGTAGGGCAGGTCGAGGTCCGCGCGGTAGCCGGGGCCGTCGCGGTGAATCTCCGAGGTGAAGCGCAGCCCGTTCATGTCCCCGCCCTTCTTGATGGCAGCGGAGATCTTCGCGTTGCCGACCGAGTCCAGACCGCGCAGCACGATCTGACCGGTCAGCTTCTGCACCTCGGTCTTGAGCACCGCCGGGCCCATCACGGGCGCGTCGGGCTGCTGACCTGCCCACCCGAGCAGCATCACACCGCCCGCGGCGAACAGGTACAGGGCAGCCGGCGCCATGACGTAGAGCCACAGGGCGAAGCCGGTGCCGAAAACGATGGCCAGCAGGGACACCAAGCCGCGCAGGCGTACGCGTCCGGACCGCAGCCGGGCCAGACGCATGTACTCCTCCACATCCTCGTCGCGGACCGCAGCCGACCGCAGCGGGGCCGCCTCCCGGTCCCACACCCACCGGTTGGTGGCGGCCACGAACCGGCACGCACCCCGCGGCGCCATCCCTGCCAGGCGGGCGGTGTACACGGGCATGCGCACCCCGTGGTACAGCGACGCGTAGCCGAGATTGGCGCCGGCGTGCCGGGCCGTGGCCGCGAAGTCGCGCCGGTTGGTCAGCCATCCGGCAAGCACCGGACGGCGCTTCTCACTCTTGACGCCCGGTTCGGGCAGCTTCGGGTTGTCGACCGCGACCGGCGCCGTCGGCGGTTCCTCGGGGTCGGGCACCGGCCGCAGGTGCGGCGCCGGTGCAGCAGCATCCGTCATGCTGGATATCTCCTGTCTGCTCACGTGATGGGTGGTGCAGGGGCCCGCGACGGCCGACGACGCTGGCAGGCAAGGCGGCCGTCGCGGGGCACAGCTACCGGCAGGTGTCCGACCTCAGCCAGCAGTAGGGCGGCAGGTCGCCCGCCGCGTAGAAGGTGCGGATCGCGGCCCTCTCGGGGGCGTCGGGCAACGGGTAGACGCGGGCGCCGCTCAGGGAGGCGAGCATCCGTGCACCGTGGTGCTCGCAGCCATCCGCTCCGGCTCCGGTGCGGTCGACGACGGTGACCGCGACCGGCCCGCGGCAGTCGCTCGGGTCGCTGGGGTGCGCGGCGCCACAGCGTCCCGTCTCGGTCTCGGCCGGGCCCTGCCGGTCGTAGCCGGCGGCGAGCTGCTGCCGCCCTGCGGCGGTCAAGATGTCGGCGTGGTCGAAGGCCAGCGGCGGCAGGTCGTTCAGCGGCCACCAGCGGGCGTCGCGGGCGTCGTCTCCGGCATTGGCAGGCATGCCGGAGACGACGGTGAGGTGGTAGGCGACGGTGACGTACCGCCCGCGCGGGTCACGGCCCGGAGCGTCGAACACGCCGATGTGCTCCAGCTCGTCCGGCGCCGCGTGCACGCCGGTCTCCTCGGCCAGCTCCCGGGCGGCGGCCTCACGGCTGATCTCGCCCGGGTCGACGTGCCCGCCGGGCAGCGCCCAGGCGCCCTCGTAGGGGTCCCACCCACGCTCGATGAGGAGGACGCGGCCGTCGGTGGTGGTGACCACCACGTCGGCGGTGTAGCGGATGGTCTCGGGTGTGCTCTCGGTCATCGGGTTTCCTCTCTCAGCGGTCGGGTGCTACCGGTAGGCGCGTTCGGCGCGGCGCAGCCGGTCCTCGGCGTCCTTGCGGGCCTGCTTGGCGGCCTGCCGCTCGCTGCGGTCGGCGGCCCGCTCGGCGGCCTTGGCGGCGGCCAGCTCGTCCTTGGCCTGGTCGACCTGCCGGGCCAGGGCCCGCTGTTCACGCTCGTAGCGGTCGGCGGCGACGCGGTCGAGGCGGTCCAGCTCCCGCTCGATGGCGGTGGTGTCGCCGTAGGCGTTCTTCGCGCCCTTGGCCAGCAGCCGGGTGCGGCGGGCCTTCTCGCTGGTGGTGTAGGTGTGGCCGGCCATGCCGGTCTCCTCTCGGTCAGATGGTGCGGAGTCGGTCAGTGGCGGCGGGTGCCGCCGTGGCGGACCGACACGCGGTCGGCAGCCGCGTTCGCGGCGTCGTTGAGGCGGTGGTACTCCTCGGTCTCCCAGTCGATGCCGGCCGCCATCTCGGCGGCCTGGTTGGCGTGCAAGGCCGCGTCGGCGGCCCGCAGCTCGGCGATGGCCTGCTGCTCGCGGGGGCTGACGGGCACCAGGCGGGCCGCGAGGGTCAGCAGGGCGTGGCGCACCAGCCAGGCGATGACGAGGCCGACGGCCACCAGGGTTCCGGTGGGGACGTGGTGGTCGTGGAGGGTGGCGGCGTACCAGCCGCCGGCCGCCAGGGCGAGCAGCAGGGCGGCGGACTGTTCGATCAGGTAGCGGTTCACGGCGGTTCCTCTCCGGTGCCGGACGGTCCGGCCCCACCACGCCCGCCAGACCCGGCCCGGGGGCTGGTTGGCGCGGAAGGGCAGGTCAGCCCTTGCGGTGGGTGAAGTCGGTCCAGACGGAGCGCAGGACCACCAGGCAGACGGTCAGGGCGACGGCGCCGATGGCGAAGGCGACCATGGAGACGGCCAGCGAGACGGCCAGGAAGCTGCCGCCGATGCCGATGGCCACCCACTTGCCGGCCGCCCCCTGCCCGGCGGGTGCCTGGTGGTGCCGGCACGGCGCCGGCTGGCTCTCCTTCGCGGCTTGGACGGCGGCGAGCATCAGGGCGAGCTGGTCACTCTGCCGGGCCGCCTCGACCGCCTCGGCGGACGCTTTCTCGATGTCGCTCATCCGGATGTCCTCTCCGGGGCGGTCAGGCGGCGGCCTGCACGTCCTCGGGGTAGGCGCACGGGACGCAGGTCCCGAGCGCGGTGGGGATGACGTAGCCCGCGTCCCGCCCGCAGGCGGGGCAGGTACGGCGGGCGGTGTTCGCCTTGGCCAGCGCCGCCCACCGGGCCGCAGTCATCGGCCGGACGGGCAAAGCGAGGTCGAGGAGGTAGAGGTGGGCCACCAGCGGCGGTCGCCGGCGGCGGGGACGCTCGATGACCGCCGCCACCTCCTGACCACCCGGGCGCAGGCCCCGGGCTCGGAGCTGGCGGCGTGTGGCGTAGCCGTCGGGTGCCAGCCGCCAGCGGTAGGCGGGAAGCGCGGCCATCAGGGCGCCGCACGGTCCTTCATGCCGCCACCTCCAGCGCGGCCCTGTCGGCGGGGGTGGCGGTGGCCAGTCGGGCGAACGCGGCCTCGACCTCGGGGGTCTCCATCTGGTGGCGCTGCTCGGCCGCGCGCCCCTCGGTCCGCTCGGTCTTGAGCGTGTCGCGCAGCTCCCGCGCCTTGTTCGCGCCGATGCCGACTGCCTTGCGGATGGCCTCGGCGGTCAGGTCGGAGTCGGCCCACGTCCGGGTGGCCGACCGCGCCTCACTGAGCAGTTGGTCGGGGGTGCGGGTCGGGCGCTTGGGCCGGGCCGACTCCGGCACCCGGCCGGTCGCCCGACGCGGGCCCGTGGTCGACTCCGCCGCCACCGCCCGCACCGGTGGCACGGATGCAGTCGGTGCGGGCGGTGCTGTCTCGGTCGGCTCGTCCGCGTCGACCGGGTTGCCGGGAATCGGCAGCGGGGCGGGGTCCGGGGCGACGGGCGCCGGGCTCGGCTCGCGCAGGTCAGATGTCGACCGTTCCACCCTACTCTGAGTGGTTTTCTCCGCATCGGGCGTGGTTTGGGGTCGGTGGTGGAGGACCTTGGCCACCAGGTCGGACCCGAAGTAGATCGCGCCGACCGGCAGACTCGTGGCCAGCAGGACCAGCGCCCAGTTCGCGGGGTCCCAGTCGGCCAGTCGACCCCAGTCGACCGACCCGCCGTGCAGGTCGGGCACCAGCCCGTGCACGTAGTTCAGGACCAGTGAGGCGGCGGTGTAGGCGCCCAGCACCCGCAGCGCGAACCTGCGGTCGTCACCGTCCAGGACGAGGGTGGCGACCAGCGCGAGGGCCATCAGGCCGTCGACCACGAACGGGTAGAGCGTGGCGGCGGCCTGGTCGGCGCCGATCGCGCCGGCGATGTCGCGCAGCGCGTTCCACGACACCCGGAAGGCCATGCCCACGACCGCGACGAGCGCGGCCACCAGCAGCGTGCGGCCCTTGCCCTTCATGCCGCACCCCCTGCCGTGATGACCGCGGCCAAGGCCAGCGGGGCGCCGGTCGCCAGGGTGAGGTTCACCGCGCGCTGCAAAGCGCGCATCTTGACCACCACGATCCGCGAGAGCGCCACCACGTGATCGGCGGTGCGGTCCGCCGCCAGCTCAGCGGTCAGCTCGCCGGCCGAGAGCTTGGCCCAGTGCGGGAACCCGACCTTCGCCGCGGTCGGGCTGATACGTGGACGGACCACGAGCAGCAGCAGGGTTACCGACGCGAGCAGCAGGCCCAGCGCACCGGCACCGACGATCCGGGCCGCCACCGGCACCCACGGCTGCGCACCGACGCTCCAGACGCCGGCCAGCGCCACGCCGTTGAAGGCCAGCAGCAGACTCGCCTTGCTGTCGGTGCGGGCGATCTCCGCCTTCACCTCGCTCTTCGCGTCCTTCACGGCGTTCATGCCGCACCTCCCGCGAAGCTCTCGGCGGTCCGGTTGGCCAGGGCCCGGCGCGCGTCCAGGGCGCGGCGCCGGGCCCGGCGGATGCGGCGGGCGTCCAGCTCGGTCGGGGTGCGGTCCAACGTGATGATGACCGCCTCCAGCCACTCGACATCCGTCGTGATGGCCGGCATCTCCAGCTCGATGGCGTCCAGCTCGGCCTCGGTCGGCTCACGCCACGGGGCGAAGGCCGTAACGGCTCCCTGAACAGTCACGATGTGATCCACGGGTTGTCCTCTCATGCAGGACGGCCCAACTCAGCGGCCCCGGGGATGCAGCCCCGGGGCCGTGCGCCGTCGAAGCGGAATTGCTTCCGGTTGTCCTGGTCTCCGCACCAGCGATGCGGAGGCGCGGACCCCCGGAACGGGGGCGCGGCGATCTTTGCCCTTGTCTCACCTGGCGTACGGATCACTTGTCCGCCCCGTGAAGGGCGGCATGGGAGAAGGTGCGTGCTGCTCGCACAGGCAGGGCCAACGGCTTGTCGCAGTTGCCTGATCCCGGTCGGCCAGAGGACTCAGCCTCGTGACGCCCCTCCGCAGATCTCTTGCTCGGGGGCGCCGGCTTGTCGTGGCTCCGGGCAGCTCTCTGTTCAGTTCTCAACCGCGACGGACGCTCCGACGGGACCGTGGTCTAAGGCGCCCTCTAGGAGGGAGCCCCGCCGGGCGTTGCCCGCACCATCTGGTGCGCACCAGTAGAATGCATCTGGTGCGCACCAGAGTCAAGCGGCTTCACCGATCCGAGTGGAGACCGTCCGCCCTGGTGCACTCCCAGAAGACCTGTCAGGACGGGGGTACCGGTAGCCAACAAGCCTTAACTTCGGCACTGTTAACCCCTGTTGACCTGCGAGAATGTGAGGCATCCTGAGGAAGTCAGTGAAGAGAATCGACGCCTGGCGGTGCCGAGTGAGCGCAGGACTGAAGAGCGCGCGTGCCACCCGTGGCTGGTCGCAGGACCGACTGGTTCGCGAGATCGAGCTGTACGCGCAACGGCACGTAACCGACGTCGCCACGACCGCGAGTCTGCGCGTGTACGTGTCCGAGTGGGAGAACGACAAACGCACCATCTCGGATCGCTATGCGGCGATCCTGAGGCAGCTCCTCGGCATCACGGATACCGAGCTGCGAGGGGAGCCCACGTCCGGATCCGGGCCAGCGATGGCTGATGGGTATGACGAACTGCTTAGCCGGATCGACTCGGCCAGCAGTGTCAGCGAATCCATGGTGAAAGCGTTCAACGACCAGACCGAACTCCTGCGGAGCATGGACCGGGAGAGAGGGGCGGCCGGGCTCGTCGACCAGATGACCGGGCATCTATCAGCGCTGGAAGAAGCGCTCAGCTTCGCGGTCCTCCCCAGCACGCGCCGACCCGTCGCCCTTGCCCTGGCAGGAGCATCGACGCTCGCAGCCTGGCAGGCTATCGACGCAGGGGCAGTGGAGCGTGCCTGGCGACACTACGAGCTGGCGAAGCGGGCCGCGCGCGACGCTGAAGAACCCATGTACCTGGCTCATGCGATGGGCGAACAGGCATATGTGCTGTGCGAGGCTGGTCGGCCATCACTCGGGCTCGACCTAGTTCGTGATGCCCAACGGACCGTTGGGGAAGCCGGCTCGCCCCGTCTTCGAGCTTGGCTGCATGCGGCCGAGGCAGAGCTGTGTGCTCATGCTGGACTGCCAGACGATTGCTTGCGTGCACTTGACCTCGCGGCAGCATGCATTCCGCCTGGCCTCGAAGCCCGGGACCCGGACATGTTGAGCATCTTCCTCAATGACGCACACCTGACCCGATGGCGCGGCAACGTGCTGGCCCTGCTGGGCGATACTGGCGCCGTGACAAGCCTGTACGAAGCCCTGGACGTGGTCGATCCGACCTTTGTCCGGGCGCAGGCTGGGCTGCACGCGGATCTCGCGCAGGCTCACCAGGTGAGAGCCGAATACGACGACGCCAGGAGCCACCTGCAGAAGGCGCGGCTGTTGGCGAACCGTACAGGCTCGGTCCGCCAACGACGCCGTATCGACCGGCTCAGCGCGCAGGTGTGAGTCCGTATTTACCGCGGTTCGCCAAGACGTGGAGCAGCGCAACGAGCGTTCCGGAGCCCATCAGTTCACCGCGAGCCATCAGCCCAGGGATATCGGCCAACGGAACCCATTCGATGTGCCCCGCTTCCTCAAGGTCTGTCGGCGAGCCCACCTGCTTGGCGCCCTGACCCACGAAAATCTCGTGAGGTGAGTCCACCATGCCAACCATCGGCTGATAGGTCACGACATGCTCCAGTGCGTTGGGCTGCCAGCCGGTTTCCTCCACGACTTCCCGCAGCGCCGCACCGGCGGGGTCCTCACCCTCGTCCACGATGCCGCCGGGCAGTTCCCACCCCCACTGCTGCGGAACGAAGCGATACCGCCACATCATGAGCACGCGGTCTCGGTCATCCAGGATGGCCGTGATAGCCACATGATGGAGACGGACGACGTGGTGCTCGAAGCGCTCCATTCCGGGAGGCTCGACATCCCAGAGCTGGAGCTTGACCCAACGATTGTCGTAAAGGTCCCGCTCACCGTGAATACGCCATGCTTCGACCCCCTCGGGGGTCTCCACGCTCACGGCGCCGGGCACCCGGTAGGAACTCCTGCCTCGAACCTCCAACGCCCCCTCGGAGACGAGCCTGGCTAGCACCTGCCGAAGCGCAGTCCGGCCGATGCCAAGCTCTTCGACGAGCATGCGTTCGGAGGGCAGTTTGTCGCCGGCGCGGTACTCGTCGGAGGCGAGTCGGGCGCGCAACGCTTCGTACACCTTGGCTGTCTTCGGTCCCATCCGCGGAGCACTCTCCGTTCTGAAGTGGTGCGTACCAGCGTAACGGGCAGAGCAGGTGCGGTTTCGAGGCACCGCCTGGGGACCATTTGGGGACCACACGGTATGCGCGCAGCCGCACGATCGCAGCTCAGCCGAACAGCACGTTGTGCGCCCTACGGCATCTGACATGCGAAAACTCCTCCCGCAGTGTCCTGGGGGTCAAGGGGTCGTGGGTTCAAATCCCGCCGTCCCGACTGCGAAGATCGCAGCTCGGAAGCCGTTCCAGCGTTTGCTGGGACGGCTTCTTTCGTTAGCGTTTGCTCCCATGAGGGGAGCCCTCTGGGAGCACTCGCGCTCCCACGCTCCCAGCCGTCAGCAGTGCCCGTTTTCTCCGTCCCACGATCGGGTCGAGGTTGTGCGCGGTACGCCGCTGCTGCGCGCCGTCGTCAACGGTGTGGTACCGCCACGCCCCGGCGGGTGGACGGGTATTCCCGGACGGAAGGCGCAAGAGCCCCTTGACCGCACGGGAGTGCAGGGCCGACCTCTACGGGCCTTGCGTCTGACACATTTCCCACCCTCCGTCGCACGGGCCAGGGCCTCTGCCCAGGCCACCGCGACAGTGCTGGTCACCCCGTGATGCAGACCCGAACCCGGGGGGCGAATGACACTTGAGCATGGATGGGAGCGTGTCCGCGAGAGCGGGAGCGGCTGTGGGGCGCGGTAGAACGCTGCGGAGGGCCGTTCCAACTGGGCCGATGCACGAAGAGTCAGAGGTGCAGTGGTAGGCCAGGCGCGACGGCAGCTCACCATCGACCTCGACGGTGTCCTGGTGAGCGCTCACTCCGACAAGCAGGACGCGGCCCTGACCTGGAAGCGATCCTATGGTCACCACCCTTTGACGGCCTTCGTGGACCATGGGACGGGCGGAACTGGAGAGCCGGTCGCCGCTTTGCTCAGGCCCGGCAACGCCGACAGCACCACGGCCGCAGACCACATCACCACCGCCCAACTGGACCTGGTCCAGTTGCCGGAGAAGCACCGGCGAGGGCGGCGGACACTGATCCGAACCCAATCCGCCGACGGCACCCACGCCTTCGTCGCCTGACTCACGAAGCGCGGGCGCCGGCTGTCCTGCTCAGTCGGCATGGTGATCCCCGAGCAATGTGTCGTAGATCCCCGCCTCGGCCTGGACCCGGCGGTGGAGACCGGAGTCAGGTCCGCGACTTGGCCCGGGTCTCCGAACTGGCCGGCGCCTCGCCAGGCCGACCCACGGGCCTGCGGCTGATCGTCCGCAAGGAGCGGCCCCACCCTGGGGCCCAGTTGCGGATCACGGATGCGGACGGCCTGCGCATCACGTGCTTCCCCACCAACACCGCCGACCAACCGATCGCCGAACTCGAGCGCCAGGCCCCTTGGCCAGCTCCGCCTCCAGCTGAGCGAACTGCTCCTCGCTCAGCCTCGGCAGCGACGCCGGGCCCTGCGACCGAAGAGCCCGAGGGCCGCGCTCGGCCCACACGCGCCGCCACCGCTGCACCGACCGCACGCTGACACGCAGGTCCTTCGCGATCGACGTGCTTCCCTCACCCCGCGCGAACCGTTCCGCTGCCTGCAGCCGCAACTCCTCGCGGACCTGCTGCCGTTCAGCGGTCAGCCCGCCTCCCTGTGGATACCGCATGCCCCGGTCATACCGCAGGAAGCGACAGCCCGTCAGTCATACGACTCCACCAGTTCAACCTCAGTAACCTTGCAGCGGTCCAGGCTCGGAGCCTCGTTCTTGCGGCCGCGGCCGGGATGGCAAAGCGCCTTGGTGCGGTCGTAGTTGCAGAACAGGAAGGCTTCCTTGTTCTCGAAGACGTTCAGCGTCGGGTCGGCCAGCAGGCTGTGGGCCTGGCGGACGGAGGCGATGATGCCGCCGAAGCGGCTGTGTTCCTGGGCAGCAGCATTGATCAGGCGTCTCGCAGCCGGGCCGGAGACGCCTTCGCCGTCCTGGATGGCCTCGTGGACCTCGCTAAGAAGTCATCTCATTTGGCGAGTCTGCGGTAGCAGATGAGGGTGCAGGCGATGCTGGTGAAGGCCAGGAAGTGCTCGGCTTTGCGCTCGTAGCGTCGGTGGAGGCGGCGGCATCCGGCGAGCCAGGCCACGGTGCGTTCGATGGTCCATCGGTGTCGGCCGAGCCGGATGGAGGACTCGATGCCCTTGCGCGCGATGCGGTGGCTGATGCCGCGTGTCCGTAACCATCGGCGCAGGTGGTCATAGTCGTAGCCCTTGTCGGCATGGAGCTTGGCTGGGCGTCGGCGCCGTGGGCCGCGGCGGGAACGGATCGGCGGGATGCCCCGAACCAGCGGTTCGAGGGCCTGGCTGTCGTGAAGGTTCGCGCCGGAGATCCCGACGGATATGGGCAGACCAGTGCGCTCGGTGATCAAGTGGATCTTCGAACCGTACTTGCCCCGGTCCACAGGATTCGGACCCGCCAGATCCCCCTTTTCAGGGCCCGCATGTTCACCGAGTCGATGGCGCAGCGGGACCAGTCCAGCTCACCGCGTGAGCCGATTTCGTCGAGGACCAGGCGGTGGAGCTTCGCCCATACCCGGGCCTTCGACCACTCCGTGAAACGCCTGTGGGCGGTGGCTCCAGACGGTCCGAACGAAGCAGTCGGAAGCTGCTGCCACGTGCAGCCCGACGTGGCCACGAACACGATCGCGGCCAGCACTTCCCGGTCCCCGTGCCGGCGCCGACCGCCGCCCTGCGGACGCGTCGGCGCCTCCGGCACCAGCCGCTCAACGATCCCCACACCGCGAGCCTACCGAACACTCCAAATGAGATGACTTCTAAGTAGCCCGTATAGATGCCGCGTTCGATGAAGAGGGAGGTGCTCGCCTTCTTCCAGTCAGCGTGACTCTGTCGGGGATCTTGGTGTTGGCGAGGTCACGTGCCCGGGGTTCGCCACGCCTTCCGCCGGGGAATCTCGTGCTGATCGAGGTAGTTCTGAAAGGCCGTCGGTCGGCGGGCCGGGAGCGACTCCTCGGTCGGCAGCCCAGCGAGACGCTCGATGTTGACGGCGATGGCGGTCAGCACGTGCTGGAGGCGGACTTTGCCTTGTCCTCGGTAGCGGCAGTGGCGCATGCCGTGGCCGTGGGCGGAATCGTTGACCGTGCCCTCCACCCCGGAGCGGACCGCGTAGCGAGTCTTCCACTCCGGCGTCAGCTGCTCAGCAGAGACGCGAAGTTGCAGGCCGCGGAGTTCTCGCGGAGGAAAGCCCACGGTCCGTGCGTTATCGCGGGTGGTGGTGCACTGGGTGCGGACCGGACACGGTCGGCACTGGCCCTTGGCGAACCTGGCCACGATCAGCGGCGCCGCGGGCCGCCTGCGCTGGCGCACCGCGGAGTCCGAAGGCGGGCCCCGGGCTGCCACCCGCGGCCTGGGCGATCGTCTCGCCCTACGACATCTCGGCCCGCTATGCCCGCCACGGACACACCATCACCTTGAAGGGCTTCTCGGCTCATCTGACCGAGATCGTGTGGCCCCGACGTGATCACGGATGTGACCACCACCGCAGCCACCACGCACGACAGCAAGGTCCTGCCCGGCATCCACACCCGCCAGCCGCGTCGCGGACTGCTGCCCGCCGAGCACCTGGTCGACGGTGGCTACACCTCCCTGCCTCACCCGGAACAAGCCACGCGTGAACACCAGGTCACCGTCTCCGGGCCGCTCCGCGACAACCCCACCCGACAGCACCGCCGGGGCGAGGGCTTCGCCCGGGACGACTTCCACATCGACTACGAGCGCCGACAGGTCACCTGCCCCCAAGGCCAGGTCAGCGCGGGCTGGCCCGGCCCCTACCCCGACCTCTTCGCCCACCGCGGCGTTGTGGTGGTAGTTCTGCACCATGATCTGGCGCAGAGCCTGGACGCGCGGGCCAGACACCCGGTTCCGCTCCGTGCTGGTAGAGGTACTGAGGGAGGCGGGCGGCGTCGTTGCCGACAGCCAGAATCCTGGTCATGGGTTTGGTGGGGTTCTTGCCCAGGCGGACCGGGCGGCCGTAGCGGAGCCCCCAGTCCTCGTCGATCAGCTCGTCGAGCAGGTGAGGGGAGGTGCCGGCGGTTTCTTCGAGTGCGGCGCGGACCGCCTCGGTGACCAGCTCCAGCCGGGTCAGGTCGCGCACCGCAGCCAGGACGTGGGTGGAGTCGGTGCGCTGGGTGGTGCGCTCGCATACCAGCCCGGCTTCCTTCAGGCGAGCCAGCGCAAGGTCCAGCAGGCGGTCGGCACGACCGTCCTCGGCGAGACGGCCGCGGAAGTCGGCCAGCACGCTGTGGTGGAAGCCGGGATCGTCCAACTCCATGGCCATGGCGCACTTGAAGTCGATGCGGCAGCGGACCGCCTCGGCGGCCTGCCGGTCCGACAGCACGCAGACGGTGGCCAGCTGGGCAGGCGAGAGGCCCGGGCGCCCGTCGCGGGGGTACCACTCGGCGAAGTCCTCGTCGCCCCACAGCCCGTCCAGCCGGTCGCGGACCCATATCGCTGTCGTGCCGTCCGGGTTGCTCGCCCGCGCGATCTGTGCGGTCAGAGGCGGGTCGTGCTCACCGGAACCGGGGACGGAGGGACAACGGGCACCTCGATGGCTGCATCGGTCATCGGACGCGTCTGAGCATGCCCGTTGATCAGGCTGCCGCACCACGTAACACCAAGATCCCCGACAGAGTCAAGCTCACCGGCGACAACGACACCGCCGCCGCAAGGTCCGACCCGTCTACCGGGCCCGCCCTACCGGCAGGGGGCGTGGCGGGCGCGGTCTCCCGCGTCGGGGAGCAGGGGTCAAGGCCCGCCCGCCGGGCCTTCGAACGGGACGACGACGCGGTTGCCAGGTGGGTCAGGGAGGTGTGGCCCTGCGCGGAAGACTAGCGGCGGCTCGTGGGGCATGGCTGGTCTTCGAGGACGAAGCCGGCTTCTCCATGACGCCGCCGCAGGCCAAGACCTGGAGCAGACGCGGGCACACCCCGGTGGTGAAGGTGCGTGGCCGCTCCCGCAGACGCATATCCATCGCCGCCCTGACCTGCTACAAAGCGGGCGAGCGCTCCCGGCTGATCTACCGGCCGCGCAAGGACGACGACCGCCGGGATGGGCGCGGGGGCTTCTCCTGGCGCGACTACCGGGACCTGCTGATCGCCGCCCACCAGCAGCTCGGTGGCCCGGTCGTGCTCGTCTGGGACAACCTCAACGTGCACAAAGCTGACTGGTCTGCGGGAATTCGCAGCCTCCCGGGACTGGCTGACCATCTACTACCTGCCGCCCCACGCACCGGACCTCAACCCGGTCGAGGGCATCTGGTCCCTGCTACGGCGCGGCTGGCTGTCCAACGTCGCCTTCCGCACGCCGGAGCACCTCATCCAGCGCATCCGCCGCGGCTTACGCCACATCCAGTACCGCCCCCCGGCTCATCGACGGCTGCCTCGCCGAGACCGGCCTGGACATCAGCACCTGACCGGAGGCGACAACACGAGTTCAACCTCAGTAGTCCATGTCCTCACTGCTCAGCGCGCCGGTCGGTGCAGCCGATGCCCAGGAGGTGACCCGGGTGTTCAACCATCCCGTCACAAGAGGGTGTTGTACGAGCCATATCGCTTACATGCCACCAGGCGGGCCGTTACTCTCCTCTCACAATTCCGCGCCACAGACCACTCACAACTGAACGGACACAGCACGCATGCAGCTCTTGGGGGACAGCGAGCGGCGCTACGTGGGGCCGTACCGACTAGTGGCGGCACTTGGCCGCGGAGCCATGGGCGAGGTGTATCTGGCCCGCTCCCGCGGCGGCCGGTCCGTTGCCGTGAAGGTCGTGTCGGATGAGCTTTCCAGAGACGCGGAGTTCCGGCGCGCGCTCGCCCGGGAAGTGCAGGGCGCGCTGCAGGTGAACGGGTTCTACACGGCCCAGGTGATCGAGGCCGACGCCGACCCTGAGCAGGAGGGGCAGTCTCCATGGATCGCCACCTCCTACGTCCCCGGCCCCTCGCTCCAGACCGCGGTGGAGGCGCACGGCCCGCTCCCCGTCGCCGCGGCCCGGGTGCTCGGCGCCGGGCTCGCCGAGGGACTGAGCGCGGTGCACGCGGCTGGGTTGAGTCACGGGGACCTCAAGCCGGGGAACGTCATCCTCGGCGAGGACGGGCCCCGGGTCACAGACTTCGCCGTGTCCAGGGCGCTCGATGCGGCTCACCCTTCCCTGACCGTCGGCGAGGCTTTCGGCTGGTACATCGCGCCTGAGCGTGTGCGCGGAGAGGACGCCGCCGGGACCGCGTCCGATGTGTTCTCGCTCGGCGGTGTACTCGTCTACGCCGTCACGGGGCATCCCCCCTTCGGGGGCGAGGCTGGGTCCGAGGTGCTGCACCGGATCGTGCACGAGGAGCCCGATCTCAGCAGTGTGCCGCAGGAGTTGCGTGGGGTCGTCCAGGACTGTCTGGCCAAGGACGCCGCGGTGCGGCCGAGTCTTACGGAGGTGCTGCGCCGCTTTGCCGCTCCGCAGCACGGGTCCGACGGGACGGTGCCGCCGTGGCTTCCTCCTGCCGTGGCCGCGATGGCCGGGGAGCTGCCGGACGAGCCGCAGAACGGCCCGGACGGCCCGAAGCGGATCGGGCGCCGAGGCATCCTCACCGCTGTCGGCGCGGTCGTCGCCGCGGCGGTCGCCATCCCCCTGGGGCTGACTCTTGGCAACGGTGACGGTGACGATGACAGCAAGGACGGGAACGCGGGCTCAGGCCCGGACTGGCAGGGCGGGGGTGATGCCCTGCCCGCTTCTGTCACCCTCGTACCGAGGAAGGCCGTGTCCCTGGGCAAGGTAGACGACTCGGCCTCCTTCAGCTTCAGCCCGGACAGCAAGTCGCTGGCCGTCGGCGGCGTCGAGCAGTTGCGGCTCTTCAGTGCCGCATCGGGCGATGAGACCGGCACCCGGAAGGTCAAGGAGGCGATGGGCGAACTGCATGGTGTCGCCTACAGTCCTCACGGCGGAATGCTCGCCGTCGGATACCACTGGAACACCTATGCCGGAATCTCCTCCGGCGGCGGTTTCGATCCGGACGTCGGTGGAGTCACGGTGTGGGACGCCGCCTCGAACCAGCCGGTGGCCAAGCTGAAGTCGGCCACGGGAGGCGCGGGCCTCATGCCCTTGTGGAGTGTGGCGCTGAGCCCGGATGGACAGACCGTCGCAGCGGCCTGCAGCGACGAAGGCAACATCGGGAAGGTGCCGGTGTGGGATGTGCGGTCTGGAAAACTGATCAAGGACCTGGTGGTCAGCACGGACCGTGACACCTCCACGAGCTGGATGATGAGCGTGGCCTTCAGCCCGGACGGGAAGACCCTCGCAGCCGGGTACAGCAGGTCGGTGGAGGGCGGGTTGGTGTTCTGGGAAGCCTCCTCGGGCCAGTACCGGCGGCTGGCGACCGAGCAGGTGAAGAGCAAGAAGACCTATGGTGTCAGCGGCCTCGCCTTCAGCCCCGACAGCAAGAGCCTCGTATGCGCCTACGGCGGTGTGGAGGTATGGGACGCCACCTCCCATAAGCATCTCGCGACACTCGCGGAGAGCAGCGAAGGTTTCAGCGACGTGGCCTTCAGCCCGGACGGGAAGCTGATTGCCGCCGAGTCGCACGGCAGTGTCACCGTCTGGGACGCCGCCTCGCACAAGGAGGTCGTATCGGCGGAGGTGGGCAACAAAGGCACCGGGAACATCGCCTTCAGCCCGGATGGCAAGATCCTCGCCGCCTCAGTCAAGGACGCGCGGCAGCGCACCGTCATCCAGCTGTGGGACGTGCGGTGACCGAAGAGCTCGGTGCGAACGACCCCCGCGAGATCGGCCAGTACCAACTGCTGCGCCGCTTGGGCCGGGGTGGCATGGGGCAGGTCTTCCTGGGACGCTCTCCCGGTGGCCGACTCGTCGCCGTGAAGCTGGTCCATCCGGAGCTGGCGAACAACACACAGTTCAGGCTCCGTTTCGCAAACGAGGTGATTGCGGCCCGGAAGGTGGGTGGGTTCTACACCGCGCAGGTCGTCGACGCCGACCCGGCTGGCGACCCGCCGTGGCTCGTCACCGCGTACATTCCCGGCCCCTCGCTGCATCAGGTCGTCCAGGCTCAGGGCTCATTGCCGGAGAGCGCCCTGCGGGTGCTCGGTTCCGGGCTCGCCGAGGGGCTCGCGGCCGTGCACGCGGTCGACCTCGTACACCGGGACCTCAAGCCGGCGAACGTGATCGTCGCCGATGACGGGCCTCGCGTCATCGACTTCGGCATTGCCCGCGCGCTGGAGGGCACGGGGGACACCACGCAGCTGACGCAGTCGGCCATCGGCACCCCCGGCTACATGTCGCCCGAGCAGGCACGCGGCCACACCACCGGTCCCGAATCCGACGTGTTCGCGCTCGGGTGCGTGCTCGCCTTCGCCGCGACGGGTCACGCGCCGTACGGGAGTGGCCGACCCGAGGTCATTCTCTACCGCACCATCCACGAGGCTCCGGACCTGACCGGTGTACCCACGGGCCTGGCCCAGTTCATCAAGCAGTGCCTGGCGTCCGATCCAGCCGCTCGCCCCTCGCTCGCCTCGGTGCTCGACCGGCTGGCCATGTCCGCCGACCACACCGACTGGCTACCCGACGACGTCGTTACGATGATCGAGGAGCGCCGGGCGGCAACCTTGCTGCTGCCTGCCGAGCCCGGCAGGGAAGCCGTCACCAACGGCAAACGCCCAGCACGTAGAGGATTCTTGACGAAACCCCAGCAGTATGCGGTCTCTGCCCTCGCTGGGGTCATTATCCTCACGGGTGTTGTCTGGGGCGCGCTCGCGTTGCTCAACCACCCCGGCGGCAAACCCGATGTAAAGGCGTCCTCCCCGCAGTCGTCGAGCGCCGGCACGGCAAACGCCGCGGCCAAGAGCGGAAGGCCTTGCGACATCATCGACAACTCGGTGGTCCGCCAGTTCGACCTCACCGACACAGGGACAGCGGGCGGATACACCAGAGGCTCGTCACAGGTGCGGACCTGTAAATGGGGTTCGGCGAAGTACGGCGTCACTCATGACTTCTCCTTCACACTCGCCTACGCGCCCAAGCCGGTCAACATGTTCCGCAGGCAGGTGAAACCCAAGGACGACGTCTCTCTCGACGGCCTGCCCGAGGCTATCGTCGCCGTCGATGCCGACAGCTCCAGCTGTGAGATCGCCTGGCGCAAACCCGTCAAGACGGGCGGCGCTTATGCGACGGTGCTGGCTGAGACGCCGGGGACCGGGACGGACGAGTGCAAGTCTGCGCAGGAATTCGCGCAGGTGGTGCAGAAGGTGTTGCAGGGCAAGGACCACGAGTGGCTCTTCGGGTGAGGCGAGTGCCTGCGCCTGACAGTTGTCTTTCCGATCCTGTGGTCGTTTTGGTCGAACAGGGGGCTGGATCGGGTGAGTTCGTGGCTGTCGGCGAATGAAGGAAGGGCCTCCTGGTAGCTCACGGTTGTCGAAGCCAGAGCGACAGGGAGGCCCTTGTTGTTGCAGTCTTGCGTGGTCCCGCTCGTTCAGTCCAGCCCGTTTACCCCTGGGTGAACCGTTCCGGGGTCGGTGGAGGCTCTATGGACTGACTCCAGCCGCCGGTTGCGGCTGGTGGCGAGCGTAGTAGGTGGCTTCGCATTCGGCGGGCGGGATGTCGCCGATCGCGGTGTGGATACGGTGGTGGTTGAACCAGTCGACCCATTCTGCGGTGGCGACCTCGACCTCGGCGAGGGTCTTCCAGGGAGTACGGGGTTTGATCAGTTCGGTCTTGAACAGGCCGATCTGAGATTCCATGAGCGCGTTGTCCAGGGCGTCACCGACGCTGCCGATCGAGGCGTCGAGTCCGGCGTCCATCAGGTGCGCGGTGAAGGCGAAGGACGTGTACTGGGCGAGTTCAACCAGTCGTTGCAACACCGGGCTGTTGCAACGACTGGCTGAACTCGCCCAATTCCGATCAAGAAAGTACGTCCACGCTCTGCACCGCCACGGCCTGGCCGGATCCATGGGAAGAGTCGGCTCGGCCGGCGACAACGCTGCCATGGAGTCCTTCTTCGCTCTGCTGCAGAACAACGTCCTCGACCGCCGCACCTGGGCCACCCGGCAGGACCTCCGCACCGCGATCGTCACCTGGATCGAGCGGACCTACCACCGGCGCCGCAGACAACTACGCCTGGGCCGTTTGACCCCCATCGAGTACGAGACCACCATGAAGCCCGCCGCCCTCGCCGCATGAAACCCGACTGTCACCTATACGTGCAGCAGTCCCGTTCAATCAGACCCCAGTCTCACCATGTCCTCGTGCTATCTGACATCTTGTGGCTCATGAGCGACCTTGTTGAACGGGTTGACGACCGTGATGAGGTTCTGGCTGTCGTGAGCAGGAGCGACGCGATTCGGGAGGGATGGTTGCACCGCGTTGCCACAATCGTGTGCCGTGACCCCGAAGGGCGCACGCTTGTGCATCGCCGTACTGAGGGCACATCGCGATTTCCGGGCCACTTCAATTGGATGCTTGGCGGTGCAGTGGAGGTTGCCGAGACCTATGAACAGGCCGCTGCCAGGGAGTTGGAGGAGGAAATAGGGGTCGGTCCGGACCTGTCCAAGGTTCGTGTTCAAGTTCCGGTGCACCGGCGCCATCAGCCCGTACTGGCTTGGGCTGCACGAAGTCGTTGTGGACGAGCCGATCAAGCCGGACCCCGAAGAGATTGCCTGGCACGACTGGCTGACGGAACACGAGCTCAAAGAGTTGGTTCGGCATGATGCATTCGTCCCCGACGCCCGCGAGGCATTCGAACGCTACCTCGCTATCCGCCCCCGAACCCAGTCACGAGTGGGTTCGGGGCAGACTCCGACGGACCGGCCACGAGAGGACGCTCGAGGACATGGCGGCCAGTGTGGGGGCGGTCACGATCGAGAGCGTTGGTGACGCCAAAGGAAGGCTGCGCCAATCATCACTGCCAAGGTGGTGTTGGCGGCGCTCCAGAACATGAGCTTGGAGTTCGCCCCGTTGACCGTGCGCAACTCCCCGTCGGCATGGCGACAGAAGGAGTCGGGCGGGAAGTACTGCGAGACAGGAGTGCCGCTCGTGCCGTAGCAGGGCGAGGTCTCAGGAAACAGGAACGGCTGAGCGCGCTGTGAAAGAGCCCACCCAGCCAAGACGGTCAGCCAACCAGCCAGCAAGAAGACGGTCAGCATCCAACTGGGCACCTTCGCGCGCCGTCCCAGCAGCCACACCGTGGCGGTTGGTATGCCGATGATGGCAGTCGCGGCGAACAGCAAGATCAGAGTCATGATCCCGTCACCATACTGATCAAATATCCGATGGACAGGGTCTGTGCGCTGGTACAGCGGGAATACCAAGAAGGGTCGGCCCTCGTGGGCTGGCCGCTGCGTCGCCACCAGTCAGGGGCGACGTGGGCATAGAACTGTGGTGTCCCCCGAGAGTCTTCCTTCTCGAACCGGCGGACCAGCCCGCGCGAGCGCAGCCGCACGCCAGCTACAAGGGAGAGGACGCAGGCGATCTCATCGTCGAGGGTGAGATTTACTGCTCGTTTCAGAATGGAAGGAGTTGCGTTCGTGTCCGGCACCGAGCTCCAACAGATCCCGGCCTCCAGCCACACAGAACACGTCGGCCGCCCACGCAGCCGGGGCGGAGGGACGCCCCGAGCCCGTCTCGGCGTGAGCAGCCTCAGCCGGTCCGCAGAAGCCGGGTGGATTTCAGACGCTCTCGCACCCGTATGTGCAGGTGGCCAACGCGGGGGAAGGAGGGCGGTGCCGCGGGCAGGAGGGTGTCGAAGTCGTAGCGGCTCTTCTGTGCAACCCGGCACGATGCCAGGTTGTCCACCTGGTGCAGGAGTTCGAGACGCTCCAGCCCGTCGGCTTCGAAGGCGTCGAAGGCCCAGTTGGTGAGTGCCTCCAGAGCGTGGGCGGCCACTCCCCGCCCGCGGGCGTGCGCCGCGGTCCAGTAGCCCACTTCGGCTGCCGGTTTGCCGGAGGTGACTTTCTTGAGGACCACGTTGCCCACCAACTGTGCGCGAACTGAACCGGGTTGTGTCTCATGGACAGCGAAGCCGAACCGGTCCCCCGCTGCCCAGCCCTGCTGCTGAGCCTGCACCCAGTGTGTCCCGTCGGAATCGTTGTCCACGCCAGAGCTCGCCCACCGGCGCAGTGCCCGATCCCGGCTCACCTCGACCAATGCGGCGATGTCTTCCATGCGCCAGGGGCGAAGAACGAGAGCGGGAGAGACCGGCGACGCGGCCACCTGAAGTACGACCGGGGCACTCATCAGCCGATGATATGTGGCGGCGTTTTCACCCGACGCCGGCCGCATCCGCCCCATGCCGCCTTGTGACCGCCCCGTCATTGCCGTGTCCGGGCGCGCAGAGCCTGGACGGACCAGTCGAACACCGGAGCCAGGCTCTCCGGGGCCGGCCAGCCGTTGACTACTGCGAGCAGCTGGAGGTACCGCCGCCAGCGCGGTTCGTTCACTCTCTCCAGCCGAGTCGCCAGCCGGCGGCGAAGCTCGACGTCGTCGGGGCGGCCGAGGAGGTGCGCGTAGTGCACCGTGAACTGCGCGACGATCGGATGAGCCTGGGGCGAGGCCGGGTCGATGCCGGCGGTCACGGCCGGGCCGGCCTGGTCACGGACGGCTGCGGTGATGTCGCGGCGCGGGACCGTCACGCCGCTTCGGGCCTGCTCGGCCGCCTGGTCCTCGGCCATCCGCCGCACGACGGCGCGGAAACCCGGGTCCAGGGACATTTCGGCCAGCTCCACCCACGCCTGGACCTGCTCTGTCTTCGGGTTACGGGGCAACTCGGGGGTCATCGAGCGCATGACCCCCGCAAAGGTGGGGGCGGCGTCAAGACCGCCGAAGACGGCGTCGAGGAAATCGCCGGTCAGACGGCTGCGTTCGTCCTTGGAAAGCCGGGCCAGCTGGTGCATGCGTTCCGTCTCCTCAGGTGTGGACCCGCGCTCGGCCACCGCCGTCAGCACCGCGCGCCGCAGGCGCAGGACGCGGATCTGCACCGTCAGTGCTTCGGCATGCGCTGCGGCGACCTCCGGAAGCGAGAGCTCACGGTCCACGACCTTTCGGATCGTGGAAAGGTCCAGTCCCAGCTCGCGCAGGGTGCGCACGAGGTCCAGGCGTGCGACGGCGTCGATGCTGTAGAGGCGGTAGCCAGCCGGGCTGCGGTCGGTCGGCGCCACGATTCCGCGATCGGAGTAGAACCGAATGGTCTTGACCGTGAGACCGGTTCGTCGAGCAAGTTCGCCGATCGAGTAGAGCGTGTCGCCGTTCATGTCCCCACCTTCGTGTCTCCCCCTACGGGAGACTCAAGTCCCGTCGCCTGCCGGCAGGCAACCACTCCTCATCCACAAGTCGTGACAATTCCTATTGCCGGGCCAGGGTGGACGGCTCGCCGTCGGTACGCTGCCCGGGCCGGGAACAGGACGTCTGGTCGGTCAGTTGCGCGAGTCGAGCTCCTTGGGGCCGTAGAGGGCCGCGGGCTTTCCCGTGAGCAAGGCCCAGTAGCGGTCCCCGAAGGACCAGTGCCACCACTCCGTGGGGTAGTTCACCAGCCCTGCGGCCGTGAGCACGGTGCCCAGCAGTTTCCGGTTGGCGCGGGCTTCCTCGCTGATGTCCGGGGCGTGGGTGTAGCAGGCGCCGGCGCTCTCCTCGGGGTCCGCGTTCATGCGCGTGCCGAGGTCCAGTTCGTGTCCGTCGGCGTCGGCGAGGGTGAGGTCGACGGCCGCGCCGGCGCTGTGCGGCGCGATGTCGGGGGGTGAGACGTACCTGCTCGCCGCCGAGTGGATCTCATGGGAGGACCAGCCGGGGTTGGCGGCCCGCAGCCGGCCTGCGTACTTTTCGAAGTACTCCCGCTGGAGGGAGGGGGGTCGGTATCCCTCGACGAACAGCAGCCGGATGTCCGCCGGCAGCATCGTCTGTGCCGTGAGCAGCCGCTCCAGCACGCCTTCCCGCAGGTGGGCGAAGGCGTCTGCCTGGTCCTGCTTGCGGGTGTCGACGAGCAGTCGGCTGCCGGGGCGGACGTCCACGAGGCGTTCGCCGGACTCGATCAGGGGCACGGCGGCGACCTTCGGATCCGACATCAGGACGATCGCGTTCATGGGGCCGCCCTTCATCCGGCCGGTGTGGCCGGGGCGCGCACGCCGAACCACTGCTCGGCGCCGTACTCCTCGAACCGTTCGACCTCGGTGAAGCCCAGTCTCGCCGCGAGGCGCATCGCCCGGTGGTTGGTGCTCTGGGTGGAGAGCACCACGGGTTCGCCGGGCCGTGCGCCGGTGAACCAGTTGAGTGCCGCCGCGCACGCCTCGAAGGCGTACCCTTGTCCCCACGCCTCGGGCAGGAACAGGTAACCGAGTTCGGTCTCTCCGGCCTCGGGGCGGACGTGTCCCCGGCGTTCGGCGCCGCGGGGGTCGAGCGTGATCATGCCGATCATCGTTCCGTCGACTTCGACCACGAAACAGCCGGGGCGTCGGCCGGGCACTTCGGGCATCGCGCGTTCAAGTTCGTCGCGAGTCCGGGCGCCGCCGATGTAGGTGCCCACCTCGGGCGAGGCGAACAGTTCGACGAAGGCCGTACGGTCGCGGGCCTCGGACGCGCGGAGCACGAGCCGTTCGGTCGGTATCGGAGTCGTCGGCCAGGTGAAGGTTCCAGGTTCGATCATGGCGGGGAACCTATCGCACGCCCCACGAGGACGATCGGCGGAGAAGCCTGGCGCCTGCTTGGCAATCTTTCCCGGCGGTCTGCGACCGGGACCGCTTAGGCGCGCGTGTAGATGATCTGAGAAGCGAGCGCGGAGCGGAACCGGCGGGACGGCGAAGCGAGCGCGAGATGGCGAACGGACGGAAGCCGACACAGCGGCAGGCCCGTCCGGGTCCCGTTTCGAGGGCGCCACCTCAAGCAGTGGAAGCGCCGCCACAACACCACCCACGCCAAGATCCGTTGTCTTGACGAGCAGGCCATGGGCTGATTTCAACCTCAGTTTGAGCAGTTCAGGTGCAGGGTGAGAACGGCTTGGACGAGGCTGGTGATGCGGGTGGTGGAGCATCGCAGCTTGCGCAGGAGTCGCCAGGTCTTCAGGGTGGCCATGGTCTGTCCGACGAGCGCGCGGATCTTTGCGTGGGAGCGGTTGACGGCCTGCTGACCTGCGGAAAGCTTCTTCCAGCGCCCCCAGCAGGGCACGCGTATGGTGCCGCCGGCGCCCCTCGTGGGTTCAAGTCCCGCCGTCCCGACTGCGAAGATCGCAGATAGGAAGCCGTTCCAGCATTTGCTGGGGCGGCTTCTTCCGTGCGTGCGTGTGCTCCCATGATGGGAGCCCTCTGGGAGCACTCGCGCTCCCACGCTCCCAGCCGTCAGCCATGCCCGTTCTCTCCGTCGCACGATCGGGTCGAGGTTGTGCGCGGTACACCACTGCTGCACGCCGTCGTCAGCGGCGCGGAATCGCCTCGCCCCGGCGGGTGAACGGTTATTCCCGGACAGGGGGCACGAGAGCCCCTTGACCGCGCGGGAGGGCAGGTCCGACCCCTATGGGCCTTGCCGCGGACACACTCCCCACCCTTCCCCGCACAGGCGAAGGTCTTTGCCCAGGCCACCGCGACAGTGCTGGTCGCCCCGTGATGCAATCCCGCCGCCTGGGCGGGCGGATGACACTTGAGCACGGGCGGGAGCGTGTCCGCGAGAGCGGGAGCGGCTGTGGGGCGCGGTAGCACCCTACAGAGAGCCGTTCCAGCAGAGCCGATGCAGGGGGAGTCAGATGCGTCACTGAACGGAGAGCTGACGACGGCCGAGCGTGAAGAGCCGTCCCTTCTGCGGAGGTTGGCTCGCCGGGCAGGGCGAAGCGGTTGAGGTGCCGCGAAAGGGCACCGGTCTGATTTGCGAAGGCGAGCGGCGACGAGTGCGGTGTACGCGTTCATCGAGCCGGAGAAGACCACTGCATCGCTCTCGTGCGTCACCTACTGAATGGGACCCGCTTCCCCCTTGAACACCTGGCGGGCCGAGAAGACCCGGCGGACCACGCAGGTCAAGCAGGTCGGCGGACGGGCCCGGGCCTTCGGCAGGGGCCGGGCCCGTGGCCGTCCTCGTGCTGATACGCCGGTGGTGGGCTACGCCTGGTCGGTGGGAGCGAGACCGGTTTCCCACGCCCACGCGGCGATGCCCACCCGGTTGCGGACCGCCAGTTTGCGCTGGAGGTTGGCCACATGGGATTTGACGGTTGGGAGGGAGATGAACAGTTCCTCGCCGATGTCGGTGTTCGACAAGCCTGCCGCGATCAGCGTGGCGACCTCCTCCTCGCGCGGGGTCAGGGGTTCGCCGAGCGGGCGTTGCGTCGTGGTGTCCGGCGGGGCGAGCCGGTGCAGCATACGTGCGGTGATCTGCGGGCTGATGAGGGCGTCGCCGGATCTCGCCGCCCGCACCGCCTCGACCAGCAGAGCCGGGCCGGAGCGTTTGAGCAGGAAGCCCGAGGCGCCTGCGCGAAGTGCGGTGTGCACGTAGGTGTCGAGGTCGAACGTGGTGACCACGACGACCCGGATGGCAGGGTCCGCTTGGGGCCCGGTCAGGAGCCGGGTCAGCTCCAGGCCGTCGAGCTGCGGCATCCGGATGTCCGCGAGCACCACGTCGGGACGCAGCCGCCGGGCGGCGGCGAGCGCGGTGGTGCCGTCGGCCGCCTCCGCGACCACGGTCATGTCGGGCTGGGCGTCCAGGATGAGGCGGAAGCCGTTGCGGACGCTGGCCTGGTCGTCCGCCAGCACGATCCGGATGGGGCCCGGCCGTAGGGTCATGCGACGCTCCCCTCAGGTGCCCGGCCCGTCTCCTGGTGCGGGCCGGCGGCCTTGCGCGTGGTGATCCTGGGCAGTGGGAGGACGACCGTGACCTGCCACCCGGCGGGCCCGTGCGGCCCTGCGGCCAGCACGCCCCCGAGGGCGTGGGCCCGCTCGGTCAGGGCTGCCAGTCCGGTGCCGCTTCGGGGGCGTTCCGGCAGCGGGGCGGATCGCTGAAGGGTGGATGTGCTGTCGCGGTGGTCGGTGACGGTCAGGTGGAGGGCCTCGCCGCTGTGGTGGGGCCCGCGACGGACGTCGATGGTGACGGTGGTCGCGGCGGGTGCGTGACGGCGCACGTTGGTGAGGGACTCCACAACGGTCCGGTAGCCGAGCGCGCCGACCTCGCCGGGCACCTCGTCCAGGGCGCCGGCGCCCACATGGAGACGGGCCGCTACGGTGCCGGTACGCGTGAACCGGGCTGCCAGTTCGTCGAGTTGGGACAGGTCACGCGGCCGTTCGCGGCTGGGAGCGGAAGTGGAGGTGGGGTCGGCTGTACGTGGCGGATCCGGCAGCGGGCACCGGGCTCGCGGGGCGCCTTCGCCGCCTTCCGTCCTGTGGCCGTCCTTCCCGCCCTCCTCGTTGAGCATGTGCACCGTGCGGTCCATCGCGGTCAGTGCCTGCATGCCGGCGTCCTCGATGCGCGGCAGCAGCTCCACCGCCTGCGCGGGGTCCTCCTGTGCCAGGACACGTGCCGCCTGTACGAGGACCACCACGCCCATGACATCGTGCGAGGCGAAGTCGTGCAGATCGCGGGCGACTTCGAGACGTTGCTGGCGGCGCTGCGCCGCGAGTGCCTTGCGCCTCCTGGAGTCAAGGCCGCGCAGGTAGCCGCCGGACGCGGCGGCCCCCGCCGTCAGGAGCGCCCAGGCGAGACACAGCACACCGGTCTCCGCCGGGTCAGCGGGCGGCGCGAGCTGGGGGCCGATCCGCACCGGAAGGAGCACGACGGCGAGTGCCTGCAGGACAGCGGGCACGAGCGTGCTGCTCCGGCTCCGGCCATCGCTCCCCCGCACCTCCGGCACCAGGAGCGCGAGCAGCGCGCAGGTCTCCAGCAGCCACCACCAGCCGGTCGCATCGGCGACCGGCCCGCGGTACGCAACGGTAACCGCCACGGAGCACACAGGGGCGGCGAGCCGCAGCCGGCGTGCGACCGAGGGGTGATGCGGCAGTCCGGCCACGGTCGCCAGTGCCGCACAGGCCGTCAGCAGCCCAGCCCCAACGATCATGACGCCGGTGGTGGGTGCGCTCGCCGCACCGGCGGCGACCAGCCCGCAGACCAGCAGCCCGCTGAGGACACGTATGCCGATAGGGCGGCGATCGCTCATGGGTGTGCACCCTATGAGAACGTGCCTTCCGCGCGAGTGGCAGCCCGGCCGCCGGGCCGGCGGACGGGCACCGGGCTGGACGGGCGGCGTCAGTCCTGCTCGGTCCACCACGGCCGCGTCCCGTCCAGGCTGCGCAGTGCGTTGGTGGCGCAGTGCACCTCTCCGCCGACGGTGCCGCGGTGGTGGGAGTAGTCCCAGTCCTCCACCCAGGCGATGCGGGTACCGGTTCCCGCGAGCGCCTTCTGCGCGGCCCGTTCGAAGACGTCGGCACCGTCCGTCGTCCGGGGAGCGTGCTGGCGCGGGGCCAGATACACGCCTGTGCCGGTGCTGACGCCGTTGGCCGCTCCGGGCAGGTAGTTCGCGACCACGCCCTGGCGCGGATATCCGGCGGGCAGCTCCAGTTCGTTGAACAGCGCGGGTACGCGGACAATGTCGCGCTCCGTCAGTCCGGCCTGCTCGCGCAGGGTGCGCAGGGCGGCGTCGATGCCTTTACGCGCGATCGCGGTGCCGCGGGTCAAGGATGCCTTGCGCAGGGCGCCGGCGACCGTCAGCCCGGGGTCCTCGGTGTCCTTCGCCGGGATGCCGTGGACCAGGGGCCGGTCGCCGTGCCCGTCGGCGGCGAGGCCGCTCAGCAGCTCCCGGCCGAGGCCGGGGTCGGCGACGACGGCCACCCAGCCGCGTGCGTTCCGTGCGGGGACGAAGGACAGGAACTCGTCGATGTGCCCGACCCCCAGCCAGCCCGTGTCCAGCGCGAGGGGCCGCTGATAGCCCTGGGCGGCGAGCATCCGGGTGAACGTCGCGTCCGGGGCTTCCTTGCCGCCGTTGCCGCCGTAGACGATCCTGCCGACGGGGTAGTGGCGGCCGCGCCAGGTGTGGGGCGGGAGGGTCCCGAAGTTCCCGGTGGAGCTGAACGAGCCGTAGTACTGGGTGTCATCGCTTCCGACGCGCCGGGGATCGTACTGCTGGATCACACCCGTACCGGAGCCGCGGAGCAGGGGGAACGCGCTGCGGGAGGCGTCCCTGAGCGGAAACTCGCGGGTGGCCGTGCCCGGCATCACGTCCGCCGACCGTACGACGACTCTGACGCGGTGTTCCTTGCCATCCGGTGCGGGAATGGAGGCGTAGGCGGCCTTGAACAGGTCCTGCATCCACACGTCCCCGCCCGTGGGGTAGTTGTAGAGGGGGGCGGGCAGCCCGGCCCGGTCCAGGCCCCGTCGCAGGTCGCGGCGGAACGCTGCTTCGCCGGGCTCCACCGGCTCGGGCTGCGCGGCCGGATCGTAGCGCTCCCCGCGTTCCACCTCGGCCGGTTCCGTGGTGTGATCGGCCGTCATCAGATGCCGGACCGGCATCAGGTCGTGCTCGAAGACCAGCGGCGCGACCTTGAGCCGTATCCGGTTCTCGGCGCTGCTGCCCTGGCTGCTGACTCTCAGGACGAGGTCGGCGATGCCATTCCAGCGCTGCGGGTCGCGCACGAAGTCCCGGGCCTCGACGCCGAGCCGGACACCGCGCCGCAGCTCCTCCGTGCTCAGCCGCTCCCCGGGCGCCAGCGCGACCATACGGCCGCGCCGTTCGGCGAAGACGCGGACGTGCTGGCGGGTGGCGGGTGCGGCGGCGACCGTGGCGGTGGTTCCGGCACTGACACGCGGCTCGGCCCCGATACGCACGGGCGCGAGATCGTGCAGGTCGGCCTTTCCGTTGACGACGCTGTCCGCCGCGTCGTTGCAGGCGGCGATACGCTCGTCGGACAGCCGGGCACCGCCGGCGGCCGCGTCGGGGCAGCGCCGCCGGTCGTCGTCCACGTTCGGCAGCATCAGCGCACCGCGCTCGCGGGTCCACTGCCCCTTGCCCCGCTCGTCGTCCGCGGTGACCCGCCCGTCCCTGTCGGTGTCCGCGCGGAACGCCGGGATCCGCGGCGCCGCCTGCGCCGGTGCCATGGGCAGGCTTCCCGTGGCGGCCACCACCAGGAGCGCTGCTCCCCACCTGCCCGCTCGTACGGGCCGGAGGCGGCCGCGCCCGCCCCGAAGGCGCAGGCCGGCGCTGCCGACCGGGGAGACGGACAGGGCCGCAGAAGAATCGTTGTGGTTCACGGCACCACCTTCAGCCGGGGACCGGACGCGGTGCATCAGCCGAAGTACGGGTTCCCGCCGGGCCGTGGGCGGCCGTCTCATCCTTTCGGCAGCCGTCGGGGTGTGCGGTGTTCTCGGCGGCATAGTCAACTTCAGCGCCGCACGCGGCGAAGAGCCGAGTAAGCTCCCGAGCGGCGTACCGTTGTCCAACCGGCGGCGCCCTTGAGAGCTGTCAACCGTCGCAGCACTCCGGAGGGCTCCTTCACCATCGCCGGGCGCCGGACGATCTGCAGGTCACCGAGGGCCGGAGACCGGCGAGATCCTGGGCCGTCGCTGCGTCGCGCTTCAGGCCGTCGTGGACGCCAGCGTCCCCCAGTCCACTGGGCAAGCTTGGCAGACGCCAGCCGATACGTCATGACGCCCTGATCCCGGCAGGTGCGGTGCGGGGTCAGGGTCAGGGCGTCTGCACCGGGGACTGTCCGAGCCAGGTGATGTTGAGGACGGACAGGCGGTACCGAGCCGGTTGATCCAGTAGGTGAGGGAGAGCGGGCCGACGGCGGCGTGGCTGACGTCTTCGCCTTCGGGGTTGTCCTTGTTCCACTGCGGGAAGCCCCAGGGATTGCCAGCGGTGGCGTCCAGGATGTCCCACACCATTTCTTCGGCGTGCTCGAACAGGGCGTCGAGAACCTTCGCGGCGCCATGTCGATGAAGTCGCTGTCGTCGTAGTGGGAGGCGACGAACGCGTCGACGGCCGCCGCATCGACACAGCCCCAAACGGCAACGCAAGGACAAGCCCGAACACAACCGCCTGAGTGAAAAAAGCAGCTTGCATGGAATTGTCAGCGAGGTCCAGGCAGAGGAAGAAAACGAGAATACCCGCAAACACGGCAGTCGGCCCCAGCAAAGCCACAGCTCGCGCGGTGACCGGTAGGTTCGGCCTCACCCGGGCACTTGACTCACCCTGGGGCTCGCTACTGCGCGATGACAACCGATCGCGGCACCGTACGGCCCGATACATCTCCATGCGAGCCATGGCGCGGAATTGACGCACGGCTGGGGGTCAAGGGGTCGTGGGTTCAAATCCCGCCGTCCCGACTGCGAAGATCGCAGATCGGAAGCCGTTCCAGCATTTGCTGGGGCGGCTTCTTCCGTACGTGCGTGTGCTCCCATGATGGGAGCCCTCTGGGAGCACTCTCGCTCCCCCGCTCCCAGCCGTCAGCCGTGCCCGTTTTCTGCGCCCCACGATCGGGTCGAGGCTGTGCGCGGTACACCACTGCTGCACGCCGTCGTCAGCGGCGCGGAATCGCCTCGCCCCGGCGGGGTAGGCAGGTGCTCCCGGGCAGAAGACGCAAGGGCCCCTTGACCGCGCGGGAGGGCAGGGCAACCCCCTGCTGTCACAAGCCATCAGCCAGGTAGTGCGAACACAAGGCTTCGTGTCGGCCGGCCTGATCATCCTCATCGCGAGCGCGTCGATTCGCTCGACCGGCTTCACGGGCGTACTCCATGGACTCTGCAGAGAGATGCTCGTCGAGAGAGCGTTCCGGAGGCCAACTGCGCAGCATGGACATCTCCCATCCCCTGCGTCGCGGTGGGCTCGGCAGGAGACTTCCTACGCCAACTCGACAGCATCCTGCGATCACGCATAGCGAAGGATGACGCGTATCAATGGATTCGTCACACAACCATGGCCCGCATTTTCACGAAGTCGATGGCGCACCTCAGTCCACCGGAGGCTGCCGACCGCAAGGCTGACGCTCCGTAGTCAGTGGCCCATTCGGCGCTGCCTGTCGAACCGAAGCAGCATCCGTACCAGGCGCCACACTCCGGCCACCGCTCCGAGTAGTGCACCCACCATCAACACGCGCCTCTCCGCAAGGCCGGAGAGGCCAAGGGCCTGGACAGAAGTCCAGGCGACAGTGAAAACGACCCCACCCAGCACGACGGCAGTCACCAGGGCGAAGACGATCTCCACCGTCATCGCATCCTTTTCCCACCGTGCCTCACGCCCCATGTCCATGCTGCAAGTCTCACAGCCCGGTCAAGTGCGCCGCGTCTGCGCCTGGCTGTCGACTCCCACAGACGGCTCGATCACCAATCGGGAGATACCGTACCCCCTTGCGGCACCCCCTCCTGGCCCTTGCCTTCGTGGTCGCGCTGCGCAGGTACCGCTGGGACAGCATCATCATGCCCGTGGAGCACGGTGACCGCGACGAGTGGCTCGGCAGCGTTACCCCGGCAGAGGCGGAGGACTCTCCCCACCGGTGAAGAAGCACATGGGGCGCTACCCTCACCTCCGTGACCGGGACGACGGTCGGCAGGTCGTCTCCCAAGCCTGGGCGGTCCTGCTCGCCGAATCGGTCCGCAAGACCGGCCTTGACCAGGCCATGTCGCAGGCTCTCGCTCCGTGGCGCAAGCCGTGAGCCGTCCACGGTCCCGGCACGGCCCTTCTGGGCGTGGCCCCGGAAGTCGCACTGGGCGGGGACTGCCTGGCGGACGTCGCGATGCGGCAATGCGAGCCGGCCGTGTTCCAGTCGCCTCCGGCCCGACCGAGAGCGAGGCCGAATCGGTCGGGTCACAGGCGACGGCGTGTACCTGCTGGTGTCCCCTGCCGCGCATCTCATTGCAGACTCTTTCAGCGGCGGCGAGAGTGCGTGCGCGGAGAGGAAGACTTCGGCGCCGAGGTCCGCGAATCGTGTGACCAGAGTACGTCCGAAGTCCCGGCCGTCGACGGTGATGACCACACGATGATCGTCGAGTCTCATATCAGTGCTACTGGTGCAGGGGGCAGAAGGATCCTGGTGGGGTGCAGCAGCAGCCGGTCAACGGTCACCTACGACAACCGATATCGCCTCTCCTACCGACTGCAGCGCTTCTCCTGCACGGCATTTCGGGCAACGTTCTCGACGAAACGTCGAATCGCTCTGCGACGCTCCTCGACTTCTGACGGATAGTGGGTGTCATTGTCGCCGAACTCAAATCGAAGTACGAGATACTGCTTCTTGTCTACTTCACATTCAACGGTGACCATGGCCGCGCTGTCGGCGATGGCCCCACTTCCCTGTACCGGGAGGTGACGCATGGGCTGGACGTGCTCCTGCCGGACGCCTTCGAGGACTCTCACGGGGTCGAACCGCTGGTTCGTGGAACTCTTGCCGAAAGTCACTGCGCTGTATCCATCCACGTCCACGGTGCATCCCGTGTCGGTCGTCGGCAGGGCATGGCCGTCTTCGGTGAGCTTCTTCCCTTCGGGCGGCAGCAGGGGACTGAGGGAACTCGGTTCGACAGGAGTTCCACAGACCGTTTTCGGAACGGTGAAGTCGCGCCCGCCGCCGGAGCAGCCAGCCGCCGCCATCAAGGCGAACGCGAGAACCACTGCCAGTGTGCCCCGCCATGCCGGGTTCTCCCGCACGACAGGACTACTCTGCCCCGAGGATGCGCTCCGCGTTCTTCTCGCCGTCGTTCGCCTTTTCATCGAATCTGTACTCCAGGCTTTCCTTGGAGCCCCACTCGTCGTCATTCTGTGCAAAGTCACTGTTTCCGTTCACTTCGTACCACAGATGTCCGAGTTCCTTGATCTGATTCGCGCGAGCGAAACTGACGTCCTTGTTCTTCAGTGCCCCGTCCTCGGCGATCTGAGCTTGCTCGTCCTCGGTCCACGCTTTGGAGATACCGAACGCGGCATTGGCTATGTGCCCACCGACCGGGGCGAGAGGTGGGATGGTGGAGATTTCAGCAACCGCGAAGTATCCGAAATAGCCCTTCCAGCCGGCGGCCTTCTGATCGGCGGCGGTCGAATCGGCAATGGCCTGTTGGCGGGCCTGCACCTCGAAGCCGAGCGTCCGCCCCACGTGATCCGCACTCAGCGAAGGGTGATCCTTCTCGGTCAGGATGTCGTTGACCATGGACTGGTTCATGGCCTGGTTGAGTGCGGCGTACCCCTCCGGCGTCCGGGAGATCTGCTTGCTGATCTCCATCAGCTTCTGCTGATCCAACGGAGTGTCCCTGCTGCCGGCGACGGCACTCATCGTGTCGTAGGTCTCGTCACCGTGGTTGCCGAGAAGCATGGCCATGCTCTCGCGCACCTCGGGCAGCATGTCGTCCTTCTCGGCCGCGAGGCGGTCGAAGATGTTGTGGAACGCAGTGTTCTGGTCCTGGAGGTGCTCGGTGTACGTGGCGTTCGGATCGTCGGGGTTCAGTCCGCTGCCGCCCGCGTAGAGCGCGTCTCCCAGCGCCTCGGCCGCGCGGCTCTTGCCGTCCTCCAGATAAGGGTCTTCGGGCGGGTACTCCCGGTCCCTGAGGTAGTACTCGGCCGTGTCCGGGTCCTTGAACAGATCCGTCGCGAAGTCAGGGTTGTGGCTGGCGGCCTTGAGGAGGCCGGCCATCGGGTCCGAGCCGCGGCCCAGACCGGAGGGATCGAGGTCGGTGCCCTGCCAGCCGACCATGGACCACGCCTGGCCCTCGCCCCCGATCTTCTTGTCGAACGCGCGAAGTTTCTCCTCGTAGTCGTGCAGGAAGTCCTTGTCGAACTTTCCCTTCCCCATGAGGCTGCTCATGACCTGGAACCCGACCGGGTCGTGCATCGCGTGCATGTCCGGGTAGGCGATCGGTCTGCCGCCCAGTCCTATGAGGTCGTGCTTCCACTGGGCCATCTCCGGGCTCTTGACCCGGGATGCGGTCGCGAGCGTCATGCCCAGATTGTCCCGCAGCCGGACCATCTCTCTGCCGTACTCGCTCTTGGTCATGATCTCGGGGCCGTCGCCGGACATCATGCGCCAGAACTCCAGGGTCCCCTTCGGTCCCAGCTTTGTCGCCAGCCCTTCGGCGAAGACCGGGTTACTGTGCTGGAGTTCGGCCAGGTCATTGAACGAGTCAAGTTTCGTCTGGTCGATCCTGTCGCCGTTCGCCGCCTGCCTGGACAGCTCCTTGGCCAGGTCGGCCGCTTTGTCGGCATCAGCTCGGCCGACGACTTTCCGGATGTCGTCATAGCTGCCGTAGTCGGCTCCTGAGAAGTCATGTGCGTCCTGCACCAGCAGGCGCAGCCCGTCGGCGAGGGCATGCTGGCTCGACGTCGCTGCCTTCAGTATCTTCTCGATGCGGGCCTCGGCGGCCCGGACCTTCTTGTCCGAAAGCTTCTGCTTGGCCTCGTCGGCGTAACACATGGAGTCGGTGACCGTTCCGTCACTCGTCACGATCAGACCGTCGCCCTGGATGTCCTCGACGGCTCGACGCAGATCCGACTGGTGCTTGTGCATCCGCTGGCGAGTGAGATCCATCGCCCTGTGAATGCTCTTGGCCTCGTTCGCCGCGTCGTGGAACTCCCGGGCCACCTCGACGACAAACGGTTTGCTGACGTCTGCATTGGCGCCTGTCCAGTCGGCCGCCGCGGCCTTGCTCTCCAGCCTCACGACATCGGCACCTTCGCCTCTGCCGGTGGCGATGTCGTGGAATTCCTTCTTGATCCCCTTCCATTTGGTGATGGCCGCATCCAGTTTGTCGAACTTCAACTCGCTCAGGTCTCGGTATGAAACCACTTCCACGGCCACAGATCGATACCTCTCAGACCAGTTTCGTGTCGTAGTCGTTGTGGAAATAGTCCGTGATCCTGGACGCCCTGTTCATGCTGAGGACGATGTCCTCCTCGTCCCTGGCGTGGGATTTACGCGTGAAATCCAGGTGGTTGGAGATCAGACCGAAGCCGTTCTTGAGGGTGCTGACCTGCGTGCTCCAGTTTTCATTCACCTTCAGCAGCGCGTCGGCCAGATCGCTCAGACCGCCCTCGTTGAGGAGGTAGATCGCAGCCCGGTGCGTCTCACCACGCGCGTCATCCGCCTTGTTCTTGACACGGCCGTGCAATTGGAAGGCAATGTTGCCGATTTTTCCCAGTTCGTCGTCGTGCACCGTGAGGTTGGCCTTCGAACCTCCTTCGCGTGGCGACGAGCCCGACCCGTTGAGCTGCGTGCGCACAGCCTCCGCCCCGGCCGCCTTGTGAGCCTCCCACTCGTGTTCGAATTTCATGAATATCTCCCGTTGCATCCGGAATGTCGATGTCCGTGTGACTCAGTGCGCCGCTCCACGAGGCACGGAGGCGTTCTCCCTGCGGCCATACCCTGACAGCTGTCCGTACTGACTGCCCTCCACGCCTTACAGGACGCACCGTTGCAGCTGGATGGTTTCCCCGAGGGCGTGCCCGTCCGGCAGACGGCGCCCGGACGGGCAACGCACCGCACGACTACGCGTGCGCGTGACCGCCTCTCTGCGGGCCTGCGCCGCGGGACGCACGCTCCTACGGCGATGTCCTCGCGATGCCGCGTGAGTAGTGCTCCTTGAACACCTCCAAGTGCGCCCAGGTGGTCAGGCCGTGTACCTCGTCGAGGGCCTTGAGCTGTTCGGTGATGTGGTGCAGGCGGGTCGTCGAGTCGGCGCCGAGGGTGATCACCAGGTCGAAGCGGCCCACGGTGCGGGCGACGAACTCCACCCCGGGGAGCGCGGCGAGGAAGGCGGTCACGTGCTCGTCGTCGCCTCCGAGGTTCAGCCCGGCGCCGAGTGCGGGTCTGCCGCTGCCCGTGCCCCGGCGCACCACGGCGGCCACGTGCAGGGCACGGCTGGTGACGAGCCGGCTGACCCGGGCGCGGGCGGCGCTCGGCGACATGCCGACCCGGGCTGCCAGTTCGACGAACGGCATGCGGCCGTCGCGTTCCAGCAGTTCGATGAGCCGCAGGTCGGTTTCGTCGACGTGCACGTCGCTGCGGAGCGGCCCCTGGGGCATGAAGACCGAGGTGACGACGTCGGTGTAGAGGAGGGTGTTGACCGCTCGGACGCGGGGCTGTGCGCGGAGGTGGGCGAGCGCGTCGTACAGTTCGCGGTCGCTGGAGACGCGCAGTTCCGCGACGAGGTCGTGGGCGCCGCTGACGGCGGAGACGAAGACGGACGCGTCCGTGGCGCACAGTGCGCCGACCACCTCGTCGGTCGGACCCGACACGGCGACGGAGACGTGCGCGAGCGTGGTGAGCCCGAGCAGCTGGGGATGTGCCACTGCGACGATCTCCACGGCTCCGGAGCCGAGCAGGGCCTGCACCCGCGCCGAGACCGCCGTCCGCGGCGCTCCCACCCGGGCGGCCAGCTCGCTGTAGCTCGCCCTGCCGTTCTGCTGGAGTGCGGCGATGAGCAGTGCGTCCAGATCGTCGCTCATGAGTGTCCGAGACCCAATCTTTACAGAGTGATTCCGTGCTTCCGTGGAGACAAGTTTACGGCTGGTGTGACCCCAGGAAACTGATCAGCCGAAAATCAGCACCGTTGAGCGACAGAAACGCTGACAGGGCCGCGTTCCGCAGCGCACCTGGTATTGCTGCCGAGGGTGGGCGGACCTACGGTGCCGGTCACCGGAACGCCCCCGACCCCGCACGAGGAATCACATGCGCGCACTGCGCCACCAGGAGACATCGGTCCTGGACGCGACCGTCACCCTTTTCACCAGCGCCGCCCTGCGCACCGTCGACCCCGGTACCGAAGGGGCCGAGGCATTCCTCGTGCACGGGAACCGGTTCGCCGCCGTCGGCACCGTCGAGGAGTGCCGGGCCGAAGCCGCACGGATCGGCCGGCCGGCCGAGGAGGTGGATCTCGGTGGCTCCGTCGTGGTCCCCGGCTTCGTCGATCCGCACGCCCATCCCCTGATGTACGGCCAGATGATGAGCTGGGTGGACTGCGGGCCGGACCGGGCGGCCGACATCCCGGGCCTCATCGCGCTGCTGCGCACGGCGGCCGAATCCCTGCCGCCCGGCCGGCCGGTGCGCGGCTACGGCTACGAGCACCGCAACCTCGCCGAGCGCCGCCACCCCACCAAGGAGGAGCTGGACCGGGTCAGCACCGACCGCGAGGTGTACCTGATGAACGCCAGCGGCCACGGCGGGGTCGTCAACAGCCGCACCCTGGCCCGGCACGGCATCACCCGGGACACACCGGACCCGGAGGGCGGCACCTTCTTCCGGGAGGCAGGCGGGGAGCTGACCGGGGAGATCTCCGATGCCGCCTGCAACATCCTCACGGGTGTCGGCGGCGTCAAGGTCGGCCGGCACGGGCCGAACTTCCACCTGGAGGACGAGCCCGAGGAGCATCTGCGGCAGCTGCGCGCCGCGCAGGAGCGGTTCCTCGCGGGCGGCGTGACGACGGTCGGGGACTGCCAGGTGACCCGCCGCGAATTCGACACCTACCTGCGACTGGCCGACGGCGGAGAGCTGCGCACCCGCGTGGGCATGTACCTGCTGAGCCATCTGCTGGACCACGTGATCGAAACCGGGATGCACGGCGCCTTCGGCAACGCCCGGCTCTCCTTCGCGGGAATCAAGTTCTACGCGGACGGCACTCTCGGCGGCTGGACGGCCTACTTCCCCGACGGCTACGTCGGGGACCCCTGCCGCACCGGGCAGCTGTACCACGAACCGCGGGCGTACCGGGAACTCATCGGCAGGGCACATGCCGTGGGGCTCCAGACGGCCACCCACGCGCAGTCGCCCGACGCGATAGAGATGGTGCTCGACGCCGTCGAGGCCGCACAGGAACGTCACCCCCGGGCCGACGCACGGCACCGGATCGAGCACTGCGGGCTGCCCACCGCGGAACAGATAGCGCGCATGCGCCGGTTGGGCATCCACCCGGTCAACCAGACCCAGCACTACTACAACTGGGGCGAAGGCGTCACCGAGGCGATCGGCACCCCCGGCGAGCGGTTCAACCCGCTCGGCGAGTTCCAGGCGGCCGGGGTACCCGTGACACTCAGTTCCGACGCGCCCGTGGCCGAGCCGAAGCCGCTGGAGGCGATCCAGGCGGCAGTCACCCGCGTCACCCGGCGCGGGCACCAGTTGGGCGCCGGCTCGCTGCGGATCCCGGCAGCCGACGCGCTCGCCGCACACACGCTCGGCGGCGCCCGCACCCTGGGCCGCGAGCACGAACTCGGCAGCATCACCCCGGGCAAGCTGGCGGACTTCACCGTGCTGGACGCCGATCCGCTCGCCGTCGACCCCGGTTCCATCGCCGCGATCGGCGTCCTCCAGACGTGGGTCGACGGCGCACTCCAGCACTCCACCACCGCCACATCGACCGAGGGGCAGCCGTGACGGAACATGCTCAAACCCGCAGAGCACGCAAGGCGGGCGTCGCCGCGTTCGTCGGCACCACCATCGAGTGGTATGACTTCTACGTCTACGCCACCGCCGCGTCCCTCGTCTTCGGCAAGATCTTCTTTCCCGAGGGCACGGACCGGCTCACCGGCATCGCCGCCGCCTTCGCCACGTACGCGGTCGGGTTCTTCGCACGACCGCTCGGCGGTGTCGTCTTCGGCCACATCGGCGACCGGTTCGGCAGACGCAGCGCGCTGGTGATCACCCTGACCATGATGGGCGCCGCGACGTTCCTCGTCGGACTGCTGCCCACCTATGCCGGCATCGGGGTGTTCGCCCCGCTCCTGCTCGTCCTCCTCCGCTTCGTACAGGGCATCGCGGTCGGCGGCGAGTGGGGCGGCGCCGTCCTGATGGCCGTCGAGCACGCGCCGGAGGAGAAGAAGACCTTCTACGGAGGCTTCGCACAGCTCGGCAATCCGGCCGGAGCCCTGCTGTCCACCGGCCTGTTCAGCCTGCTGTCCACGTTCGGTGACGACGCCCTCGAGGAGTGGGCTTGGCGGGTGCCGTTCCTGCTGTCGGCGGTGCTCATCGTCATCGGCATCGTCATCCGGCTGAAGATCGAGGAGTCGCCGGTCTTCGAAGCCGAGCCGGAGCCCGAGGGGGGCCTGCCGCTGACGTACGCGCTCAGGACGAACTGGAAGCCCATCCTGCTGGGCATCGGCACGCTCCCCATCGCGGTGGGCGGCTACTACCTGGTGACCACCTTCATCACCGCGTACGCCACCGATCCCTCGGTGGGGCTCTCGAAGACGGTGGTACTCAACGCGCTGAGCGTCGCGGCGGTCGTCGAACTGATCGCGACGCTGGGAGTCGCCTGGCTGGGCGACAAGGTCGGGCGGGTCCGCGTGGTCATCTGGGGGCTGGCGGCGGTTGCCGTGCTGGCCGCACCCCAGTTCCTGGTGGTCTCCTCGGACTCGACGGTGCTGATCTTCCTGGTCTTCGCCGCGATGCGGCTGGTCATGGCGGCGACATACGGTCCGGTGGCCGCGGTCCTGGCCCAGATGTTCGGCCCTCAGGCGCGCTACACGAGCATCTCGGTGACCTACCAGGTGGCCGGCGCCCTGTTCGGCGGCCTCTCTCCGGTGGTGTCGACGCTGATGTTCCAGGCGACCGACAGCATCGTCCCGGTCATCGTGCTGCTCGTCGCCATGTGCGCGCTGAGCATCGCGTGCCTGCTGAGGGCACCGCAGCACACCGACGAACCAGCGCCCGAGCGGAGCCCGGGCTCGGCTGCGTCGGCCGACACGGGGGCCGGACCCGGGTGACGGGGAAGACCGGCCGCTGGCCCCGTGGCCGTGCCGGAGGGCCGGGGACACGGACCGGGCCGCCTGCTCGGGTGAGCCCGCCGCGTCCCCGGCCGTCGGCACGCCGCGCACTCACGGTTTGCGGGCGACTCCGCCGTAGGCGGCGATCCGCGGCCGCTCCCCGATCTCGTTGGCCTGCGGCCGCCATTCGGTGATGCGGACGAAACCCGGGTCGACGAACTCGAACCCGTCGAAGGCGGCGCGGATCTGATCCTGGGTGCGCGGATTGTAAGGGGCCCCGCCGGTCTTCGCGTACTCCTCGCAGAGGGTCACATACGCCTGACTGTCGATGGAGCCGTCCCACAGGACCAGGTGACTGCCGGCGGGCACCGCCTCCATGACGGTGCGCACGACACGCAGCATGTCCCCGTGGGTGTCGGCATGGCCGAGCACGCCCATGAACATGACGGTGATCGGCTGGGTGAAGTTCAGAACGTTCCGGGCGTCGGCGACGATCTGCTCCGGGTCGTGGAAGTCGGAGTTGATGTAACTCGTGACGCCCTCGTCGGAGGTGTTGGTCAGCAACGCACGGGCGTGGGCGAGCACCAGTGGATCGTTGTCGACGTAGACGACCTTGGACTCCGGTGCCGCGCCCTGTGCGACCTCATGCGTGTTCTGCATGGTGGGCAGTCCGGTACCGATGTCGAGGAACTGGCGGCTGCCGGCCTCGCGGGCCAGGTGGCGCACGGCGCGGATGAGGAACTGGCGTGACTGGACGGCCATGGTGGAGATGTCCGGGTCGATCTCCAGGCACGCTTCGCCGACGGTGCGGTCGACCTGATAGTTGTCCTTGCCGCCCATCCAGTAGTTCCAGATCCGGGCCGAATGCGGGATGTCGCTGCGGATCGCCGGTTCCTGCGGGTTCGCCATGGGCGTTCAGCTCCTCTTGGCCTTGATGTGCGACAGACGATCGCCGCGACCGGTACCTGCCGCGGGCCTCCTCCAGCCCGCAGACACCACCCGGGCACGGCCACCGCACGTTACCCCTCGGACACACCTGTCGTACCAATATTGATAATTCTTGATGCCTGTCATTCATTCAGTTCGGTTTACGCCCGCTCGGCGTCCGGTCGCCGTGCCGGTTCTCTCGGCTCCGGGCCCGCACCCCGACGCCCGGCAGGAAGCCGACGAACTCCCGGCCGCGGGCTGCTCCGTCACGCTTCTCACACCCGACACCGCATCCCGTCGCGCCATGGGCCGGGACATGACCGTCGACAGCCGGCGACCGGATACCACCCGCGCGGGTCACACGCAGGCCACCGGCCTCGCTCACACCGTTGCCGAAGTCCTGCACGGCTGAACCGCCTTACGGCGCGGTGCGGCGCCAGGATCCGTCCCCTTGGGGTGCCGTCGAGACGCCCAGGACGCGGCGCCCGCGCCCGATCGGACACGAGCCGTTGCTCACCGACGTTCGGACGGGGCCCGCCCACTCGCCCGCGGACGCGACCGCCGCCGGTCCGCTTCCGCGACACCGCAACCCCGACCAGTCATCCGGCAGCGGGACGACCCGCAAGAGTATGGAGGAACGCAATGGAGGGCGACGGCCGCAGGCACCGACGTTGCAGCAACCGATCGGCGCAGCGGCCGACATGGCGGCGGATCCGTACCCGGCATACGCCGCCTTGCGTGCCAAGGGCGCCGTGCATCGGATCCCGGTCCCCGGCAGTGGGGAGAGCTGGTTCGTCGTGACGCGGGAGGCGGCACGGACAGCGCTGGCGGATCCGCGGTTGCGCAACGACGTTCGCCACTCCTCGTCATGGCGCGGAGACGGCGGGGACTCCATCGGGCGGAACATGCTCCAGAGCGATGCCCCGCAGCACACGCGGCTGCGCCGCATGGTGGCGGGCCACTTCACACCCGGACGGATCGCAGCGCTGCGTCCGGGAATCGAGACGCTCGCCGGCGACCTGCTCGGCGCACTGCCGCGGCAGGGGCGGGCCGCGGCCTGGTGAAGCTGCCCCTCGTCCTGGGGTGACGCACTATCGGGCAAGCGGTGCCGACGGGACGTGACACCCGGCACGGGTGCCGCACCCGGGCGGTGCGCGTCCCCGTCGGCCGCTGCGCGCAGTCCCACGCCACCGGATGTCCTCACGCACGCGCGCCCCGCGGGCGGGCGCGTTCCGCGACCGGGACAGTCCGGAAGCGGGGCGCCGGGCGGAAAGGACCCGTCCGGCGCCCCGCGGACTCACTCCGAGGCGCCGGGCGGCGCGGGGGCGAGGTGCCGGGCGAAGAACCGCAGCGTGCTGTCCAGCTCGAAGGCCGGGATGTCCGCGTGCGCACCCGGGTTGGCGTGCAGGGTCTTCTCGGCCGATCCCAGGGCGTCGAAGAGCGCCAGACCCTGCTCCCGTGGCACCCGCTCGTCGTCCCACTGCACCAGGAACTCGACCGGGACGGTGATCCGCGCGGCGGGCCCGGCAGTTGCCAATACCCCGCCCAGCCCCAGCACCGCCGCGCGCACCCGGGGTTCGGCGGCGACGAACGGAACGCCGAGTCCGCAGCCCAGCGACACCCCCCAATAGCCCACCGGGCCGGAGCCGACGTACTCGAGTTCCTGGAGCGTGTCCAGAACGGAGCGCCACTCCGGGACGGTCCGGCGCGCCACCCTCGCCTGTAGGTCCGCGATCAGCGGGGCCAGTTCCTCCCCGGCCGCCGCACGGGCCCGGTTCTCGGCCGCGAGCCGGTCGTACTCGTCCTCCCGCGGCCGGTCGCCATGTCCGGGCACGTCGACCGCCGCCGCCGCGAAACCGCACTCGGTCGCGAAGCCGCGCGCGGGCCGCGATTCCCGGAGCCTGCTTGTGCTGACCGCCGCCGTGTCCCATCAGGACGAGGGGGCGGGTACCGGCAGCGCCTGCCGGTGTCCACAGCGCACCGGGGATCGCGCCAAGAGTGAAAAGCTGTTCGGTTACGCCGTCATACGACGTCTGAGAGGTGAAGCGCATAGCGTTTCGAGCCCTTCGGAATGCCTTGAGCGGGCACTCCCCGGACCATGCGAGAAGGGGAGCCCCGACCTGTCACAGCGTTGATCGGTCTCACCTCCTCGGTTCGCAGCGGCGCACGGCGGGCTGAAATTATCACAACCGGCTTGGCCCCACTCCGACCGCGGGACTCGGTGGGGCTCCTGACGCGGCGCCGGTGTGCGGAGGATCCGGGCCGGTGGATGTCGGCCGTCCGGTCGCGGCGGATGTCCACCGTGGTCGCGGCGGGCGCCGGCCGCCGTCGTCCCCGGGGCGCTGCGGTCGAGGCGGATGCCGCTGCGTCACCAGGTGCGGGGATGCTGCTGCTGAGGCATCAGCCAGCTCAGCGTGCGGCCGATGTCGCTGGGGGAGACGATCCCGACGACGTGGCCGTTCTCGAGTACCAGCACCCGGTGCTCGGCACCCGGCTCCATCCGCGGCAGCAGGTCCGCCAGAGGATCGTCCGGGCCCGCGGTGACCACTTCCGACAGCGGCAGCATCACGTCACCGACCGCAGTGGTCTCCCGCTGGTCGGCGCGAACATGCTGAGCCCGCTCCAGCGTGATCAGCCCCGCCGCGTCGCCCGCCGCCCCCACGGCCGGGAACGCCGAGTGGCGGTAGCGGTACCGGGGATCGGCGAGGAACTGCCCGATCGTCAGCCCCGCGGGCGCCAGCACGGGGTGCTCCGTCATGGCCCGCCGCACCGGCACACCGGCCAGGGTGCTTCTGATCTGCGCTTGCCGGCCCTCCGCGGTCGCGGCGGTGACCAGGAACCAGCCGACCAGCGCCAGCCACAGCCCGTCGAAGGCGCGCGCCGTGAGGAACAGCAGGACTCCCCCGACGACGAGCAGCCACCCGAAGGCGCGCCCCACCAGGGTTGCCCGGACGGCCGCCCGCAGCCGGTCCCCGCTGCGGCGCCACAGCAGGGCGCGGAGCAGGCGCCCACCGTCCAGGGGAGCGGCGGGAATGGTGTTGAAGAGAGCGAGCAGCACGTTGATGACCGCCAGCCAGGCTGCCGCCTCCACCAGGAGCCGCGGGGCGCCCAGGAGGTGGACGAGCCAGGAGCCGAGCCCGAAACCCACCCCGAGCAGCAGGCTGACCAGAGGCCCGACTCCGGCGATGCGCAGCTCCGCACCCGGCTCGGACGCCTCGGACTTCAACCGGGCCAGCCCGCCGAGCAGCCACAACGTGATGTCCTCGACGAGGACTCCGTTGCGTCTGGCGACAATCGCGTGCGCGAGTTCGTGCGCCAGCAGTGAGCCGAAGAACAGCAGCGCGGTGCCCAGTCCGGTCACCCAGTACAGCCCTTCCGCGCGCCCGGGCTCGACCTGCGGAAAGCGGCTGCGGGCCAGCACCCATGTGATGAGGGCGAAGATGAGCAGGACGCTCCAGTGGACGCCGATCCGCACTCCGGCGATCCGCCCCAGTGGGAACGTTGCACGCACGGTCGTCTCCCTGCCTCGGGGTGACTGGTGTGATGTCCGAGTCACGTGGGTGGCACGTGCCCCGCCTTGCGGGGCCCCACGTCGCCGCTTCCGGCGACGACCGGAGGCCGCCCGACCGGCGCCGCACGGCGGATCCCGCCGAGGCGTCGGAATCCGCGCGGAGCCTGCGGTGGAGCTGCCGGCTCAGTGCGGCGAGGTTCCGCTGCCGGCCCCGGAAGCCGTGTACGCCTCGTTGACCGCGGAGAAGGCCCGAGCGCCATAGATGGTCGCGGGGCCCCCGTTCATCAGGAAGGTGACGCCGATGGCCTCGGCGGCCTCTTTCGGGGTCGCTCCCTGCTGCACGGCGGCATGGGCGTGTGCGGCGATGCAGCCGTCGCACTGCTTGCTCACCGCCAGCGCGAGGGCGATGAACTCCTTGGTCTTCGCGTCGAGTACGCCTGCCCGCAGGGCCGCGTCGTGCAGTTCCTTGTAGCCCTGGTAGACCCCGGGGATGGCGTGCCGCAGCTCTCTGGTGAGCGGGCGTAGCTCTTCCCGTACGGCTTCGCCGAAGCTGCTGCTCATCAAGCGCCCCTCTCCTGCTGCTGGGTGCAGCTTCGAGTGTGCGTCCCCGAGCGGTGCCCGGCGCGGGAGGCTGGTCCTTCCGGGTGTATCCGGCCGCTTAGCCACGGCGGCCGCCTGCTGTCCACACCCGTCCGCCCCCTGTCCCTCACCCGGCCGGGCCGGGTGCCCGGCGCCCGGGCTCCGAACAGGCCGGGGCGGGGCGTAGCGTCCCCGAGAGCCGGCGCCTACGGGGCGGCCGTCGCTCCGGGCTCAATCGGTGATCTCGATGCGCTGTGCCTGCCCCTTCCCCGCCTTGGGGACGTTCACCGTGAGGATGCCGTCCGCCAGCTCCGCGCTGATGTGCTCGGCGTCGGAGTTGGGCGGCAGCGTGGTGCGGTAGTCGAACCGTCCGATGCGGCGGGTGTGCCTGCGCACCGTTCCGGTCCGTTCCTTCTCCTTGACCTCGCCACGGACATCGAGTTCGCCGTCGGAGACCTCCACGGTGATCTGGTCCTTGCGGACGCCGGGCAGCTCCAGTTCGACCCGGTAGGCGTCCTCGACCTCCTCGACGTCGGCCAGCGGAGCCCACGGCTCGGCCATGCCGAACCCGGGGAACCCGGCACCGGGAAGGGCGGCGTGCAGGAGCTCGTCCACCCGGGTTCGGAGGTTCTCCAGCTCGCTGAAGCCTGCCGCCGGAGGTCCTGCCGTGTGGTGTCGTGCGGGAACAGTCATGACTTCCTCCTGCGCTGGTTTCTCCCTCGCTGCCGCCGGCCCGTGGGGCCGCTCCCCGGTTCGCGGACGGCGAGCCGGGGCGCTTCGCCGCCGGTCACCTGGGCTGCCCGACCGTCGGACGGGCCTCCGCACGGGGGATCTGCATGCCTTCGACATCGTGCTCGGCGATGTTCAGCAGTCGCTGGGCGAGGTCACGCATGGCTCTGCCCGCCGCCAGCTCGTCACCGATCTCCGGCACGTCCGTGTCCGCCGGGTGGCAGTGGGCCGTGCCGCGGCCGGTGACCTGCGCGGCGCCGGTGTCCAGCGTCGCGTGCGCCTTCGTCGCCCCCTCGTCGTCCTCGAAGAGGTGGAGGCGAACCTTCCATTCCATGGTGTGTGACATCGTCCTCTCCTCACCCGGGTACGGAGCGGTGCGGCACCCGATGGGGTGCCGGGCAGCCGGGACCGCGCGCGGGCCCCGCAGCTGCTGCCGGACGCCGGAACAGAGCGCGGTTCGCGCGTGCTGCTCGCCTCTCCGCGGAGCTCCGGGGTACGCGAAGAGCCGGCCGGCTGCGGACGGCGGCCCTGGGCAGGCCGAGCTGCCCGAGGTTCCGACGGAGCGCCGTCGGTCCGCTCCCCCGCCACTCGATTCCGTTGTGGTGCCGGCGGCGGATCCGGTCGCGGCCCGAGAGTCGCACCTGCGTCGTGCCGCCGGTCCGTACGCGGCGGAGTGTCGGTGACCGTCCGAGCCACCTCATCCCCGCATCTTCCACTCTCCTACGCGGAGGAAGCAGCCGCCATACGACGCCGACGTCCCGTTCCCGGTGACTGAGCGTGGCGCCGTACACCGGCGCGGGGCGCTTCTGGCCTGCCGGTCCGTCGGGGACGGTGCCGGCACCGGTGCCCGGCTGCTCCTCCGAACGGCGGATCGCGGTGGCCCGCTGCCCGGGCTTCTGCTCACCTGGAACAGGCGGTTCACGCATCCCGCGCCGACGGCCGCGGCACGACCGCGGCACCAAGAGGCGGCTGGAGGCAACTGGAGGCAGGGGCGATGCACAACAACGGGTCGCGGCCAGGCGCCGCAGCCGGTCATCCCGGAGGGCCGCTCAGGCCTTGCGCGGATGCTCCCCCGGCCGGCGGGAGCATACGCCGCTGCCCCCGCGGGCCGTCCGGGCGCGGGGCCGTCGGCCGGCAGGACCGGCGGCGAGCGCACCGGGCCGGGTCCAAGGGCCGCAGCGCGACTGCCGGTACCGGGGGGCGCTCAGCTCTCGGTACCCCGCGTAAGGCTTCCCGCTGGGCATCGCTGCTCGGGGAATCGCGCGTGCCGGTCGTTGCGGCCGGGTGGCGGACCGGTGGCTGAGGCGCCGTCATGCAGCCGGAGGCGGGGACCGAGCAGTCGCAGCTCCCCGTGGAGGTCGACCCGCGGGAACCGCTGGCGCGCCTCCGCCAGGATCTGAGGACCGGTCCGGAGGGGCTCTCGCGGCGTGAGGCGGAGAGACGCGCCGCCGTGTACGGCCCCAACGAGGTCCGCCGGGAGCATCGCGGACAACTGCGGCGGGAGCTGGCACGGCAACTGGTGCATCCGCTCGCGCTGCTGCTGTGGGGGGCCGCGGGACTGGCCTTTGTCGCCGGTACCCGGGTGCTGGGCGTGGCGATCGTCGCCGTCATCCTCCTCAACGCCGGGTTCGCACTGCTGCAGGAGCGGCAGGCGGAGCGCGCTGTCGAAGCGCTGGCCGACTACCTGCCGGCCCGTTCCCGGGTGATACGGGACGGCCGGGAACAGACCGTCGAGTCGACGCGGCTCGTTCCCGGCGATCTGATCCTGCTGGACGAGGGAGACAGCGTTCCTGCCGATGTGCGGCTGGTGGAGGGGGCTGTGGAGATCGACCTGTCATTGCTGACAGGCGAGTCCGCCCCGGTGGAGCGGGCCGCGGGGCAGGCAGCGGCCGACGCGCCGACCCTGCGCGAACCGAATCTGGCGTTCAGCGGCACCACCTGCGTCGAGGGGCAGGCGAAAGCCATCGTCTTCGCGACCGGCCGGCACACCGAACTGGGCCGGATCGCCGCGCTCAGCCAGCGCACCCGGCGCGAGGGGAGTCCGCTGGAACTCCAGGTCAAGCGGGTGGCCTGGCTGATCGCCGCGGTCGCCGTCGGCATGGGTGCGGTCTTCCTGCTGATCGGGACGGCGTCGGGCCTCCCGGTCAGGGACGCGCTGACGTTCGCGATCGGCCTGCTGGTCGCGAACGTCCCCGAGGGGCTGCTGCCGACCATCACCCTGGCGCTCGCCCTGGGGGTGCGGCTGCTGGCCCGGCAGGGCGCGGTCGTCAAACGCCTCAGCGCGGTCGAGACACTGGGTTCGACGCATGTGATCTGCACCGACAAGACCGGGACCCTCACCCGCAACCGGATGCGCCTGCGGACGGTGTGGACGCCGCTCGGCGGGGAGCGGGATGTCGAGCAGCCGGACCCGGGCGACGACGTCGACAGGCTCGCGGAGACGATGGCCGAGTGCACGACCGTCACCCGCGGCGAGGACGGGGCGTTCACCGGCGATCCCACGGAGGTCGCACTGGTCGAGGGAGCCGCGCGCCTGGGCCGGGACTTCGACCCGGGCGCACGGGACCTGCGCAGACGAGCCCTGTTCCGCTTCGACCCCCGGCTGCGGATGATGTCAGTCGTCAGCGACCTGCGGGACACGCCGACGGTCGGTGTCAAGGGCGCTCCGGAAGCGCTGCTGCCCCTGCTGGGCCGCACCGCCGACGCCGACGCGGTGCGCGCGGCCGTGGACGCCATGGCGCGGGAGGGGCTGCGCGTCCTCGCCGTCGCCACGCGGAGCCAGACGACCGCGGATGTGCCGGCGCGGCGCGAGGATGTGGAGTGCGACCTGGAGCTGCTGGGTCTGGTCGGGCTCCACGACCCGCCGCGCCCCGAGGTGGCGGGCGCGGTGCGCCGCTGCCATCAGGCCGGGCTTCGGGTGCACGTCGTCACCGGGGACAACGGCGCCACGGCCGCCGCCGTGGCGCGTGAGGTGGGCATCGGCGATCCCGAGTTGAAGGTCCTGGCGGATGCCGAGTCGGTGGGCGAACAGCAGCTGGACGAACTGCTCGCCTCCCCCGCCGAAGTGGTCTTCGCCCGGGCCTCCCCGGAGACGAAGCTGCGGGTGGCGGACGCGTTGCGTGACCAGGGCCAGATCGTGGCGATGACCGGCGACGGGGTCAACGACGCGCCCGCGCTGCACCGGGCGCACATCGGGGTGGCGATGGGCCTGTCCGGCACCGATGTCGCCAGGGAAGCCGCCACGATGGTGCTCACGGACGACGACTTCGCCACCATCGTCAAGGCGGTGGAATCCGGACGCCGGGTCTACGACAACGTCCGCAAGTTCATCCTCTACATCTTCGCGCACGCCGTCCCGGAGATCGTGCCGTTCCTGGTGTACGCGCTCAGCGGGGGCACGATCCCGCTGCCCTTGACGGTCCTGCAGATTCTCGCGATCGACCTGGGCACCGAGACGCTGCCCGCACTGGCGCTGGGCCGGGAGCCGGCCGAGCCCGGGCTGATGGCAAGACCGCCCAGGCGCTCCGGACGGGGTTCCGGGGTGATCACCAAGGACATGCTGTTCCGGGCGTGGGCCTTTCTGGGACTGCTCTCCACCGTGCTGGTGATGGGGACCTACTTCTACATGCTGTGGCGTGCCGGGTGGACGCCCGGTGCCTCCACCGCCGCGGGCAGCGGACTGCACCAGGACTATCTGACCGCCACCACCGCCACCTTCGCGGGCATCGTCATGTGCCAGGTCGGCACGGCGATGGCTGCCCGGACCGACCGGGCGTCCCTGCGCGAGGTGGGGTGGGCGTCCAATCCGCTGCTGCTGGCCGGCATCGTCTTCGAACTCGCCTTCACGGCAGTGCTGATCTGGGTGCCGCCCTTCCAGAGCCTCTTCGGCACCGCCCCGTTGCCCTGGGACGTGGTGGCGCTGCTGCTGACGTTCCCCGTACTGGTCTGGGGCGCAGACGAGCTCCGGCGCTCGCTGCGGCGCCGCCGCGAAACGGTCCGGGGCGGCCGGGCCGCCGGTGCGGCGAACCGGAGGTGACCGGGATCCGCGGGGGTCGGGGGAGGGAGAACCCGATGAACGGCCCCGCGCGGCAGCGAGAGGGGCCCCGGGAGGCCACCGAAGGGGTTCCGGTCCGCCGTGCGGGCGCTGCTTCCGGTTGCCGGGCCCCGGGTGGTGCGGGACCGTGCGAGGAAGCGAACGTGATGTCGTCCCGGAGCCAGGGCGGTGTGTTCCCGTGCGGTTGCCGCAGACAGTAGTCGGAACGGACGGTTCGCCGCCGGCCGCGGTCGCGGTGGAGCAGGCCGCCCGCGAGGCCGCGTGCCGCGGTGCGCGGCTGCGGATCGTCCACTCCGTCGACTGGGTGCCGCCTCCGGGAATCGCCACCGCGCTGGACGAAGCCGGTCAGCGGGCGCTGCGGGAGAGCGGGGAGCGCGTGCTCTCCGAGGCCGAGTCGCGTGCCCGGTCCGTCGCGCCGGAGGTCGACGTCCTCACCACGTTGGCGAGGGGTGATCCGCGGCCGGTGCTCGCGGAACTGTCCCGGGACGCGCTGATGACGGTCGTGGGCAGCAGCGGGAGCAGCGGCATCACCAGCGGCCTGCTCGGGTCCGTCTCCAGGCATCTGACCACCCGGGCCGAGGGACCCGTGCTGGTGGTCCGCGGCACTCCGACGCCCGACGCACCCGTCGTCGTGGGCATCGACGGCTCCCCCGCGGCGGAGGCAGCGACCGCCTTCGCCTTCGCCGAGACCGCTGCCTGCGGCGGGCCCCTGGTGGCTCTGCACGCCTGGTCCGAGTGGAGCGTGCCGCCGGTACCGCCGGACGATCCGGCGCAGCCGTACGCGAAGGCACCCGGAGACCTTCAGGCGGGCGAGGAGCGGCTGCTGGCGGAACTGCTGTCCGGGTGGAGCGAACGTTGTCCGGACGTCGCCGTCGAGCGCCGCGCGGTACGCGAACGGCCGCGGCAGGCGCTGATCGAGGCGAGCCGTACGGCCCGGCTGCTCGTGGTCGGCAGCAGAGGCGAAGGGGGTTTCGCGGGACTGCGCCTGGGGTCGGTCAGCATGGCCGTCCTCCATCACGCGCACTGCTCGGTCGCTGTGGTGCGGGGACGGAGGGACGGCTCTCAGTAGCCGGCGGGGTGGAGGGGGAGGTCGATTCGGGCCGCCGTCAGCACCTCCGTCCTCTCCCCGACGTGGTGTCGCGGCGGACGGCTCGCCCCGTGTCCGTCCGCCGCATGTTACGGCAGGGCCGCCTGGACGGTCGGGGGCGATCGTAGGATTTCCGGGTGTGCGGACTCCGGTGGCTCGCAGCGTCGCCCCGGCGGCTGATCGTGTCCCGTACGGTGGCGACTGCCCCCGGCGATGCGAAGGTCCCGCCGTCGGTTGTGCACGCCGCGGCGATTCCGGCGCCCGTGGAGTGCGCTCGTAGCGGGCGGGAGGAACCCGGTGGAGCCCCGATACCCCTTGCCGGCGCGCCGGGGTGCCGGAGTGGCGGCAAGGAGCACGGGCGCACCGGGCCGTGCACAAGCCCGGTATTGGAACGAAGCGAAGGTCCCAGGAGGTCCCGTGGCCGACTCAGCCGCCCCGAATCCGCCGCTCACCCAGGCGCGGTCCCTGCGACCCGTCGCATTCGGCGCCGATCCCACCGGTGAGCGCTTGGCCCGGATCCGCCGCTCACCGCACTTCGCGGACGGGGTGTTCCAGAACCCCGACAATCCCGAGGGCCCCCGGGCCCGTCCTTCCGGCTCCAGGCTCGACTTCGCGAAGATGTACTTCCAGAAGGAAGCGCGCAGGCGACGCCGGCCCGCCGGGCCCATACCCCTGCACCCCACCACGGCGGAGGACCTCGCCCGGCCGCCGGCCGGCGGACTGCGGCTCACCTGGATGGGCCACTCCAGCGTGCTCGCCGAGATCGACGGCCGGCGGGTGCTGTTCGACCCGGTGTGGGGGCGGCGCTGCTCCCCGTTCTCGTTCGCCGGGCCGAAGCGGCTGCACGCCGTCCCGCTGCCGCTGGCCTCGCTCGGCACGGTGGACGTGGTCGTCATCTCGCACGACCACTACGACCACCTCGACCTGCCCACGATCCGTGCGCTGGCCTCGACGGACACGGTCTTCGCGGTGCCGCTCGGAGTGGGTGCGCATCTGGAGCGCTGGGGCGTTCCGGGCGACCGACTGCGCGAGTTGGACTGGTCGGAGTCGACGCTTGTGGGGGACCTGCGGCTGACGGCGACCCCGGCCCGGCACTTCTGCGGTCGGGGACTGCGCAATCAGCAGCACACCCTCTGGGCCTCCTGGGTGGCCGAGGGGCCCTCCGGGCACCGGGTGTTCCACAGCGGTGACACCGGCTACTTCCCCGGGTTCCGGGACATCGGCGCGGACCACGGCCCCTTCGACGCGACCATGATCCAGATCGGGGCGTACAGCGAGTACTGGCCCGACATCCACATGACGCCGGGCGAGGGCGTGCGGGCGCATCTGGATCTGCAGAGGGGGAACCCGCACGGGGTGATGCTGCCGATCCACTGGGCGACCTTCACTCTCGCGCCGCACCCGTGGGACGAGCCCGGGGAAGGCACGCTCGCTGCCTGCGAGGAGGCCGGCGCCCGGGCCGCTCTCCCCCTTCCGGGGGAGCCGTTCGAGCCCACCGCGGACGAGGTCCCCTCAGCGCCGTGGTGGCGCACCGTCGCCCGGGCCCCCGTCTCCGGCCCCCCGGCGGCGGAGGCACAGGCAGGGGCACCGGCGGAGGCGCCGGGTTCCGTGGTCGCGCACCGGGCCGAGCCGTCCGGGGAGGCGGCCGAGTCCCCGGGGTGAGAGGGCCCGTACCCGCCGGCCGGCCGGATCCGTCGGTACCTGCATCCTCGGGGTCGCGTCGGGCTGGTCGAGGCTTCGCCGCGGTCGGCGGCCAGGGCGCCGGGGACGGTGCAGGGCGCACCCGGTCAGGTTCTCCGGCCGCGGCGGGACGGCGCGCTGCCCGGCGAAGGCGCCGCGCTGCGGGTCGGACACCTGCCCGACGATACGCCCATCTTGTGCTAGTTTGTCCCATTCGATCATGCAGCCGGCGAGGCGTGCGCCACCGGTCCGGCCCCGGTCCGGTGGCGATCCGGTAGCGGCCCGGTGGCGGTCCGCACCACGGTGCCGATACTGACGGAGAGCGACAGTCGAGGACGGGCGAGCCATGAGCGCCATCGAAGAGACGGTTGAAGTCCGGGTTCCGGTGCACACCGCCTACAACCAGTGGACCCAGTTCGCCGACTTCCCCCGGTTCATGTCGTCGGTGCGGGAGGTCGAGCAGGTCAAGCCCAACCTCACCCACTGGGTCGTCGGGGTCGGACCGCTGCGCGGACGGTTCCAGGCGGAGGTCGTGGAGCAGCGGCCGGACGCGTACCTGGCCTGGCGGAGCACGGGACGCGGACATGCGCACAGCGGTGAGGTGTGCTTCCGGCCCACGGCGGCGGACCGCAGCACCGTCACAGTACGGATGCGGATGCACCCGCCCGGATTCGCCTTCCGCCTCGCGGCCGCATCCGGGCTGCTGCGCGGCGCGGTCCACCGCGAACTGGGCCGCTTCAGGGAGTTCATCGAGGCGGTCGGCGAGGAGTCCGGAGCCTGGCGCGGCACCATCGGCGACGGCCGGGTGAGTCCGGGCGAGCCGGAACCTCCCCGGAGCCGGGTGCCGCACTGGCCGGTCGGCTGATCCGGAACGGAATCGGCAGCGGAAGCGAGGGGCGAACCAGATGCACAAGCCACCCGAGGACGAGCCCGAGGAGCAGCTGTCGGTGACGCCGCCCAAGGAATGGGCCGCCGGGGTGCCCGCGGTCGCGCACGCGATCGAGTACTCCCTCCAGCAGACATCGCCCCGCCGGGCCGGGCAGACGCTGCTGACCATGAACCAGGTGGACGGCATCGACTGCCCCGGCTGCGCCTGGGCCGACCCCTCCCCCGGCCACCGGCACCGGAACGAGTACTGCGAGAACGGCGCCAAGCACATCAACGACGAGGCGACCTCGCGGCGCGTCACGGCCGACTTCTTCCGCAGGCACCCGGTCTCGGAGCTGGCCCACCGCTCGGACCTGTGGCTGAACCAGCAGGGCCGGCTGACCGAACCGATGGTCAAGCGGCCGGACTCGGACCACTACGAACCGGTCAGCTGGCACGAGGCGCTGGGGCTGATCGCCGCCGAGCTGAAGTCGCTGGACTCCCCCGACGAGGCGGTGTTCTACACCTCGGGCCGGGTCAGCAACGAGGCGGCGTTCGTGCTGCAGCTCTTCGCCAGAGCATTCGGAACGAACAACCTGCCCGACTGCAGCAACATGTGCCACGAGTCCAGCGGCTTCGCGCTGCACGAGACGCTGGGCACCGGCAAGGGCACCGTGACCCTGCACGACCTCCACCACGCGGACCTGATCTTCCTTGTGGGGCAGAACCCCGGGACCAACCATCCGCGCCAGCTCTCCGCCCTGGAGGAGGCCAAACGCAACGGCGCGCGCATCGTCGCGGTGAACCCGCTGCCCGAAGCCGGGCTGCTGCGGTTCAAGAATCCGCAGCAGCCCGGCGGGGTCCTCGGCCGGGGCATCCGGATCGCCGACCGCTTTCTGCAGATCCGCACCGGTGGCGACCTCGCGCTGTTCCAGGGACTGAACAGGCTGCTGGTCGAGGCCGAGGAGGCGGCGCCCGGCACCGTGCTCGACCAGGACTTCATCGGCTCCCACACCAGCGGCTTCGAGGACTTCGCACGGCATGTGCGCGAGATCGGCTGGGACGACGTCCGCACCGCCACCGGACTCACGCGCGAGGAGATCGAAGCGGTCCGGGACGAGGTGCTGCGCAGCAAGCGGGTGATCGTCTGCTGGGCCATGGGGGTCACACAGCAGAAGCACGGGGTTCCGACCATCAGGGAGATCGTGAACTTCCTGCTGCTGCGCGGGAACCTGGGCAGAGCGGGTTCGGGGGCCTGCCCGGTGCGCGGTCACAGCAACGTCCAGGGCGACCGCACCATGGGCATCTGGGAGCAGATGCCGGACGCGTTCCTGGACGCGCTGCAGCAGGAGTTCGGCTTCGCGCCCCCTCGTGCGCACGGGCTGGACTCGGTGAACTCGATCAGGGCCATGCGGGACGGGCGGATCAAGCTCTTCCTGGGCGTCGCGGGCAACTTCGTGCAGGCCGCTCCGGACACCGCGGTGACCGGGGAAGCGATGCGCAAGTGCCGGCTGACCGCTCACATCTCCACCAAGCTGAACAGATCCCACGCGGTGTGCGGCCGGACCGCGCTCATCCTGCCGACCCTGGGGCGCACGGAGCGGGATCTGCAGTCGGGCGGCGAGCAGTTCGTCACCGTGGAGAACTCCATGAGCGAGGTGCACACCTCCCGCGGACGGCTGCGGCCGGCCTCGACGCTGCTGCTCAGCGAAGTCGCCATCCTCTGCCGGCTCGCCCGCGCCACTCTCGGCGACGACCCGGACATTCCCTGGCAGCAGTTCGAAGCGGACTACGGCACACTTCGTGAACGGATCGCCCGCGTGGTGCCGGGGCTGCACGAGTTCAACCGGCGGGTGATCCGCCCCGGCGGCATCAGGCTGCCCAACCCGGTCAACGAGGGTGTCTTCCGCACCTCGACGGGCAAAGCCCTCTTCAGCCGCAACACCTGGCAGATGCCGCTGGCGCCCGAGGGGCATCTGCTGCTGCAGACCCTGCGCTCCCACGACCAGTGGAACACCATTCCCTACACGGCGGACGACCGCTACCGGGGGATCCACGGAAGCCGGCAGGTCGTGCTCGTCAATCCGGAGGACGTGGCCGGGCTCGGCCTCACCGCGGGGCAGCGAGTCGACCTGGTCAGCGTGTGGGCGAACGGCGAGGAGCGCCGGGCCGCGGGCTTCGAGGTGGTGCCCTATCCGAGCGCCCGGGGCTGCGCGGCCGCCTACTACCCGGAGACCAACGTCCTGGTACCGCTGGACAGCGTGGCCGAGGGCAGCAACCAGCCGACGTCGAAGGCGCTGGTCGTCCGGCTGGAGCCGGCCGGCGCCGCGGACCGGGCCGGGGTGGAGGCCTGATCCGCCCGCTGCGCCGCACGATCCAGTCCGGGCCGGACGACCGGCTGTCGGACGTGCTGCTCGACGGGACGCCGCCGGGGAGGGCGCCGACGCGTGCGAGGCGTGCGAGGCGTGCGAGGCGTGCGAGGGGATGTTGGCGTGTTCCCTGAAGGGCGCGCCGGTTCCGGCGAGCGGACCGCGGCCCGAGCCGCCTGATCGGGCCGGCATCGGGAAGCCGTCCGGCCGGGCGCGCAATCCGGCCAGGGTCCGCGCTCCACGGCTAGCATCTGCCGCCCACCGTGCGTAACTTCTCTGCCTACCAGGCGTCACATGTCGTGCGGTGCCGCGGGGCTCTTGCGGGATGAGGGCCCGCGCAGGGCAGTCGCGGCCACGACCTGGGCTGTTACGGGGCTGGGGGCTCGGGGGAGTTCAGCGCCGGACAACGAGGCCCCGAGCCGGCAGCACTCCGGCTCGGGGCCCTGCTCGTACGTGTTCCGCTCCGCGCCCTGTGCCGCGCCGCAAGGAGGACCTGTGCCCTATACGACCGTCAACCGCGTCGAGTTGTTCCACGAGGATCACGGGTCCGGACAACCGCTGATCCTGCTGCACGGCTGGGGCACGAACGGTCAGGTGTGGAGCGCGCAGGCCGAGGAGTTCGCCGGCGCGTACCGGGTCGTCGTACCGGACTGGCGCGGATGCGGGCGTTCGGCGCGACCGGGCGGCGCCGACACGATCGCGGGCCACGCGCAGGACGTCCTGGCGCTGGCGGAGGCGCTGGAGCTGGACCGTCCGGTGCTGGTGGGCGTCTCGGCCGGCGCCGCGATCGTGCTCGAGGCGGCGCGGCGGGCGCCGTCGTCCGTACGCGGAGTGGTCGCCGTGGACGGCCCCGGGTACTGGCCGGCGGAGCGGAAGGCGGAACTGCTCATCCAACTGCGCCGGATGCTGCGTACGGACCGGGCGGCGACGGTCCGGCAGTGGGTGGTGGACTGGTACGGCCCGCTGGCGGACCCGGCGCTGCCGGAGTGGACGGTGCAGCAGATACTGGACGCCTCGGACTCCATCGACGAGATCCTCTCGGACGCGGTGCGGCACAATCCCCGGGAGACCATCGGTGATTTGGAGGTACCCGCGTTCTTCGTCCACGGGCGGCTCGACGCCGAGATCCCCGCCGAGGTTTCCGAGACACTCGCGGAACTCGCCCCGCACGGCGAGGCGCACATCATGCCGGAGTCGGGCCACATGCCGCACGTGGAGCAGCCTGCGGAGTTCAACGCGCTGCTGCACTCCATACTCCGGCGTCTCGCGGCGCCAGGTGCGGCGCGGGACGCCCGGCAGGACTGACAGCTTCGACACCACGGGACCGACCAGCAGGGCCCCGAGCCGGAGAACCGGCTCGGGGCCCTGCCGTACTGCGCCCGGTCCCCCGAACCCCGGACGCGGTACGGCTCCAGGACTTGGCCGATACTGATCTGTGTGGACTCCACTGCATCATTCGGCATTTGACTCCTGGGATGCAGAACGTTACTCACTGTGGAAAAGGCAGGCTAGCCGCGGAACGCGGTCCCTGGCCGGATAACGCGACGGTGAGTGAGGAAGCTCCATGAACGCGCCCGCTGCCGATGACAGCCGGATGCGGACGCTGGTCCGCAGTGATGATCTGGACGAGACACGCGAGATGATCAGCACCGCGTACAGTCCCTACGACCTGCGCGTTCTCAACAAACCGCAGGACTTCTCCGCGTGGTACGCGGAGGGCGGCTTCCCCGGGATCACTCTCTCCGCGTTGAGCTACGGCACGGAGACGCTCGTGGCGCCCGAGCCGCTGACGACGTATCTGCTGATCTGCCAGGTGCACACGGGCCGGGTGCGGGTGGAGTCGCCGGGGCGTGAGGAGCAGTTCGTCGACACCGGGGAGACCTACATCCTCGACCCGCACCGGAGGTTCAAGGTCTTCTGGGGCGCCGGGGCCCGGATGACCACGCTCCGGCTCTCCCGGGAGGCGGTGGACCGGGCGGCGGGCGAGGCGTTGGGGCACGAGGAGCCGGTCCGGGCGCAGTTCGCGCTGGGCGGCGCGGTCTCCGCTGCGGCGGCGGAGAGTTGGTCGGGAGTGTCCGCGGCGGTGCACCGGGAGGTGATGACCGGCGGTGTGGCCCGCAGCAACCCGCTCGTCGCGGAACAGCTCGCCCGGACCGCTGCCGCGACCCTGATGGCGACCCATCGTCTGCTGCCGGCCTCGGAACCGGTGCGGCACGTCGGGAACGTCGCCCACCCGGCCGTGCGCAGGGCGATCCAGCTCATGGAGGAGCGCAGCGACCAACCGCTGTCCCTGTCGGACCTCGCGGTGGCGGCCAGGCTCAGCCCCCGTGCCCTGCAGGAGGCGTTCCAACGCTACGTGGGCCGGACACCACTGGCCCAGCTGCGGGAGATCCGCCTGGAGCGCGCCCATCAGGACCTGCTCGCGGCCGACTCCGACGGCCCGGTCACGGTGGCGGAGATCGCCTTCCGTTGGGGCTTCTCCAACCTGGGCCGGTTCGCGGACTGGTACCGGCGCCGCTACGGGCACGCCCCGTCCCTCACGCTGCGCGGGTGACCGGCGGCGCCCGTGAGCGGGCGCGGGGCGGGACGCGGGTGCGGCGGGACGGCGCGCCCGCGGCTGGCGCAAAAGCACCGTAGCGGAAACTGCGTCCGAAAACGGGCCTGCCCAAGGCGTGCGCCGCCCTCTTTCATACCGGTCGGGGGGAGCGACCCGGAGCACAGGGGCCCCGGCTCCCTCCTGTCCCCCGAAACCGCACACGACGCAAGGGATGCCCATGTCGCGAAGATCCCTCAGGACCGCAGCGGTGGCTGCGGCGTTGTCCGCCGGCGTGTTCTCCGCACAGCCCGCCCAGGGCGCCTCCACGGCCCTCGCCGACCCGCCCGACGACCGGATCGTCATCGACGTCGCCACGGTCAACGGTTCCGGCTGCCGCGAAGGAACCGCCAAGGTGGCGGTCGCCGAGGACAACACGGCCTTCACCGTCACCTACAGCGACTACCTGGCCGAGGTGGGGCCGGACTCGAAGCCCACCGACCGCCGCAAGAACTGCCAGCTGAACCTGATCGTGCACGTGCCGCAGGGGTTCACCTACGCGATCGTCTCCGCGGACTACCGCGGCTATGCCTATCTGCAGCCCGGCGCGACCGGACTGCAGAAGGCGTCGTACTACTTCCAGGGCTCCCCCGACACGGCGGCCACGAGCCATCCCTTCACCGGCCCGCAGGACGCCAACTGGCAGGCCACCGACTCCACGGACTGGGGGCAGGTGGTGTGGAAGCCCTGCGGTGAGCAGCGCAACTTCAACATCAACACCGAGGTGCGGGTCGATGTCGGCAGCTCCGATCCGACCACGACGAGCTTCATGACGATGGACTCCACCGACGGGGACATCAACACGACCTACCACTTCGCCTGGAAGCAGTGCCCGTCCTCCTGAGCGCCCCGGGCAGCCGCTGACCGCCGCGGCCGGCACCGGTCAGCCGGTGCCGCGCCCGGCCGGAGCGGGCCGTCCGGGACCTCGGCCCACGCCTTCGCCGCGGCGCAGCCGGGCGGTGGGGTGGCGGGTTCCGGGCGGCACCGGCCCGCGCCCCGTTCGGGCCGGTGCGTCTTCCGCGGAGCGGTGCGGACGGGCCGGGGCCCTCCTGCACCGTCCCGGGGCGGCTCGGGGTCCGTCCGGCCGGTGGCCGCCGGACGCCGGGGCGCTGGGCATAACCGGGCGCTAACAGAAAAATGCTATTACCCGAACTCCTCGAATTCCGGAAACCTGAAACCGGTACTTCCCTGGACGCCACGCGCGGGACATCGCGCGTCTTCGGAAACGAGGAACCTTGCGCATCACCAGATTACTCCCCACGCTCATAGCCGCCCTGCTGGCCGCTCTCAGCCTCGGCACCGCCGCGGTGGCCCAGGACCACTCCCCCACCGGCCCGGCCGCCACCCGTGCCGCGTCCGCGGCCGGCACCCAGGACGACCGCCCCCAGCCCATCATCGGCGGCGGATACGCGCAGAGCGGGCCGTGGGCCGCCCGGCTGTTCTCCGGCGGAAGACAGACCTGCAGCTCGACGATCATCGCCCCCACCTGGATCCTCACCGCCAAGCACTGCGTCAGCGGCGGCCGGTTGTCCTTCCGCATCGGCAGCCTGGACCAGACGAGCGGCGGCACCACCGCCAACGGCGTCCAGGTCTCCACCCACCCCTCCGCCGACCTGGCACTGGTCCGCCTCGACCGGTCCGTCCAGGCGACCTACGCCCGACTCGGCCAGCCGGGCTCGGTGTCGGTCGGCCAGACCGTGCAGGTGTACGGGTGGGGCGCCACGTCCCGCTGCGGCCAGGAGATCAACTGCCAGTCCCGCTACCTGAAGTACGCGAACGTCGTGGTGACCGGCGGCTGCCAGGACGCCTACTACGGTTCGGCGATCTGCGCCCGGCGCGGTGACGGCATCACGGCGGGCGGTGACTCGGGCGGCCCGATGATGGCGAACGGCGCGCAGGTCGGCGTCGCCTCCACCAGCGACCGGCAGTCGAACACGGCATACACCAACGTCACGCGGTACCGCTCCTGGATCCGGTCCGTCGCGGGCGTCTGAGCGGCCGGGACCGGCCGGTGCGGCCGCCGGTTCCCCGTGCCGGACCAGGCACGGAGAACCGGCGGCAGAGCACCCGGGGACGGACCGTGGCGTCCGCGGCGGTCACGGACGGCCCGCCGCGGGGGGACCGGCGGTCATCATGGAGACCAGAGCCCCGGGGCTGTCCGGGCCGAAGAGCAGGTCGAGCCCGGCTGCGGACTCGGCGGCCCGCTCCGCGCTGCGCGGGAAGAGAGCCTCCTCGTAGACGGTGAGGGCCTTCTCGCGGTCGCCGGGGTGGGCGGCGAGGGCCTGTGCGAGCTCGGCGCCGTCCAGCATCGCGAGGTTGGCGCCCTCGCCCGCGAACGGGGACATCAGATGGGCGGCGTCTCCGAGGAGCGTGACGCCCGGCACCCGCTCCCAGCTGTGGCCTACGGGCAGGGCGTTGATCCGGCGCGGGACCAGCCGGCCGTCGGCCTCGGCGAGCAGCGCGCGCAGACTCGGGTGCCAGTCGGCGAAGCACTCCAGGACCGCCTCCTTGGCGGTGTGCGTGTCGGTGAAGTCGATGCTGTCGAGCCAGGATTCACGGGCCCGCACCCCGACATACACGTGCAGGCTGCCGTCGGGCTCCCGGTGGGCGAGGAAGGCCCGGCCGTCCTCCGGCGCGAAGAACATCCCCCCGCCCAGCAGCGCCGCCGCCGCGGGGTGGCGGACGTCGGCGTCGAACAGGTCGAGTTCGACGAAGGAGACGCCGGTGTAGGCGGGCCGGGCGGGCGAGAGCAGCCGGCGGACCCGCGACCAGGCGCCGTCGGCACCGACCAGCAGATCCGTCGTGACGGCACCGCCGTCGGCGAACGTCACCTCGTGGCGGCCGTCGTCCAGTGAACGGACGGTGTCGGCCTTGGCGTTCCAGCGGACGGTGCCCGCCGGCAGCGCGCCGAGCAGCAGGTCCCGCAGCCGGCCGCGGTCCACCTCGGGGCGGGCGCCGGTCCCGTCGTCCTCCTCGGCCAAGCGGAGGGCGGCGTCCTTGCCGACGATGCGCAGCTCCTGGCCGCCCGGATGGATGATGCGTTGGAACCCGGCGGTCAGACCGGCTGCCTCCAGGGCGACCTGTCCGTTCTCCTCGTGGATGTCGAGCATGCCCCCCTGCGCGCGGGCGTGCGGAGAGGCGTCGAGATCGAAGACGGCCGCCTCGATGCCGTGTACATGCAGGACGCGGGCGAGCACGAGTCCGCCGAGGCCGGCGCCGACGACGACTACGGGGTGATGCAGGGACATGGGGGTCACCTCACTGGGTGGTGAGAACTGGGCCCCGGCCGGAGTCAGGCACGGGGAGTGTGGCGGATGCCGTCCAGAAGCACGCGGAAGGCCCATCCGAGCCGCTCCTCGGGAGTGCCGGTGAACAGCTCGGCGCCGAGAGCGGCGAGCCGCGGATGGGTGGCGGCCGGGATGTCGGCCAGTGCGGTACCGGCCGCCTGCGGCCATGCGGCTGCTCCGGCTCTCTCGGCCTCGTCCCGGGTGGCGTGCTCCGCGGCTGTGGCGGTGGCGGTCTGCAGCAGGAGATCGACTCCCCAGGCCGCCCGGTCGTCGGGGACGCCGCCCTCGTGGAGCAGCCTCAGCAGCGTCTCCAGCAGGGCGAGGTAGTGCGGCCCGGACGGCTGGACGGCGAGGGCGGCGCGGGCCAGCTGCGGATGCGCGAAGAGGACGCGCGTGCAGGAGCCCAGGACGGCCACGGCGCGCTCCTGCCAGTCGCCGCCGGGCACGGCGGGATCGAGGTCGACCTCGGCCAGCAGCCCGTCCAGCACGGCCGCGTGCAGTGCGGCGGTGTTGTGCACATAGACGTAGAGCGAGGCGGGCCCGGTGTCGAGCTCCCGCGCCAGCCGTCGCATCGTCACCCGCTGCAGGCCTTCGGCGCGCATCAGCGCGACGGCGGTGGCGACGATGCCCTCTCTGCTGAGAGCGGGCTTGGCGGGCCGCTCCCGGCGGCTACGGGGTGCGGCGGAGTGCTGTGCGGTCACTCCCGCACCATAACGAACATGTTCGCCACGAACAAGTTCGCCACGCCCGCTCCGTCACCGCGGACAGGTCGCCGCGCGGCGCGGAGCCGACCACCTGGTGGCGGCGCACTCACGACTCCGCGCGCCAGAGGAGGGTGTAGCGCCAGAAGAGGCGACGGCGCAGGTGCACGCCGGGCAGGATGCGGCGGGCCTCCCGGGCGATCTCGGCGAAGTCCTGCTCCGGCGGGCGGGTCGCGGCGGTCATCGAGAGCGGAGGCGGCGCCGTGCGCCCCCGGTTGCGGCACCAGCCCACGGCGGCGTTCAGCGGAACCGCGGCTGCGCCGAGTGCGTGGTCGCCGACGCTCCGCGCCCGGGCGCAGCCGACGACCACCAGCGTGCCCCCGGGCACCAGTCGGCGGCGGAATGCGCGGAGTGCCTCGCCGAGCGGCAGGTGGTGGAGGACCGCGACACAGGTGAGGACGTCATACGGTCCGGCGGGGAGCCCGGCGGGTGCGTCCGCGACCGTGAAGGCCACCGGAGCCGCCGCGGGGGTCGCCGCCGCTGCCCGGGCGGTGAGCACCGGGTCGGCGTCGACGGCGTGCACCTCCCTGGCTCGCGTCGCCAGCAGCCTGGCCAGGTCGCCGCTGCCGGAACCGACGTCCAGGGCGCGGTCGAAGCGCCGGGGGATTCGGCGCAGGATCCAGCGGTGGTAGTGCGCGTTGTGGTCCCAGGGGTGCGCCGCGTTGAAGCGGTCCAGTGCGGCCAGGACCCGGTACGGCGGGGTCGTCATGGGGCAAGTCCACCACCCCGCCGGGCGGGTGGGCCCGGAGACCGCCCGTCCGCGGGACCGGGGCCGGATGCCGCAGCGGACCGGACCGGAGCCGGTGCCGGTGCCGGGTACGGACGGCTGCGGTGCGCCCCCGTGCGGGAAGGCGCACCGCGCCTCCGGCTCAGGCCGGCGCCGGCACCTGGCCCTTCGGGCTCTGCTCGCCTTCGTCAGCGGCCCCGGCCGTCCGCACCGCCGGGATGACGGCGGCGACCACGGCGGCGACGAGGGCCACTCCGCAGCCGATCAGCAGACCGGTACGGAATCCGGTCTCCGAGGCGAGCTGGTGGCCGCCCATGGTGATGGTCAACTGCGCGAGCACCACACCGATCACGGCCGAGCCGATGGTGGTGCCGAGCGAACGCATCAGCGTGTTGAATCCGTTGGCGGCGGCCGTCTCGGAGAGCGGCACCGAACTCATGATGAGGGCTGGCATGGCACCGTAGGCGAGGCCGACCCCGCTGTTGATCACGATGCCGACGACCATCAGCCCCCAGGCGGAGCCCATCAGCGCCAGGGACAGCCCGTACCCGGCAGAGATCACCAGGGCCCCGCAGACGAGGGCGGGCTTCGGACCGCGCGCGTTGATGAGCTTCCCGCCGAGCGGCGAGACGATCATCATCATCACGCCGCCCGGGGCCATCCACAATCCGGTGGCCAGCATCGACTGCCCCAGGCCGTACCCGGTGATCTCGGGGAACTGCAGGAGCTGGGGCGCGATCAGCATGAAGGCGTACATGCCGACGCCGACCAGGACCGACGCGACGTTGGTGAGCAGCACCCGTGGCCGGGCGGTGGTGCGCAGGTCGATCAGTGGATCCCGGGTGCGCAGCTCCCAGACCCCCCAGGCGGCGAGTGCCGCTGCGGCGACGATGAACAGACCCAGCGTGGTCCCCGAACTCCAGCCCCAGTCCGCGCCCTTGGAGATCGCCAGGAGCAGGCACACCAGGCCGACGGCGAGACCGAGTGCGCCGGGTGCGTCGAAGCGCTGTCCCTTGGCACCGGCCGGGACGTCCGGGACGAGGAACCAGATCAGTGTGCCGATCAGCAGCGCGAGCGCGGCCGAGCCCCAGAACAGGGCCCGCCAGTCGGCGTACTCGGCCACTGCCGCGGCGACCGGCAGCCCGATGGCGCCGCCGATCCCCATGGAGGCGCTGACCAGGGCGATGGAACCGCTGAGTTTCTCGGCCGGCACCACGTCGCGCAGCAGCGCGATCCCCAGCGGCACCATGCCCATGCCCATGCCCTGGAGTCCCCGGCCGACGATCATCGGGACAACGGAGGAGGAGAGGGCGCACACCACCGAGCCGACCACGAGCGGAACGGCGCAGATCAGCAGCATCCGGCGCTTGCCGATGAGGTCGCCGAGGCGGCCGGAGACCGGCACGCACACGCCCGCGACCAGCAGCGTGACGGTGATCACCCAGGCCGCGTCGCCGGGCGTGGTGTGCAGGATCCGCGGCAGTTCGGCGATGAGCGGGGTCACCAGGGTCTGCATGACCGCGGCAACGGTGCCGGCCAGCGCGAGCGTGGCGACGACGCCGCCAGTGCGGGAGGTCGGCTGGGGACCGTCCATGACGGGACTCCTCTGCGGGTTCGGGGTTCCACCGGTACGGAGCGGTGGCGCACGGATCGAATGTGCATCATACATATGATGTGTATAGGCCATATCTCAGGTGCCATGCACCCTGCGTGATACACAGGACCACTGGAGGCACGCTCGGCCGCCCGGCGCGCGGCCCCCGAAGGAGACACATGGACGAGGCCACGCGCCAGGTGGAGTACGAGCAGATGCTGCTCAGCCGCTATCTCCACCTGCACAAGTCCAAGGGGCGGCGCAAGGACAGCACACTCGACCGCAGCGCCTACATCCTGCTCAGCCGGATCCGGATGCAGGGGCCGATGTCCATCGGCCAACTCTGCGACGCCTTCGGCCTCGACGCCTCCACCCTCAACCGGCAGACGGCCGCCGCCGTGCGCGCCGGACTCCTGGAGCGGATCCCCGACCCGGACGGCGGCATGGCCCGCAAGTTCCGCACCACCGCCGAGGGCGAGCAGCGGCTGGACGAGGAGCGCGAGGGCACCGTGCGCAGCCTGGAGCGGATCATGGCCGACTGGGACGACGAGGACATCGCCGCCTTCGCCGCCTACCTCAAACGCTTCAACACCGACATCGAACGCCTGGACGGCCGCCCCTGGCCCCGGCCGTAGCGCGGCCGGGCCGACGCCGGCCCCTCCGCCCGGAGCACCCGGCGGAACCGTGCCGTGCGGCACCCCGCCCGCCCGAACCAGGGACCACGCGCAGCGCCGTGCACCGCGGTTGAGCCAGGAGCAGAACCGCGGTGGAACCGGAGGGCCGGAAGCCGCCCGGAAGCGAAAGCCCGGCTGCTGCCCCGCTCACCCGGGGAGCCCTCCCGCGCACGACACAGGACGGCGGCGCGGCGACGCCTCCGCGGCCGGACCGCGCCGGCTGACCCGGCCGGACGGGTTCCGCCGGCGCGGAGGCCCGCAGGAGCGCATGTCAGCGGGCGGGAGCGCGCCGGCATCCGTCCCTGGCCGTACCGGCCGTCCGTCCGCGGTCTGATCGACGGGAGGGCCCGTACGGCTGCGGAACGGACGGGAGTTCGTCCTGCGGCCGGACTCCGGGGGGCGGGAGACCCGGAAGCATCGGCGGGGTCGACCCGGAGCCCGTCCAGGAACCCGGGCAGCCGGATCCAGGAGGATCGCGATGTCCACTGAACGTCCCCTTACGGAGTGCTTTCAGAATGCTGGGAGTCTGCGTGCGAGGGTCATGCACTGAGCGAGTTGGAGGAACGCCTCGTGTATGTCGTCCCGGGACTCCCAGCGCACGCGTAAGCGACGCGGGCCGTGGAGATGGGCGATCGCGGATTCGGCGACCCATCGGACCCGTCCCAGCCCCGATCCGTGCGGCTGCCCACGGCGGGCGATCTTCGGAGTGATGTTCCGCTCGCGGAGCCGTCGGCGGTAGATGTCGTGGTCGTACCCGCGGTCGGCGTACAGCGCGCGGGGCTTGCGGCGGGGCCGGCCCCGCTTGCCCCGCACCGGTGGCAGGCCGTCGACCAGCGGAAGGAGCTGGGTGACATCGTTGCGGTGGGCGCCGGTCAACGACACCCGCAGCGGGATACCGTTCCCCTCGGTCAGCACGTGGTGTTTCGAGCCCGGCCGTGCGCGGTCAACCGGGCTCGGGCCGACTTTTGGGCGGCTTCGCCCCCGCTTGGCCTGCACATGAGACGTGTCGACGGTGGCACGGGAGAAGTCCAGGCGGTCCGCCGCCCGCAGCCGGTCCAGCAGCACCCGCTGAAGCTCGTCCCACACACCGGTCTGCTGCCACTCGGCCAGCCGCCGCCAGCACGTGGGCCCCGAACCGAACCCCAGCTCCTGCGGCAGGAACTCCCACTGGATCCCGGTGTAGAGCACGAACAGGATGCCCTGCAGCGTCCTGCGGTCATCGATCCGCTTGCGGCCCGGGTACCGGAAGCGGCGTTCGTGCCTGGGCAGGAGCGGCTCGATCACTGCCCACAACTCGTCACTGACCTCCCACGGCTTCGGCCGGGCCATCCCCACCCCCAGAGGAACGAGATCACCTACCCCTCCCACCGTGCCACACGAAGATCATTCTGCAAGGACTCCTTACCGCTTCCCGCACGGCGCACGCGCGGAACCCGCGCGCGGGCGGCCCGGCCGGCACGGTGCCGGGTGTCCCGGCGTGGGCGCGCCGCGCCGCGGCCGCCGTGGTGTGGGTCGCGCTCCCGTCCGGCCTGTGGCGAGTGGCCGTCGTGCTGGGCGTGCCGCTGGGGCTCGGGCAGGCCGAGTACGACTCGATGCTGGTGCCGGGGTGGGGCCTGCTCGGCCTGCCGTTGCTGTCACTGCTCCAGGAAGGGCTCGCCTGGCTGACCCTCGGGCTGGTGCGGTCCTGGGGAGAGGTGTGGCCCCGGTGGCTGCCCTTCCTCGGCGGCCGGCCGGTGCCGGTGTGGGCCGAAGTCGGGCCCGCGGCGTTCGGCGCCATGGCCTGCAGCGTCTACGGCGTACTGCTCCTCTGGACGACCGCGCACGCGGAGATGGACATCGCGCGCTGGGGAAAGTGGCTTCTCGACCTGTGCTACGTGCCGATGATCGCCTGGGGGCCGCTGCTGGCAGCGGTGACCGTGCACTATTACCGGCGCCGCACCCGCGCCGGGCGGCACACGGGCCCCGCGCGCTCCTGACGCACCGGCCCCGACGGCGCGTCCCTCCGCACCGGACGGGGGTCGCCTCACGACCGCCCGCGGCGGCTCCCCGCAGCGGCCAGGCCCCCCGGGAGCTCCGGGGACACGTCCGGACCGGCGCTATGCGGCCGGAGGTTCGGAGTCCCCGGGCCCGCGCGGCGGGTACGGCGCGGACTCCTGCCTGAGGGCCCGCGCCTCGCTCTTGAGGATCCGCAGGGACGTGCCGAGTGAACGCGCGGCGTCCGGCAGCCGTTTGGAACCGAAGACGAGCATCGCCACGAGTGCGACGACCACCAGGTGCCACGGCTCCAGACCGTTGCGCAGAAACATCCGCCCCGCCTCCATCCTTCACCACTTGCTACATTGCGCAACTGTACAACCCTGAAAGCGGTGCGGCCGTCTTCGCTGTCACAGAACGCCGCACGGACGAGGAGCGCGCATGTCGGACCGCCACCCGGAGAAGTCCCCGCACCACAACGAAGGCCGGAGGAACCGACGCCGGCGGCGCACCGCCGGCAGGGCCCGGACGGCAGGGCTGCTGACGCTCTCGCTGCTGGTGCTGGCCGCCGCCGGAACCGGATGGTTCCTCCTGCGGTTGAACAGCAACATCTCCACGTTCGGTTCGGACGGGCTGAGCAGGGACCGCCCGGCCGCCGGCGCCGGCGGCCAGAACGTCCTGGTGATCGGCTCGGACGCGCGCACCGGCGGGAACGACCGGCTGGGCGGGGGCCGCAAGGACGACACGGGGCGCTCCGACACCGCGTTCCTGCTGCACATCTTCCGGGACAGCGCGCACGCGGTGGCCGTCTCCTTCCCCCGGGACACGCTGGTGGAGATCCCCCCGTGCAAGCTGTCCGACGGCACCTGGACAGCGGCCCGGCACAACACCATGTTCAACGCGGCGTTCTCCGTCGGAGGCAGCCGCGAGGGCAACCCTGCCTGCACCCAGAACACGGTCGAGAAGCTGACCGGGCTGCGCGTGGACCACACCGTCGTCATCGACTTCCAGGGGTTCTCCGCGATGACCGAGGCGGTCGGCGGAGTGCCGGTGTGCGTGCCCGAAGACCTCTACCAAGGCGATCTGAACCCCAACCGGGGCTCCCGCGGCGCACGCGTCTTCCGGGCCGGCGAGCAGACCGTGTCCGGGCAGCGGGCCCTGGACTACGTCCGCATCCGGCACGGGATAGGCGATGGCTCCGACATCGGCCGGATCAAACGCCAGCAGGCGTTCGTCGGCTCACTGATCAAGAAGATCAAGGAGAAGGGGTTCGCTCCCACGACGCTGCTCCCGCTCGCCGACGCCGCCACCGAGTCCCTGACCGTGGACGAGGGCCTGGGGACGGCCAAGAAAATGGTGGACTTCGCGATGTCCCTCAAGGACATCGACCTGGAGAACACCGAGTTCGTCACCATCCCCTGGCGCTACCAGGGCAACCGCGTCGCCGTCCGCCACCCCCAGGCCGAAAGGCTGTGGGCCGACCTGAGGGCCGACCGGCCCCGGGAGGGGAGCGGCGGTCCCGAAGCGTCCCACGGGCCCGGCACACGGAGTCCGTCGGCCCCGGCACCCCGGACGCCGGTCTCCGGTACCGGTATCAGCGTCTCCGTCCGCAACGGCACCACCACCCACGGGCTGGCGGCCGCCGCCTCGGCGGAGCTGCGCGCCCACCACTTCACCGTGACCGGCGTCGGCAACGCGGTGGAGCGCGACCGCACGACCACGGTGCTCACCTACGGCCCCGGCGCCCGGTCGGACGCCGCGCAGCTCGCCCGGCTCCTTCCCGGTGCCCGCCTGGAGGCCGGTGATCTGCCCGGGCTGCGCGTGACGCTCGGCGCCGACTACCGGCCCCCGTCCTCGTCCGGCACCCCGGACCCGGACCCCGGGTCCGGGCGGGGCGAAGCGGAGGAGACCGGCCGCTCGGCCGCCGACGACCTCTGCTCCGACCTCTCCTACGGCTGAACCGCCCCGGCCGGCGGATCCGCGCCGGGGAACCGGCACCGGGGCCCGGCGCGGCCGGGCGAGTCGCTCCCGGCCGGGAAACTCCGCGGGCCGGGGCGGGACTCCGGCGGCCGCGGGGAACTAGGCTGCGGTCGCATGCTGTTCCGTGAGCCGAGACCAGGACGACCGGTGGACGGCACCACGAAGGTCGCACGGTGGCTGCTGGTGCTCTTCCTCGCACCGGTCTGCTGGGGCCTGTTCCAGCTGGCCGGAACCCTTCCGACCTCGCAGGCCCCGAGATGCGCGGGCACGGTCCTGGACGAGCACGGCGAGGAACTCCCGCAGACGCGGCTGCGTCCCGGGCAGACCTGCCACACCCAGGACGGGCTGCGTCCGACGGGCAGCAGGACATTCGAGGAGGCCGAGAACCTGCGAGCACAGGAACAGCGGGAACTGCTCGAAGAGGGCGCGCTGTTCACGCTCTACGGAACAGGCGGACTGGCGCTGGTGCTCCGCCGCCTCGGACTCCCCTGGCACCGACCGAAGCGGGGGCAGCGCATCCGGCCGGAGGAGGCCGACGGCGACACGGCCTGAACCGTCCGGCGGCGCCGAATTCCCGGGAGGCGCCGACGCGCTAGCCGGCAGCGCGGCCGCCCCGCCGCCGGGCGGCGACCAGCGCGGCTCCGTACAGCGCGAGGACCAGGGCGAGCAGCGCGTACGACGCGGCGGTCAGTGCGGTGACCATGCCCAGCGCAGGCCCCAGCGGGGTGAGCGGCAGCACGATACCGACGACCGCGAGGACGGCGGCGGCCAGTTGCACGGGACCGGCCGGTCGCCGCCGCCCGATACCGCGGCCGCTGCGCAGCAGCACCATCACCATCGCCTGGGTCAGCAGGTTCTCGGTGAACCACCCGGCGTGGAAGAGCCCCTGGCCCGCTTCGGTCGCCGCCTCCGCCACGGTCCAGGCCAGCACCCCGAAGGTGGCCAGGTCGGCCGCCGCGTTCAGCAGACCGAAGCCGGTGATGAACCGGAGGAGCTCTCCGGGGCGCAGCGCGGCGGGCCGGCGCAGTTCGGCTGGCTCCCGGCGGTCGAAGGCGAAGGCGAGCTGCGCGGCGTCGAAGAACAGGTTCTGGGCGAGGACCTGCGCGGGAAGCATGGGGACGAACGGGAACAGCAGGGCCGCGGCGAGCATCGCCACGGCGTTGCCGAGATTGGAGGAGAGCGCCACCCGCAGGTATGAGGTGAGGGTGACGCTGCTGTGCCGCCCCGCGGTGACGGCCGGCTCCACCGCGGCGAACGACGGCTCGCCCAGCACCACGTCGGCACTCTCCCGGACGGTGGGCACGGCATCGCGCGGGCACAGTCCCACATCGGCGGAGCGCAGCGCAGCGAGGTCGTTCACCCCGTCGCCGAGAAAGCCGGTGGTGTGCCCGGCCGCGCGCAGGGCGGCGACCACCCGGGCCTTGTGCCGCGGAGTGCACCGGGCGAAGACGGTGACGCGCCCGACCGCCTCGGCGAGCGCACGGTCCCCCAGCCCGTCGATGCGGTCGGCCGTCAGCACGCCCTCCGCACCGGGCTCCAGGCCGAGTTCGCGGCAGACGCGGGCCGCCGTGCCGGGGTGGTCGCCGGTGAGGATCCTGACGCCGACACCTTGGTCCCGCAGGCCCCGCAGCACCTCGGGGGCAGCGGGGGCGAGGGCATCGCGCAGGGCGACCAGCCCGCGGAAGGAGAGCCCGTGTTCGTCCGCGGAACTGTACGCATGCGGGCCTGCCCGGGAGGGGCGCTCGGCGGTGGCCACGGCCAGCAGCCGCAGGCCGTCGGCGGCGTAGCGCGCCGCCGACCTGCGCAGTTCCTCGCGTTCGGGCTCCGCCAGCACACACCGCTCCAGTACGGCCTCGACCGCGCCCTTGACGACGAGGATGTGCGTTCCCGGACGGCCGGACGCACGGAGCACGGCGGTCGACAGCCGGCGGACCGGGTCGAACGGCAGCACCGCCACTCCCTCGTACTCCTCCTCCAGGCAGGGAAGGCCATAGCGCTCGGTGGCGGCGTGCAGGAGTGCGTCGTCCAAGGCGTCGGCCACCGGGGTCTCGGCGAGCTGGAGCGTCCACAGCGAGTTGCGGGCCGCCCAGCGCAGCACCGCCGCGTCCGGCGCACCGGCCGTATCCACCGCACGGTCGAGGACCGGACGGTCCTGGGTGAGGGTGCCGGTCTTGTCGAGGCACAGCACGTCCATGGCGCCCAGGTCGTGCAGTGCGGGCAGCCGCCGGACGATCACCTCGCGCTCCCGGGCGAGCGAGGCCGCGCCGCGGGCGAGTACCGCGCTGACCACGACCGGAAGCATCTCGGGAGTGAGGCTGACGGCGACCGCTATGGCGAACGGCAGAATCGCCACGCCCCGGCCGCTGACGGCCGCGTCCGCAGCCAGCACGACCGGGGGTGTCAGCAGCATGAACCGGACCAGGATCCAGGCGGTGCCGTGCAGCGCCCGGTCGAAAGCGCTCTGCCGCGGACGGGTGTGCTGGTGCCCGGCGGCCAGCCCGGTCTCCGCGCCGGTGGCGAGCACCACAGCGCGCCCTCCTCCCGAGAGCACGGTACTGCCCTGGAAGCACAGATGCGGCTCGCCGAAAAGGGTGCCGGTGTCCGGTTCCCCGGACGGGGGTGCGGAGCCAGGATCTCCCGTGCTGGTCCCGCCGCTTCCGGCGGACGCCTGGCACTTGCCGAGCGGACCCGACTCCCCGGTCAGCTGCGCCTGCCCGACGACCAGGCCGGTGGAGCTCAGCAGCAGCACGTCCGCGGGCACGAGATCGCCGGGCCCGAGCCGGATGACGTCCCCGGGCACCAGGTCGGCGACCGGCAGCTCCCTTTCGTCCGGGCGGGCGGCGTACGTGTCGCGGCGGCGCAGCACGGTGACGGTGCCGGCAACCAGCGCGCGCAGCCCGGCGACCGAGCGGTCGGCCCGCAGTTCCCCTACGGCACACAGGACGCAACTGACCGTCACCAGGGCCAGGATCACCAACGCGGTCCCCACGGAACCGATCGCGGCCGAGACCAGCCCCAGCAGCAGCAGAACGGCGGTGAAAGGTTCACGGACCCGTTGGACGAGGCGCCGCGCCAGGGAGGGGGTGTGCCAGGCAGGCGGCGTGTTCTCCCCGTGCCGCGCCAGGCGTTCCTCGGCTTCCCCCTCGGTCAGTCCGCGCGGGCCGGTCTCCAAGTGCCGCAGCGCCGTGAGCGGAGCCTGTGCCGCGAGTGCGGTGCCGGCACCCGTTTGCGGAAGGGCCGCCCCCTCCGTGCGGGGGCCGGGTCCCGGGGACTCAGGCACCGAACTCATCCGACCGCAGTCCGGCCACCGGCGTACCCCGGCCGACGGCCAACTGCCGGACCATCTCGTGCACCACGGTGACGACGGCCGGGTCGTCGACCAGATACACCTGCCGCCGCCCTTCCCGCCGGGAACGCACCAGCCCGGCCAGCTTCAGCTTGGCCAGGTGCTGGCTGACGGCCGGCAGCGTCCCGCCCACCCGTTCGGCGAGGTGCGAGACATCGCACTCGCCCTGGGACAGCGCCCAGACGATGTGCACCCGGGACGGCGAAGCCAACAGGCCGAAGGCGGTGGCGGCCTGCGTCAGCAACTCGGCGGAGGGGTCCTGCCCACCGTCTGCCTCCGGTGCCACCGCTCTCCTCCCGTTCATGCCGTGTCCCCCGATCCGGGCAGCCCGGACCCGCGGAGCATCTCAGTGTAGAGCGCGTGCGGGCGGCAGCGATGCCGTGGCGGCCGGGCGGCACGCGGCGGCAGCCGCAGGCAGTCGGCGACAGGAGCCGCAGGCGGTCTGCAACGGTTCGACGGCGACACGGTGAAACCGTCATCACGCGCACGGTGACGGCGCATCCTTGTCTGGACGCCGGGGCCGCACTCGGCCGTCGGCGGACCCCAGGAGCCTGAAGGGAAAGAGCCGATGCCCATACCCGTGTGCTCGCTGATCATGAACGAGAACCAGAGAGTCGCTTCCGACGGGGACTACCACGTGGTGCGCTTCCCGTTCGGCGGAGGCGAGTCCTACGACGCCGAGGGCATGCACCAGGTACGGCAACCGGACGGCTACGACGTCTCCGACTGGCGCGCCGACGACCGATCCGGACTGATCTGGCCCGCCGTCGACGGATGGGGCGTCGTCACCGTCATGATCCAGTGGGAGCCCGGCGACTACAGCGAACTGCGCGACCAGGTGGTACGCGACCCGCTCGGCCTCACCGACGACCCGGTGGACACCACGGCCACCGACCATCGGCGCCCCTCCCCCGGCATGCAGTGCTTCACCAAGCACCATGAGCTCTTCGTGCACCCGGACGTCCCACTGGCCATCCGCGTCGCCCACAACGACTCCCGGTCCCGGGACCTGGTGCACGCGCAGTTCAAGCTGGCGATCCACACCTGAGCTCCCCGCGCCCGGCCGGAGAACGACCACCGGCCCGGCCGCTCCGCACGTGCGGGGAGCGGGTGGGAGGTGTGTTCCTCCCACCCGCTCCCTGGCGGTTCAGCGGTGTGGTGTGTTGCGGGGTGTGTCAGTAGGCGGAGTCGACGTTGTCCATGCTGCCGTAGCGGTCGGCGGCGTAGTTGCAGGCGGCGACGATGTTGGCGACGGGGTCGGTG